>CAJTTE010000012.1 GCA_910579265.1 uncultured Ruminiclostridium sp. | reverse complement strand
GGCTTTCTCTCAATATCTTTTTTTCGATTGTCCAATATCTATTGTAGCTCTACAAAATCAACAGTAAAAATGATAAATTACCATTGACAAATATAGATTTATTGTATATAATAGACTATAAATAGGGATCGTAAAGGTTTCGACGGAGGCCGTGAACCTTGCTAAGCATGCAGAGTTCTCCTAAACTCTTTAATAATGGGTATTTTAAAATTAAACGCAGATAATAGATCTGAACTCGTAGCTGCCTAACCGCGGCTGCCGTCCTGCCTGAGAATACTGCGGCTCAGGTTTGGGCGTCATTCAGCAGTGAACGTCAACGGTAATAGCCTTGTACCCGTTGATGAATCAAAGGGCTACCAAACTTTGATCCTGTTTATCGGAGCGAAGCAAGGAAATTTCAATAGATAAACTAAGCATGTAGAAAGGTGAGCGGACCGGCTTTCGGACGCGAGTTCGACTCTCGCCGATTCCACCACATTTTTTGGAAACCCGCCCTCGGCAAAGCCGGGGGCGGTTTTTACAAAAAGAAAACGGCTTCGTCTATCGCCCTATCGGCTCTCTCCTCCGCTCGTTTTCGTCCTGATTTTTCTTGAACTTCCATAAAGAAAATTCATTTTTGCTTCGCAAAAACCGAAAAATACAAATATGTATTTTCGAAAGACTGCGGTGGTGTTGTTTTTACTCAAATATCGTCACGTTTGATCCAGAACGTGTTCACACAAAATAAGAGACACATCCTATAGACAATTTTTTACGCTTGCTGTGTTAAAGCTTTTTTATTATATTTTCCCCACAAAATTTCGTCTTCCAAACGACAAAATCATACCCGAAAATATGTGTGCAGATTTTATGCGAACACACTATAATTAGTCATCCGCTGTCATAAGCTTAAGTATTTTATTGGCCCGGGCACTCCATCGTCGATACAAAAAACTGCATATAAAACGCTTTCGGCTTTACAACGGCATGGTTTTATTTATATTTATCAAAACAACATTACATCAGGGATATTAAAAAACCAAGCTTTGAATTATTCGGCTTTCAAAAAAACACATTTTTTAAAAATTCAATTATCTGCCCGGAAACAAACAATATTGTTTAATATATCTTCACACCGACTTTAGAGATTTCTTCGATTTTGTAAATAATGTATAATTTCATGATAAAGTCTTTAAACAATCATAACATATATCACATTTTAACACTGATCATAATAAAAATACCATATGTTTTATTTCTCCTGTTTTGCAAATAATATTGATGCAGCAACGTCAAAATAAAAAAGGAGGAATAAGCTTTGAAAGACGGTAGAGATAACAAGAAAAATATAAAATCACAAGAGGATGAAAAAACAAATGTCGATTCCATGACGGCATTATTTTGCGGAAGTTCATTTGCTCTGCTTTCGGGAGGCACAATTGTGCCTAATTTTAAATTTGTTGAATCTGATGAAGATAAAGAAAACGACAAGCTGCTTTGAACCGTATTTTAGTGCATTTTGCACAATTAAATTATGAATTTTAGGCTATTTTTTATTGACAAAAAAGGGAAAAAGTGTTAAACTGGAAGAAAATCAGGCCGATATAACTTATAGGTGACATAATATGTTTCAGCCCACAGGAGGATATTGATATGAGTTCTATTAACAGTCTTATGAATGCGGGATCATCTAGTGTTACAGGTTCTTCCGTAGCAAATAACGCTTTAGATAAGCTCAATGAAAAGCTCAGCGAAATCGAAAGCGATACCACTAAAAGCGATGAATACAAGCAAAAGCAAATTGAAAAAATTAACGGACAGATGAGCACTGCTGCCAATGTTCAGGCTAATATAGCTAATGCGAGCAATCTTATAAACGGCATGCTGGGGAAAACCGACGTGGTTGATTTCGGTATGTTCTTCGGAACGGATCTCGGTACTGTCAGAACACTTTTTAGCGCAAGCATGCAGTCTCAGAAGGAAGCCCGCTTACTTGCATCCGAAATAAGCCTCGATAAGATGAGAGGAAATGACACCTCCGATAAAGAAGAAAAGCTGTCCAATATGTCGGCTAATATTTCCATTCTTAATAATAGCCTGAACTCACGTATAAACGATGTACTTGCCAATGAAGATACGGATCGGGATACCCGTTCGGTTATTGATAAGATAAAGGATCAGCTTGATATCAATCAGAAGAAGCTGGACAAAGAATTCGGAAAAGTATCCGGAGACGAAAAAACTGATAAAACCGAAACAGAAAGCAGCTCTTCAACCGGTAAAACCGAAAAAAAGGAGCCTGAGCCTTCCGTTATAGACAAAATAAATGCCGGGCTCGAGGAAAATCAAAAGAAGCTTGACGAGGAATTTTCCAACAAAGTGTAAAATTATAAAATCACAAACAAAAAATGTTCTTAAAACAAATTATATAAAGATTTTTAAAGACATTTCCGGTAACATATCGGAAATGTCTTTTTTATACCGCCCTACGATCCTGAACCGTCAAAAAAGACAGTCTTTTTTCATTTCCAAAAAAGCCCGTTTCTGCCGGAAATAAGACCTGTGCCGACCATAGCAAGCAACGCACTAACCGGGTAAGCGACGCACTAACCGGGATTTTAAAATCGAAAAAAAATACAAAAGCATAACAAAAAAGCGAAAAACCTATGATAAATATTATCTGTTTTTAAGTAAGCAGTATTCCGGCAATACCTGCCGCCGTTCTTTTCGAGGATTCCTTGAAGTGATTGCCCGGATTGATTTGAAAGACGGTATCGATACCTGATTCTTTATAAAATGCGGCTATTTCTTCGGTATTATCCTGAACGGTTTTAAGATAATTGTTTGAACTTCTGCATTCCATATCGCCGATGGAAAGATAAACGCGATCCGGTTTTATTTTTGTTTTGTGAGACAGAATATATTCTTTAATACCGGGAAACCATAATGAACCCGACACGCTTGCAATTTTTGAAAATGCAGAGACCTGATACATTGAATACACGGCAAATAAACCGGCAAGTGAGTATCCCGCCAGTCCCCTCCATAAAACTTTGCCGATAACGTATTTTTCTGCTTCCGGTATTATTCTGCCTGTAAGAAGACGCAAAAAATCATCCGCTCCTCCCGTATAGTTGTCATCATTCTTAAATATTGACGGAGCGCTCCATGGCGTCATATCCCTGTTCCAATCCAACCCGGTTATTGTAACAAGCGTAAATTCCGGACAGTCGATGCTTTTCAACGCCTCAAAAGCGCTCTCACCTTCATCGCCGAAAGTATTCAGATAAATGACCGGTCTGTCAGGTAATACTGTAAGATAAACAGAAATATACTTACCCGAAATTTCAAATTTATGAAATTTAACATTCTTCGTTTCCACTTTATAAGATCCTTTTAAATTATTTTTATAAAAAAGGGAACGGCCAAAGAAAGCGGTTCCCATAAAACGGTAATAAATTTTTAAAGGTATACATTTTTTGATCTGCATATTTATTCCACAAACCGGAATAAATATCGCTTTTGCTCAAAATAACGTTCACAGTTGGGCCAAAAAGCATTAAAAATACAAGCTTTATTGTCAATATTACTCTTTCTTGTCTCTGATGGTAGCTTTTATTCTTCTTTTTCTCTTTAAAATATCATAAAAATTATGAACCCGTATAATATCATTTATTTCGGCGCCGAAAAATAATATTATCATACAAAAATACATCCACAAAAGAAACAGTATTATTGCCGTAAGGCTTCCGTAAACGCTGGATTGATTTCCGAAATTGTCAATATAAAATGAATACAGTACTGAAAAAATTATCCAGCCGGCCGCGCTTATTACAGCTCCGGGAAGCTCGTTTTTAAGCTTTGTTTTTCTTTCCGGAATTATTGTATATAAAAACATAAAAAACAGAATCAGAAAGCCAAAGGTGACAAGCCACCGTATTATTCTGACAGCATCGGCAAGAGAAGACAGCACCGGCAGCTGTAATAAAATAAGGTCTAAAATCTTATTGCCAAATACCATTAAAATAAGTACAATTATAAGCGCTGCAATAAGACCGATCGTATAGAATACGGCAACAAGCCTTAAACGTATATATCCGCGCTTTTCAGTAGTCTTATAAATGGAGTTGAGTCCGTAAATAATACCAAGTACTCCCTTGGAACAGGCCCATAAGGCGGCAACGGTCGTAATTGAAATAAGAGCCCCCGAACCATGCTCCCCCGCTTCTTTAATAATATCCTTAAGCAATTCTCCTATTTGCGGCGTTAAAAAATCCAAGGACCAATTCTCTATATTCTCGTTACTGAACATCGGAATATATTTAAGAAGGTTTAAAAAAAGCATTAAAAAGGGAAAAACCGAGATAAATATAAAAAAAGCCGCCTGTGCCGCATAAGCTGTGAGGTTATCCGTTTCAAAGCGTTTTGAAAGCCTTTTTACTCCATAAAATACGGACTGAACAAAGCGCTTTATACCTTTCATACAACATTTCCTTTCATCACGAGAAGCGTTAATATATACGCAAAGCCGCAGGCATGTTAATATAAAACCGAAGTGCTGCTTATCAGAAATTTTTTAATGGCACTATTCTAAAGAAATATTGTCAAACTTCAAAAAAATCGGTAGCCGGCGGAATCCGCCGGAAAACATATGACGCGAAGTAAAAATATGATACAGCATTCAAAGCACAGTTTTATTTGTATCTGTACAGAGATATTTTTTCAAAGCCGTCCAACAACTCCTCGGAAAGATCGAACGCAGCCTCGACCCCCTTTGCTACACACTTTAAAGGATCCTTTGCAATATAACAGGGAGCTCCGATTACTTCCCGTATCAGCATATCAAGGCCTTTTAAAAGCGCGCCGCCGCCCGTAAGAACGATTCCGCTTGCCAGAATATCTCCTACAAGTTCCGGAGGCGTCCGTTCAAGTACGGTCTTAATTCCGCCTACTATTTCGTCCACAAGATCAATGACAGCTTCATAGCCATCCGTCTCGCTTATTTCAAGGCTTTCCGGGAGGCCCTTCAACAGATTGCGTCCTTTGACCGTCATCGTTCTGTTTGCGTCGGGGTGATAAACATTTACAATATTCATCTTTGCCTGCTCGGCTGTTTTTTCTCCTACAATTATTTTATACTTTGCCGAAATATATTTTATTATGGCTTCATCCAATTTATTACCGGCAATTTTTATGGATGTATCTTGAACGATTCCGTTAAAAGAGGTAACAGCTATATCGGTTGTTCCTCCTCCGATATCTACTACCATCGCTCCGCTGGCCTTTGAAATATCTACTCCCGCTCCTAAAAGCGCTGCAATAGGCTCTTTTATAATAAAAACCTTACGTGCTCCCGCCGATAGAGCCGCGTCAATAACCGCGCGGTTTTCCACATCCGTAATAAGAGACGGAACACAAAGTATTATCCTCGGTTTAAGCATCATGCTGCTGCTTACCCTATGAATAAAAGCCGAAACCATCGCCTCTGTGGTGTCATTATCAGAAATTACTCCATCCTTAAGCGGCTTGACGGCTACGATATATTCCGGAGTTCGTCCTATCATCTTGTATGCCTGAGCACCCACCGCCAGGACCTGATGCTTTTTTTTATCATAAGCAACGACACTTGGCTCGTTGACTACAATGCCCTTTCCTCCTATTGTGATAACGGTATTCGCCGTACCGAGATCAATTCCGATATCGACCGATGACAAAAAATCACGCCCTTTCAATTATTTCCGATTTGTTCTTTTTTATGTGTAAACATTTTCGAAGCTCTTCAGAATTATTTTCGCATTTACCTTCTATAACCAGCTTAAGGAGAAAATCAAGCGCTGAACCTATTTCCCTGCCTCTGAAGCCCATAGCCATAATATCTTCACCCTTTAAAGCCAACTTATCTATTGTAAAGCACTGTCCTTCCGATATTATTTTTTTTGCAATATTACCGGACGCCCTATATATACCAATTCTGCCCTGGGATGATCGGGATTTTGCCATATCATCAGCAATATGGACCTTGAGCAGATCGAAAAACGCATCACTCCCGAATTTACCGAGCAGCTTCTTAATCATTACCGGATCATCCTTAATAGGTACGTCATGCCATTCCACCAACGAAAGCACCTTTTTAGATGTATCACCGTCAAAACGAAGCTCTTTCATGACCCTTTTACAAATAGATACGCTGACCTGAGCATGTCCTTTAAAATGTCCCTCGTTATTATAAAAATTATAGCAGGCGGGTTTTCCGAGATCATGAAAAAGCATAGCAAGTCTTAAATGAACTAAAGGCTCTATGCTGCAAACCGATGCAACCGTATGCTCCCACACGTCCCGGTCATGATAATGTATATGCTGATCAAATCCGTGACACTGCTCGATCTCCGGAATTATAACAGAAAAAACATCCCAGTATTCAGAAAGTATTTCAGATAAATTCTCCGCTTTACCGCATAGCAGCTTACAAAGCTCGTAATTTATCCTTTCGGGGGATATTTCTCTTAAAAGATTCTTTTTACTGTGAAAAGCTGAATTTGTTTCATCGTCAGGTATAAACCCGTAAACAGACATGAACCGTAAGCCTCTCATTATTCTGAGTGCGTCCTCATCAAACCTTTTTTCGGCTTTTCCTACGCACCTTAATATCCCTCTGCTCAAGTCATCCGTACCGCCATACAGATCCACCATACCGCGCCTATGAGAATACGCCATAGCATTGACCGTAAAATCTCTCCTCGCCAGATCCTTGTCAAGACTCCGGGTAAAAGTAACGCTTTCGGGGTGTCTCCTGTCCGTATAAATCCCGTCGGTACGATACGTTGTTATTTCTGCGGTTTTTCCGTTTGAAATAACCGTTACGGTTCCGTGCTTTATACCGGTTTCTATTACTTTCATATCGGAAAAAACAGCTTTGGTTTCCTCCGGAAGCGCCGAAGTGGTTATATCATAATCGGAAACCTCAAGCTCCATCAAAGGATTACGAACGCATCCTCCCACGGCATACGCCTCAAAGCCTGCTTCCTCGAGCCTGTCGATTACCTCTTCCACAAATGTGGGCAGCTTAATGCAGTCACTCATCTCAGCCTTTCCGCAATTACGTTTGCCTTGCGGTAAACATCCTCTGCTTTTTCTCCGATAAAGTATTCCCCGTTTTCATAAAGTATCCTTCCGTCTACCATTGTCAGCTTTACATTGCTCTTACTTCCGCTGTAAACAAGATTTTTTGCAATATTGTTGATAGGCTGCATATTGGGCTGATAAAGATCGATCAAAACAAGATCGGCCTTCTTCCCCTCGGCAAGACAGTCGCAATCGTCAAGTCCCATAGCAAGCGCACCGCCTTTAACCGCCATCAGCAAAACATTCAAAGCGTCACAAGCAGCTGCATTCTTTTCTTTGAGCTTTTGAAGCCCGGTAACCAAAAACATCTCTCTGAACATATCGAGACAGTTATTGCTTGCAGGACCGTCTGTGCCTATTGCGAGGTTAATGCCCCTTTTCTGCATCTCCCAGATAGGTGCGATTCCGCTGGCAAGCTTTGTATTTGAACCGGGATTGGTCACCGCCCAAAGTCCATGTCTTTTATATATATCCAGATCATTATCGTCCATATAAACGCAGTGGAAGCCGCCGCCGCCGTATTCCAACATACCAAGCTTCTCAAAAAGAGCCGTAGGGCTCATACCGTGGCGCTCAAGGCATTCCGCGACCTCTTTTTCGGTCTCGGAATTATGAGTGTAAACAGGTGCCTTAAGCTCTCTCGACAACGCCGCGATCTCCTTCATCAGATCAATCGAGGTAGTATATTCTGCATGAAATCCGATTTTATATGAAACAAGCTCATGGTATTTATTATACCTGTCAAACTCGTCTTTTACACGCTGAATTTTTTCGGGACCTCCGTTTACCGAGCCGCAAAGCACCGTCCTGAAGCCCGTATCCTTAGCGGCCGCCGCAATGGACTCCGCAAAAAAGTACATATCGAAATTAGCGGTGATCCCGCTGCTGAGATATTCCATTATGGCAAGCTTGGAAAGAGCGTAAACGTCTTCGGGCGTGAGCTTGTCTTCACGCGGGAACACCTGATTAAACAACCATTCCTGCAAAGGAAGATCGTCCGCATAGGAGCGCAGAAAGGTCATACCCGAATGTGTATGTGCATTCTTAAAGCCCGGAATTATCAAATTGCCCTTGCAGTCGATTTCACGGTCAAACCTGCCGTCCTTGCTATCCCCACCGATATAGCTTATCCTGCTGCCATCGGTATGAAGCTCCCCTTCGATAATGGGACAGCTCTTATCTTCCGTGTCAAGCTTCATTATCCTTGCATTGTAAAACCTGATTTTCATAATTGTGTCCTTTCTTTTATGTTAAGAAATTAAAATCAACCATATGTTAAATTAAAATTATCAGAGCGTGTTCACATAAAAACGATATGCGGATTTTATAGCATAATTTCTCCGTAGATGAGGCAAATTTTTGCGGGAATACTTTTGTATTTCAAAAAAACTTAACGAAATATACGACAAAAACTTGCCGAAAAGTCATGTGTCTGGCTTTATATGAACATGCTCTGATTTTATCGAAGCCGTTTAACGAGATAAAATATCCTATGCTTTCCTTATTACCATATTACACCTGCCCCATGACTCATCTTTAAAACCGAATGCGTCGGCATATATCCTGCTTGTGACAAACCCAACGCCTTCATAACACCTTCGCGCACGCATATTTTCCGAAAAAACATTGAGCTGAACCGCATCTGCCTTTGTTATGTTAAAAGCATATTCAACAGCTAACCGCAGCATTTCTTTTCCTAATCCTTTTCCCCGCTGTGAAGGGTCAATAATTATAAATCTGAGCTTGCCTTCGTTCGTGCTTAAATCCACCAAATAGCAAAAGAACCCCAACACCTTTCCGTTATCGTCGGTTGCAACATAAGGACTGCTGCCAAACCTATCCGCCTCTTCCGACATTACCTTTTCAAAATTTTCTTTTTCGATGGGATAATTAATAAGATTAGCGCACCACATAGCGTGTGTTCTATCATCCGAGATCCAATTTTTTATTTTATCAAAATCACGGCATAGAATAAAAGGCCTTAATCTCATAACATTAATACTCCTTATCAGACAGAAATGTTTTTACCTTTTTTGCCAAACTCATTAAACCAAGCTCGGGAGCTAAACGGCTTTTTTACTGCCGTGACCGTATCTTCGTCAGGTTTTCCCACAGGAAGTATGCATACAAGCTTATACTCGTCGGATATTCCCATATATTCGGCAATATTGTCGCCTATGCCGTCATCGTCGGTGATATGCCCCTCATACCAGCAGCTTTCATATCCAAGGGCTTTAATAGCTAAAAGCATATTTTCAATAGCCGCGCTGTAATCCTGAACATTAAAACATTTATCTCTGTATGCATATGTTTTTTGAGTAAGAACTAAAATAAATGCGGGAGCAGTTTCGGCTATCGGCGGTACGATCATGGATTTTATTTCTTTTAAAAGCCCCATATCGTCAACAGCTATAAACGAAGCTGTTTGCTTGTTACACCCCGAGGGTGCCGATACTCCTGCTTCAAGTATCTTAAGCAAATCGTCCCTTGGGACAGGAATATCTTTGTATCTGCCCCGATAGCTTGTTCTGTTTTTTATTGCATATAAAACATCCAAATTATGCGGTCTCCCTGTAAATCAAAGCTTAACGCCGTTTCTGCTCCATCTTATCAAGGTTTTGTACCCAAGCCTTTCATACCACTGGGCTAAATACGTATAGTGTATATAGCTGCAATCATAGCCCTCTTCCTTTAATATTTGCGTTACATTCTTGATCATTGTAAGCCCTATTCCTTTATCACGGTATTCAGGAAGCGTTCCCACACAGCCCGGACCTCCTATTTTTAACTCATGTCCGTTTATTTTGTGTATTCCCATATCGTCAACAAGGCAAAAGCTTGCTACCCTTCCCTTTACATATCCGCAAAACATCCTGTCACTTCCATCGAAAAACTGTACCCAATCCTTATCAACCTTTTCCACTTTCTTCCTTAAGCCGTCAATATCACCTTCATAAAATCCGAACGAAACGCTGCCGTCAAGCCTTTTGTCATAAATATGCGCATCAAATTCATCAAGAAAAAGGATCATTTCATCAAAAACATATTCATCGGGCAGATCACAGATAAAATCACTTTCAAAGAAATTCGGATGTAAGCTGTTAAACAATAATATGCATTCCTGTTTATCCATGTATTTATCCCCGTAAATTTAAAATACGTATTTATATCAGTTTCATAATATAATCTGCGTTTTCTTCGATGCTTTTCCTTCCGTCAATTCTTATAACAGGACAATTTATACGTTTTACCCATTCTTCCGCAGTATTCTCTGCTCTGTCTTTCACAAAATCAAAGAATCGTTTTTCCTGCTCGTATAAATCTCCGCCGGGCAGAATTCTATTCCCGAATTTCTGAAAAGATCGGTTTTTAACCCGTTGTAACCGTATTTCCCTCGGAACCTCAATCAAAACAATATACTTAAAAAAAGGGTGATCAGCTTCTCCGTAATCTCCCTTTACCGAAGTAAAAACAAAATTTTCATTTTCTTTGATCTCGATGAAAAGGAGTTTTTCAACCTCTTCACGAGTGCGTGGAGAGGCATAGGGATAATCAGGATCTGTCTTAGGAAAATATAGGTCTTCAATATCTATAAAACGAAAATGCAGCTTCTCCGCCAAGGCTTTTCCCAATGTACTCTTTCCGGCACCGTTTAATCCACATATAAGAATTCCCGTTCTCATAAGCTTCTCCTGATAAACTGCAATTTATCGGTGTAATAGACAACACATAAACAAATAAATCAAATTCACCCGAACAACAAACCCAGGCTCACATCATAAGGTGCTCTGCAAATCCCTTTTTCCGTAACAATAGCCGTAATAAGCCCGTTATCGGTAACGTCAAATGCCGGATTATAGCATTTCACTCCATCGGGAACGGTTTTTTCCTTAAAGAAAAGACTTCCTATTTCCTCCCCCGACCGTTCTTCTATCACAATATCCTTACCCGAAGCGCAGCTGAAATCTATGGTAGAGGAAGGGCAAAAAACATAAAAGGGTATACCGTAATGCTTCGCCAGTATTGCCACGCCGCTTGTTCCTATTTTATTGGCAGTATCGCCGTTAGCCGCCACACGGTCACAGCCCGCGAAGCAGGCGTCGATTTTTCCCTGATGCATAACGATACTTGCCATATTATCGCAGATGACGGTAACATCTATCCCCGCCCGATTGAGCTCATAGGCGGTGAGCCTGGCTCCCTGCAAAAGCGGACGTGTTTCATCGGCATAAACATGAAAATTATATCCGCGCTCTTTACCCAAAAACAAAGGGCCAAGCCCGGTTCCGTACCGCGAGGTTGCCAGCGGACCCGCATTACAGTGAGTAAGAATGCCGTCTCCGCTTTTTACCAATGTAAGCCCGTATTCCGATATTCTGCGGCACATTTCAACATCCTCGGCTTGAATGGAGATACTTTCCCTGAACATGGCGTCGATAATTGCATCTATTCCCTGCCCCGATCGGGACAGTGCGGCGTTTTCAACTCTATCTAACGCCTTACTGAGATTAACGGCTGTGGGTCTTGAAGAATTGAGCCGCTCTTTAATGCTCCTAAGCTTTGAAAAGAACTCATCCGGATTTGAGCAGGATATTTTGCTTGCGAGAACAGCCAATGCATACCCCGCACAAATACCGATGGCGGGTGCTCCCCTGACTCTAAGCATATAAATGGCTTCGTAAAAATCCTCCAGGCTTTTAAGCTCTGAATAAACCTCTTTATAGGGCAGTAATGTCTGATCGATAATAAAAACGCTGTCTCTGTTTTCCGAGAGCCGGACATTTTCACATAACGATTTGGATTTATAATCGGCTTCCATCATTCTTTTATTATTTCGGCGTAAATATTTTCGATAGAAGCCCTGATAAGCTTTTTAAAAAGCGGTGCAGCCTTATCTGCCGCCTCTATGACCTCCTTATGCGTAAGAGGAGTATCGGTAAGCCCGCAGCCCAGATTTGCCACACAGCTTATCCCTGCGATCTTCATTCCCGCATGGTTAGCCGCAATAGCTTCGCAGGCGGTGCTCATACCGATAGCGTCGGCACCCAGCAGTCTGCACATTTTGACCTCAGAGGGCGATTCAAAATTCGGTCCGGTAAGCTGAATGTATACACCCTCCTGAAGCTTTATGCCAAGCTCTTCAGCGGTATTTCTTATAATTTTTCTTAGCTCTTTATTGTAAATATCGCTCATATCCGGAAAACGAACCCCAAGCGACTCAAAATTTGCTCCGATAAGCGGGCTGGGAACAAAATTTGCGATCTGATCGGAAATAAGCATAAAATCTCCAGCCGAATAATTCGGATTAGCCGCGCCGGATGCGTTTGTCAAAAACAGGACCTCCGCTCCCATCTTACGCATAAGCCTTGTGGGCAGAACTACGTCCTGCATCGAATATCCCTCATAGTAATGTACTCTTCCCTGCATTATAACAACGGGCGCGTTTCCGATATACCCGAAAACAAACCGGCCTTTATGCCCCGGAACGGTGGATAAAGGAAAACCCTCGATATCATCATAATCAAGAACGGACTTAACTTCAATTTCATCAGCCAGTGCGCCTAATCCCGATCCAAGCACCAAAGCTATCAGCGGTTTAAAATCGATCTTCCTCCTAAAGCTTTCATAACATTTTTCCAATTTTTCTTCAGCGGTCATTACGCCAGCCTCCTGTCTAAAAAATATTTTACGTGTTTTTAAAGGACATATCTGAGAACGGAGCAAATTTGTACGATCTCGCAAAAATCATGGTGATTTCAAGGAAAAAGCGGATAACTATGAGATATCCTCCTAATTATCCCAAAGGGATAGCTATCAGCATTCTTTGATGCAAAAAGCTTCCGCAGTTAGTAAAAAATTGCATTTTTCGGCTTTTCAGATAGCGCCTGAATAACCGATTATATTTTAACTGCCTTTTTGATAAAGTTTTTCCATTACACAAAACCTGAAATATAATGCATATTTTTGTAAACCAATATTGCACCCGCACCGTCTTGACGATTCTGCAAGCAGATTTTTATTTAACCGAAAACTCTGTCCATTCTATATGGTTATATTGCATAACATCGTCTGCTTTTTTCATACCCAGCTTCTCGTAAAATGGAATTGCATTTTCATTTGCTATCAGATATACTGCGATATCTTTTTCACCGCCCGCTTTATCATGTGCCTTTTTCATAAGCTGACGTCCAATCCCGCGCCCCTCATAATCTTTGTCAACACCTAAATCTGTCACATAAAGCCAATAAGCATAATCTGTCAGTCCAAATAAAACACCAACAGCTGATCCATTCCTATTCCTTGCTACCAGGCTTATTGAAACATTATTTACAAGCTTAGATATTCTGTCTGTAAATCGTTCTTTGGGATACTGCGAACCCAAATCCGTTCTTTTTAAGAAATTTATATATTCCTCCGCAGTTAGTCTCTCTTCTTTTATTTCTATTTTTTCACACATAATATACTTTCTCCGCTGAATTCCGAATTTATATAGAATTTATATACTTGACTATAAAACATTTATCTCACGCTGCCTGTATTGCATATTTACAAGTTGGCTTTTAACGGGTATATTATTCCGAAAATGGTGCATTTAAATGCCGGCTATTCCTTTTTTCATTCAGGAAAAACCGCTTATTCAACGAAAAAGTATGCCTTATCCCTTTTAATATTTCATTATTGCCTCAGAAAAACCAATAACAGGTCTTTCGGTTTTTCACAGGGCTTATCGCCATACCCTTTCACACCGACGTCAAAAGGCTTACCGTTTTAGAATCAATACATATTTTTTTAAAACGCTTAAAAACCTGTGAACAAACGCCAGAAATCATATTAAACCGATATAAATCTTTAAAATAACATTAAAAAGCCGATTTACGTAAAACCCGATGTATAAAAAACCATGCTAAAATCAAAAAACGCGACCGTCTTTTAAAAAAATTATAAAACCCTTTGAACAAAAGCGTCATGCAATATGAACAAATTATAACTGTTCCCTTCAATGCTTTGGGCTGTTAATTAACAAAATATTACGGTCAATAATTTTCCAAGAGCAAATCATTCTTCACCGCCGCTTTTTAAAAAAAACAATATTTTTTTCAGACCGATAATATGCGGACTATCATAATGCTTAGTGTTTACTTTTGATCTGATTGAAAAACTTATATCCTGATATCCAAAGAATAAGCATACTGCTGTAAAAAGCACGCGTTTCATGATCATATGCTATTCAATATTAAAGCTTAAAGGCTCCTTCTTCAATATCTGCTCCTTCGTAACATGAGTTTTCATCTCACGCTTTTTATCATACATATTTGCATCAGCCTGTTTTTGAACTTCTTTTAAAGTAAGATATCTTCTCTCATCCTCGCTGCAATAATAATCCGCACCGTAAGCGATCTGCAATATGAAGCTATGGCTGTCGTCGCTGTTATATTCGTCGATTGCCCTCTCAAACATGATAAGTGCGTCATGACACGAAACCATGGCCTTATCTCCGTAAATTATTCCGACAAATTCATCTCCTCCGGTTCTGTAAACATCCCCTATCTTCCCGAACACCTTATAAATAATTGCAGCTCCGTCAGTTATAAGCTTATCTCCCTGCTCATGCCCAAGATTGTCGTTTATTGTTTTCAGATTGTTTATATCAAATTGTATTATGGCGATCGACTTATAGTTTACCTTAACGACTTCAAGATGCTTTATCTTCTTATTGTACGCCGCCGTATTGCCCACACCGGTCAATGCGTCGGTAAAAGCGGCTTTCCCTATTTCCTCCACCTCATTGCTTAGACTAAGGGTATACGCCACCTCACGCATATTGATAACCAGAACTGCGGAAAGAAACAAAAGACTGCTGAAAGTAAATAAAACCGATATGGAATTGCCTCTGCACAAAATATGACCAATTGCCGCACAAATCAAAAAAACCGTATATATTACAGGTCTGATAAAATCCAAGCTCCTTTTTTCCGTCTTTTTTGAAAAGTCGTAAAAAAGAACAAAAAAGATAAAAAGGCACTGAACAAGACCCACCCATTCGGAAATAGGTAAAATCTGATGCAGATCCACAATATTCGCCGCCGCGAGAACAGATAATCCTAAAATAACCATGATTTGCAGCATTGCCGAAATTTGTAAGCAGCTTACCGATGTTCTGAATTGTACGTTTTCAGTGAAAAACATTATAAGGGGAAGGAACATGAAAAGGAATGAAAGATTGTGAACAACATAGAGAAAATTATTGCCGAATATAAGCAGAAAAGAAAGCGTGCTCCATTCCGAAAGGGAATGAAGTGCCGCAAAAAAGGCGAAGCAAGCCGCATATTTTATTCCGTGAAGCGAAACGGCTTTTCTGAATGCAAAATGAAAAATAAACATTAATATACATACGGCGAATACGGCAATACAAAGAATTATTCCGAGAATATCATTTTTAAATATCGTATCGATTATATCTTCGGAATGTCCGAAAAAAACATTGCTCACTCCGCATATTGTATCGTCATAGAAATTCGTCACCTTTAAAGATAACTTATCGCCCTCATTGATTTTTTTAATGCCGGCGATATGAATTTCGGATGCCGGTGCTCTCAGGGAAAACATACCGTCAGTACTTATATCGTGACCGTTCTTTGTGGAATATATCACCGTATCGTTTAAAAGCACCTGAACCTCTGAAAAATTTGTTTTAAACGCTATCGAGGTATTTTCCTCATACTTGTCCTGGATAAAGTATACGGAGTAGGTATTATCATGTATTATTCCCGAAATCTGCGCACTGTCGTTTATATTTATAGGAGAATCGTTATTGGAAAACCATTGCATATCCGAACGGCAAATAACATCATTTTGGTTTTTCGGCATACTCACAAGGTCATATGCTATGATCGCGCAAAATATCAGCATGACCGTCCAAAATACTACAGAAATAAAAGGTGATCTGTATTTTCTCATTTTTCGCCTCCGTATTTAATACGGGGCAGCGCCCCAATAATTCAGATAAATAAG
The DNA here is from genome assembly GCA_910579265.1 of uncultured Ruminiclostridium sp. Classification (GTDB taxonomy): domain Bacteria; phylum Bacillota; class Clostridia; order Oscillospirales; family Ruminococcaceae; genus Ruminiclostridium_E. The sequence goes on along the minus strand of CAJTTE010000012.1, from coordinate 85,901 downwards.
CTATCGGATAAAAGACTCATCCGTTATAAGCCTGTATAATTCCTCAACAGAAGCGGCAATATATACCGCGCCGCTTTCAATAAGCTCCTGTTTTGTCCTGAAGCCCCACAGAACTCCGCATGATTTAACACCGGCATTTAAAGCCGTTTCCATATCCACATTGCTGTCGCCTACATATAATACTGTTTTTTTGTCGGCTTTCAGGCTGTTTAAAATATAATTTACCGAATACGGATCGGGTTTTTTTGGCGATCCGTCCTTTCTGCCGCATACCATATCGATTTTATTACCGAAAAAATCACCGACGAGCTTTACTGAAAAGTTGTGATCCTTATTGGTGGCGACTGCGGTTTTAATTCCCTTTTCCTTTATTCTTCCGAGCATGACGGTTATTTGGTCATAAGGCCTGGTTTTATCGAAGCAATGCTTCTCATAATAATCCGTAAAAAAATCATGAACACCGTTTATGGCGTCATCGTCGCATCCCTTGGGTACGATACGGCTTATAAGCTTAGGTATCCCGTTGCCGACAAAATATCTGTACTTATCCGTATCATGCTCCGGAAAACCCATACGCCTTAAAGCATAATTTCCCGCGTCTGCAAGATCATCCAGAGTATTGAGCAGTGTTCCGTCCAGATCAAATACAACACATTCAAACATATATAATCACCATTAAGCATTGATATGTTAAATGATACCACTTACATCCGGATTTGTCAACTTTTAATATTAAACATAAACAGCCGTATTTGACATTTTCATGCTGCTGATATATAATATTTTCTGTTGAACACACGGATTTTGAATATATGAGCCTGTTTATATCCCGAAGCATGTGTATATGGATTGCTCAGCTGGTTTTGTGTATTTCGAGGCGATTTTCCGCAGAAGCACTTGACGTACATCAAGAAAAATCAACGGAGAAATAAACAAAAGGGACAAGAAAGCTTCATGCTGAGAGATGCTAAACAGGCTTTAAGGACGGTAAAATGAATAATAATTTTTTGTGTCCTGTCTGCCGCCGTATACTTACAAAAGAAATAGGATCTTTTAAATGCATTAACGGTCATTGCTTTGACCTATCCAGATACGGCTATGTGAATCTGCTTACTAAAGGCGGAAAAAAAGGGCATGGTGACGATAAGCTGATGGTAAACGCGCGACGTAATTTTCTTTCAAAGAACTATTACGGTCATCTTAAAGCCGGGCTCTGTGAAGAAATAAAAAAATACATAAGTCCGAACATATCCGTACTGGATTCGGGATGCGGTGACGGATATTACACAAAAGGCATATACGATGCCGTTTCAGAAGATCAAAGCATAAGCGTTTATGGCATAGACGTATCAAAAGAAGCTGTAAAAATTGCCGCCTCAGCCTGTCCGAACGTGCACTTTGCTGTTGCAAGCGCATATTGTCTTCCTTTTGAAAACAAAAGTATTGATATACTGTTTTCCGTTTTTGCACCATTTGCCCGCGATGAATTTAAAAGAATTCTTAAAAACAACGGTATTTTCATAACGGTTATACCTTTGGAGAACCATCTTTTCTCATTAAAAAAAGCTGTATATGATACGCCCTACAAAAACAGGCCGGAACCTACAGAACTTGACGGCTTCACATTAATAAATTCCTCAGAAGTAAAAAAAGAAATCACCCTGACTTCGCGTGACGATATCAACGATCTTTTTAAAATGACGCCTTACTATTACAAAACTTCGGCAAGAGATCAGAAGAAGCTGGATCATTTGGATAAGCTTAATGTTGAAACCGAATTTATGATCTTAACATATAAAAAAAGTTATTAACGTTCATAAAACCTTTTAAACGGACAGTGCAACATATAGCTTACATTTAGAACCTCAAAAACGGTGGACTTTTAGATGGAAAAAATATAGTTTTAATAAAAGCTTGTAATGTAGGTGATATTTCCGCAATAAAGGAGCTTCTTGATACAAATACTCCATATTACTTTTCATGGGTCAAAGAGTTTATAAAAACACTTTTATAAACACAAAAACAAAGGAGATATATTAAAATGCCAAACGCAATTTTTAAAAAAAAGAAAAAACCGATAAAGCTTATACTGCTGAGCCTGTTATTATTGGTGATTATTTTTTCTGCTCTATCGTTTATTATTGTTAAAATAAATTTCGATGACATTTTTGGAAGAACGGTACTGGATGAAATTACGGCCAACCTGAGATACGGTGATATAAAAGACCAATACCCCCGTGAACTGCTGTCCTTCACGTCGGGAAAAAACAAGCTGCAAGGCTATTTGTACGGCTCCGAAAATACAAAGGGGCTGGTGGTTATCTCTCACGGGCTTGGAGGCGGAGCGGAAAACTACACTGCCGAAACTAAACGCTTTGTTGACGAAGGCTATCAGGTTTTCGGCTATGACAACACAGGCTGTTATAAAAGCGAGGGTGACAGCTGCATAGGTCTTGTTCAGTCTGTAATAGATTTAGACGCCGCCCTTACCTACATAGAACAGGAAGAGCGTTTCAAAGGGCTTCCCGTACTTCTCTACGGTCACAGCTGGGGTGGCTATGCCGTAACCGCAATATTCAACTTCGACCATGATATAACCGCCTCCGTAAGCGTTGCTGGCTTTAACGATCCGATGCAGATGATAATCGAATGGGCAAAAGGAATGATGGGCGGCTTTGCCTATGTTGAATATCCGTATATCTGGCTTTACAATAAGATGATTTTCGGAAACGATCTTGAAATTACGGCTTTGAAGGGCATTAACAATACCGAAACACCCATATTGCTCCTGCACGGTTCCGAAGATACAACCATAGGAATAGATGAATCCGCAATAATGGCATACCGTGACAAGATAACCAACCCGAATACAAAATACATAGTCTGTGAAAAGGAACGCCAGAACGGACACAATTCCCTTTTCCATTCAATAGAGTGTCTTGACTATGCCGACGAAATAAACAAGCCATATAAGGAGCTTTACGAACAATACGGCGGCGATATCCCAGAAGATGTCAGAAAAGACTTTTACGATCAAGTGGATAAATTTAAGTGCAGCGGGCTTGACGATGATTTTATGGATAGTGTATTGGATTTTTACAAGGAATCGTTACAAAAATAGAATATAATTCAACACCTCCTGTCATTAAAACAAAGCTGTAGAAAACAAGTCCTGTTTTAAGGTTTTTTCAGAAAAAACGGACTAGATTTACCGTTAATCAATTTATAGATAATCATCTGTCTGATTAAATGAATTCAAAAACACTTGTTATGCCGATCTTTGATCAAGCTGTAGACTTGATTAAAGTTGCACCCAAAGCACTAATTTTTGGCCATCCATATTATTTGTCTATATATTGACCAAAGATTAGTATTATTGCTCCACCGAGTAACTCTTGAAGAATCTGTGCGCCGAAAGGCTGTCAAAAGACAAGGAAGAAGGCCGCAGGAATATGCGCATATTTCAAGGGCTTCTGACGAAGTATTTAGGCAGCCGGGCAAGCAGAAAAATTCAAGAATTACTTGGTGGAGCAATAAATAGATTTTTTAATTTATACCATAAAATCAAGGCATCATACTCAAAAAATGAGCGTGATGCCTTGATTGGTCTCTGAAAACCGGACAAAACAACTATGTTAGTTCAAAACCCTTGTTATTTATTACGATTACCTCTGATTATAATGTTTTATAAGGATTTGAAGTACATAAAACAAATCTATCCGGGCATCCGGAACACTGCTCCGTCTCTATAACGGCAAAGCCGTCAAAAATAATAATCGCCGCCATCCCGTTTCCCAAAACAAGATCAAGCGCCGCTTCAAATTGGCATAAGATACCGTCCAAGCTTTCATTGTACGCCATAATATAGCATTGCTTGCCTGTTAATTTTTTCGAAAGATGTCTTTTAATGTCTTCTTTACATATTCTCCCATCGACAACTATGGTATTTTCGAGAAACAAATTTACGGCATTATGACAAAAGCGGCTCATTCCGTCTCGCCGCTTTTTCCCATGCAGCTCAAAAAGAAGTCTCTGTCTGAATCTCTTTTTTACAAACTGCTTTATAAACATTTCCTCAATTTTTGCATCGATCATAAACCGCACCATTAAACAAGCGAATCAAAAAAACAGCCGTCAAAATCCTCCGTCAACACCCAACACCTGCCCTGTTACAAACTCCGCTTCCGCCAAATACCTTGCAGCCCTTGCAACATCGGCAGGCCTTCCTACCATGCCCAGGGAGGTGTTCTCGGTAAATTCTCCGATCTCCTCCTCGGATAAATGTGAGTTCATTTTGCTTTCTATAAGACCGGGAGCTATACAATTTACTCTTATTCCCGAAGCGCCCGCTTCCTTGGACAAGGCCTTGGTAAATCCGATAAGTCCCGCCTTAGCCGCCGAATAAGCCACCTCGCATGATCCTCCGCATACTCCCCATATAGAAGAAATATTGACGATACAGCCTTTTTTTCTGCTTATCATTAAAGGCAAAAATGCTTTGGTCACCTTCATTGCCCCCAGAAGATCAGCATCGATGACTCTGTCAAGCTCATCGTCCGTAATATCCGTAAACAACCCAAAACTGCTTATCCCCGCATTATTTATCAGCAAATCACAGCTGCCGGCCAATTTAATCAGCCTGTTTATATCCGCACCCTTGGTATGATCACATAAAACAGCCTCTGCCCCGTACCTTGAAACGATCTTATCTGCCTTTTCCTTATTGCGCAAATAGGTAAATACGACCCGGTAGTCTCCTGCGAACTCCGCTACGAGCCCGCTGCCTATTGCTCCGCTTCCCCCTGTAATAACTGCTGTTTTCATCAGGAAACCACTAACTCTCCCGTCTTAGAGGAAACGTTCACCTCGGAAATTCCGCCTTCGCCCTTGGAAATGACCAGATTAGCCACCTTATCCTCCAGCTCTCGGCGGATTACGCGTCGGATATCACGCCCGCCGTACTTGCCGCCAAAGGCCTTGGATGCAATGGTCTTATATGCAGCTTCGGTGATCTTAAGCTCGATATTCTTTTCCGAAAGAGCGGTTTTCATTTCCTCAAGCATGAGCTTTGCTATCTTAACATAATTTTCCTCGGTAAGAGGATTAAACACAACTATTTCGTCAATACGGCCTAAAAATTCCGGACGCAGAAATTCCTTAAGTGCGTTCATGGCCCGTTCCTTTGAAATATCTCCCTCGGATTTTCCAAAGCCGAGACCGCCTGAAGAGGTGTTTGACGACCCTGCGTTGGAGGTCATAGCTATAACCGTATTTTCAAAGCTTACCGTTCTGCCGTGAGAATCGGTTACCTTTCCCTCGTCAAGAATTTGAAGCAGAATGTTCATAACATCGGGATGCGCCTTTTCTATCTCGTCAAAAAGAATGACCGAATAAGGCTTTCTGCGAACCTTTTCCGTAAGCTGTCCGGCCTCGTCGTATCCTATATATCCCGGAGGAGAACCGATTATCTTGCTTACGCTGTATTTTTCCATATATTCGCTCATATCAAGCCTTATAAGCGGATCAACGGTATCAAACATTTCTTCTGCCAATACGCGGACAAGCTCGGTTTTACCAACTCCGGTAGGACCTACGAAAATAAAGGAAGCGGGACGGCGGCGGGCTGACAGCTGAACCCTTGTGCGCTTAATAGCCGAAGCAACCAGCTCGCAGGCGTTATCCTGCCCGATAACACGACTTTTTAACACGTCCTCAAGCTTAGTGATTTTTTTAAATTCATTTTCCATTATCTTGCTCGCGGGAATACCTGTCCAAAGCTCAATTACTTTTGAAACATCCTCCTCGGTAACATGTATCTGCGTTACAAGCGGCTCAAGCTCCTTTATTCGTATTTCATTTTTTGAAATTCCGGTTTTTATTTCCGCTATACGCTCATAGTCGATATTTTCCGTTTCTGCCGAAAGCTCGGTTAATTCTCTCTCAAGATTTTTATTTTCTATCTTAAGTCCTTCATATTCAGCAAGGTCGGTGCTTTTTATACTTGCACACGCAGCTGATTCGTCCAGAAGGTCGATAGCCTTATCCGGCAGATATCTGTCGGTGATATAACGCTCCGAGAGCAATGCGCAGGACCGCAGTATATCATCTGAAACATGGATTGCATGATGCTCCTCATAATAGCTTTTAATACCCTTAAGAAGCTGAACCGTATCCTCAATACTGGGTTCGTTTACCGTAACCGGCTGAAAACGTCTCTCGAGAGCGCTGTCCTTTTCAATATGCTTACGGTATTCGTCAAATGTCGTCGCACCGATGACCTGCAATTCGCCCCTCGAGAGCGCTGGCTTAAACATATTGGCCGCATTCATGGAGCCTTCGCTGCTGTCTCCTGTACCTACAAGCGTGTGTACCTCGTCAATGAACAGCAATATATTTCCGGCATTCTTTATTTCTTCTATCAGGGATTTGACACGGCTCTCAAACTGACCTCTGAACTGGGTCCCCGCAACAAGAGCCGTCAGATCGAGAAGATAAAGCTCCTTTCCTCTTAGCCTGAAAGGAACATCCCCCGCTACAAGCTTCTGCGCTATCCCTTCGGCAATTGCGGTTTTACCTACGCCCGGCTCGCCGATAAGACACGGATTGTTTTTGGTTCTGCGTGAAAGTATCTGAGTAACGCGGTAGATTTCCTTTTCACGTCCTATAATTCTGTCAAGCTCTCCTCTTTTGGCCTTTGCCGTAAGATTTGTACAGAACGTATCTAAAAACTTGCGCTTCTTGCCTGATTTTTCGATATTTTTTTCTTTCTTTTCTTTTTTTACCTTCTCGCTCTTTTTATCCGCTTCCGATTCATTCTTTAACTGATCGGATGCATTGATCGAGGTTCCCTCGAAAAGTCCTCTCCAAAAAGGAGGCATGGTGCTTGCGCCGCCGCTTTTAAACCCGTCCACATCCTCAATGTCGCCCTCGTCCTCCTCTTCCTCCTCCGCTTCGAGCAACGACTGAAATTCATCGCTCCCGAAAAGCATCTCCATCTCATTCTCCAGATCTTCCTCAGAAATACCAAGCTGTTTTATATACTCGCTTACCTGAGGAACATTCATCTCCTTGGCGCATTTAAGACACAGACCCTCATTGTGCTTTTCATTGCCCTGCATTGTAGTAATAAACACAACGGCAGGGCGTTTCTTGCACCGTCCGCACATCATCATAGCATTTTGCCTCCTTTAATCCGTTTTAAGAAATCAAGTCAAGAAATTCAAAATTATATATCTTTTTGAATATGAAGGTTTCATCAATAGTCATGGTGTTAAGGAAAATAAGCTCATTGCCCGAAAGCGCAATGACGACCTGAATGAAAATACAAATAAGAAATATTACAACCGCGCCCTGGATCAATCCGGCTGCCGCTCCAAGAATTTTGTTGACGCCTCCGATAAGAGGGATTTTATTGATTCCTTTCATAAGCTTGGCTGCCAGTCCAAGTACGATCAATATTATAACAAACAAAATCAAAAAAATCAATGCCCTCATTGGTACAAGAACAACGGGTTTAACAATATTATCCGTAATTGCTCCTGCAAAATCGTCGGTATCCGCGTCAAGAATACTGATAACAATATCCTTTATTATATTTTTGTCTCCTGACGTAACGGATTCCGATACCCCGGACATAAATGACGGAAGGGATGCGGCCATTTTCTCAACTGCGTTGCTTATTGATCCGAAAGCGGTGCCCCTCGAAATATTATCTGATAAAACCAATGCAAGGACCGTTTTTTCAACTCCGTATTCCTCTCTGTCCGAAGCGGATATTTCGACGCTGCCCAGATTGACCGAGGTATAATCAAAGCTTTCGGATATCCCGAAGGCTGTAAGGTCTATTTTATCCATTCCCGTATCACTGAGATCGAGCCTTGAAAGATCGAGAGTTATTTTACCCGTGCTGTCGGCGGTGGTATTGATCTCCGACAGAGCCTTGCCGTTTATCTTAGCCCTGCTCATATCCACCGTGTTTAATTGTCCTATTACCGTATCCTTAACTACGCTGCTTATTTGATTATTTACCTCGTCCGACACGGCGTCCCTGACCATATTATTATAAATCGAATCGGCAATTACTCCGCTTAAGGGAAGCGCAATGACAAACGCCGCTACCATAGCCAGAAAACTGATTAGTATGGATACTAACCCTTTGTGAATCCCCTTAAAGAAAAACACAAGCAGCAAGGCTATTACCGCCACGTCAAAAAACCAAAAAAATTGTGTACCCATGAATAAAACCATTCCTTTTCTTTTGTACCGGTGTCAGCCGCATCTGAACCTTTTTCAGCTGATACAGTCTTATATTTTCTCTATGTCAACGCTGTTATAGCCCAAGAGCAAAACGGATTTTCCTATTTTAATGAAAGAAGCATACTCCTCGGAAAGTTGTTTTTCGGTTACTGTATTCATTTCCTGATCATAACCCAACAACATATCGGATTGAACGGTGTATATTACTCCTCCGTCCGCAACGATACGGTTGATACTTGATCCTATGGCTTTACTTGCTTTTACTTCCATTTCATAGCTTAAAGAAAGAAGTACCTTTTTATTTGATGATGTGTCAAGATATATTACACCGATTACGGAATCGGAATTATCACAACACTGGACTGTACCCGAAAATTCCTTTTCTCCTGTGATCGATCCGTCCGCTTCGTTTAAGGAAACCCCGTAATTATCATACAAGACGCAAACCCTTCCGCTTTTTACAAACATTTTGACCGGGATTGAGGAACGGGTGAGCTTATAGCTCCATATAGCGTCATTTTCCCCGGTTATATCATATTTATAAACCGATGAATATATTTCCCCGTTTTCAACTCCAAGTGTGGATACATAAATATACCTGCCCTCCGAAGAAAACTGAACATTCATTACATTTTCATCAATATACTTTCTTGTATATCTCCATTTTCCGTTTCCGTCATACACATATATTATATTTGAATATCTGTCGGAGTTTGTTACGACTGCCGCCGAATCGTTGCCCCCGAGTGAAGCAAAAACAATTTTATCCTCCACTGTATTGCTGTAAATAAGTCTTGTTTTATTATAAAGCGAAAAACTGTTATAATCCTTGTCATATAAAAGTATACGCCTTGAATTTGTACATTGTACAGGCTTTGAATAACTATGACGCACTGCATAATTTTGTCCGCCGTTCATACCGTAGGTATACAGATATGTATCAGTCAGAAGAGAAAAATTATCTCCAAAGCTGTCAAAAGAATAAGAAGCGCTGCCGGAAAGCTTTATAGGAAATCCTATCTCATCCGAGGTCTTGGTATCGATTCGGGAAGCTATACCTCTTAACGGCTCTATAATGGCATTAAAATTAGCTGCGACCAATAGTGCCAGAACGAATACCGCCGCGACAACAATAAGCTTTGTAAGCAGTTTTCTCTGCTTTCTTTTTTTTCTGTATTCAACCAGATCAGACGTCTTGGTTTTATCGCTTGTTTTATCGTTTTCAGCCATCAATGTCTCCTTTCGTCTGTACTTTTCATAGATCCGTATCAATTCTGCTATATCAGAAAAAGCATATTTGTATAAAATAAATATGCGTATTTTTAAAAAACATTATCGGGTTTTTATTTACTGGTTATCATAAAGCCTTGCTCTTGATCAAATTATAGCTGTGCTTTTGCGAAATACGCTTCCTTTAAATAATTTCCGTCCTCCATACGCTCTATTTTTAACGGCGACCCGATCGCCGGGACTGACGAAAAAAGCCCGATCCGCTTGTCCTTAACCGGATTATATCCGTAAACAAAACGCAATTATATTTGAGGTTTTTTATTTTCTCAGAATATGATCTGATATCGTCACCGTCTAAATAAATGATCTTGCGCAAAACCGTTGCATATCGGAATTCATAAAAAACGGTCGATCAGTCAATAAAACACTTTATTTAAATACAATCCACAGGGTTCCAATGTCTTTCCCGCCATATCCCTTTTACCGTCCTTAACTGCGGATTTAACATCATCAAGGCTTCTTTTACCTTCGCTGACAAATATAAGCGTCCCAACAATTATTCTTACCATATTGTGAAGAAATCCGTCTCCGCTTATATAAAACCGTATAAAGCCGCCTTCCTTTTCGATCCTTATATCATAAACTGTTCTGACGGTGGACTTAAGATGCTCTTTAGCCTCCGCTTTGCAGAATGCGGCAAAATCATGCTTACCTTTTATGATCTCCGCTGCTTCCGTCATTTTTTCTATATTAAGCTCATAAGGATAACTTAATGCCAGCCCCTGTGAAAAAACATTGCGCACCCTTGAACAATCCACGATATAAAGGTATTCCTTGCCTTTTGCATCGAAACGGGCGTGAAACGCATCGGATACATATTCGCATCCCACCACAGAAATATCCGAAGGCAGCAGTCCGTTCATACCGCGGATAAGTCCGTCGGTTCCTATGCTGCTTAAAACCTCGTCGTATTTGACATTAAAGACAAATTCAATAGCATGAACGCCTGCATCGGTTCTTGAGCATCCGTTAATCGTAACACTTTGATTCAATAGGCTCCTCAGAACTTTTTCTACCGTATCCTGAATCGTATTTCCTCCCGGTTGGCTCTGATAACCGTTATAAGCCGTTCCCTTATACGAAATAATAAATTTTAGATTTCTCATACAAACACTATATTATCAACAATAACAAATCCCAATACCGTGATCATAAGCAATGATATTATATAATCGATCGGCTGAGCCTTAAGCTGCCTTAGCTTTGTTCGTCCTTCTCCTCCCCTGTAACAGCGGCATTCCATCGCCATTGCCAGTTCATTGGCTCTTTTAAATGCCGAAACAAACAGCGGTATAAGAATAGGAACAAGCGCCTTGGCCCTCTTCATAAGTCCGCCTGTGTCAAGGTCTGCGCCTCTCGCCTTTTGTGCCGACATTATCTTATCGGTCTCCTCTATAAGCGTGGGAATAAACCTTAAAGCAATGGTCATCATCATAGCAAGCTCATGAACGGGAAGCTTTATTTTTTTTAGAGGCGACAAAAGTCTTTCTATTGCGTCCGTAAGCACGATCGGAGATGTGGTATACGTGAGCAGCGACATTCCGACGATAAGACAAATTATGCGTACAATCATAAAAACAGCGGTAGATATTCCCTCCTGATATATATTTATTATCCACCAGCTTACAAGAGGCTCATCCGTACCCTTCACAAAAAACAGATTAAGTGCCGCAGTAAACAAAATAAGAGGAAGAAGGGGTTTTAAGCTTTTGAACATCATTACGGGCTTTATCTCGGAAACTCCGTATGCCATAAAAATAAATATTCCGGCTACCGCTAAGGAGATGAAATTATTTGCCAAAAACAGTATAACCACATACAAGATGTCGAGAACTATTTTAAATCGGCTGTCCATACGGTGAATTACCGAATTGCCCGGAAAATACTGTCCTATTGTTATATCCTTAAGCATTTGTCTTTCCTTTTATTATCTTCATTATTCTTTCCTTTGCTCTTTCAACCGTATAAATATCCTGTCCTATGTCTATCCCGTTTTCAAAGAGCAGCTGAGCAAGCTTGGTTATCTGCGGAACGTCAAGTCCTATCATTTGCAGCTCCTTAGCCATAGAAAACACCTTATCGGTATTTTCATAGCAGAAAAGCTGTCCTCTGTTCATAACCAGCACTTTGTCGGCATATTTGACTATATCCTCCATAGAGTGGGAAACAAGAAGTATGGTAGTTCCTGATTTTTTATGATATTCCGATATTTTTTCAAGCACCTTGTCCCTTCCTGACGGATCAAGTCCGGCGGCGGGCTCATCAAGAATAAGTATCTTAGGCTCCATGGCTATTACCCCCGCCAATGCGACGCGGCGCTTTTGCCCTCCGGAAAGGTCAAAAGGAGACCGATCCAGGAGTTCCCTGCCGATACCCATTTCGTCGGCGGCCTTAAGTACTCTTTTATCGATTTCTTCCTTGGAAAGCCCCATATTTTTCGGACCGTATGCAATATCTTTATAAACCGTTTCCTCGAACAGCTGATATTCCGAATATTGAAATACGAGTCCGGCTTCAAAACGAATCTCCTTGATATCGACGTCCTTGCTCCGGATATTCCTGCCGTTTATATAAACCTCTCCGGAGGTTTGTTTTAAAAGTCCGTTTAAATGTTGTATAAACGTGGACTTACCGCTTCCCGTATGACCTATAACGCCGACGAATTCTCCGAGCTCCACCGAAACGCTTACATTATCTACGGCCGTGGTTTCAAAAGGAGTTCCCACGCTGTATTTATAAGTTAATTTTTTTGTCTCTACCGCATTCATTTATCGTTTCCTTTTTTCATTATCGCGCACATGCTTTGGCAGCATTGGCCCCTGCCGGATCCGCACTGTGTTTTTTACAAAATTCCATCTTCTTTATATTATATTACTTATCCAGCAGATGTTTCAGTTCTTTAAGCACATCCTCTTCCGTAAGCACCTCAAGAGAAATATCGACGCCTTCCTTTTTGAGCTCGTAAGCGAGCTGGGTAACCTGCGGTACGTCTAACCCTGCCTCAGTAAGCCTGTCCACCTGTGAGAAAATCTTCTTGGGAATATCGTCCATTATGATCTTACCGCTGTCCATCACCACAACGCGCTCTGCCTGAGCGGCTTCATCCATATAATGCGTTATAAGAACTACTGTGATTCCGAATTCCTTATTAAGTCTTTTTATTGTTTTCATTACTGACTTACGGCCCTTGGGATCAAGCATCGCCGTAGGTTCATCCAAAACTATGCACTGGGGACGCATTGCGATTACCCCGGCTATTGCAACTCTCTGTTTTTGACCGCCGGAAAGCTGATGTGCCGAATGAAGTCTGTATTTATACATATCGACCGCATTAAGCGCTTCATCGACCCGTTTCCTTATTTCTGCGGGAGGGATACCCAGGTTTTCCGGAGCAAAAGCCACATCCTCTTCAACTATAGTAGCAACCAGCTGATTGTCCGGATTTTGAAATACCATTCCCACAGTCTGACGGACATCATATATCTTATCGTCATCGGAAGTATCCGTTCCGTTCACGAAAACCTTACCCGAATTACCCACAAGTATTCCGTTAAAATGCTTTGCAAGGGTTGATTTTCCGCATCCGTTATGCCCAAGGACAGCCAGAAACTGCCCCTTCGGTATTTTAAGGTCAATATTCTCAAGCACCCTGTTCCCGCCTATGACATTTCCTTCGTCATCCGTGATAGGATACTCGAAACAAAGCTTCTCCACTTCAATTATGTTCATCAGAAAACTCCTGATAACTGTTATATTTTTAAGGCAGCTCCACACAATGATTTTGTGCGGATTACGCCGTCAGATCGTATAAACCCGACGCAGAAATACCAATGTATTTCAAAGGAGGATTTGCGCATGATGACGGAAAACACAAAAGCAAGACATATGCAAAGCCTTAAAGCCTTCATTGTGCGATATTTCCTTAATTATTCCCGCACTGCAAATCCATGGACCGGTAAAAATACTTAACGCTTCACCAAATATTTGGCGTCCTGATTTTTTGTTTTTTATCTGCTTCGTTCATATTTTTGCAGTATTTATCAAAAAGCCGATAAAACCCGGAAACATTTACTTCATTCTGATAATCACAGAAAACTTACCGCTGCGGTATTCCCGCACGGAATAGCCAATCCGGTATTTTTAACGGGCAGTCCTATTTCCTCGGCCCATACCTCTATCCTTCTCACCGAACCCACCGTCATTTTAAGCAGATATGCCATGACGGAAGGCGAAAGCCCGGTTGTATAACTGTTGAGCAGAATAAACAAAGGATCGTCTGACAAAACCTGTGTGCATCTTATCATTAGCTCGTGGATACAATCCTCCAGCTTCCACATCTCTCCGTTAGTCCCTCTGCCGTAACTTGGCGGATCAAGAATGATTCCGTCATATTTATTACCGCGCTTTACCTCTCTTCCGAGAAATTTCATAGCGTCGTCGACTATCCACCGTATAGGCTTATCCGAAAGCCCACTGAGACGTGCGTTCTGTCTGCCCCAGTCTACCATGCCCTTGACGGCGTCGAGGTGACAGACCTTTGCGCCGGCAGCCGCACAAGCAAGAGTGGCTCCCCCCGTATAAGCGAAAAGATTAAGCACATTAATAGGTCGTCCCGCATTCTTTATAAGTCTTGAACAGTAGTCCCAGTTCACCGCCTGCTCAGGAAAAAGTCCTGTATGCTTGAATCCGGTAGGCTTAACGGAAAAAGAAAGATCCTTGTATTTTACCGTCCAGCTTTCCGGAACGGTCCCGGCATACTCCCAGTGACCTCCTCCGCTTGAAGATCTGATATACCTTGCGTGAGGCGTGCTCCACTCCTTTGCCGGATCAGGGGATTTCCATATTATCTGCGGATCCGGACGTATTAATGTAACTTTTCCCCAACGCTCAAGTCTTTCGCCGTCGGATGTATCGATAAGGCAGTAATCCTGCCAGTTTTCAGCAATTCTCATTAAACATTCCTTATTACAAAAACATATTTACGGCGGGTTTGATAGAATCGAGGAAATTATTCTCTCCGAGGGTATTTACCTTAAAGAACATAGCCTGACTCCCGCCTGTAGAAACTGCGGAAAGAAAAATACGGTTTTCCGACTGAAACAAAACGATATTAAGGCTGACTCTTCCTCGGCCCGAATAACTGTACCTCTCGTAAGCTCTTATGCTGCACCGTGAAACGGAAGTGGAAAAATCGCTGCTTTCTTCGATTGTAGCGCTGCTGCTTCCCCTCATTACTGCGTCATGAAGCGACTGAAGAATATTATTGAAATCCCCGTGAAGCTCACACTCTATTTTTGCCATTGTCAGGTCTCCGATCCGCCGCAAAGCTCTTTTTCCACAGTCCTTGTAATCATATCTATCCAATAGCTGACAGCTTCTTCATTAGTTCCCTCAGCCATGATTCTCAACAGCGGCTCGGTGCCGCTCTCTCTTACAAGTATGCGCCCTCTGTCACCCATTGCTTCTTCGGCGTTTTTTATCATATCTGTGATAGCCTTTATCTTATCCCATTTTCCCTTTTGATCCTCATTAATGATGACATTGACAAGAATCTGAGGATAGTCCGGTATCTCTTTGGTAAGCTTATACAGACTTTTTTTGCTCATAACCAGAAGGTTCATAAGCTGAACCGCGGTCAGCTGTCCGTCTCCGGTGGTTGCATAATCAAGAAAAATAATATGTCCCGACTGTTCGCCGCCTATATTATAACCGTTTTTAAGCATTTCTTCAAGGACATACCTGTCTCCGACGGCTGTACATACAGTTTTTATTCCCTTATCCTTCATGTATGTATGAAAGCCTAAATTACTCATAACCGTAACAACTGCCGTATCGTTTTTAAGCGTCTCCTTTTCCTTCATATAATCGGAAATGATCGCTATCAGCTTATCCCCGTCCACAATATTTCCGGAGTCGTCAACTGCGAGACATCTGTCGGCGTCTCCGTCAAAAGCAACTCCCAGATCGCACCCCTTTTCCTCAACAAACCTCTGCAAATTATCGAGATGAGTAGATCCGCATTTATCGTTGATATTGCATCCGTCGGGCTTATCGCTCAACATAAGGCACTTGGCGCCAAGCTCCGTAAAAAGCTTTTTTGCGGTAACAGAAGCGCTCCCGTTGGCACAGTCTATCGCAACCGTAAGATCATCAAAGCAACAATCGGCGGTGCTTTTAAGATGCTCGATATATTCGTCGGCCGCATCGCTTAAAGTACTTATCCTGCCTATATCGCAGCCGTTTTTCAGTTTTATATCTCCGGGATTATCCAGAATAAGCGATTCTATTTCTTCTTCCACGCTGTCAGGAAGCTTGAAGCCCGTACCGGAAAAAAGCTTTATCCCGTTATATTCAACCGAATTATGAGAAGCCGATATCATGACCCCCGCGTCGGCATGATGCGCCTTTACAAGAAAAGCTACTGCCGGTGTGGGAACGACTCCTATAAGCTTAACGTCTACTCCGACTGAGGTTATTCCGGCAACCAGAGCCGCCTCAAGAACATCTGAAGATATCCTTGTATCCTTTCCTATAAGAATATTGGCTCTGCCTCCGTCCGCCTTATGCTTTGTAAGGACAGCCGCAGCGGCCCTCCCTATCTGCATTGCAAGCTCGCATGTAAGCTCGGTCACGGCCACGCCTCTCGCACCGTCTGTTCCGAATAATCTGCCCATATCTTAAGCATCTCCTAAAATAATTTTTTTAAAGTATCGGGTGTTTTCCATATCATATTCTGCCCTATAAAGACAAGATCACATCATACCCTGCAAAATAATCATAAATCAAACCTGAAAAGCTTTTTAATCACAAAAATGTCAGCATATTTTATTCAATTAAAATATACGACTGCCTGAAATCCGTTTTTAATTTATATTTATAATATATGACCGAGTCCGGTTCCGAAATACGGCTGAAATGATTTGAACACCGCTCGCGCATAATTTATGACTGATAACCATTTTTTTACGGGGTCCGTTTAATTGCTGTTTTGCAGCCGCATATCCTTTTCCGCATCAGGTTAATACTGAAATAACGCTTTTGCCGTCCGGATAATGAAAACCTGCGTTCATAACGCCTACAATTTCCCCAAGCCGCATATACTCTGACATTATCGACAGCCTTGATTTAAAAAATGCCGCCTCACGTCAGTTATACGTTAATCGTGTTACACCGACAATGTTCATTCATGGTTTGACTTTTCTTATAAATCCGAATTATTTTCGGGAAATTCGATTTTTCCGAAAGTTTTAAAAAAGACCGTACAATAATATTAAGATTTGTCTATATAAATTATATATGCTATAGGTTTAACGGCTTTTTATCATTTGCATTGCCCATATCTTACGCCAAGGATTTTGAAAAAATATCACAAAAAAATTATGTCTGCAAAAACTATTCCGGTAACTCGTTCTTTGATGTTTTCCGATATACGGCGGTATCTTCAGGCTGGAACGAAAAGCCGTTTTCTTCATTTCCGGAAAGTGTGAAGCCGTAATTAGCGGTCATAACGTGCGTTTCGTTCCTAAAAATATCCGATAGAAATTTTTTCACCGTTTTAAAAACCACCCGGACAAGATTTCCGAATGTTCTGCCTTCATGATAGTCCGGATTGACAAAACCGAGCTCTGAGAAATAAGGGCGCATCTGAAAACAAAGCAAATTTGTATAATTGCGCTTAAACGCGGCGTTTTCAAAGAAAAAAGCGGAGAAATAAGAGGGTGTTTCACAGTGTCGATTTGGGATAACTACCGGCATACCTTGACGTGAAAAGCGTCTGCGGTTAATAAAAACTGTGCATTTTTGCGGCTTTTCAGATAACCCCAAATACAAATACCTTTTTACAACTGTGGGATCAGTGTTTTGGGTGCTATCCCATTTTAAACCGTGGATATCAACACCGGTTTAAAATAAGATCGGCATAACACGCATCATTCCCCGAGATACGGGCTTTGACATTTTCGAAACGCCGCTTGCCTTGACCTCCAAGACGGGTTTTGTCCAAACAGTATTCGAAAAACACGTCATGGATCGTATAACATCAAACGGATAAGACCAAACCGACGGTACTATCTTGAACGGCTTGCACCTGACAAACTGAGTATTCCGTCAATAATACTGCTTCCGCCAATGCGGTATCGCTACATAACGTCACTATAACTTCACTTATCCTCCGTCTATAAAAAGGCTGTTCTTCGTTGATATCGGATCAGCGGTCAATATATTGCCCAAGTGGCTTCTGATTAAACGGCGGCTTATCGCACTTTTTTTATCAGTCGTTTCATTGACCCGGCATACAATTTTTAAGAACGCCGATGTGCTTCTTGACAAAATAAACTCCTCTGTTTACAAAAGCGGAAAAAGCTCTTCTTTTTTCGTTAAACATTCCGCATTGTGCTTTGCTTTCTCACATATCTTCCCTTCCTTATTGCCGTAACTTTTAGATATCTTTCTCCGGTTAAGATTCATAACATTTTTTCCGATTCAAAGCAGTATTTGCTGCCCCTCAAATTCTATTCCGAGATGCTTGTAAGCGATTGGCGTAGCGGTTCTTCCTCTGGGTGTACGTGCAATAAAACCAAGCTGCATAAGATACGGCTCACAGACGTCCTCTAAAGTAACCGCCTCCTCACCCAAAGCGCTTGCCAGAGTCTCCAGTCCCACAGGACCTCCGTTATATCCCTTTATGATCATAGTCAACAAACGTCTGTCCAATCCGTCAAGACCCAATTCATCTATTTCAAGGCAGTTTAAAGCATAGTCAGCCAATTCCCTGGTAATTTTCCCCTCACCCTTGACCTCTGCGAAATCTCTCGCTCTTTTCAGAAGCCTGTTTGCAATACGTGGAGTCCCCCTTGACCTGCGTGCAAGCTCAAACGCTCCGTCCTTAACTGTCGGAATCCCAAGAATCACCGCCGATCTCATAATGATCTCGCAAAGCTGCTGATGCGAATAAAGCTCCAACCGTTCCACCACTCCGAATCTGTCGCGAAGAGGACCGGTAAGCTGACCCGCTCTGGTAGTTGCTCCTATAAGCGTAAAATGCGGCAGATCGATACGTATCGACTGAGCGTCCGGACCCTTTCCTATCATAATATCAAGAGCATAATCCTCCATTGCTGGATAAAGGACCTCTTCCACCTGACGGGAAAGTCGGTGTATCTCATCAATAAATAAAACATCTCCGTCCTTAAGAGTAGTAAGTATTGAAGCAAGACTTCCGGGTTTTTCAATAGCGGGTCCCGAAGTGATTTTTATCTGAACGCCCATTTCATTGGCTATTATTCCCGAAAGAGTTGTCTTTCCGAGTCCGGGAGGACCGTACAGCAGCACATGATCAAGGGGCTCCCTTCTCTTTTTTGCCGCTTCTATATAAATTTTAAGATTTTCTTTTACTTTTTCCTGTCCGGTATATTCAGAAAGAGTTTTTGGACGCAGGCTGAATTCAACGTCGATATCCTCTGGCTTGACATTGGTTTCAATGACCCGCCCATACTGCGCATCATCGTCCGATGAGCTTTGAAATCCGCCCATTTCTATTGCCATAAAACTCACTTCCTTTCAGCTTTATTCAGGCACATCACGTCCTATTCCAAAAATCACTTTCCGGAAAGTCTTTTCAGTCCTTCCTTAACAAGCTCCTGAACCGAAAGCTCGGACGGTAATCCTTCTAAAGCCTTCTGAGCCTGCGTATTGGTAAAACCGAGCACCATAAGTGCGGTGAGCGCCTCCGATACCGCGTTGCCTGCGGTAGCGGAAAGATTTATTTCGGGAATACCGGTGTTTTCAAACGAAGGATCCTTTTTAAGCTTATCCTTAAGCTCGAGTACTATTCTCTGAGCCAGCTTGTTTCCTATTCCCGGAACCTTTGTCAGCTTTTTATGATCCTCATTGACAACTGCTATTGCGAACTCCTGAGGGCTTAAGCCGGATAAAAGAGAAACCGCCATTTTACAGCCTACCCCCGAAACCGAAAGAAGAAGCTTAAAACAATTAAGCTCACCCTCGTCAGCAAAACCGAAAAGCTCGACAGCATCCTGACGTATATTCAGATAAGTATACAGCTTGAGCTTTTCTCCCACTGACGCTTTTGAAACGGCTGAAGAGGTAGAATAACAGGAATACCCCACCCCGCCGCATTCCACGACTATCAGGTTCTGAGCAATATATGCGACCTCGCCGTTTACACTGTAAATCATATGACATCCTTTCAAAAATTAAAGTATATGTTTCCCGAAACCTGCCAGCAGCGAATTATCCGTATGAGCATGACAAACCGCAATTGCCAGAGCGTCAGCCGTATCGTCCGGCTTTGGTATTGCCGGAAGCTTTAATACTCGTTTTGTCATCTCCTGGACCTGTTTCTTTACCGCCTGCCCGTATCCTGTAATTGATTTTTTTACTTCCAGCGGCGTGTACTCACGGATCAACAGATTTCTCTGACTGGCGGCAAGAAGAATAACCCCCCTTGCCTCAGCGACATCGATGGCGGTCTTCTGGTTGTTCTGAAAATACAATTTTTCTATCGCCAGACTTTCCGGCTTGTATATATCCAGTATCTGACTTATATCCTCATATATCGTCCTTAGCCTGAGATTAAAATCTATTCCCGAAGGGGTTGTTACCGCACCGTAATCAACCGTTCTGAATCTGCCGTTTTCGTATTCTATTATCCCGAATCCCACAATGGCGTATCCGGGATCTATACCTATTATTCTCATTTACCGTACCGATCCAAAAATAAATGTCCAAATCTAAACTATTATACCACAACATACAAAAATTTGCAAGTTTTTCCGTATGTACGCACCGGCTTACGTTATAATAAAACGCATTACAAGACAATTTGAAACATATACCGTCAAAATCCACCTCATTGTGTAAAACCACTTTTTATCCTTCCTCCGAATTTAAACTCGGCAGCCGGATTGCAGATCAATACGCTATTTTTGATAAGCACATGCCCTGCGGTGACTTTAATCCGATCCGCCGTCTGAATAAAAAGCATCACTAAAATCGGATTTCAGGTAAAATTGCGGAATAAAAACAAGAATTTGAAACATATACCGTCAAGATCCACCTAATTGTGTAAGAACACTTTTTATCCTTCCTCCGCATTTAATCTTCAGAAACCAAATTGCTGATCCAGACGCCTTTTTTGATAAGCACATACCCCACGGTTACCTTAATTAGATCCGCCGCCTGTATAACCGCATATACGGCGAAGATCGGAAGCGAGGTAAAATTGCAGAGAAGAAATGCACAGGGTACGGGTATTATCCAGGAAAAAACACTGTCAAACAAAAATGTCACCAGCGTTTTTCCTCCGGATCTTAAAGTAAAATAAAGCGAATTCAAAAAGCCCTGAACGGGAAAAAAGACTGCTGTAATTGCAATAAACCATGTGGCATAGCTTCGTATTTCATCCGTAGTATTGTAAAACGACGGAAACAATCCGGAAAAACCGACGAGCACGGCCGTAAGCGCAATGCATGATATCCCGGTAAACCACATCAGCCCGAAAGCGTCCTTTTTTGCTTTTTCATACTGTGAAGCGCCCAAAGTCTGTCCTATAAGTATCCCCACCGCATTGCCCATAGCTACAAATACAACGTTAAACATATTGCATAAAGCGTTTGAAATGTTTAAACCTGCCACTATATCGAGGCTTCTTATGGAATAACACTGTGTAAGAGCCGCCATTGCCCCCGCCCATAAAAACTCGTTCAGAAAAATGGGAAGACTTTTTTTAACTATCCTTTTGGCTTCGGCCGGGGGAACGAGCATTGTTCGGTAAAGGCCCTTAAGAAAGGTATGCTTGTTCCGCGCCGCAAAGGCCCAGATAACCACTACTGCCGCTTCAATGATTCTGGCCAAGACCGTTGCGGCGGCGGCTCCCTCAACCCCCAGCTTAGGCATGCCTAAATTGCCGTAAATAAGAAGATAATTGAACACAATGTCTACGACCACCGAAACGATGCCGGCCGCCATGGGCTTAACGCTGTCCCCCGTCTCACGAAGGCTTCCCGCATATATTTGTGTGATTACAAAGAAAGGAAGCCCCCAGAGCATTATAGAAAGATACTGTTTTGCCAGGCTCATAGTAAGCACTGGGTCAACGTCTCCGCCTTCTCCCTTAAGATAAAGTCCGATAAGCGGCTCTCCGGCCATATAAAACACCAGAAGTCCTCCGATAAGACAGAACAGACCTATCCAATGCTTTATACGAACGGTACTGCGAAAGCCTTCGGTATTACGTTGACCGTAATACTGCGCGCCGTAAATACCCGGACCCGAAAGACCACCGAAAACGGCAAGGTTAAATACAAATATAAGCTGCGTAACTATGGAGACTGCCGTAATGGCTTCGCTTCCGAGGCTCCCCACCATAACATTATCCACCAGACCAACCATATTGGTGATTCCGTTTTGTATCATCATCGGCACTGCCAGACGAAGCGCTCTTTTATATATATCTTTGTTTTTTATCATCATATCTACCTCATTTTGCCCCATTCAAAAATCAAACCGCACAAAACGAAATTTGTGCGGTATTTGCCCGTATAACGGTTTATACTGTAACATCTATGCGCCGGCCTCTTATTTTTTATAAAAACAGACATTGTAAATATACGGATTATTCCAGTATCCCTCTACATCGGAATCATAAAATTCAACATCCAGATTATGCCTTTTGGCAATGTCGTCAAAAAAGCTTTTAGGATAAAAAAGCTTAGGCAGTCCGCTGTACTTTTCATCGTAATTTTCGATCATTTTTCTTCTGAAATCAAGAAACTCCTGCTTCTTATCGAGGTTGTGAACGTCAATAAGAACAATACTGTACCTGCATTTTTCGATCATTTTCTCAAGAACGCCTTCCGCATATCCGTAATCGGAAAAATAAGAGAAAACACTGTTGGAAAAACCTGCGTCGTATCTTATATCCGTGCTTACGTTTACCGCATCGTCACAAATAAGCTCCAGAACCTTATCCTTATCCACAGCCTTGTCCGCAAAATCCAGAAGATTTTGAGAATAATCTATTCCTCCTACCTGATAACCGGAAAGAGAAAAAAGATAAAGATTTCCGCCGCTTCCGCAGCCTATTTCAAAAACACTTGAGCATTTATTTCTGTGATTGAGCTTTTCGGCCAGCTTCTTGTGCTGATTTATAAACGAATCATAGGTAATACCGCCTTCAACGATATCAAATCCGTTTATTTTTTTCATAAACAGGAACATTTCCTTAGGATTTCTTTTCAGCTGCTCTATATCAACGTTATCGATATCGACTCTGTTTGACCATATATCCTTCCAGTTGTTACTCATATCGCTGTCCCCTTCGCTTTCTCCATTGTATACTATATCACATTTTCCGCTGGCTTTCAATGGCCTGTTTTCAAAAAATCACATTATTTTTAAAAGCCGTTTTTACCGATGCCTGTCAGCAAGATCAGGATTGATAATGTCACTAACGGTTTTAGATAAAGAACCGTTTAGACGGCTTATGTCTTGATGCCTGTGTTATAAATGACGTCATTTACCGTTTTACCGATGTTTTTTTGCGGAAAGCTTTTTTATAACATACCTTCCGTAAATTATACTGCTCCTTCCCACATTAAAGACCCGTTGATTAAGAGTATCCGTTATTGTTTTACAATATGCTTCCCTGTTTGATATAAACTCGGAAATAACACCGTTGACCTGATCGAGCTGATCCGGCTTAAGAGCCTTTCCAATAACATTTCTTAGTGTGAGATTGATAGGGGCGGTTTTTATTTTATCATATTCAGGGTTCATGACCTTCATCGGGGTATCAATAAAAAGTACCGGTCTTTTGGTGGTAAATGCGAATTCAAAAGAAATATCGGACCAGTCCGTTATAAGCACATCTGCCTCCATAACGGGATTATTTGAAGAAAAGTCTGTCTGGACCTCTATATTGGTTCCGTCATATTTTTTGTGCAGCTCCTCGAATTTTTCCGGATAATGCCTTACCATCTGAGGATGAGGTCTCAGGATTATTTCATAGTCGGTTTTGCTTAGCTGATCCAGAAGCTCTTCCGCGCAGGAATCTATTATATTATCGGGCTGCCACGACGGCGCAATAAGAATTTTCGGAGGATTGTTTTCTTTTTTCTCGGACCGTTCATATTTTTCGATCATTTCGTCAATAAGCATGTATCCCGCTTCAATAAGAGTCTTTGCCTTCGTGTTGTAAAGCTCCTCCATCTCCCTGATTTCGCTTTCGCTGTCGGTAGTGGGACAGAATACCGTGTCGTACCAATCCAGAGCGCCCTTTCTCAGACACATCGCGTTGCTGCCTACTCCGTGAACGACATATACGTACTCGATATCATCTCTTACCTTTGAACGTTTGATATGATATTTCTGAAGATCCGGCATAGTCATGATACACATATCACTGTCAAGCTTCATAAAAAGCGGTATGAGATACCTGTCGCTTGCAACATAATAGCTGTGTATCTGTTCTCTTTCATCGTCAAATATCTTATCGTTAGGATCGCTTGTCACATAGTGAATCTGAATGTCGGATTTATCGCAGATATAGTCGATCATTCCGGAATAGTACTTGTAAAAACCGCTTTGCTCCGAATAAATCATAAGCTGCATCCCGTTAACGGAAAAGAATCTCTTATAGTCTGCTTTTTCTCTTTTGAGATATTTTCTGTGTTCTTTTTCTTTAATAAGCTTCTGCGCCTTCATTTTAAGCAGATTATCATAATCGATGTATTTTTTAGGCGGCATAACCACGTTTGTAAGAACCATCGACGGTATAGCGAAAAGGTTTCCGAAGATCCAATAAAGCCCTACTCCTGCGGGAACAAGAAAAGCAAAGTAAGTTGAAAAAGCGACCATGATCACGGAAGTGATGACCTTATTTGCCATTCCCTGCGAAAGCTGAAGCACGTTGATCTTGTTCTGAACCACACAAAGAATAAGGGCGCTCAGCCCGGATAAAAAAGGGATCAGCAGCAATATCTGATTTTCCGTAAAGGAAGGCGTAAGACCCAGGTTAAATCCGCAGAAATCCATATTGAAGCCGCGTATCATTTCCGTGACATCCGAAGGAATTGAAGCCGGCACCGCTGCTCCGTCGCGAATCTGCTGCAAAATCTCTAATTGGAAAAGATTATCCGCGTCCGTTATATTAAGCGTGTTTACAAGCCAATCGTTAAGCTGGCTGATGATCCCGCCGTCAATATTCATAACAAATGACAAGGGACGGTAAATAACTCCCACAAGACCCAATACGATGGGGATTTGAAGCAAAAGCGGCACTGCGTCAAGAAAAGGGTTGTATTTATATTTTTTATAAAGCGCGGCCTGCTCGTCGTTAAGCTTGTCCTTATCGTCAATATATTTTATCTTCAGAGCATCTATCTGAGGCTGCATCTGAACCATTTTTATCGAGTTTTTCTGAATTACCAGCGAGATCGGAAAAAGAATAAGCTTGGTAATCAAAGTAAAGGCAATTATGCTTAGGCCGTAATTGTTTAAAACATAATAACAGCCCTGCATTATATACCCGAGTATTCCTATGAGAAAATCTATTACGGTATTCAAATTATACCCTCCGGTCACTCTTTGTCATCGTCGTCGTCTTTTTCGTCACCGCTGATGTCATCCTCGTCCTCCGCCAGAAGCTCATCCGCGGTAATAACGGTTTTTTCCTCATTATCCCCCTCTTTTTTGGCATTAACGATTTCTTCCGGCTCACCCTTTTTCTTTTTAAGACGGCGTTTGATTCTGTTCCAGAAAATGCCTACTGCCGTACCGCAAGCAATTATAACGCCTGCGATGATCTGAATGATAAGGCTCGTCGTGGCAGGATCTATATAGGCGAAGCAGCTTTGTGTAAGAATGACCGCGGCGCCTATGGAATAAAATGCGAATCTCAAAATCTTTTTAAAGTTCATTTTCCTTTTCTCCTTTTTCTTTGTCCGTTTTATTATATCTCGGGGGCATTGTCGGATATCCGGACGCTTTGTCCGAAGCTGCTGTACATGCCGGTTTTCCGCCGAAACCTCTATTCCTTTACAATAACCTCTGACGGAGATTTACTGCACACGAGCTCCTTCAGCGTAAGATCATCTCCGGCATACTTATAGGCATAATAAACATTACATGCCGCATTGTCCGGATTCGGATAAGAACCGTCATACGTATGATCGAACCATATGCGTTCCCTGATCTGATCCTCCTTCAGATCAAAAACGGAAGGTCCGTATATATCCTTATCCTCATCGCTGTAAATACCCGCGCTGACAAGATAAGTGGATAAAAAGTCCGTATGATAAACTGGGGCGTTTGTTATTTTCATGCCGTCCTTATTATCGCCCGCTTTTTTTATCATAAATACGGGAGTTGCGGCACCGTTATTGAAATTACTCGTATGTCTCCCGTGATCGGATGTTATGACAATGGTGGAATTCTCATATACCCCCAGCTCCTTCATCTGTCTCATATATTCTTTAGCAATATTAAGACATTTTTTTGTTTCCTCCATAGGATCGTCGCAGGGAAAATGAGCGCCGTTCAAATGCTCAATAATAAAATATTTCTTGTCGCTGTCGGATTTTTTGAGCTTAAGCCCGTTAAAATAATCGTCATTATAATAATTGAACTCATCGGAATAGCTTACGAAGCTTTTAAAATCCACACCTGTGGTATCAAAAAATCGCTTGAACAAAAAGGGCATATACCGATATCTGTTCAAAGTGAGCAAGCTGTTTATTATACCGTCCCCGTCCGTAAAAGAAGGCTCGAGATCTGAACTGCAATTGTCGAATTTACCTTCAAGAAGCTCGACCGGCACCTCCGAATTCATATAAGCGTTCATTGTATATCCCGCTTCGTGAAGCCTGCCGTAAAAATTTTTGGTCATGTCGCTGCCCCAGGCTTCTTCAAGCCAGCTGCCCGTATCGTACATCGGACAGCTCACTGTTCCGGTAAGCATCTGCGTCATGGAAGCCAGTGTATAATCGTGAACCGAACATGTGTTAGTATAAAGCGTAAAATCTTCAAATCCCTGGAACACCTCGGGTGACGAAGACAGAAGGCTGTCAAAATAATTATTGTCCACAGCGTCAAAAACAAAAGTAACGATGTTTTTATCCTGAGAAACGGTATATTGCTCCCTTCCGTCCAGAACATTATTTCTGTAGCCGTAAATATCATTTTCGGTAAACATAAAAAGCATCGCAAGACTGAGGATCTGCATTGCGCCTATAAAAGCCGGTATAACAACGGAGATTTTCTTCCAGAACTTTTTCAGAAGGATCCTCATCGCAAAAACCAGAACCAACAACAGGATCCAGACTCCGAGCGTGACCGCGCCGTAAACCGTATGATCGCTCCAGCTTACCGATTCGCCCATCATAAGACCCAGATTTCTGTTCATAAACATATATTGAACATAAACGCATAGTGTAAGCCCGCAGAAAAGCGTAGTCAGAAAGCTCAATGGCTTTTCTTTAAGAACAAGTCCCAGATAGGCGGCGGGAATTAAATATAAAAGGGCCTGTCCGATAAAAGAAAAAATAAATGCACTTATCGGAAAATTAAAGTCGGAAAAATTGTTTATATAGGTATCGCACGGAAGATAAACCAACACAATAAAAACAAAAGACCCGAAACTTGCAAGCATACGAACCGCACCCTTGATTTCAGCTTTCCCATCCGAACCATAAATCAATACTGCTCCGAAGAAAACACACAAGACCATAAATAAAAAAATTGAAATACATACTATCTCAAGCACCCATCCCATCCGGCTCTGAAAATCCACGGTAGAATGAAGAAAATCCCTGAAGGAGTCCGCCGAAAAAACCGAAATGAACGCAGCCAGAGCAATGCTTACCGGAGAATTCCCCGCCGCGAACCTGTAAAGTCTGAAAAAATAAAATGCCGAACCTGCCGCAATAAAGCCAATAACGGCTGCCGCGATACCGAACATACAATACAGCATGACGGTCGTAGGATATATAAACAAAAAAAGCAAAACGAATTTTATTTTATCCAAAAATTCCGTGAATACTTTCGTGGGAAGAAACAGTTTATTCGAAATATCAGACATTACTTCACCCTAACTTTTCCCAAACAGCTTTGTTTTTCTCAATTGATCTTGAGTTTTTGCAAAAAAAATTATATCACCTTTCGCGGAATAAGTCAACTCCTTTAAGCAAATTACTTTTAACAACGCCGTTTAACACCTTGACGCTTCAATGACTTTATGATAAAATGATATAATAATATAATCTTTATTGTAAATCAAATACGTCTGCTTAATTTAAGGCAACACCGCACAATGATTGGGTGTGAATCGCGCAGTCGGATATTTCGTCAGCTTACACAAATTCGACGCAGGAATACTGACGTATTTCAAGGTGAATTTGTGTAAGCTGACGGAAAATATGCAAGCAAGCCGCACACAAAGCCGCCGGGCGGTCATTGTTCGGTATTGCCTTAAGTTAATTCCATATATTTTTATTGTACGGATGTCAAAAAAGTAAGAGTCGATAAATTGTGATATATTGAGATATTTGATGGAGCTTGTAGCCTTTAAAGCGGATATGCAGGAATCTGCGGGATTTTTTTGAAAAATGCTACTCAAATGTATCCCTCTGAGGGGTAGACACGCATAGATAAAGGATTATTTTTGGTTTCTGCCTGATAATAAGCTTCTCATAGGAACAGCAGCGGTACGCACGATTGATTCTGACAATAAAGTGATTGAACCTAAGCGCTTTTTTATACTGCCTTATTACCGTGGTAAAGGATACGGACGTTTACTTTCAGAGCATGCCATAAACTACGCAAGAAAACAGCAATATAATAAATCAGCATCAGATATAAGAAAACGCTTTTCCGCAGCTCAGCATCTATATCGAAACAGCGGTTTTCGGGAGACTGAAAAACATAACGATAATGAGCAAGCCGAACTATATTTTGAACCTGTTTTATATATAATTCTGATAGACAGCTTTAAATCAGACGGACAGGAAAAAACGGGGAGTTTATAATACGGATATCGGGCAGGCTAATAAGCACTTGAATACGCTCTTCCCTCAAAAACCAGATTTAAGCTTGACATCTTGTTGAAATCTGGTATAATTTAATTATATATTTTAACGGTTCGATGTAATACGACAAAAAAATATATGCACCTGTGGCGAAATTGGCATACGCGATAGATTTAGGTTCTATTTCCGAAAGGAGTGCAGGTTCGATTCCTGTCAGGTGCACCAAGATTAAATATGACGAGATATAGTTAAACCGTACAATTCGTCTGAAAGAAACAACTGCAAATGCAATGCCGCTAAAGATAATCGTAACTGCGGTCATAGTTCATAAATTATCTTGAATGCAGCATTCAATTACATTGCCAATACTGGCTATAAGTCTGTTGTTATAAATTATTGCAGAATAAATTTGAGCAATCATTAAATGATACATCATGCTACACTTGATATACTGCAAAAAGCGCATGTGTTATTGAGTTAATTATTATGTATGTGTCATTTAAATTAGTTTTTGGGATGAGTAAAATGAAAAAAATCAAAGCTCTTTTTTTTTATTCGAAAAAATCTCTCCGCTTTATTTGGAAAACAAATAAGGAATACCTCTTTTTGACTGTTTTAAGTATTATTTTTGATTCCGTCAAGATCTTTCCCGGAATGTATTTGACTTCCCTCTCTATTGATTGTCTTGTCGGCGAAGCCGATTTCGGAGAATATTTAAATGTTATTATTGGAATTATAGCCGTTATGATATTAGTCGCAGCGTTTTCTATGTTTACCAATAATAAATTAGAATATATTAAAAAAAGGTTCTATTCGGACATTCGAATGCAAATCAACGATATCTGTATGAATACGGATTTTTGCAATATTCAAAGCAAAGCTTTTTTGGAAAGTAAAACATTTGCTATTGAAGCACTGGACCGGGACTGCTTAGATTCGTTTATTCAAAGTATGCGCAGAGTGATCTCTTGCATACTCATTATCGGAGGAGTAAGTTATGTCATTTCCAAATCCTCCTTGATTATTTTAATAGCTTTGGTTGTTTCTTTAGCCATCAATCTATATAATGATTACTTAAACGCGCGGCATAACTTTACCGATACTAAGGAAGAGGTAGAATATCGAAGAAAATCTACATATTTGCAGAGCATTAGCTCGGATTTTTCCTTTGCGAAAGAGATTCGATTGTTTAATTTGAAAAATCGCTTTCATAAGCGCATGGATGATGTGGATCAGCTTCTTTTTCGTGCTCGCGAAAGCAGGAGAAAAGAGCGCAATCCCTCTGCCGCTGTCGCCTATGCCGCCGAAGCGATTTTGGATATTTGCATGTATCTTTTTTACGGATATCAGGTTTTGGTAAGCGCAGCAATTACATTGGGAGAATTCTCATTATATATCAACGCTCTGCGGCAGCTTAAATCTTCGGTAGATGACATTATATATACATTGACGGATTTTATCGTTAATACGGAATACTTAGACAAATTTTTCACATTTATCGAACAAAAGACGAATTCGGCAAACATTGAATCCAAATCGGCTGTCGCTTCCAAGGCTGCGATTCAATTTGAAAATGTTTTCTTTCGCTATCCAAATTCCGAACAGTATACATTGAAAAACATCAACATAACCCTCAACGCCGGAGAGACATTGTTGATCGTCGGTGAAAACGGCGCCGGCAAAAGTACCTTTGCGAAGCTTTTGTGCGGATTATACAGACCCACTGAAGGACGGATATTATTCAACGGTGTGGATATCTCCACTATGGAACCGCAGGAATATATGCGTCAGGTGTCTGCGGTATTTCAGGATTACAAGCTTTTTGCTATGTCCATATCGGATAATATTTGTTCTATGCATGGGAAAAATATCGATAAGATTCGGAATGCATTGACCCAAACCAATATGCTTGACAAGGTTGACGGTTTGTGTGAAAAAGAAAATACTCAATTATATCGTATCTTTGATGAAAACGGCGTCGAGTTTTCGGGAGGAGAGATGCAGCGCTTGGCTATTTCCCGCGCGATTTACAAGGATTCTCCTATTTTGGTTTTGGACGAGCCCACATCCGCTCTTGACCCCAAAGCCGAATATGAGATATACTCGAGCTTTCAAAAAATTTCAGATAACAGAACGGCGGTATACATTTCTCATCGAATGTCAAGCACAAAATTTTCCGATAAGATCGCCGTGTTTAAAGACGGCGAAATTTCAGAATACGGAACACATGACGAGCTTATGGGATCCAACGGACTTTACAGCGAATTATATTCGCTCCAGTCAAGCTTATATAAAAAGCAAACAATTTCTTAATAATACTATTTTCAAATTATCCGCTGAATTTTATAATCTTTTTAATTTGAAAATAGTAAAAGTCACACGGTCTCGATAAATTCAAGGTGAAAGAAAAATATGAAAAAAATCAAAGAATTGATTTGCGCGTTTCGGTATGCGCCGAAATTGTTTCGTCTGATATATAAAACCGATAAATTGTATTTATTTTATTTGCTCTGTGAAACGCTATGCTTTGCACTGCTTCCGTTTCCCTCCGCTTTTCTTGTGAAATACGCATTTGATGCGCTTGAAGGTAACGCGCCGTTTTCGCGTTTTGCGGTCATATGTGTCGCGCTCATTTTGTCGGTTTTTTTGATGGGGGTTCTCAAATCATTCTTTAACAGTATCCGCCCCGGACGCACCTCTTTAGTTGTAGGTAAACTCTACAACGAGTTTCACAAAAAAAGCATGGAAATGGACTACGAATTGCTGGCCGAAAAGGAAACTCAGGAATTGCAGAGCTTCGGCGGCGTGTTTATTAAGCAAATGCTGAGCCGTACCGTGTGGAATTTTATTTCGCTGTTTTCTTCGCTGATCGCGTTTATTATTTCGTGTATCCTGATGTCAAATATTCATATTCTTTTGATCGGGGCTACTTTGCTCGGATTACTGCTGAATTCCTGCTTATCCATGATTTTTACTTCTGTTCAAACAAAATTGGACGGCAAGATCGTTCTAATCGACAGGCATATTAAATATTTCGAAGAAGCCGCCACCGGAGAGTCCGCAGCTAAGGATATCCGAATATTTCAGATGAGCAAGCCCATGAAAGTAAAATCAGAGTCATACGTTAAAGATGTATTCAAGCTTCACCGCTTAAAGAAACGCTACGCCAATATCAACGGCTTTTTAAGCCATCTGAATTCGCACGGCATGGATTTTATGATCTATGCGATATTGGGATACTCCGTTTTGCGGCACGAGCTTTCCATCGGTTCCTTTTCGCTGGCAATCAGCAACATTCTATTGTTCCGTTCGAACTATCAGAAAATATCGTCGGTTTTGGTGGGATATCTGGAAACGGCAAAATACATCGACTATTATAACAGATTTCTCGCCATTAAAAGCAAATTCCGCAGTACCGGCATCGAACCGATCGATTTTTCAAGAAAAGACTCGTATACAATCGAATTCCGGGATGTTTCATTTCGTTATCCGGGGAAAACGGACTATGCGCTGCGGCATTTTAATTTAACTGTTCACAATAAAGAAAAGATAGCGGTTGTCGGCGAAAACGGCGCCGGGAAAAGTACTTTTGTGAAATTGCTTATGCGGCTGTATGATCCGACCGAGGGCGCTATTTTTATAAACGGTACTGATATCAAGCGATATGACTATGATCAATATTTGTCGTTGTTTGCGCCGTTTTTTCAAGATTATAAGCTTTTCGCCTTTACCGTTGAGGAAAACATTACTTCTTTCGATGAGGCTTCTTTGGATTCGGTGCGGATCGCGGCGGAAAAGGGCGGCATTGCGGACAGAATCGAACAATGCGAAAACGGGTATGATACATATATTACAAAGCTGTTTGACGAAAACGGAATAGAATTCTCCGGAGGCGAACAACAAAAGATCGCGTTGGCAAGAACATATTTTAAGACCGATGCGCAAATCACTATATTGGACGAACCCACCAGCGCATTGGACGCACGGGCCGAATGCCGACTATACCAAAGCTTTAACAACTTAATAGGTGAGAATACCGCATTCTTTATCTCTCACAGACTGTCAAGCACCCTTTTTTGCGATAAGATTTTGGTTATACGAGATCAAGGCGTGTGCGAATACGGTTCACATGAGGAGCTGATGGCACATGAAGGATATTATTGTCAATTATTCCGAATGCAATCCGAATACTATTCGTAATATAAGATTTTGAGAGTGATATATGAAATTTTACGACTGTGTTATTATTGATAGCGGAGTGAATATAATGTTGAACTAAGTATTAATGGGAGGTGACTGATATAAAGACAGAAAGCTGGTATATTATGTTTAAAAAATCAAAACATTGCTTTGACGAGAAAGTTAAAAGGGCGGTTGCGCTGTTAATAGCAACTGCATTGAGCTGTGGATTAACGGGATGTTCTAAGAATGAGACATATGCACCAGCGAACAGTGCTCAGAACATTTCTCAAAGCACCTCGCAATCAGGCTTGGACAGCACAAGCGAACAGCCAAGTTTTGACATTGAGGTTGTTCGTAAAAGTCTTATCGTAAAAGATGTACCCTTTGAACTTCCAAAGAGAATCGGTGATTTGGATGATGCATGGACATACAAAAAACGTGAAACGCATTATGTTGACAATACAGGATTGGCTGATTTTTATTATAACGGAAAAGAAATGTTTGTGGCGGGAATAGGTGACTTCAAAGAAGGCAAGGAGGATGACGGTTATATTTATGACATCGCTCTTGAATCGAATGATTGCTCGATTGGAGGCATAACGCCAAACGTTTCAACAAATGCCGATGTGCTTAAGAAATACGGAAATCCGGCAAAAATCAATACCTATGAGGAAAGAGGGTTATATAGGTACATTTACGGTACGCAGGATAGTAGCCAGGAGATGTTCAAGATAGAGCATAGTCAAATGTTTACCGTGGTGTTTTATGCTGAAAATGATGTTGTACAAGGTGTAAGAGTGGTTTATAATACTTTACGCGATTGACGAAAAAATTTAAATGTCAAACTAAGTATTAATCCGAGGGGACGTATATGATAAAAAACATCGGATCAGGTTCTATAAATAGCTCGCATTATTCCAACGGAATCACTAAATTAAAAATTTCACCCTTTTCAAATGTCCGTACAAAAGGACAGTGCAAAATCAGCGAAAAGGAATTGATAAAAAAATTAAAGAATTGGCACGCAGAGATGCGGCGGCAGGAAAAAATTCTCAATACGCACAGAATCGATCCGGCGTCAGTCATGCCTCGGCGGAATGGATTAAGCTGAGAGAGGATTATATTTCTTTTGCTTCTCCGGACAGAATGAAGCTCATCCAGAAATCACTGTCCAACTTATCAAATCAAGTTAGTACGATGCAACCAAAAAAAGGTGTACATAACGGCAGAAACGGAAATTTAAATTTTTTCAGCATAATATTTGAAAACAGCAAGCATTCGGGTTCTCGTGCAAAGGTGAATTTTTTATCCGTGCATGATGAATTTGGCAACGAAATCGCTCAATACAGTCCCGCTACAGGTTGGAATGTTTTCCCCACTCCTGCTGAGAGTGCGCGAAACACAGAATTTTGTGAACTGTGGAAAAGGTCTTTGGCTGACGCACAATACGAGTTGGAACAAGAATCGAAAGGAACATTTTTAGCGTAATTTTTTCAGCTGAATATTCTATACTATTAATTTTCAGATTTACGCCATTAAAGGAACCGTGGCTCAGTATGCAGGAAATATTTTTTTAATGACAGCTTCCCCGATTCTCCTAAAAAACAATATTTTTCGTCTTATCAGACGCATCAACTAACACCTAACTAACACCTATAAAATACTTTACGAGTATGCACCTTGGTGTGAAATCATACTTCGATAACACAAATATAAGTAATATATTGGAGAATATCATATTTTTGATGATAATACACAAACAGTATAGATTATGCGGTGGGGAGACAATGTAAGATGACAAAGCTATTAACAATACCCCTTTCATTTATTATAATTTTAAGCATTTCAGGATGTAATATCAAAGGTGTTGCAAATGCATTTATAGATAATCATAATGAAAGAAAAGAATTAAAACAGCAAGCCGAGGAAATTGTTGAATGTTTTAATACCGGTGACATAGATACTTTTGAAGCAATGTTTTGTGAAAAGGTAAGAACCCATAACGATTTGTCCTTGGAAATTCAAAACGCATTTGATTGTTTAGAAGGGAAAATAGTTTCATATGAATATTTAGATTTTGGGTTAGTGGGTTCGATTCAAGATGGTAAATATGATGAAAAAAAGTATAATATATTATTGACAATATTAACAAGTGAAAATAAACATTATGAAATTGCTTACAAAAGATTTTTTGTTAATGACTTTAAACCGGAATCAATAGGCATATATCAACTTAGAATTTGGCTAAAAGTACAAGAAATTATTAATGGTGAAATAGAATACGATGAAAAGCTCCTTTATGACATACGTTAATAATCGATTAAAATTTTCGCTCCTTATATGACTATTCTAAAAACAGTGAAAACCCGGATACTATTTTTAGATGAGCGCCTAAAGATGATCAATGGTGGATAACAGGTTTTAGTCCTAAATTTAATTTGCCAAAAGAAAAGGAAATGGCTATTGTAGGTTCAATAAACTTCTCGAAATTTACGGATATCAATGGGAATAATGATATGTATGAAACTTTTAAATCAGAAAATATAAATAAGGAATATACCGGCGAATACCTTATCTTTGATAATGATAAAAAAACAGTTTGGATTATGTGGTGGAGAGACAATGTAAGATGACAAAGCTTTTAACAGTACCTCTTTCAATTGCAATAATATTGAGTGTTACAGGATGTAATATCAAAGGTGTTGCAAATGCATTTATAGATAATCATAATGAAAGAGAAGAATTAAAACAGCAAGCCGAAGAAATTGTTGAATGTTTTAACACCGGTGATATAGATACTCTTGAAGCAATGTTTTGTGAAAAGGTAAGAACCAATAACGATTTGTCCTTGGAAATTCAAAATGCATTTGATTGTTTAGAAGGGAATATAGTTTCATATGAGTATTTAAATTTGGGTTTGGTCGGTTCGATTACCGATGGGAAATATGTTGAAAAAAGATATTATATCATTTTGACTTTAACAACAGATAAAAATAATCATTATTCAATTGATTTAACACGATTTTTTGTTAATGACTCTAAACCGGAATCAATAGGCATATATCAACTTAGAATATGGATTGAAACACAGAAAAACGTTAATGGTGAAATAATGCAGGATAAAAAGCTCCTTTATGACATACGTTAACATGAGTTTAGAAAGAAAAAGTACGGTTTTATAACTAACCTTTCAAACGTATAAACCTTAAATTAACCAACCCACCCTTTAACAAAAAGGAGTAAATTTGACAGGTAAAGACCTGCCATGCCCAGCCGGCTCGGGCTGGCTGAGTGATAGTTCTCTCCCGGTTTCCCAAATAATTGAATATGCCGATAGCCGCAAAGCTTTCTTAGCTTTGCGGCCGTTTTATCGGAGGTTGTTATTTTGCTAAAGCTTTTTATTCCGCCGGCTGAGCCAGTGTTTTTTGCGCTAAAATTCCAATATAAATAAAGCCTTGTTCTCTTGGAAAAGACTTATAAAATTACAAATGAATTAAAAAACCATTCAGGCTTCATAAGTGAAACCGGAGCTTTTGTTATACTTTGACCAAAATTTTACCATAGCAGAGGTTGCTATAAAGCTTTTTATTTTGTCGGATCAGATGTTGATTTTTTACTCTGAGGATATAAATTAAAAACTGCTGCTTCGTCATTCGAAGCAGCAGCTATATAATATTCAATTGTCAGTCTAAGTAGTACATTGGATTAATCCCCTTTTAATTACTGAGCCGGACCGATTCTAATAATCATAAAACTTTCACTTATCATTGGAACCACTCCCTCTTAATAACGGGACAATGTATATAATACATATGGCTTTCTATTGTAATCGCTTTAAAAGCGGTTCCGCAGAAAATCTGCGCCATACTGTAATCACTTTAAATTGAGCCGGTTATGCAAGCTATTCATTCTGAACTAAACGTTCCTATCAAAGCCGCATCCGAAATGTTACAGCCGTTTGAGCTGAAATTCCTTCTGTCAGCCTGTTTTATCAGTCCTGCATATCACGAGCCGCAATTCGTGATAAAAATATAGATGATTCTGTTTCCATTGGACTCGCCGCCTTTCCCGATAAAATTTATGCAGTTAACCGTCTGCATATGGAAGAATGCATCACGTTTGCCTCGTAGTAATAAATCAGCAATTTAGCGGAAAACTCTGCCTTCTTCATCGTAGGAAATCGATACATTAGCAACAAATTCCATACTCTGCTTATCAATTCTCACAAAAAATCCTGTCATTAAATCTTCTTTTATTTTGAATTACATCAAACTGTAGCTTAATAAACCGAAACCATGTAACTCAATGTTAATGTTTGTCGGATCGTGTGAAAACTTTTGTATGCTCCCTCAAAAGCTGTTTGCACTGTTTCCAACCCTGTCGTTCATCAGCGGTTTGGCTTGCGTATCATGATTCTGATGGCTTTTGAGTTTTTCTGTTTCTCTTTCCTTGGTTATATAATATCACACGCTGACTCTTCTGTCAACACTTTTTCTGTGTAAAAAATGCATATATTTTTAAACAATTGTGGAATACTTTTGTAGCATCTTACACATATTTTTTAAAAAAGGGGAGAAAACCCATTTTTTTCTATTGACACCGGAATCATAATATTATATAATTATAACGTTGTTTGACAAACTCCTTTTTTTAACGTAATCCGTTTGTGAGAATTTGTGAAGCATCCCAGATATACTGAAAGGTGAAAATAAAAATGTCAGAAGAAAAAGAGACAAAAGGTAACGAGGAGATTGATGAATACGAACCTCAGATAGTTGAACTCGGTGATGAATCCTTTGAAGTGATAGACGCTATTTGCTATGACGGACAGAATTATGTTGCTCTTGTGCCGTTTACCGAAGAAGACGAGCTTGAAGACGATGAAGTGGAGTTTATCATTCTTAAGGAAGTGGAAGAAAACGGTGAATACATGCTGGCAACCGTTGATGACGAGACATTATATGACGAAATCGGCGAAGCCTTTATCGAACATCTTAATACCGTTTTTGACGATGAACACGGTGACGGCTGCAACTGTGAAGAATGCAAATGATCCGGTAACAATTATTACCTTTGATGTAACGGTATTTTAAAACGAACAAAACAAATAATAACCTCACTGCTTCGTTTGGTTAGTGTGATGGTTCATAAAATCCAACACATAGTTAAAAGGGATTTCTCGATTGCAGCGGATTGCAGACCTCCCGTACTGCGGACGAAGGGAGCGTGAACCTGTAAGGAGATTTTTACCCACCCTGCTCAAAAGCGGGTTTTTATTTCATCATGCGACGGCGTGGCGGTATCCGAAGCCCTTTTAAAAGGGCTTCGGTTTTTATTTTTTTAAAAAAAGGAGACACTGATATGTATACACGCGAAATTATTGAATGCTTGTTTAAAAAATGGACTGAAATTCTGCGGCTTGATAATTGCTGGGACATAAAGCTTGAACTTATCGATGATGAAGTATTTACAAAAACCGGGGACTTTAAAATTGACCCTGATGACAGAAAAGCAATACTTATGCTTAATGAAGCAAATCCGAAGCATGAAAATTTCGAGGAAGTCATATGCCATGAACTTCTTCATCTTAAGCTGTACCCGTTGGATCAGCTTACAGAGGGTCTCATAAACGGGCATTACGAAGCCGGCACTCCATCTTATGATACAATATATACCCAGTTTATGACAATGCTTGAACAAACTGTTGAGGAACTGACTAAGTGTATGCTGAAAGCATTCGGAGAAAACAAAGAGCTTTCATACGGAAGATGCAGAGGAACAAGGTCATTCAACGAATTGTACGACGGATTAAAACCGCTTTAAAATAACCTATCCAGACGTATAAAGAAAGCTCCTGCGGAAAAAATAAGTCAATATTCGGATTTATTACGGAGAGCTAAGCAGATATGAAAAAAATTTTTATGGGCATTGTATGCGGATTACTGAACGGCTTATTCGGCTCCGGAGGAGGCGTTGCCGCCGTCCCTATGCTTGAGTCCGCCGAACTTGAACCAAAGGAAAGTCACGCAACCTCCGTGGCGCTTATATTTGTGCTGAGCCTCGCCACAACGCTCAGTTATTTACTCGGTGACAAGCTTGATTTCGGAATGGCGTGGCAGTATATGCCCTACGGTGTTGTTGGAGCGGTAATCGGAGCTCTTCTGCTTAAAAAAATCCCCAATTCCCTGCTGAGACGTATTTTCGGACTCATAATGTTATTTGCCGCATTCAGAATACTGGTGAAAGCATGAATATAATTATAGGACTGCTATCGGGAATTGCCGCTTCCATGGGCTTCGGCGGCGGCTTTGTGCTTATCATCTACCTGACCGCCTTTGCCGGTGTAAATCAGATAACGGCGCAGGGTGTGAATCTTCTTTTCTTCCTTCCGGTCGCGCTGGTGTCTCTTGTGATCCACCAAAAAAACCGTCTCATCAAATGGAAGGTATTGCTGAAGCTTATACCGGGCGGTTTGTTGGGAATTGCTTCGGGAGCGTTTATAGCCGCTCATATAGACGTAAGCTTTCTGCAAAAAATGTTTGCGGGATTGCTGATATTTGTGGGATTTAAGGAGCTGTTTCACAAAAACGTCGATACCGGGACGAAAACAAAGGAAAAATAACGCCAAAAGTGAGCATTAAAAGTTTTCACCCATCTTTTTAAAAAAACGGTAGGATCGAGGTTCACAAAACATGATTTCAAAGTCGGTAAAAAGACGCGCCGAAGGCAAAGCAAACTTACAGGCAAACGCCCCCGAGCTTGGGAAAAATAAATAAAACTAACTGTTCAATGAGTAACAATGCCCCGTGTTTATCAAAATACTTGGAATATAAGTCCCTTATTTTTTAAGTGGAGTATTGTGCCCCCAATGGAAAACTGACAATGAACACTGAAAAAAACGGCGGTATTTGCTAAAAAACTTGGCACAAATTACAAGCCTGAAAGCGGATAATCGTCTAAAGAGACTGAGGTCTTGCGGTTTTTGATTAATGAAAGCTTATATCATATATACTTTTAAGAAATTTATAAAAAGCGTTGTTCTTTCATCGACACATAGCAGTATATTAACCGTTATCATAATCAATACCCTGCCTTGTCGGCAGGGTATTGACGTTTAAGTGGTCGCATAAATTTTAATGATATGTTTTTTACAACTCCCCAAAAGCCTGTTTATTATCTGACCGCATACATCTTGCTTGCATATTTTCCGCCCTGCTGCACCCAAATTTGTCAGTATGCCTACAAAACTTAGACACGATCCGTCGAAAAAACTGACGGCGCATTATGCGCACATTCAGAAGCTAAACATACCCTAAAATTCCATTCATTCCGAAAAAACTTTAAACTTTTTTTAACAGCCTGAGTGCTTTCCCTTCAAAAATGCCATGCCGTTCATAGTCCGTCAAATGACTTTAACATAAGTGTATTGCTTAAATACCGCCTTTCCCTCCCCCGAATAAACAATCTCAAACACATTTTCCGCATCATAATTTTTGTCCGTTTCCCGAACAAGGCAATATTCCCAGAGGTTGCCTTCTGCAAAGGGGATTATTTCGTCTCCGGCCTTTATTCTGCATTTTGATAGCTGCCATTCTTCGCCGTTTTGGCCGATAACCTGCCTGACTATCCCCACCCCTTGACAAAAATAAGTCTCGCAGTATTTTGTACCGCAGTATTCACCCTCGCTTACATAACAAATGCAATTTTCATATATGCCGCTTAGGGTTTTAACTCTTTCGTTCTTCCCTTTACATGTGAGCTTTCTTTTTCCGTCTGAAGAAATCAAGCTTTCACTCTCTTCTAAGCTGCTGTCAAACATAATTCTGTCGTAGTTATCGCTGTTATAATAAATCGTTGAGCTTTCGCTGTCAAACATAAAGTTGTCACAGTAAACACTGTTGAAAAAAATCGCGTCTGACATCGGATCTCCTATGTTATAACCCGGCTCCTGCATAAAATACAGCCTATTATCCTTGTATTCAAGCACTGTTCCCTTTGCTCCGATAAAATGAGGCGTTATTCCTTCAATAAGCTTTCTTTCCTCGATATGAACGGCTCCTGATGCGGCGGCATAAAACGCGTCGCTTTTGTTTAAGGTTTCCAAAACCTTTTTATAATATCTGATCCCCTTTTCGGGCTGACCTTGGTTGCAGCATTCATAGGCAAGCCAAAAATAAAAATAGCCAAGTGCATCCTTAAACTCATTTTGAATCAGCTGCGGCAGCTGAACATTTTCCATGTACCCGATTTTATCGCCGTCCTTGCATTCTATCCATTCCTTGCTTATGACAAACTTCATTATATCTTCATTAAGCCCTTCTTTCGCAGCGGACTTTATACGGTTAAACATCTCGTCATTGCTTTCGATCTCAAGCCACCAATAACCCCTTGCCAAAACGTCCGCCAGCATATACTGCTTTTGTGTGCTTTCCTGAAGGCTCCCGATATTTTTCAGAACTTGACTGTACTCCTTTTCAAATCCTGTTTTATCGTCTTTAAGGCTCCACAGCTTAAGCTGTTCCACCTGATGCATGACTTGTTGTACAAATGTGGTATTACTATTGTTTTCCATAACTCCGTATTCCTTTCTGAGCACTCTGCGGCCTTCGCTGAGCCGCCATTTAACTGTGCCTACGGATATATTCTGCCTTTTTGCGATCTCCTCCGTTGACATTCCCTCAAAGTAATGCAGCTTTACGGTTTCACGTATTTTTTCCGATAATGATTCTACCGTTTCATGCAGTATATCGTTCCTTGACTGTTCAAGAAATTCGGAAATCACGGCATTTTTGCCGTCCAAATCGATATTTTCCAAAAGCTCGAAGCTGACATTTGATAATGAATTTCGGTAATTGCGCATCAGATCCACCGCGCGGTTTTTTGCTATGGCGCATAGCCATGAGCTGAATTTTTCTGCGTCCTTTAAGCGGTCCAACCTTATCCATGCACAGACGAATGCATCCTGCGAAGCGTCCTCCGCTGAAAACTTGTTTCCTGTAACCTTGTAGGCTGTGCCCTTTGCCTTGTTTTCATAACGAATAACCAATTCCTCAAAGGCTTTATTGTTTCCCGATAAGGTCATTTTTACCAAATCGCCGTCGCTTTTGTTTTTTAAACCGTTCATCCGCATTTCCTTTCCTTTTGAAGCTTCAACTTTAAGACGTGAATTTTTTGAAAAAGGTTGGGTTTGGCTTTTTTAATTTTTTATTTTACCGTATTTTTAGCAATTTGTCTATTGCTGCAAAAAATTTTTCAAAAGCCCTTGACAAATAAAAAAAAATCCCATATAATAAACTACAATGAAATGCGATGACAGGGAAAAAAGCAGCCCAGCTTTTTCAGAAAGCCGTTGTTTGATGCGAAACGGTAAAGCGAAGTTGTAATAGCTCACCCTTGAGCAGTCGGCTGAACAACAGTAGGCTTGACCGGGTTCTCCCGTTACAGAGTTACACATTGATTGATGTGATTAAGGTGAGTACGGTATATGTTTGATATGCCGCGCTAAAAAGAGTGGTACCGCGAGGATTTATCCCCGTCTCTTTGTTAAAGAGACGGGGTTTGTTATTTTACTTTGCATTGCTCTCAATCCTTCCGAAAATAAGAAAGGAGCTTCCGAAAATGAAGAACACCGAAAAATACACCCGAAATTATTTTACTCCGCCCTACTCCTGCAACAAATGGACACAAAAGGAGTATATTGACAAGGTCCCTATATGGTGCAGCGTAGATCTTCGGGACGGAAATCAGGCGCTTATAGTGCCAATGGATCTGGAAGAAAAGCTGGAATTTTTTAAATTCCTTGTCAAACTTGGTTTCAAGGAGATCGAAATCGGTTTCCCCGCCGCTTCGGAAACGGAATATGAGTTTTGCCGGGCCTTGATAGAAAAGGATCTTATACCGGATGATGTGACAATACAGGTCCTTACCCAATCACGCGAGCATATTATCAAAAAAACCTTTGAGGCGGTTGACGGAGCGAAGAATGTCATCGTTCATCTTTATAACTCCACCTCGGTTGCTCAGAGGGAACAGGTTTTTAAAAAGCCCAAAAATGAAATTATCGATATTGCGGTAAGCGGCGCCAAGCTGTTTCTGGATTATAAAAAAAATTTTAAAGGTAATTGCCGTTTCGAGTACTCACCCGAAAGCTTTACTGGCACTGAACCGGAATTTGCTCTCGAAATCTGCAACGAAGTGCTTAAGATATGGAAACCTGATCCTGAAAATAAAATAATCATCAATCTTCCGGTAACGGTAGAGCTTTCAATGCCGCATATTTACGCAAATCAGATAGAATATATGTGCGAAAATCTTTATAACAGAGAAAACATCATAGTTTCCCTGCATCCTCACAATGACCGGGGCTGCGCTGTTGCCGACACGGAAATGGGACTTTTAGCCGGTGCGGACAGAGTCGAAGGGACATTGTTCGGAAACGGTGAAAGAACCGGAAATGCAGATATTGTCACCCTGGCTCTTAATATGTATTCTCATGGTATAGATCCCGAACTTGATTTCAGCAATATGCCGGAAATAATTTCAGTATATGAAAGAATGACCTGTATGAAGGTTGACCCGCGTCAGCCCTATGGAGGTGAATTGGTGTTTGCCGCCTTCTCAGGCTCTCATCAGGACGCGATAGCCAAAGGAATGAAATGGAGGGAAGAAAAAAGCGATCCCCACTGGACGGTTCCATATCTTCCCATCGATCCGCAGGATATAGGACGACAGTACGACGGAGATGTTATTCGTATCAACAGCCAGAGTGGCAAGGGCGGTATAGGATTTCTTCTTCAAAGAAAATACGGTATTGATCTCCCGCCGAAATTCCGTGAGACAGTGGGTTATGCCATAAAGGATCTTTCCGATAAACAGCACAAGGAGCTTATGCCTGACGAAATATACGGCGCATTTACGAAAAAATTCGTAAATGCTGAAACGAAGCTGAAGTTCAAAGAGGTTCATTTCGTCCAGGGGGAAGAATTTGAAGCAAGGCTTACCGTGATCCAAAACAATAAGGAAAGAATAATAACCGGTACCGGAAACGGCAGACTTGACGCCGTAAGCGATGCGCTGAGAAGATGTCTTGACATACAGTTTACAATTATCACGTATAAGGAACACGCTCTTAACACCGGTTCAAAATCAAAAGCCATAACATATGTTGAAATAGCCGATAAGAACGATGTTATCACATGGGGCGCAGGAGTCCACAGCGATATTATCACATCCTCCGTTAAGGGACTCATAAGCGCGCTTAATCTGAGCGATATCCTGTAAAACATTCCCGGCATTATTGCAATGCCCGGTAAAATATGCTAAAATAAAAAAATCAGAATGAAAACAGAAAGGAAAAAGAAAATGAAGATTAGCTTTTCCACACTTGCCTGCCCCGATTTTGAATGGACGGACATTTATTCTATGGCGAAGGATTTCGGCTTTGACGGAATTGAGATCCGTGGTTTAGGCGCCGATATTTTCTCGGTAAAATCAAACCCCTTTACTGATGCTCAGCTTCCTAAAACCGTTGCCAAGATGAAAAAACTGAATCTTGAGATTCCCTGTCTTTCTTCGGGAGCCTGTCTTAAATTTTTTGACAGGTCCTCCGAAAATGAAAAGGAAATAAAAGCATATGCAAAACTGGCCAATAGACTGGGGACTTCATATATCCGCATTCTTGCCGATCTCGAACCTCATCCTGCCGGAGACGTTGACGATAAAGCCGTTTCTCAAGAGCTGAAAAAGCTTGTTCCCATAGCTGAGGAATATAATGTTACGCTTTTGGTGGAAACCAATGGAGTTTATAGTGACACAAAACGCCTTAAAATGCTTCTGGACAGTGTCGGCAGCCGGAAGGTAGCCGCCCTC
Source organism: uncultured Ruminiclostridium sp. (assembly GCA_910579265.1). Taxonomy (GTDB): domain Bacteria; phylum Bacillota; class Clostridia; order Oscillospirales; family Ruminococcaceae; genus Ruminiclostridium_E. Next base: position 41,262 of record CAJTTE010000012.1, on the reverse strand, counting down.
TGGGATATGCACCATCCCTACAGATTCAATAATGAAAAGCCGGAGGAAACGGTTGAAAATCTCGGCGAATATATAAAGTTTGTTCATACAAAGGACAGTGTGAACAACAACGGGACGATTGAGTACAAGCTTATGGGCGAGGGAGATATGCCCATAAAGGAGATGCTTGAGGCTCTTAAAAGCATAGGCTATAACGGATATGTTTCTTTGGAATGGGTAAAACGCTGGGCAAATAACCTCTGCGACGCAGGAGTTGTAGTCCCCCATTTCGCAAGCTATATGGCACCCTATAAAGTCCATCACAAGCATCCTCTTCAGGATAATCAGCGTGGAACGGGAAAATATGTATGGCCTAAGGAAAGACTGCTGGACTACACCTTCCCGGATATTTTAGACAGAATGTGCGAGGAATTTCCAAATCAATTCGCATTCAGATACACCGAACTGGATTATACGAGAACCTATCCCGAATTCAGAGACGATGTGGATAATTTTGCAAGAGCTCTGATAGCTGCCGGAGTAAAGAAGGGAGATCATGTCGCGATATGGGCGACCAATGTTCCCGCATGGTATATAACCTTCTGGGCAACCACAAAAATCGGCGCCGTACTGGTTACGGTAAACACGGCATATAAAATCCACGAGGCCGAATATCTGCTCAAGCAATCCGACACTCACACTCTTGTAATGATCGAGGGATTTAAGGACAGCGATTATGCAGGTATTATCAGAGAGCTCTGCCCCGAGCTTGAAGCTTCGGAAAAGGGACAGCTCAATTCAAAACGTCTCCCTGTTCTTAAGAACATTGTAACGGTGGGATTTGAAATGAAGGGCTGCTACACCTGGGAGGACATGGAGAAAAAAGCCGAGGAAGTGCCCTACAGCGAGGTAGAAAAGGTACGCCGTACAATAGACAAACACGACGTATGCAATATGCAGTATACCTCCGGTACTACCGGATTCCCCAAAGGAGTCATGCTCACTCACTATAATGTCGTCAATAACGGAAAAGCCATAGGCGACTGCATGGATTTGTCGACTGCGGACCGTATGATGATACAGGTGCCCATGTTCCACTGCTTCGGCATGGTGCTGGCCATGACCGCATCCATGACTCACGGTGTGACAATGTCTCCCATTCCCGCCTTTTCACCCCGAAAGGGATTGAAATGTATCAATCAGGAAAAAATCACCTGCTTCCACGGCGTACCAACCATGTTTATCGCTATGCTCGGTCACGAAGATTTTGACAAAACGGACTTTTCTCATATGAGAACGGGAATAATGGCGGGATCGCCATGCCCCATTAAAACAATGCAGGATGTTATAGAAAAAATGCATATGAGCGAAATCTGCATTACCTACGGACAGACGGAGGCATCACCCGCAACGACCATGAGCAAGACCACCGACAGCATAGAGACTCGTGTAAACACCGTCGGAGGTCCCATATTCGGCGTTGAGTGCAGAATTGTTGATCCCGAAACAAACGAGGAGCTTCCCGATAATGTGGACGGCGAATTCGTGGCAAGGGGTTACAACATCATGAAGGGCTACTATAAGATGCCCGAAGCAACTGCGGCGGCAATAGACAAGGACGGCTGGCTGCATACGGGAGATCTGCTGAGAAGGCTTCCCGACGGAAACTATAAGGTTACAGGCCGTATCAAGGATATGATAATCCGCGGAGGTGAAAATATTTACCCCAAAGAAATAGAGGATTTCCTTTATACTCATCCGAAAATCAGGGACGTACAGGTTATAGGCGTGCCCGATAAGGATTACGGTGAAGAAATTATGGCGTGCGTAATCCTTCATGAGGGTGAAACAGCCACTGAGGAGGAAATCAAACAATTCGTGCTTGACCATATGGCAAAACACAAGGTACCGAGATATGTGGATTTCGTTACGGAATTTCCCATGAATGCGGCAGGTAAAATTTTGAAATACAAAATGAGAGAAGCAGCCGTGGAAAAGTTCGGACTTCAGAATGCAAAAAAAATAGTTACTGCCTGACCCGGTAAAACTATTGATTATCTGAAAATCAGGCTATTTGTAAAAATTTGCCGGATATGTGTCAATTATAACCAAAACCACCACAAAAGCGGTGGTTTTAGTTATATTCTTATTGCTCCACCAAGTAACTCTTGAAGAATTTATGCGCCGAACGGCTGTCGAAAAACAAGGAAGAAGACCGCAGGAATATGCGCATATTTAAAGGGCTTCTGACGAAGTATTTAGGCAGCTGGGCAAGCAGAAAAATTCAAGAATTATTTGGGGATCAATAACATCTGCATCCTATCATGCGCATAAGATTTCGCATTTCCAATATTCCCTTCTTCTGCTCAGATATTATACCGTTCAGCAGCGGTATTAGCTGCGGACACAAATCGTATTGCAGAGCATTCTCCGCCATTCTGACAGCCCCCATATGATGAGGTATCATTTCACGCATAAAATTACAGTTGATATTATTATCGGAACGCGCCGCTTTCATTCCTCTGAACATTTCTCTGAAAATAGCGTCCATACTCCTCTGATACAGGCACAGATCACATTTGGAGCTGCACAGTTCTTTGCATTTGCACCTCATCTCTTCCATTCTTTCAATCCCTCTGATCTGAGGTTCTTACAATATTTTCGGCTATACATTGGAGAGGTACAAGAGTAGTATATTTTAAAATGTTTTCGGACATTTCCACTGCGGCTTTGTGATGGGGAATCATCTGTGCTATAAAGTTTTCCGAAATGCTGCCGCAAAGCTCCGCCTCAGTCATTCCGCCGATCATTTTTTCCAAAATGCAGTAATACTCACTGATATAATTCTTTGATACATTGCTCAGCATACACTGTGTTCTCATGGTAATACCTCCTTTTCTATTTCAGTATATGCCGGACAAAAAATACCGTTAATAAACTTGGATATGATATTACTTGACAGAAGGCTTCATATAAGATAAAATCAAAATATAAATGTTAAGGGAGGAAAAGAATATGACTCTGCCGATATTTTCGGGGAAGCATTTTACAGACAAAGCTAAAGAGGCGAAGTTTCAGCCTTCTTGGATAATACATATACTTGTGTTCTTTTTAGTGTTCACAGCAGCCCAGATCCCGCAAAGCATAGCTATGAGCGTCGCCATGTTCACGCAGCTTTCCGAAATTAATCCCAATTCAGAACAATTGCTTAAAACCTTGCTCGATATGATGCTTTTCCCTAATGAAAAAATAGTGCTTGTTCAGCTTTTTTCTACAATTTTTCCAGCTGTAATTATTGTAATATACTGCCGTTTTATGGAAAAACGAAGTCTTGAAAGCATGGGTATTATCAAAAGCAGGTGGGCATTAAAATATCCGTTAGGATTTGTACTGGGATTTGCAATGTTCACGGCAACTCTTTTACTCGCTCTGGCGGCCGGAGCGATAAGCTATTCGGGAACGGATATAAATAACGGAGAAGATTTTGGGGTATTCGTGCTTTTCTGCTTAGGCTGGATAATTCAGGGAGCGGAAGAAGAAATACTATGTCGAGGATATTTTATGTCTTCCCTTTCAAGCAAACTGCCGCTGTGGGCAGCGGTTCTTGTAAGCTCAGTGACGTTCTCGCTGCTTCACATTTTTAACGGCGGCTTTAATTTTATTGTTTTTGTTAATCTTACCCTGACGGGAATTATGTTCGCCCTTTTGGCGATCAGGTTCAACAGTTTATTTGTCTGCTGCGGAGCGCATTCGGCCTGGAATCTTGTTCAGGGGAATTTTTACGGACTTCCGGTCAGCGGAATGTACAATCTCGGTCCGTCCGTGTTCAGATTTCAACTTGCAGCCAAAGACCCTGAGGTTTTTAAAAATGCGGAAATATGGACGGGAGGTTCTTTCGGTCTTGAAGGCAGTATCGGAGAAACAATAATAATGATTGCCGCCATATGTGCTCTTTTATTTATTCCGAAGCTGAAAAAAACAAACAATTAAGAGCCCGGTGTCAATTTTTGATAAACAAGCCATAATTTTTCCAAAAATCCTGATGTTTTAACCTATATATAAGTTCTTGTTAAAATATATTCGCATAAAAACAAAACAGGATTTCCGAATATTGGTTACGACATAACAAGATTTTACAGAAACAGCATAATTTCCAAAAAATAAGCTTTATACTTAACGTGTTCCATTTTCGAATTAAAAAGAAGCTGAAAACTTTTGTTTTACCAGCTTCTTTTATTTATGCTTGACATTTTTTAAAAATGTGCTATAATAAAAACGAAAGTTTTAAAACAGCAGTTTTAAAACATATGATTTTGAAAGGAGCTGTAATAATGCCGCCAAAATCAAAATTCACGAAAGAAGAAATCATTGCGGCAGCTTTGGAAATCGCCTCCCATGACGGAATAGAAGCCGTTACCGCCAGATCCGTAGGCGCAAAGCTTGAAAGCTCGGCAAGACCAATATTTACAGTATTCAAAAATATGGAGGAGCTTATATCTGCGGTCAATGACTCCGCAAGAGAGCTTTATAACAGCTATATCAGGGAAGGCTTAAAGGAAGAAATACGTTTTAAGGGAGTCGGCAAGGCATATATAAAATTTGCCGTTGAACAGCCCAAGCTTTTTCAGCTGTTGTTTATGTCGGAGCACCCTTCCGATACCACTCTCAGTTCCCTGCCGATTTTTGACGATAACTATGACGATATTTTATCCTCAATAACCGATCAGTACGGATTAAACAGGGAAAACGCACTTTCGGTTTACCGCCATTTATGGATATACACCCATGGTATAGCTTCCATGTGCGCAACAAAAACCCTCGAATTTAAAGAAACCGAGATAAGCGATATGATGACTGATGTATTTATTTCTCTTCTTATAAAAAAGAAAGCTGATGCGGAAAAAAATAACTACAAGAATAAAGGAGCTACTGAAAATGATCAAAATTAAAAATATCAGCAAATATTACGGTGATAAGGAAAACAGAATACAGGTCCTGAAAAATATTTCACTTGAAATAGAGGACGGCGATTTTGCCGTTATTTTAGGAGCGTCAGGATCGGGAAAATCCACTCTTCTGAACGTTATGTCAGGACTCGAATATCCGGATGAGGGAGAAGTCGTCTATAATAAAGACGATATTACCAAGCTGTCTGACGGTGAGCTTACCGAATTCAGGAAAAACAATACCGGCTTTATTTTTCAGCAATACTACCTTCTACCTAATATGACCGCCGGAAAAAATGTAAAAATGGGAGCGGAACTTGCAGCTAACACCGATTACATGGAAATAATCAAAGCTGTGGGTCTGGAGGATAAAAAAGACAAATACCCCTCGGCACTCAGCGGCGGAGAACAGCAAAGGGTCGCTATAGCAAGGGCTCTTGCAAAAAGGCCCAAGGTGCTTTTTATGGATGAGCCGACCGGCGCCCTTGACGAAACAACGGGACGATCCGTGCTTGATTACATAATGAAGCTCCAAAAGGAAAAAGGACTTACATCCGTTATGGTGACACATAACGCAAATATAGCCGAAACCGCAAACACTGTTATCAAAATGAACAGCGGAGAAATCGTTGAAATTATCAAAAACACAAATCAGAAAACTGCCTACGAAATAGGCTGGTAAGAAAGGAAATTGTATAAATGATAGTAAGCGTTAAAGATGCCGCTAAGCTTATAGGAGTCTCGGTAGTATCATTCTGCGCGGTATTTGTATGTAATCTTTTTCTAAATTACAACATTGATATAACAAGCATAGAGCCTCTTCTGACAAACGAATATCAGATAACGTTCTACGATACACTGAAACTTATGGGAAATGTCGTTGCCCTTATAAGCGGCGGATGTCTGCTGATTACTTCGGTAGTGATACTGTTTTTCTATATAAAACAGTATATAAACGCACATTCAAAAGAGTTGGGGATTCTTAAAGCATTGGGGTATTCAAAAATAAAAATTTCAAAAGGTTTTTTTGTTTTCGGTTTGAGTATACTTATCGGATCGGCATCCGGATATCTATCTTCTTTTCTGCTTATGCCTGCATTTTACGAGGTACAAAACGAAAAGAAACTGCTTCCTCAGTTTTATGCGAGCTTCCATCCTTCACTTCTTATTTATCTGGTGGTATTGCCTGCGGTATGCTTTTCTCTTTTATCGGTAGCTTTCGCCTTCATAAAACTAAAAAAACCGGTTTTGCTTCTTCTTAAAAATGCCACTGAAACGAAGCGGATAAAATTAAGTACCCGCAAACAAAAAAAAGAAATGCCGTTTTTATCCGATCTGAAAAAAGCAACATTAAAAAGCAAAAAAACTCTTGTATTTCTGATGGGTTTTTCAGCATTCTGCTTTTCCGCTATGGTGCAGATGTCCTTCAGCATGAAGGAACTGTCAAGTATTATGATGGGGCTGATGATAATTCTGATCGGTGTGATTTTAGCGTGTACAACACTTTTTATGGCGGTCTCCACCGTGATAAGCTCAAATAAAAAATCAATAGCAATGATGAGAGTGGAAGGATATTCGGTAAAGGACTGTCGGAAAGGAGTTCTGAACTGCTACAGACCTGTGGCTTATATCGGATTTGCCATAGGAACTGCATATCAATACGGTTTGTTGAGAATATCGGTGGATATAATTTTCAAGGACATTGAAAATATACCGCAGTATAATTTTGATTTTAAAGCCTTTATTATTTGTCTTATCGCTTTTGTCTTGCTTTACGAGTTTGTTATGAGATATTTCAGCGGAAGGATCCGCAAATGCTCTTTAAAAGAAGTTATGGAGAGCGGAGAATAGAATTTTTTTAAGTTGCCGCGCTTTAAATAACTTTAAGCTGAATAAACAGAAAGAGATTGTTTAATTTTATCTTTTTAATGGAATCGCTCCGCTTTGCTGCGCTCTTCTTATGGTATAATAGTAACGCTTTGGCAGCCGCATTACTATTACTTTAACATAAATGAGATCATTAACAAACGCAAAATGAAATAAAAATATTGTCACACTCAACATACGATGTAAATATCACATAGTATTCGCACATAAATGCCGCAAAAAATCGATATACGGGCAGCCAAGGGCAGAATAGTGTGAAGAAAAGAAAGCAGGGATAATAGAAGCAAATGCTTGTTCCTGTCACATTAATATTCTTGTAAGTGCTTCGCCATATTTAAGTATATCATAGTTTGATTTTTCAAGGGGAAAAGTATGTCAATGATATTTTTGACAGGTATAAGAGATTAAAATACAAATACGGAAATCGATTTTTTTAGTATTGCGGATATTTTACAGATAAGATTGAAAGAATTGAAACCGCAATAAAAAATATATTCAGAATCATTTGAAATATATTATGGATATGACCAAATGACATTGAAGAAATATGTTTATCCTCTTACGGGCAGCAAGGATCAAATGTAAAAATAGACAGCTGTTGAAACGGTTGTCATGTGATAGTGACGGTGTCTCAGAGTTTCAGCGGGGGGCTGTAATTCACACTTTCAGAGCAAGTGCAACCCACCTCTTAGGTGGTGGGTTTGATTAATTCTATGTCAGACCTTAAATTCCACTTAAGGATTTAGCCTGTAATACTTTCTTTTAAGATGAGTGCAACCTCACCTCTTCAGAGGTAGGTTTGAATGGAACTTCGGCGCAATCAAAACCACCACTGAAGCGGTGGTTTGCACACGCCCTAAAAGGGCGAATTACAGGCTCAACTAAAGGGGGTTGAAGGTCTGACATAGCATTACTATCACAGACAGCCGCTAAAGCGGCTATTTATTTTTGGTGCTAAAGCTCCAAAGAACGCCCCTGTCATTTTATTGACAGGGGCGTTTAAAATTCTTTTGAATTTATTATTTCTATACCAGATGTATTGGTACCCAACTCGGAATATCAAGATAATTCCTTGGATTTACAGAAACTCCGTTTACCATAACGGCGAAATGAACATGTATACCGGAAGACCAACCAGTACTTCCGGCACCGGCTATGCATTCGCCCTGTGATATTCGCTGGCCTTCCTTTACGAATATACTGCTGTTATGTCCGTAAACCGTTGATATTCCCAGTTCCTCATGATAAATTACTATGTGATTTCCCAATCCGTATTGAGAAAAAACAACGTCTGTAACGATACCGCTTGCTCCGGCATAAACCGGTTCGCCATAGGGAATGCCTGCTATATCGATTCCCTTATGTCCACTATATCCTCCATCCCAATGAGCCCACTGGGTAATTTCTCCCATACCTTGCTTAAAGGGATACATAATTTTTCCATAGGCAACGGTTCCCTCAATAAATGTACCGGCAGGAGTAGGTTTTGAACCGATAGCTATAATTTCGGTAACAGGCTTCACTACGGAAACGACCTGAGTTATTTCACGTCCGGTTTCTATTCCGTTTACATAAGTAACATTGGCCGTAACGCGGTTTTCTCCGTATTGTCCCTTCTGTTTTTCCCTTGAGGAGCCTACATATATGTTAGGATCGTCGACGGTTTCAGTATCATATGGAACATTTTCTATGGTATACACTTCTGTTCGTGTAGTACTTATGGAAAGGAAGGGAACTTCTTCTCCGGTTTTGATATGTTCCCCTATATGGATATCATTTTCTGAAAAACCGGGATTGAGCCGCTCCAGCTCTTCGGTCGAAAGACCTGTCTTGTTGGCTATTCCGATATGACTGTCGCCTTCTACGGTTGTATAGTATGTAGGCATTTTTTTCGTACCTGTCAGTACACCGATAAGCCAATCCTCGTCTATAATACTTTCCGTAAGGTATAAGCCCGCTTCATCATATCTGATGTTATCAACGAAGTTGATCTGTTCGCTGTCATTATCGGTTTCATATTTTTCCAATAGGCTTTCAAGAGTTGTCTTCACCTTGGAAAAATCCATAAGTGCGCCATAAAAAACATCGTTTATATAAAAACCATAGCCATAATCAAGACTCACACCTGAATTTTGAAGTATAAGATCGGTAATCTGATATTTTGTGAGCGTATCTCCGTATCCTATTTGCTCTACCGAATATGAAGGGACAGCTTCTATATCCACATTTCCGCCTAAGTAATTAATTCTGTCCTGCAAAACCTCTTTAGCGTCAAGAAAAACCTGCTCATTTTCTATGTATCCGAGAAATTTTCCGTTTACCGTAAGCTTTACCGCATAATTAATTGATGAGGCGTAGGTTATCACGCTGAAAAGGAAGAAAACGCTTATTGCCGGTATTATGAAATTAAATATAAGAACCGCAATTCCTTTTTTACCGAAAAGAAGCTTTCCTATAAACGAAACGGAGGATAAAACACCGGACTTTTTCTGAATTTTTTTCTTTTCCGCTTTGGCTTCTCTTACTGACAGCATGATATAACGTATCAGACTTATAAAAGGTCTGCATATAAACAGTCCAAACCGTTTCAGCCATGTCATAAGCCATTTTCGGAAACGGTCCGTTATCATCCACAGCATTTTAAGTAGTTTAACTATGCCTTTACCCGTATATAGAAGGGCGATATAAAATGTGTTGACTATGTATCCCCCGAACAGGGCAACGGCAGTATAAAGTCCGCCGCCTATTCCTTCGGATATCCTGTTTTCATTTTTATTTTTCATTGTCTTAAATCCCTGCAAATTATTACAAAATGGTTACAAATTTGTAATAAGTATAGCATATTTTAAAGGATTTTGCAATAGGCAGGGATAAATTGGAGAAAAAACTATTAAAAATTGTATAAAAGCACTGTTTGTATGCGGTTTTACAATTTATGGCAATATGACATTCCTAAAATATTGTACAATGTTCAATACACAGAAGAGAGATTGAAAATTACTATCTATTAAAAAAATCCTCTTCTATCCGTCCTATAAGAAATTCGTAGTCCGAAAATTCTTTTTTGATTCTTTCCCTTGCTCTGCCGCAAAAATCATGCATAGCCTGAGGATCATTTCTCATTATTTGCTTGGCGCCCCATAAGTGAGAGTATTTTTTTTGAGGGAAAAACAGTTCGTTTTTATTCATAAGAACCTGTGAGCCGATTTTAAATTCCTCTGCACACACCGCAAGCAGCCTTTGCTCAGCAAAAACCATATAACACAGAAAATCCTCACAATCCAGGGCGGATTTCATAAATGCGATTGATCTGTTAACATAGTATTGTTTAAAGTCCTCGTTCGGAAGATATAAAAAAGCGGTATTCATAGGAAGAACGTTTTCGTTCATTCCATCCATTGAAAAAGACCGCTTAAATTTAAAATAATTAAAGTCAGGATAAACAGAGGGGGTTATATTTTCTCTGTGAGCCGCAACAATACGGTTTTCAGGTAAATCGGGCCTATCCCACAGAATAAAGTCGGTGTCAATCATAGAAACGGGAGCCGGTGTTTCTCTTAATGCGAAAAGCTTCCCGGCAGCCCAGAACATTTTAGGATTTATCCCCTCCAAATCATCTGGGATAAGTACCCTGATATCGTTCCAGACAGAGGAAAGCTCTAATGACTTTACATATTCCGCACCCCTGGTATCTGTTATAAGTGTGATGTTATCTCCGAAGCTTCTCCATTTTAACGCGGACAGGACTGCGGAATATAATTCAAACTTATCCAACGAATATCTGTTTTTTGGATTCTTTGCAAAAAACGGAGCGGTTGAAATAACATGGATAGCCTGCATAAAAATCCTCTTTTCAGTAAAGTCGTAAGGTAAAATCTTTTAGATCATATTAGGTGGATTCCGTATCCGAATCTGTTTAAAGGACAGGCGGAAAGATTTAAACGGATTTTTTCTTCGTCGGACATTGGTTTTTCTTCGTTTGTATTACATTCTTTTTTTCCTTCAATTATTATTTCGTCTTTAAATTCTTTTTTATCTGTATTATTTTGACATTTGAAGCTTCCGGGTAAAAAACTTGCGCAGACAAAGCTTTCGGAACCTGTTAAGAAGGAACCGAAGCTTCCAGCTGAAAAAGACGAATTAGCCTCGAACTCAAATTCAAATTCGTGAAAGCTCGAAACTGAGAAGGATGTGCTTAAAAAATTATATGATCCCGAAGAGAAAAACGTTTTTGAAAAAAAAGATGAATAATTAAGAGAGGATGGCATCAATTTATATGAAGAGGATTCAAAAAAGGAGTCCGCTTTTCCCGAAAAGGAATTATTAGGAATATCATGATAAAATGAAGAAAAAACCGGTATATCTTTTTTGGACTGTTTTTCCGTATCTCTATTTTGATTTTTAAAGTCGGTTAAAGGGATGCTTGTTTTATTTTTTTCAATCTTTTGAGGTAGATCATAACCAAAAATTTTTGCCAGTTCATATTTAATATCACCAAACGGATCCAAATTCTTTATTTTTTCGGCAATTTCCGTTTCGCCGCATAATTCAAGCCAGCGTGTGAGACTTCCTCCAAGAAAATACATTTCAACACCGCTCGGTTCATAATTTTTTTTCAGCTCGTCAAGGGTACTTATTTTCTTGCCGTTCAGCCATAGACAATACACAGGAAATCACCCTCTTTCATTTTTAAAGCTTTTCATAGATCTGAGTTGTTAAAAATGCACAAAAAACAAATATTTTCAGTTGAGATTTATAGCGAAAAGTCCTTCTGACATTATTCTACCACATTATTTCAGAAATTTCAATATTTTTTTCTTATCTTGAAATCAATTCCGATATTTTTTTAAGCGATGCAGCCTTTTGTTCATTTTCTTCAGATTTTGCCCTTAAATTTGCGCATGCCAAAAGAAGTATTTTTCTGACGTCTGATTTTGAAAATCTGTTTAAAAGCTCAAACGCATCCTGTTCTTCAAGTATTTCTCCCATATCATGGTGCGTTATCAAAAAAAGGACTTCATCAATAAGCTCCTCGGGGGCTTCCAGCCGTCTTAAAGCATTTCCCGCAATAATCATTGATCTTTCGCCGTGACCGTAATAGGTTGCGGCTCCGTTAGAATTTAAAGCCTGACAGTCAGGTTTGCCGGAACCGTGAAACAAAAGCGCATATCTTAAGGCAAGATCCGGATAGGAAAACCCTACGCTTTTACATAAATGCTCATACAGCGTGTAGTTCTGAAAAATACTGTGCTGCTGAAAATCAATGGTTTTGGTCAGCTCGGGAAAAATTGCGGTAACTATGTCTTTATATTCGGTAAAAACATCGTTTACTCTTTTTGACATCAATATTTCTTCAAAACCTTCGCGAAGAGCCTTGGGTTCAATTTTTGATATTATTTCCGCATTTTTCTTTATACATTCTGAGGTTTTGGATGAAATGACATATTCACCGCTTCCCATAAGTGCTAAAGCTTTAAGGATAAATAACGGATTTTTTTCAATGGAGAGCGGCGCAGGGTTAAGTTCCCCGTTTTCATCGGCAATCGGCTCCTCATCCTCTCCCACGGATTTAAGCAAAAACGGTGTATTCATAAGGCATGACGCGCCGTCAAAGGGATCCTTCAGATTACCGCTTCTATCCGCACAAATAGTATTTACCGTAAAGTCCCGCATGCTGAGTTCATCTGTAAGACTTCTCCGGTCAACGGGAGTGATTTCCGGAAACTTTTCGCAGCGATAACTGCTGATCATAACCGGAATCCCGCCTGCCATAACCATCATCTCATTTTTTTCGGGATTTCGTTCAATTATGCGGTAATTGTCAAGAATAAGCTCTAAGCGGTCAAGTTCGGCGTTCACTATAATATCGATATCCTCCATAGGCTCGCCTAAGATCATCTTTTTGACATAATCTCCGACAATATAGCAGCGATAATCTCTTTCATTGATATAATACATCATTGTGGCGACCTGATGCGGTATATCAATATGATCCGGAATTTCTATGATTGTGTCAGGCAATTTTCAATCCTCCAAATTGTCATAACGTTTTTTTGTTTCAGCTTTGTCTTCGGGAAAGCCCCAACCGTTTATATCCGCTCTGTGCATTGCTCCGAAAAGCCGTATGATAAATCCTTTGTCCTCTTTTTCTCTTGAGTAAAGCCATTCCTTCGTTTCCTGACGTTTTGTATGGGTATCTGCGGGACATTTGGATTTTACCACCTCAAGATCCGCATGCTTTGCCGCCGCACGCACCTGAGCCTCTGAGGCAAGGCAAAGAGGACGTATAACCGTAAGATCGCGTCGTGTCAAATAACTTTTAGGAGCAAAACAGGCTATTCGTCCTTCACGAAAAAGATTCATTATAAAGGTTTCCACAACATCGTCGTTATTATGCCCTAAGGCAAGCTTGTTGCAGCCCAAAGATTTTGAAAGCTCATGAAGTGCTCCGCGTCTCATTTTAGCGCAAAGGGAACAGGGGTTTTTTTCCTTTCTTATGTCAAAAACTATTCGGGCAATATCTGTTGTTTCTACGGTGTAAGGAATTTCAAGTCTGTCACACATTTTCTTTACGGCGGAGTAGTCACTTTTTATTCCGTTAAAGCAAGGATCCGCCGTAATTGCATGCAGATGATAGTCTATTCCGGCAAAGCGCTTGAATTCAGCCAGCCCCTGAAGCATTACGAGACTGTCTTTACCTCCTGAAACAGCCACGGCTATATGGTCGCCGTTTTCTATAAGATCGTAAAGCTGAACGGCCTTACGTATACAGCCTAATATTTTTTGCATTTACCGTAATTTCCTTTTTGTAGTGTTAGCTTATCGTGAATGTTAAAACAAAGTTATCAATGCACATTATGTCAAATATGAAATTGTTAAAAACAGAGAAAGCGAAGTGTTAAGAGAATTTGCCCAATAAGGTGTCACCTTTTAATTTCGGCGGTGATGTTGCAGATCGAAGAAGAGATAGTAAAAATTCACGGCTGCACCCAGCCGAAATGATTCTAACATCGGCATTTTACGATTTGCCTTAATCTTCTCCAAGTTTAAGAGCTTTGTTTATATTAATTTTTCTTATTATGCTTCCAAGGATGGCAAAGCCACCTCCCAGCATAATTACTATAAGAGCATAGATCTTTACATAATCGCTCGCTGCCGCCGATACTATAAACGGCGGTATCTGCTCCTCGACATCATACATGTTCTGAAACAGCGGAACAAATATATCGCTTGTGATACCTCCGATAATAAATGCCATGGCAATGGATACTATTGATACAAGTATCTGTTCATATCCAAGCATTCCTATTATTTCCCGCATTGTCATACCCATGGCTCTTAGAATTCCGAATTGAAGAGTCCTGCCTTTAATAGACAGTATCCAGTAAATAAGGAATCCAATAATAGCCATTATCATTGTAATAATAAAGCCTAAGGTAAGTCCTCCGTTCATACCCTGAAGAGTGGGGCTGTTTTTTTCCTCAATCATCATTTGTGAGCTGTCATTTATTGTTTCAATAGGCATACGCTTTTTTTCTATATCCTCATACAACTCCTCTGACGTAGCGTTTTCCGAAAGCCTGAGCCATACCTGATACGGCATAACGTCCATATTGCTGCGGATATAATTATAATTGACAACACAGAAGTATTCCGGTGATCCGTTCGGATTTATGCCCGGCCAATAGTCAATTACGGCCAAAACCGTAACTGGTATATTATTTTGTCCTTTAAACCTAATATCGATTTCATCTCCGGGCTCCAGTTTAAATTTGTTTGCCATGGAGGAGGATACAAGAACACCGTTTGTGTAATCGCTCAGAGCGTTACAGTAATTGAACCAGTGAACGGGAAGAAGATCGTTGCGAAACCAAGCAGTATTGGCAAATTTAATGGGATCAATCGCCATGGCATTTACATTAACGCTTCCGGCTCCGTTTTCGGGACCTCCGCCTGACACGCATTTAGCTTCTTTGTCAATAAGCACTTTGGTAGCAGATTCGACTCCGGCCAATTCTTCGAAGCGTGAGAAATCTCTTTCTTGATATGATACCATTGTGCTCCCGCCGATAGTATACTCCTGTTCTATCCAATATTCGGTGATAGTTACATCGGCTCCGTTGCTGTAATAAATCATATCATTTTTATTGTTGTTTATTGCTCTTGCAGTATTGGCTGAAAACAGGCCGTATGCAAAGGTGAGGATAAGAAACAGCATTAAAAATCGTTCTTTGCTTCCTCCGGCGCAGGATACCGTAGAAATGGCCATATATTGGGAAGGCGTCCAGAAAAGCTTACCGATAAAATATATAATTTTCAAAAGATAAGGATACAGTCTTACAAAAAGAAGTCCCAGACCTAAGATAAGACAGGTGGAAAAAACGAATATCAACGGATCGATCTGACCCGTGGCAACAAATGTTCCGTCTTCTATTGCCTGATTGGTAAAATGGGAATAGAGAAAGTAGAATGTTATTGAAAGACCTATAAGGATTATATCTATGCCGCAGAGCTCCCAGAGAGCGGTTTTTCTCACTTTGATCCTGCTTTGTTTATATTGCACTATGGTAAGCTTTGAGGCGGGAATTATGGGAAGCATTGTGGTAATGAAAAATACCGCAACGGCTGCAAGCGAATATAAAAAGGCGGTAAGAGAAAGCTTGGCCGCAATTCCGGTACGGTTTACAAATTCCATAAAACCGTCGCTTACGCCTAAGAAACGGCAAAGCATAAGTCCGATAAAAGGTGCAAGAAGAAATGTTATTAATCCCAGAAGTCCCGCTTCCATGGAATAAAGTGCAAATATCTGCTTCGAACTTGAGCCTCTTGATTTTAAAACGGCAATTTCATTGCGTTCACGCTCAACATTAAGCTGAGATACCATAAACAAATAGAATGCAAGCATAACCATTGTCGGTATTTGTATCGCCCACAGAATGGCGGTAAGATTTGACGCTCTTTCAACATAGCTTGCCAGAATATCACTCGACCCCATTTCAAGTGAGTATCCCATTTTAGCATAGTAGTCAAAATCGTCCTTTATACTGCCGGAAATGCTTTCTATGGCGTTCATATTTACCGAATGGTAATCAAAATTATAATTTACGCTTATATTTACTATATTTACAAAGCCTGATTCTATAAGCTGTCCATAAAGCTCATACGGCATGAAAACACTGCTTATATAATTTAAAAGATCCTCTGACCAGTAGCTGTCATTCATGTCCGATTGTGTAAAAATGCCTTTTACGGTAATATAAAAGCTTTCCTGGTTTGTATCTACGGGATTTATAATATATTTTCCGCCGCTTACAACCCCAAGGGTTTTTGCCGCATCCTCGGTCAAAATAACCTGATAGCTGCCGTCATCGTCAATCCCGTTTTCGCTGAACATCTCACCCTGTTTAATGGTTATATGGCGATCGATATCGCTCATGGCGGATATGCGTACTCTTGACGAAGAGTCTCCATGCCCCAGGTAAAGAAGATTGTCTGATACAACTGTTTTTCGGTTAAGGACAGGTATTCCTATATGGTTTACTCTGCTTTCCACCATTTTAGGCGTATTGTTGAGAATGGTCTTCTGATCATCTTTGGATATTCCCAAAGGCAGCTCTGCGGTTACTATGTATCTGCCCGGATATGTTCCGCTTTGAAGCTGGAACTGTTCCATTTCTTTAATTAAAACTCTCTGAAGCGATGCGTCCATATATATCGGTACGGTACTCATCATTCCCGCAGCCATTAAAAACCCTATGAATAAGCATAATACCATCCATTTGGTATTTCGCATCTTCCTGAACAATATGGTGAACAATTTATTCGTCCTTTCCTGAAAGAGATTTACTGCTTCAAATTGAAATGTTTTTTCAAATGATCATCTCATGTTTCTTATAGTCCGTTGTTATCTAACTATTACCTTATCTCCTTCGGAGAGCCCGGAAAGAATTTCTATTTCAACGGCGTTGCTTATTCCTACCTGCACCTCTACTTCTACCTTTTCATCATCCTTAAGAAGCTGGACAAAATTTTTATCACCGTCTGTTTTAACCACATATTTTGGTATAACCAGAGTATTTTTCGATTCGGCTTTTACCTTTATGATATTTCCGATTGAACCAAGGTATCCGAAGCCCGGATTTTTGTCCGTAAATTCTACATACACCGCATCGGCTTCAACATCCATATCCTCATGTTCTTCTTTTGGAGTGCGGACCACCGTTCCGCCATAGTAATCCCCGTCAATTTCCACCGAAACTACATCACCCTTTACAAATTGTCCGGATTCTGTAACGTTTGCTTTAACGCACAGCTTTTCGGGATCAACAATTTTCACAATGACATCATAAGGATCAACGGAATCTCCGGGATTAAGAGTCTTAACAAATGAAACCTGTCCGGAAACGGGAGCATACAGGTGTCCTCCGTCATACTGATCCTGATATGAGGCAAGAGTATTCTGTTCTATTTCAAGCTGAAGCTTATCGGCTGCGGAGCCCGAGTTGCTGTAATTAAGCTGTGCAAGCTCTACCCGAAGCCGCTGTATATTAAGCTGATGCTCAATAGTGCCGTTGTTCATTTCCGCTATAAGCTGACCTTCCTCCACAAAATCACCCGGGTTTACATAAACGTTTTTCAGCTGACCGGTATATTTAGTGAAAAAGCAGTCGGTTTCCTTTCCGGAGACTATATATCCGCTTTGTATTGCAGTGCTGGATAAATCCTTTCTTACCACGGTATATGTTGAATAAACAACTTCGTCAACATTAAGAGTGGGAGGATCGAGTACGGGCTCTTCGTCTGGGAAGAAATAGCAGCCGCTGAAAGAAAAAGCAACGGCGGATGCAAGTATGGACGCGGCAATAGTTTTTACGGCTTTGTTTTGCATATCATTGTCCTCATATCATGTTATATCTATCGGCGAATACGCCTTTTTTAATCGTTTACATTTCTGTTTTATTCTATCATGTTTTTTTACGTTTTTCAAGAGTTTTAAAAAAATTTAATATCAAGGCGGTACGAACTGTTTGTTAAACCCGGTCTTGACAAAACATTGCAAAAAAAGTATAATTGAATAATAAAATCAATCATAGGGCGGTAAACGCTTGTTTGACGGTAAAAAAGATATATCCGTGAGGTGGAGCAGTGGCGAAAGAAAAGATAACGGTTGCAGGTGCAATGGTAAAGGCTCTTGAGCTTGAAGGGACAAGACATGTTTTTGGCTATCCCGGAGCGGCGATATGCCCTTTTTTTGATGAATTGATCAAATCGGATATACAGAGTATTCTTGTAAGACACGAGGCGAACAGCGGACATGCTGCTAACGGGTATGCGAGAATTACGGGAAGGCCTGCGGTCTGCGTAGCCACATCGGGTCCTGGAGCTACGAATCTGATCACTGCTATTGCCACTGCTTATATGGACAGTGTTCCCATGATTGCCATTACCGGACAGGTAGTGAGCAACCAGATAGGAAGAGATGCTTTTCAGGAAGCCGATATAACCGGTGCATCCGAGCCCTTTATTAAGCACAGCTTTTTGGTTAAGGACGCGGAAACGATAGGAGAAGTGTTTAAAAAGGCGTTTTATATCGCCGGCAGCGGACGTCCCGGTCCTGTACTTATAGATGTTCCCATGGACGTTCAAAAGCAGGTAATTGATTTTGAATATCCGGAATCTATTGAAATACGTTCATATAAGCCCAGTGTTTTCGGCAATAAGCTGCAGATAAAGAAGGCGGCCGATGCTTTAAGAAACAGCAAAAGGCCGCTTATCTGTGCCGGAGGCGGAATATTTACCGCCGATGCAAGCCGTGAGTTGAGACAGCTTTCTGAATTGTGTGATATTCCCGTAATCGCTACCATGATGGGGATCGGTTCTGTTCCGACGGGGCATAAAAATTATTATGGAATGCTCGGCATTTTTGGCAGGAGAACGGCTAAGCTCGCCTTGCGCGAATGCGACGTGCTTATGGTTCTTGGCGCGCGTATGAGCGACAGATCGGTAACGGCTCTCGAAGATTTTTCCGATACGACTGTTGTTCATGTAGACGTTGATCCTGCGGAAATAGGAAAAAATTCTCCCGTAAATATACCGATTGTCGGCGATGTAAAAAGAATATTGGAACAATTTTTGGCGGAGCTTAAGCCTATGAAGCATGATCAGTGGCAGGATCAGCTAAACCGGAATGCGCTGGCTTGTGAGGAAATCGCCAGAGCAAGTATGTTCGACAGCGGTTTGGTGAGCCCTAAGCTTTTTATAAAAGCATTGTGCAGGGCTTTGCCGTCAAAAAGCGTTATATGTTCCGATGTAGGATCAAATCAGATATGGGCGGCAAATAATGTTGAACTTACGGAAGAGGGAAGATTTATAACCTCCGGCGGAATGGGCACGATGGGATACGCATATCCGGCGGCTATTGGCGTCAAGACCGCACGCCGTGACTGTGAAGTGGTTGCGCTTTGCGGAGACGGAAGTTTTCAGATGTGCTTAATGGAGCTTGCCACTGCGGTTCAGCATGGAATAAATGTTAAAACGGTGGTCTTTGTAAATAATTATCTGGGAATGGTAAGAGAGCTTCAGGATAACAATTACGACGGAAGGCGCACCATGGTTAATCTTGACGGAAGTCCGGATTTTCTGAAAATTGCGGAGGCTTACGGTATAAAGGGAGAGACGGTAAGAAGCAATGACAGCATAGAGGCGGCGGTAAATAAAATGGTAAACACAGACGCTCCTTATTTATTGCAGGTAATGGTAGATATGAACGAAAAATCCCTTATTGAATAATTGGAGAACCTATTATGAAGCATACGATTTCTATTTTGGTGGAGAATAATGCGGGTGTGCTTGCCAGAATATCAGGACTTTTCGCGCGGCGAGGTTTTAATATACACAGCCTTGCGGTGGGTGTGACCGAAGATGAGAAGGTTTCCCGTGTCACAATTGTTGCCAACGGTGACGATTATACTCTTGAACAGATCGAGAAGCAGCTTAATAAGCTGATAGATGTCATTAAGGTCAGGACGGTAAAACCGGAGGAGCTTCTTGAAAGGGAGCTGGTACTGATAAAGGTAAACTGTACGGCGCAGCAAAGACATGAATTGATTTCCATAGCCGAGATAACTCAGGCGAAAATTTCGGATATTTCGGTTGATTCGGTGACTCTGGAGCTTTCGGATTGTCAGTCTCGTCTTGAAAATTTTCAGGAGCTTCTTCGCCCGTACGGAATAAAGGAAGTAGTCAGAACAGGCACGATCGCCATTCAGAAGGGTACTGCATCGTTGAGAATTTGACGCTGCAAAGCTTGGTTTACCGCGATCCGGAGTGTATACTGTTATGTTTAATCTGGGATAATGCTCCCGAGTTATAAAAATAAGGCTTATATACGGCAAGAAAGAAGGAAAAACAATTATGGCAAAGCTTTATCATCAGGAAGACTGCAACCTGTCTCTTTTAGACGGAAAGAAAGTAGCTGTCATAGGCTACGGCAGCCAGGGACACGCGCATGCTCTTAATCTTAAGGACAGCGGCGTAGATGTCATTATAGGATTGTATGAGGGCAGTAAGTCATGGGAAAAGGCGGAAAAAGCCGGATTTACGGTTATGACTGCGGCAGATGCCGCAAAGGCTGCCGATATCGTGATGATACTTATCAATGATGAACGTCAGGCGGATATGTACAGAGAGAGCATTGCTCCCAATCTTAGCGCCGGAAAGGCTATCGCCTTTGCACACGGCTTTAATATCCATTTCGGTCAGATAGTACCTCCCTCTGACGTTGACGTTATAATGATCGCTCCAAAAGGTCCGGGACATACGGTACGTTCCGAGTACACCATAGGAAGAGGCGTTCCTTGTTTGGTTGCGGTTCATCAGGATGCGACAGGCAGGGCTATGGATATTGCCCTTGCATATGCTGCGGGGATCGGCGGTTCAAGAGCAGGCGTTTTGGAAACTACCTTTAAAATGGAGACTGAAACCGATCTGTTTGGTGAACAGTGCGTGCTTTGCGGCGGCGTAACCGCTTTGATGAAAGCAGGCTTCGAAACATTGGTGGAAGCGGGTTATGATCCTCAGAACGCTTATTTCGAATGCATTCATGAGATGAAGCTGATAGTTGACCTCATTTATAAGGGCGGATTCGGAATGATGAGATATTCCATTTCCGATACCGCAGAATTTGGTGATTACGAAATAGGAAAGAGACTTATTACCGAGGATACGAAGAAGGAAATGAAAAAGGTTCTGAGCGAAATTCAGGACGGTTCTTTTGCGCGCAACTGGATCATGGAAAATAAAATGGGACGCTCCCATTTCAATGCCTGCCGTAGAATGGAAAGCGAACACCAGCTGGAGCAGGTAGGCGCAGAAATCCGAAAGCTGTATTCCTGGAATGAGGAAGGAGAAAAGTCGATAGACGAGATCGCAGACGCTAAGTTTGGCAATTGATCGTCAAGGGTATTATTTAAAATAAAATCCCTCTGATTATTATCAGGGGGATTTTTATTATCCTAATAATATATTTCTCATTTGATGCAGTTTTTATGTTTTTATCAATTATGTTGGCATAAACGGATCGTGATCTTTTATGTCAGAAATGCAGTAAAATCTTTTGCAAAAAAATCAGAGAGTGTTCACATAAAGCAAGGCGCGCATCCTTTAAGCAAATTCTGCCGCTTGCTGTGTTAAATTTTTTTGATATATTATAAATACTCCTGCATAATACTGCTTTGCAGCCAGCAAGATTATGCTCTAAAATCCACATATTGATTTTATTTGTACATGCTCCGAATTTTATTATTACCGTTTCTTTTTAGGCATTGATCGTATGATTTTAATTGACAATCAAGTGTTCGCATAGTATAATTGAGGTTAACGCCGAAATGATGATAATGATATTAGCGGCTATATGAAAAGCTGCAAATCGCAGGATCTCTACTAACTGCGGACGTCTTTTGCACCCCAAAAATGCCGATAGTCATTCCAAAGGGATAACTATGAAATACCCTCGTATTTCTTCGCTTTTTCCTTGAAATCGTCAGGCTTTTATCGTGATAGTACAAATTTGCTTTGTTTTCAGGTATGCCTTGGATTTAGCATTTATGCGGATGTTTTCTTATATGTCACAAAATGTTAAGCGCTTTTGAAGTAAAAAGAGAGAGCTTTAAAAACAATAATGTGGGAATATTTTTTGAAAATGTCCGCTTTTGGGTTCGGTATGTTAAAGCGTTTTTTATATACCGGCGGTTCTGAAGTTAAAAAAACGGGATGGATAAGCAATATTGAATTAATACGGTTAGAAAAAGATACGGATATTTATGTCATTGTGTGGTGAAAACCGTTTATAGTTGTATTGCCGAATCGCTTGGATTAAAATTGAATGTCATACAAAAATATAGCCTTCTGTATCAGAATCCAAAGAAGTAATGTCTTAGCGTCGGAGTTTACATTAATTAAAGATGTAAATGATATAAAAAGATAGAATAATCCAATTTACCGCATGGATTAAAGAAAATAACGATATTGTAAAATATTTATCTTGAAATCGGGGCCGCTTAAGAAACAAGTTGCGGTTAATTAGATAAATTCGGCAGGGGCAGTATACTTTAAAAGGCGTATTGATGAAAGTGGGTTAAACGGAAAGCACGGTAATATTTATTGTGTCTTCGGCAAATATAAAGGAATTGCGAGGAAAGCATTATAATGAGTTTGTTTGAAATTAAAGAGGCATTTTATCTGAAGGGCAAACCTTTTAAAATTATTTCCGGAGCTGTACACTATTTCAGGACGGTTCCCGAATACTGGCGGGATCGTCTTGAAAAGCTCAAAGCTATGGGCTGCAATACCGTTGAAACTTATGTGCCCTGGAATTTTCATGAACCTGAAAAGGGAAATTTTGTATGGGACGGTATGAGGGATATTTGTCGTTTTTTGGAAACTGCCGAGGAGGTAGGGCTATATATTATTATCCGCCCCTCTCCGTATATTTGTGCCGAATGGGAATTCGGAGGTCTTCCCGCTTGGCTTTTAAAGGACAGAAATATGCGGCTTCGCTGTTGCTATCAGCCTTATCTTGATCATGTAAGCGATTATTATGACGTTCTTATTCCGAAGCTTGCCGAACATCAGATCGATAAAGGCGGAAAAATCATACTTGTACAGGTAGAAAATGAGTATGGTTATTATGGTAACGATACAAAATACCTGAAGTTTCTTATGGATAAAATGAGAAGCTTGGGTATCACCGTTCCATTCATAACCTCCGACGGTCCGTGGAATCCTGATGTATTCAGATCGGGATGTGCTGAAGGAGCATTGCCGACCGGTAATTTCGGTTCTAACTGTGAGTGGCAGTTTGGCGAGCTGAAAAAACTGATAGGAAATAATAAGCCGCTTATGTGTACCGAATTCTGGGTAGGTTGGTTTGATTTTTGGGGCAGTGATCAGCATAAAGTATCCGATCTCGAAAAAAACAAAATTGATCTTGATTATATGCTTGCAAACGGAAACGTAAATTTTTATATGTTCATAGGCGGTACGGATTTTGGTTTTATGAACGGTTCAAACTATGACGATCATCTTACCCCCGATGTAACATCATATGATTACGACGCACCTCTTACAGAGGATGGGCAGCTGACAAAAAAATATCACGCTTTCCGCGAGATAATAGGTAAATATAATTCTTTGCCTCCTTTATATGATTCCGATATCAAAAGAAAAGCATACGGATCCATAAGGCTTACGGCTAAAACAGATCTTTTTTCTGTTCTTGACCGGATATCCGAACCGATTTATTCCTCTTATCCGTTGTCAATGGAGGAAACGGATCAGAATACCGGATACATATTGTATCGCACAAAAATAAAGGAACGTGTTAATGAAATACGTTTTGAGGGTGCAAACGACCGAATCTGTGCTTTTGAAAACGGGAAAAATATTTTTACATCATATGATAAAGAGCTTTCAACACCCCATATTATCGGTTCGGAAAATATTGATTCGGTTTTTGATTTCCTTGCGGAAAACATGGGTAGAGTTAATTTTGGTCATTTACTTGAAGAACAAAGAAAAGGGATCTCCAAAGCACTTTATATAAACGGTTACAGGCATTTCGGTTTCGATATATACAATTTGCCTTTGGATAAAGATCAGATTGAACGACTTGATTTTTCCTGCGGTTATAGCGACGGGCTTCCCGCTTTTTATAAATATGAGTTTTATGTGTCGGATGCGGCGGATACCTTTGTGGACTTGGATGGATTCGATAAAGGGTGCATATTTATAAACGGCTTTAATTTAGGTAGATTCTGGGAGATAGGTCCTCAGAAACGGCTTTATTTACCGGCTCCTTTGCTGAAACAAGGCGCGAATGTGCTTATAGTTTTTGAAACCGAGGGAAAAGCGGCTGAAACTATCAAATTATGCGATACGGGAACATGTTATGACAACAGCAAAAGTTTTGCATTGTAATAGCATATATTTATCTCATACAATGCATCACAGTAGTTAGCCGAAGTTTTGTGTTATGCCGGACTTTATCAGATAAAGTGTAATTTTATTAAGGTCATATGGTCCTTTATGAAATCACAGGCAGAAAAGACATATCCGAAAACAAAGTTAGTTAGTACGTTTGCGCGAAAAGAATGGAACATTAAAATAAATTCTTCCTCTTTCCCCAGTCTGAGGTTATTATATCATATCGGAGATCGTTATTTTGCTAAAGCTTTTTATTCTGCTATCCGATGGTTTTTTACGCTGAAGCTACAACAAATTTACCCCTGCTGAACAGCAGGGGTAAATTCGCTTTTTTATATGAGGGGAAACATAATGAAGATGAATCTTTAGTAAATTACTTTCTCTTTCTGGAGATAACGATAGCGGATGCGGAGAGAACAGCAATAGCGGCAACAACAGCAACACCTTCAATACCGGTATTAGCGTTGTTCTTATCATCAGAAGGCTTATTTACATCGCCAGCAGCACCGGTTCCGGATTCCGCAGGAGCGGAAGTCTCGGGAGCTGCTTCTGTCTCGGGAGCCTTGTCTGATATTGTCATTTCTTTCAATGTAATGCTGTGACCCATAATTGCCATACCGTTAGCTTTAACGGATTCAACAAACTGAGAAGGTACCTTGAATGTGATGGATGTGTCATCCTGCTGAATAGGATAGGAATCCTTTCCCTCGGACAATTCGGGACCGCCTACTCCGTCCGGATCGATAAATACCCAGGATTCTGCTTTATCACAAGGCTTGATGCACCAATACTCAGTCTCTGTCTGATCAACATCAAAGGTAATGGTAACATAAGAATTTTCTGTAAGAGAAGCAAACTCCTCAGCGGGAATCTCAGCG
Organism: uncultured Ruminiclostridium sp.; assembly: GCA_910579265.1. GTDB lineage: Bacteria > Bacillota > Clostridia > Oscillospirales > Ruminococcaceae > Ruminiclostridium_E. Next base: position 16,091 of record CAJTTE010000012.1, on the reverse strand, counting down.
TTAATGCTCCAGTTTTTTCCAAGATTCTTATTACCGAAGTCGTAAGCTCCTACAGCTGACGTAAGTGAAATTGCAGCAGTAGCTGCGGCAACAATCCCTGCAACTAATTTTAATGATTTCATAATACATTTTCCTTTCCTTATTTTAATAGGGGAGACTTTGTGTATCCTCTTGTGACTTTATTGTAACTAAAAAAAAACTGTGTGATTATCATTTTCTTGCAGTTTATATCATTTTTTTGTTATGTTTTTTAAATCAGCTGCAATTCCGTTATTTTTTCAGCCGTTAAAAATACACAGTGCCGCTTTAAAGGTTGACAATAACCCTATGAATATTCCTTTTAGCTATAATAAAAATCAGTTTTAATTTTATAATGAAGATACTATGCTCTTATGATCAATTAACATAAGCGAACATAAGGGTTGTAATTCCCTTCGGGCTATCTTGCTTATGTTAATAACAAAGTTTTAAGAAGATACCGTCATTTTTTCATTTTTATTTTGACTCATAAATCGGCTTTTACGATCCAAGCAGGATAGCGTTAAAATCCCTCAAGTCTTATATATCGTGCTATAATTTATTGTAATTATACACTGTTTACAAGGTTACAACCGCAAACATCCTTTCACAAAGAAACGTTTTTTTAATATTTATTTCTATTAAGTTGCCTTTAAATATATGTTTCCGTTATTAGTGATATAGTATTTTGTTTCCCCTGAAGCAGACTGTAAAATCGTATGTAGTGATTTTCTTAAATGAGATTCCTCACTGCTGTTAAGAATATCAACGATTATTCCCACTTGCTCTTCTAAGGAAGTTTTGTCCACCTTTTCCCATAGCTTACCTTTAAACTCTCGAACACGACTGTTTAATACACTGAAACTGCTGAGCATCCGTTTTTCGCATTTATCAACATATGCGGCGGTTTCTTTTTCGATGTACTGTAAATAAGATTTATCGTAGTTCTGCGAGTAATACACCTCTAAAACATTACTCATAAGAAGTAACTGCATGGACAATTCAAGACTTTCTTTTATCTGAAAAGTCTTGCCAACGGTAGTTCCCATATCGAAATTATCTTTAGAGTTTACAGTGGAATCTAAGTCGCTGATATAAAATTCTATATCTTTCATCGCCACTTTTTTTGCTTCCTGAAGACTTACGATTGTTGCGGCTCGTTGAACGCCAGTTGACATAATCGAACCGTAGTTTTGATAAGCATATTTTACAAAACTTATCTCGGACATTAATTCCGCTTTTTTATCTCCGTAAAGGAATTCTAAGATTTTATCGATACCCATTTTCATGACGCTTAACTCGTTATTGATTCTTGACAGAAAATACTGCCCGGAAGCAATAGACATAGCTGTAAACGCACTAAAAAGAAGAGCCTGTGTATTGAGTGCGTGAAACGAAGCGTGGTCTACAATTCCGTTCTTACCCATTATTGGGCTTCCGACACCGCCGTCCGTATAAGTCATAAGCGTATGCGGAACTCCGGCAGGAAACCTCACGGTATAAGCCTGTGATATTGTTTCCGCTGCGATTAAAGACGGTATATGGTAAGCCAAAGCTTCTATATGAGCCTTTTGATGTGTTGTCAGTTCTAATTTCGAGAAACCTTTTTTGTTCTCTATGTCATTTATATCGCACGGAATAATTTCAAAATCATCGTTCTCTTTAAACATTTCATGTAACTGTCGCTTCATATCTACCTCCAGCAGTAAATTAAAACCAAAAGCGATTTTACCGAATAAAGCTTCCTAAAGACCTTTAATCCTTATCTCCCCAGCGTGTACGAAAAAACTTTTCCCTGTATTCCTTCGGAGTCATCTTGGTATATGATTTAAACACTTGAATGAAATAACTCTCCGAATTGAAGCAAAGGTAATTGGCTATCTCAATACACGAATAATCCGAATATTTAAGAAGGTTTTCCGCAGCTTCTATACGTTTCTGAGAAATATACTGAGATATCGTAACTCCAACCTCTTTATGAAAAAGCTTAGAAAGATATGGCGCACTCAAACCTGTACATTCCGCAAGATCATTTAAAGAAATTTTATAATGAAGTTTATCATAAATGTAGTCAAGACAAATTAAAATAGGCTTTGAATATAATCCCTTTTTTATAATAACTCTCATTCTGTTGGCATAGTCGTCAACTATTTCGCGGTGAATAGCATTGACTTCATTTTCATCAACACATCTATCAATACGCAAAATATAGATATCGCTTAAATTATATGCGGTCTCCATTTCCATTCCGCCCTCTATACAATAGCGTGTGATAAAAGCGATCGTAACAATAAGGTGATACTTTATATTGCGTAAGCTGTCATCGCTCAGCTTCCCGAAGCCATCTCCGCCAAGAGGTTTAAAAAGGCGTTTTGCTTCTTCCACATTGCCCATTTTTATGCTCTGATAAAATTCCATCTCTCGTTCATAAGGAAGATGCGCCATCATGTATTCTCGGTTATTAAAAGCTGTGTCAGTAAGAGCCTTGTCTATATCCATATTACAACTCCTCTTTAATAATCGGTTTTATTGCTGCAAGCTTATAAAATAAATTTTTAATGCACTTTGAACTATGTTCAAATGCAATTTACCCGCATATTTATCAAGCATTTTTACTGATATCATTACGAACCTTTTTATGATTTAAAAACGGTCAATGCAAAGCATCATAACAAACACAAATAAAATACAGAAGCTTTTAAACCACTATAATCATCTGTCTCAACAATAAAATGATTTCATTCATCATAGGATTCAAAAGAAATATAACGATATTCGGCTGAAAGCGGAAGTGCTTTTTCATTAAAGGCATTGAGCCACCTGTCTACTCCTATTCCGCACCATACATTCATCATAATTTTACCGGGACAACCAGGTATATCCGTATCGGCGGAATAAACCGCTCTTCCGTCCACATACCATATGATCTTTCGCTTATGCCGTTCAAAAGAATATGTGTGAAATTCCTTTGAAGCGTCAAATCCAAGATCATATAAATATTCGTGATCTCCGATTCCGTCAGAAAAATAATTAAACTGAACCTTTGTGGTATCCCTTCCGAGAAATTCAATATCCACCTCGTCCCACGGATTGTTGTCGCTTGGTCCGGTATAAACGAAAAACGAAGATACAACACCGTCATTTTTTACTGCCCTCATAGATACCTCATATTTTCCGAAGCCGTAATAATTAAGGGAACGGTATTCACCTCCGGAGTAAGGGATTCCTTCAACCAAATCTGAAGTATCCCTATCAAGCATCAAACGCATTTCTCCATTTTGCAGTATTACATTCTCTCTTCGCCATGTAACATTAAACATACTTCCGTTACACCAACCGTCAGAGGCTTCAAAAAGCTCGGAATTGTCCTCGTTAAAAAATATTTTAAAATTTCTGCTTCTTTTGTTATCCATAGAAACTCCCGGTCCATTTATGCCGAAATGCTTACATCTGTATAATAACATAAAATTATCGGAAAAGCAAATTCTTTTTTGACATTAAAAAAATGATGACAACAACAAAAAAATGATACAAAAAAGATAGGCTTCTTCTTATAATAATGATATCATATAATACCACAGAACGGAGGCAAAACTTATGAAAAACTTTAAAGGCTTCACAAAGGGTGTCAATCTGGGTGGATGGCTTTCTCAGTGCGATTACAACGAAAAGCATTTTAACGACTACATAACCGAAGAAGACATAAAAAAAATAGCTTCTTGGGGCGCAGATCACGTAAGAATACCTATTGATTATAACGTTATACAAAATTCCGACGGCTCAGTAAAAACTTCCGGATACTCTCATATCGACAGAGCGTTGAAATTATGTGAAAAATATGGTCTAAACACTGTTATTGATCTTCATAAAACGATTGGTTATTCCTTTGACAGAGACGAAAATGAAAGCGGATTTTTCGATAGCGCAAAATATCAAAAAAGGTTTTACAGTCTTTGGGAGGAAATCGCGCGCAGATATGGCAATTCAGATAAAATAGCCTTTGAGCTTCTTAATGAAATAACCGATAAGGATTTTTCAAAAAAGTGGAACGAAATAGCAAAGGAATGTATCAGAAGAATCAGAGCTATTGCTGAAAATACTGTTATTTTGGTTGGAAGCTACTGGAATAACAGCGTATCAGCCGTAAAGGATCTTGACGTACCCTATGACGATAAAATAGTTTATAATTTCCATTGCTATGATCCCATGATCTTTACTCACCAAGGAGCATCATGGGTATATCATATAGACGTATCTAAAAGTATGGGTTATGATGAATGTGACTGGAGCAGCGATAAATTTATAAATGCCTTTAAAGAAGCACACGAAACAGCGGAAAAAAACGGAACCGTGCTTTATTGCGGAGAATACGGAGTTATTGACAATACATCTCCGCAGGATGCTCTTAAATGGTTCAAGGATATTAACAACGCCTTTTGTCATTATGGAATAAGCCGCTGCGCATGGAACTACAAAGTGATGGATTTCGGACTTTCCGATGAAAGAATGAATGAGGTTATTGACGAATTGGTAAAGTACCTTTAATTTTTCATTAAATCCAAACATTTAAAGGCAATATATTCGATTTAAAAAATGCTGTATAAAAATCTTAATGTTGAATCATCGACAGTTAACCTGGCTATGAGGATTTTACTTTAACTTTATATAAACATAATACTAAAAAATGTTAAAGGCATTTTTTGATTTTCCTACCTTATGGTAAAATAGCGGCGGAATTTTATCCGCTGCTATTTTACTTTTTGGAACTTTAGCGGCCGTCTGTGATAGTAATCCTATGTCAGATCTTCAATATCTCTTTAGAGGTTAAGCTTGTAATGCCATTTTAGGGCATGTGCAAACCCAACACTTCAGCGGTGGGTTTGATTTTTGATAAGAGCTGTTTAATTGATCTTTGATTTAAAAACACCTAAATAAATTTTAATATCATTACATATTTTTATCCATGCTATTTTATAATTTTCCTGAAGGCAGTTTCAATATCAATAAAAAAGATACAAGAACGTTATCAGTTCTCGCTCAAAACACATAAACATACATCAAAACACCTGAAAACGCCAAAAAGGCAAACTGCATCAGCAAAATTTTAAAAAAGTTGAAAAGTCAAAGCAGCTGAAGCATAATAAAAATGTTATTTACGCTTTATTATATTTTCACCGAAAAAAATAATAGTGGTCAGTATAAGACCATAAGGAGCAATACTTATAAAATAATACAGGCAATGAGAAATACCTCATTGCCTGTATTTTTATTCCTTTGTTTTTTCATTCTAATGCTTTATAACGACCGCTCAGCTTTCCAAAGCCTTATTTGCGGTATCAACCTCTGACTGAACAGAGTTGTAAATCTCTTCTCTTGTTTTTGTCCAAGAAGTGTTATTCTGATGATATGCTTCCTTGGAAGGATTATCCAGAGCATCCGTCATTAAATCGGAAATTCCGGTATAGAAATCGAATACGGGATTCTTTCTTACAAGTTCGAAAATAGTATTGCGCATTTCCCACATTTCATCGGTCCAACCATACTCGTTAAAGTACTGATCCTTTGTAATCTGCTCAGCTTCTTCACTGTTTGCCGCAGCTACCTCGCAATACAGATAAGCAGCAAATCCTTCAGGATTCTTTGCTCCGGAGCACATCATATAACCGGTAATTCTTGCAGGGATATAGTGTGCATCTGCACTAGGACATTTGGGAATGGGTACGAATCCTACATCCTCGATCTTACCATACTTGCTCAGACCGTATTCTGTCTCAACCTCGGTCAATGCCCAATATCCTACGGGATAGAACAAAGTTTTTCCGAGTCCTACGTTTCCGGGGTTGCTTACCCAGTTGTAATCCCATACGGGATAAGCCATATCTTCCTTACGGATATTGTAAAGATATTCCTGAGCCTCGTCAATAAGTTCATTTCTCAGGTTATTTACAATTTTTCCGTCCTCAAGACCGATATAAGGAACGCCGGTTGAGTTAGAGAAGCCCTTAACAATCCACCAACCGTCTGTTGCGTAATGGTCATCCGATTTGCTGCAGAAATCCGTCATCATTTTTTTGCAGGCTGTCCAATCCCACTTTCCTTCCTTAAGCAGCTTTGCGGGATCATCCAATCCGTTTTCAGCTAAAACCGACTTGTTATAAACCATAAGCACATCGATTTCAGGGCTTATAGCGGCAACATAGTGTTTACCCTGGAATATAAACTTATCGTTAAGATAATTTACATCCTTCCACCATTCATCATTAAAATCAATAATGTTGTCCAGATTCTGGAACATTCCGTTTATCGCTCCCTTAGGAAACGAGTCCATATCCGCAGCCGAGAAAAAGTCGGGTGAATCACCGGTAGAAACTAATGTGGCAAGCCTTGAATATCTGTCGGCCTGAGGTACTGTAATATCATTGATCACTCCTCCGAACTTTGTCTGGAAAAGTTCAAGGGCAACGTCCTTGTTTTTACCGTTAGCGGGATTTCTTGTCCATGAACCAAGGAAGGTAATTTCCTTATTCTCGAGTTCAAAATCCTTAACCTTGATTTCCTCTGCCTGACTTTGCTGGTCTCCTGCCATAGTAGAAGGGGCGGGAGTCGTTACGGCTGTCGGCGGCTTAGTTCCGGTTTCGTTGCAGGCGGATAGCATACCGAGCATAATTACTGTGGCTGCCGATACTGATAAGATCTTCTTCTTATTCATTTTCATTTTTCCTCCTTAAGAATTTTATTGAATTACAGTGATTTTAGAAAAATAAAATATGATACCTCCCTTCTAAAAGCGTTAATTATAAGCATTATCAATCTGCTGAAGCTACTCATAAATTTTCATAATGGCATTAACCAGATCAGGAGTATACCATGTGCATTCCTCACGGTTAAATATGCCGAACATCTCGCCTCCGGAAAAATGCGAACCGTTATCCCACCAAACACAAGGAATTCCGGATTGCTTCGCACGTTCAAGATACTTTGTAACCCACTTGACATTTTCCTCATATCTGGGATTAGGTACAACATTAAAGCTTTCTATCTTATTTACCGATCCGTATTCGGTAATTATAACCGGAATGTTTTTCGAAGTAAAATAAGAATCTATAAGATTAAAAAGCCAATCTATGGAACTACCTACGGAATCGTCATAATAAAAAAGGTTTTTTCCGTCGCTGAAGGTGAAATCATAGGGAGTATAAGCATGAAGAGAAACGATGATATTTTTGTCTTCAGGTATCTCAAGATCCTTAAGAGCACTGTCTGTTACCGCCGCCGCAAATGAGGTTATAAGCAAACCTCTGGTGGAGTTATTACCTCCCGTTGCTCTTACCGTATCGACAAATGCCTTATTAAGAATGTTAAGAGCCTGTCGTCCGTCCTCAGTACCGCCGTTCCATTCATTGGTGCCTCCGATTATACGAGGCTCGTTCAATCCCTCAAAAAGAAGATGGTCGCCGTATTCTTTAAAATTCTCCGCAATTTGCGTCCACATTGCCTTGAATTTCGGAAGCACGTTATCCACTTCATCCATCGAAGGCTTTATCCAATTCGTTTCGTGATGTGAATTCAAAATAACGTACATATCGTTATCAAAAGCGTAATTTACGACCTCTGTTACTCTCTTCATCCACTCTTCATCGATTTTGTAATCATCGCCTTCAATAAAATGCTTTTCCCATGTTGTGGGTATACGGATAACATTAAAACCTGCTTTGGCTACCTCGTCAATCATCTCATGTGTTGTGATCGGATTACCCCAAGAGGTTTCACCGTCATTGGCATCAAGAGTATTACCTAAATTCCAGCCTGTTTTCATTTCCGCTACAAGCTCGGTTATTGAAAGATCGCGCATAGACTGACTATATTTTGATTTTTCATCAGACTTATTGCATGAGCAGAAAACAAACATTATCACCAAAGACATAAGCAAAGCTGCTGTTCCTTTTCTTCCCATATTCATACCGATACCTCCGTATAATATTTTATCTTTTCTTAATCCGATTGTATCACTAAGCATAGACCAATTGTATCAGAATTTTAACTTTTATAATATAAATTTATCCTTTTCGGCACCAAGCTCTTTAAAGCAGCAATATAAACGATAAAAAATGGCATATGTTCTGTCATCTTGCAATCAAAAATATCATAATATAGATACGTTTTAATTCTCCTGTGTTCATTCATTTTAATATTATCTGTATTTGTAAATACATTTATAACATAAATGTAAACAGCTAGTTGCTTATTTTTGATTTAATCGGGGAAATTTATAAAACCTGATGAAAGAGATAAGCAGAAGCCCTTAACAATATCCGATATAAATGTATTTATACAAAATCATTATAATTCCGGTTTTTCCCAGTGCTAAAACAAATATTTTTACATAAAAAAAGCCGGACGCTTTTAAAAGCATTCCGACATGTCAAATATGATATATATAAATTTTACGATATATGCTGTAAGTAAATCCATTTTTATATTATAATCAATCCAACCAATACACACTGTTTTTTTAATTATATCCTGTTATCGCATTTACATACAGGAAAAGGAAATATCAATGATCGGTATACATACAGCAAACAGGATCTTCAAAATATGAAATAATGTCTTGACTTGCTTTATAAGCAATAAAACATTTCTTAAATTTAATAAGATTTATCCGATCATATCAATTTATCCAATACCGAATATCCTTTCGGTATTGGCTTTTGCATTTTGAATCAAAATATCTTCTTCGATTTTCATATGCTTAGCCAGTTCCTTTACCACATAAACAACATTTTGCGGTACATTGGTCCTGTTCAAACCCGGGATATTTTTAGGAGTAAGATAAGGTGCGTCAGTCTCTATCATTATTCTGTCAAGAGGTATCAGCCTCACTGCCTCTCTCAGTTCCTTTCCTCTCCTGTCATCGCATATCCATCCGGTTATTCCTATGTTAAAACCAGTTTCGAGATATTTCTCAAGAGTAATCTTATCTCCCGTGAAGCAATGAACCACCGATCTTTTACATATATCGGAATGATTCTTAAAGCGCCTGAGAAAATCCGCCGACGCGCTTCGTTCATGAAGAAACAGCGGCATATTCAACTTTTCAGCCAATACGATATGTTTTTCAAGACAAAGTATCTGATTTTCCTTTGTGGAAAACATACGGTCAAAATCCAGCCCGCACTCTCCTATCGCAACTATTCTGTCGTTTTCCATGGCGATTTTTTCGATCAGTTCGAAGTCTTCCTTTTTAGCCGAGTCAGCGTTATGAGGGTGGATGCCCACCGTACCGTAAACATCATGAGTTTTTGTAAATTCATCGATTCTTAGGTTTTCCTTCATATCCGTGCCCGTTAAAATACAGCACACATCCTCCTTTGCAGCTTCACTGATCACAATTTCAGGGTCCGGAAACTGACGACAGAATAAATTCAGCCCTATGTCATAGTATTTTGTGTTCATTTTTTATCCTTTTATTGTTTAATATAAGTTACATAATTCAATTGTTCAATTATACGGCGGCCTTTAGCATACTCGAGCGATGCATAACCGCCGTCTTTCCGGATATACCGATCCTGCTGAACATTTCCGGAGCCAGTCCGATCCAAACAGCATACATGATATCCCGTCATGAAAAACAATAATAATATTTTCATTATCGCTTTTTATAACGTAATTTAAAAAATCCGATATTCTGTAAAAAACTATGTTTCGATCCAGCTTTTTAGAGCGCGTTCACATAAAACCGATATGCGGATTTTCAAACATAATTTTACCATAGATGAAGCGATTTTTTACAGGAGCACTTACGTATCTTAAAAAATTAAGTGAATTTTACCGAAAGGACTTATGCCGGGCTTTATACGAACACGCTTTAAATGGTCCGGAATAAACATTTTTTTGCCGATCGGCTGTTCCCGTCCAAAACGGACATTGTAAGTTTTTTTGTCCATTTTTTGGATCATCTCTCTGCTTCTCCCGGATTAAATTATCTCAGCGCTTCTGTGTATAAGGGTTTAATTTTTATATAACCGGATATAATTTTTGCGGCGCTCCCTGATTTTTTCAAATCAAAAAAATATAACATTTTTTACTTCTGATTAGATAACCGCTTGCACGTTAAACGGGAATACTCCGCACCGATCTTGATCAAGTCACAATTTTCATAAGAACCGGTCATTTTGTTTATATGCTGATCCTGTCAAGTATATTGAATGGTGATCATTTTTTCATATACATCACAATCTCTCCTGACAAAGCCTGCATATTCTTTCCAGATAATTTCCCCAAGGGAAGCTTGTTCCGTCTCCCGGAAAACCCTCAACATATACGTCGCCCAAACACTTGGGATGAAACAGCAGCTCACCGGAAAGCTCATGTTTTAACTTATTCCTTTGAAAATCCGTCAAAGGGGGGCTTTCAAGCTGCTCAATAATATCCTCTATCTGATAACAAAAGCCGTCGTAATTCTTTATCCAATTTTTTAATTCGGTCAGCGCGGTGATAATCTCATCATAATTTTCCATATAATCGCTTTTATTCAAGCCAGACGTTCTCACCATGCTCGACAACGCACCTGAAAATACTGCAATGTCTAAGCTCCTCCGCAATGTATCCCACAGCCGAACCATAGTCGCCAAGCTCCTCTGTAACAGCGGAAAGCTTGGAATATATTTCCCGCGTCAATACCGCCATTTCTTTTTGAACCAACGGAGTGATATCGCCGTGATTTGCAAGCCGTATCACGGTATCCATCTGTTCAAAAATATTATTAAACAGAGCCTTTTGTTCAATGCTCAGATAGCGTTCAAGCTTCTGCGCCTCTCCCTTAAGACAAAATAGCAGTATATTCTCCTGAAAAGCGAGATCTCCATATCTCTTCCTTTCAGTCCTCTCAAGGACAGCAGTTTTATTCCCTTCTTCAAAAGAGCGTATGATGTCCTCGGACAGGCTTCTGAAAAACTCCGCCGCCTCGGAAAGCTTTTCCCTGAACTCTGAAATACCGTTAAGCATAGGCTTGCACAAAGGGGAGCGAAGAGCGTCCATATCTGCGGAAAAAGAAATTATGTCGAGTCTGAATACCCAATCCTCAAGAAGATCCGCCGTCATATCTTCAAGAGGGGTAAAAGAAATTTCCTTCACGATATTTTCAATTTCTTCCGCGATATAGGAATATTGTGTATTCCCTTCAGGCTTTTTTACCGCTTCCCTGCCCCTTGCAACAGCCGCATCTATCCTTTGCTTCGCATTTTTTCTGATATCCCCGAATATCATTGCCGACAGCTCATTAAAAAACTCTACGATCTTAGCAGACTTTATCCTTGCCTCATGAGAAAGGACGTCAAGCTGTTCACAAAGCTTACAAAAAGCCTGACGCTGTTCAGGTCTTGCCCTTGAAACCATCAGCCCTGATTGAAAGGATATAAGATTTAACTGAAATACGGCGTCCTCTATGGTCTTTACTATAATAAACCTCGTTGTTATTTCATCCGGACATTTTGTAATTGAGGTAATACGTTCAAGCGTGCTTGTAAGAGCATCTGCCATCGTATCGGTTTTATCCGCTATATAATCCCAAAAGTCCGAATAAGAAGCTAATTGAGAGTCGGAATCTTTATTTTTTCTTAAATACCCGGCAGTTTCCTTGGCCTTCACTATAAGGCTGTTCAATTCACGAATCATCTCATCGGCGGATTTTGAATACAGCATAAAAATTTTCCCCTTTTCTGCTTTGGTATTAGGAGAGCTTACGGAAGAATGATATTTTCTGTATTCCTTGGGAGTAACGCCCGTATATGCACGAAAGCTTCTGGTAAAACCTTCATGGGACTCAAACCCGTATTTCAGCGCGATGTCAAGAATATTATCCTCAGTTTCAGCCAAATCCGCAGCCGCCAAGGTAAGCTTACGTCCCGTAACATACCGCATTACACTGTCTCCTACAGCATTACGGAAAATACGCTGATAGTGATATTTCGAAAAGTTCAGACTTTCCGCAAGCATTTCTACCGTCAGCTTTTCACGGATTTTTTCCTCAATAATGGCAAGAGACTGAAAAACAGTGTTTTCGTTACTCATTATCAGGTACACTCTCCTCTGTTGCATCTCTTACCGTAATTTTACACTGAGCGAAAGGATTTTTCTTGATAAAAAGTGCTGTATTTTAAATGCCGGCATAATAATTTGTTTTTCGATCAGCTTAATGAAATCTCCGATCACGCTAACATACATTTTCAATGCGGCTGTAAACGGAAAAAACACTGTTAAGATGTACAAAACCTATTTGAACCATTTGATATTAGGAAGATCACCGTTAAGCAAAAACGGCATCATATTCTTCATATATCTCATGGCGCCGGATATGTTCCAGTCGCCGAAATGAAATTCCCATACGCCGCAGCCGAACGCCAGCGAAAGCATATATTCCTCAAAAGAGGAAAAGAACTTCCTTGCCCCGTCGCTGATATACAGCATGCCAGAACAATAATCACTGTTGGTTATAATATCGCAGGAATAAGCCAGCCGTAAAAAACCCACCTTCTCGCATAAATCCCAAGCCAATATCCCCGCAGAGGGCAAATACCTGTTAAAGGGTTTAAAAAATTCCGCCGAATTGAGAAACGCTTCCTTGCCCGCTTCATTAAGCTCGGAAATATCGAATCTCGGCTTGCCCTCCAAATAAGGAGGAATATCACAGTACATCCCGAATAAATTACAGCTGCGGTCCTTCTGATAAAAATTCAGCATACTTTCTCTGTCCGTAATACCGAACAATGAGAGCGCTTTAAGCGCTCCCTCCTTTTGCTCCCCGTCATATTTTGTAAAATAATTTTTAAAGCCCATTCCGTGTTCCGTTCCGGGAAGCTTACGTATGGCGGACAGATATCCCAAATACATGGTAAATTCCTCTTCGGTAATATCCGCCTTTTCGCTTTCGTCTTTTTCCGAGCACGCTTTTTTTATATCATTGTACATTTTTTCGGAAAGCTCGGCCAGCTTGTTCAACTCTTTGCGGATATATTCCTCGCATTTTCTGACCTCTTCGTCCAGATCAAGGCCGCTTGTATTTTCGGGATCGACGGAAAGTCCTTTTTTATAGAAGGAAAGCGCCATCATCTCCTTATCCTCAATATAGCAAATGTAGCCGTTCATATAGAAATACCTTGCTTTTTGCGCAGGGGTATGGCAATCCGGAGCGATATTATCCAATTCCCTCCTTGCTTCATCAAAGCGCTTAAGGTTGTTATAAGCGCTGATAAGCCTGAATTGCAGCTTGACGCTCCAACGTTCACGCGGTATATCGGTTATTGCGTTTATTATATCCTCGTAACTTCTTTTATCGTGCCATTCGTCAAGCTTGGTATACAGCTTATCGGTATCAAGAAGTTTTCCGTCCTTGTCAAGATTAAATTCCATATAAAATCCCTTTCATCTTTAGCTTCAAAAAGCTCCCAATCCGTCGTAATTGCACATCTGCCTATTATCAAAATGGATCAGAAAGATTTTTTGCCGAAAAGACATACGCATGCTCTTATAGGAAATTTTTACTCCGTAACCTTTATATGAAGTTCTTTAAGCTGCTCCTCGTCTACCGACGCGGGACATTCCGACATAAGCTCGCTTGCATCCTTTATCTTAGGAAATGCGGTAACATCACGAAGGCTGTCGGCACCGCAAAGCAGCATGGTAAGGCGATCAAGGCCAATACCCATACCGCCGTGAGGAGGCGCGCCGTATTTGTATGCGTTTACAAGAAAACCGAATTTTGCTTCTATCTCATCATCCGTGAGCCCCAATGCCTCAAACATTTTCTGTTGCAGTTCATAGTCGGTTATTCTTATAGAACCGCTGCAAAGCTCCACACCGTTAAGCACAAGATCATACGCTTTCGCAAATACCTTTTCTGGGGCGGTATCAAGATACTGAAGGCAATCGTCATTTGGCATAGTGAAGGGATGATGCATTGCATCCCAATGACCAGTCTCATCGTTGTATTCAAAGAAGGGAAAATCGGTTATCCAGAGAAAGCTCATTCCCTCAGGAATAATATTAAGCTGCTTCCCGAGTTTCAGACGCAGTGCTCCCAATACGGGCAATACGATTTTGTTTTTATCCGCTACGATAAATGCCACATCGCCTTTCTCACAGCCCAATGCAGATAAAATACCATCCAGCTCTCCTTCCGCCATAAATTTGCCGAAAGAACAGTTAGGAGCATCATCGACCCAGCGTATATATGCAAGACCCTTTGCACCTATTCCCTTTACATATTCCGTCTGCTTGTCAATTTCTTTGCGGGATAATGAACCCGCTGCATTTTTAGCAACGATTCCCCTTACGCTTCCGCCGTCTTTCACTGCATCAGAAAATACAGAAAAGCCGCTGTCCTTAACAATATCACTTAAGTCGGTAATAGTCATGTCAAACCGAATGTCCGGCTTATCAGAGCCATACATTGCCATCGCGTCATTATATTTTAAACGAGGCAAAGGTGTTGGATAATCAATATCCATCACTGATTTCATTATTCTTTTAACAAAACCCTCGCCGATTTGCAGCACGTCCTCAACATCCACAAAGCTCATTTCCATATCTATCTGAGTAAACTCAGGCTGTCTGTCGGCTCGCAGATCCTCATCGCGGAAACAGCGTGCAAGCTGGATATAACGGTCAAACCCCGCCACCATAAGAAGCTGCTTGTATATCTGCGGAGACTGGGGCAGTGCATAAAATTTTCCTTCATGAATCCTGGACGGGACAAGATAGTCACGCGCGCCTTCCGGAGTGGATTTCATCATCATAGGGGTTTCAAGCTCGATAAAACCGTTCTCATAAAAATAATCTCTTGCCGCCTTTGCAATTTTTGAGCGCATGATAAGATTATGCTGCAATTTATTTCTTCGCAGGTCAAGATAGCGGTATTTAAGCCTTAATTCCTCATTGACATTGGTGTTATCCAGGATCTCAAAAGGAGGAGTCTGCGATTTGGCAAGTATCCTTAACTCGTTTACAATGATTTCTACTCCGCCTGTTTTGATTTCCGTATTTATGCTCTCACGGCTTCTCAGCGTTCCCTTTGCCATAAGAACGTATTCGCTTTTAACGGTTTTTGCCTTACTGAAAACGTCTTCAGCAGTTGTATCGTCAAAAACAAGCTGAACTATTCCCGTTCTGTCGCGAAGATCAATAAATATAAGGCTTCCTTTGTCCCGTACTCTCTGAACAAAACCGCCTACCGTAACCTCGTTTCCCACTCCCTCAACCTCGCCGCAATAGTGAGAACGATGAAGCCCTGTCATTAAATCTGCCATTGTATTTTTGTCCTTTCTTTGTTGAGATGATTATAAATGTTTTTTCAAAATTAAATATCAATATTTCGCCCGGTTAAAAAGCCGTTCATTTATTCCGATGTCCTTTTGCACAACAAACGGTTCCGCGCCATACTTTATTAAGCATTTCACTTATAAAATATCATAAAGCCCTAATCCTCAAACGTCAGCTTAAATTCTCACATTCATGCCTATATAAAAAGCTATTTTGTTGTCAGTCATCATAATCTTTAAAAGTCAGATAAAACCTTCGGAACCGTCATATATCTTTTTTTGTTCGGCTTGTCCAAGCTGCAAACATCACTATATAATTCAAATCATGATAGAATATCACATATTATTTCGTATTTTGCGGAATGCCTAACTTTTTTCAGGGTATGATCATACGTAAATTCATATAAAATATGTAAATCCCGGACACATCTTTGTCCATTCGGGAAAACACCCTGATCAAATATTCCAAAATTCAAGCGGAAATGACATTCGCTCAAATAAAACCAAATCTTTATAAATATCAATTTATTACAGAAAATGTATATCAAGCAGTATGATCACCGAATCACAATTAAATTTCACATCAGCCTGCACAATTCTTGTACTAAAAATTTCTGTCAAATTTTACAAAACCGCGTTCTAATCAGTATATCATATCAAAAGTTTTTTTTCAAGTCAAACAAATCACGCACGGTATAAAAACTGTAGAGCTACAATAGATATTGGACAATCGAAAAAAAGATATTGAGAGAAAGC
>CAJTTE010000011.1 GCA_910579265.1 uncultured Ruminiclostridium sp. | reverse complement strand
AATTCCACATCCCCGTCCAATTCATGCGGTTAACGCTGACTAACCAAAACGGTTTTATCACCCTTTCAGCTCCTTACCTTCATAATTACCCCTCTAACCGTCCCCGCAAACCCTCATTCCTTCGTTCCTTCTTTTCCCAAATTCTCACTTTATTTTCGGTTAGCCCCGGCTAACCGAAAATAAAAAAGCCGCGCCCTGCAAATAGGCTGCAAGGCGCCGCATATCCTGTTCGAGCTTTAAAGCCTTAAAATCGGTGGTTCAAACCGCCGCATTCGTCCGAATCGGATTATACTGCGATTGTTATACTGCGGTTTTATTACCGTTTGATAAAACGCTTTTTGTTTCTTCTTATTTATTTACTTCGCATGATCCACCACTCGAGATTCCCTGATCAGATTGATCTTTATCTGCACCGGGTATTCTACCTCGTTTTCTATTCTCTGCGATATTTCTCTGCCGGTACGATCATCTTTTCGCCGCTTACTACCTCAGACTGCTGCCCTCCGGCTTTATCAAATCGTGTTCACATTAACGCCCGGCCCCCGTCTTTCGACGGTTTTTCTGCATAACTTCCTTAAGCATATTCCGAATAACTTCCTTAAGCATGTTCCGCACAACTTCTTTAAATCAAATACAGTGCCTCTTCGTTTTTTGCCTTATTCTCATAAGTTTCCGCCTTAGATCAGAGTATTTCCGCTTCTATGAGCACCCCCGGATATCCTTATCTCCGCTTGCTCCCGTCCCCCCTTCGCCGCACTTACCACAGGGCCTTCTCCATATCTCATTCCACCAGCTCCGGTTCAAAGCTCTCCTTCCACGGCAAGCCCCATTCCTTCAGCGCTTCCATATAAGGATCAGGATCGAATTCCTCTATGTTGAATACACCTGCGCCCTTCCATGTACCTGTCATAAGCATCATAGCTCCGATCATTGCGGGAACGCCGGTGGTATAGCTTATAGCCTGACTTCCTACCTCCCTGTAGCACTCCTGATGGTCGCAGATATTGTAAACGTAATACTTAACATCCTTTCCGTCCTTTTTTCCCTGCATGATGCAGCCGATATTGGTCTTGCCGACGGTTCTCGGACCGAGTGATGCGGGATCGGGCAGCACCGCCTTTAAAAACTGCAAGGGAATTATCTGCTTTCCCTCATATTCAATAGGCTCTATAGATGTCATCCCCACGTTTTCAAGACATTTGAGGTGGGTAAGATAGCTTTGTCCGAAGGTCATGAAGAAACGGATACGCTTGATTCCCTTGATATTGATCCCGAGGCTTTCCAGCTCCTCATGATGAAGCAGATACATATCCTTTTCGCCGACGCCCTCGAAATTATAGACCCTCTTTATTTCCATAGGCTCTGTCTCGACCCAGCTGCCGTTTTCCCAGTAACTGCCCTTAGCGCTTACCTCGCGTATATTTATTTCAGGGTTAAAGTTGGTGGCAAAGGGATAGCCGTGATCCCCTCCGTTGCAGTCCAGAATGTCAATATAGTTTATTTCGTCAAAATAGTGCTTCTGAGCATAGGCGCAGAAGACCCCCGTAACTCCGGGGTCAAAGCCGCTTCCGAGAAGCGCGGTAATTCCCGCCTCCCTGAATCTGTCACGATATGCCCACTGCCACTTATATTCGAACTTTGCCGTATCGGGCGGTTCATAGTTGGCGGTGTCAACATAATGAGTTTTCGTTGCGAGGCAAGCCTCCATTATCGTGAGATCCTGATAAGGAAGCGCGAGATTAAGTACCACGTCCGGCTTATATCCGTTTATCAGCTTAATAAGCTCCTCCACATTGTCAGCGTTGACCTGTGCGGTTTCGATAACGGTTTTGCTCTTTCCCTGCGCTTCTATCTCGGCTTTTATTTTGTCGCATTTGGACTTTGTGCGGCTGGCGACCATGATTCCTTCAAATACGCTGTCATTCTGGCAGCACTTGTGTATTGCGACTCCCGCAACTCCGCCGCAGCCGATAATCAAACATTTTCCCATTTTCATTTTTCCTTTCAGATAAATACCGCCGCCTCAGCAGCAATCCCAGTTATATAACACATTTGTAAAATCGCGGTTCTTTAAATCACCGGGACGGATAAAGAAATTGCATATCCCGCTGTCTCCCCACATGACCCTTTCTTCTCCTCCGCCGTAATCCGAATCCAGCTGGAACAGAAGAACCGTGTGCTCGCTTTCCTCGTCCCTTGGATCATACTGGGTAAAATAAGGATAACCCCCCGACCTGTGTTCGCAGTACCCGTCATCATCGCATTCGCACTCATCATCGTCTTCATCGTAATTATAAAAGATCTCGTCGAACAGATCCTCATCGACCTCATCCTCAAGCTTGCTTCTGGCGAGATCATTGTAACGGTAATCCACCATGGTCATTGACATTTTTTCGGGCTTGAACTCCATGCCATATTCGCCTTCTACGGGCATATATCTTTCATCAGGCTCGTTAAGGGGTTTTATCTTGGCTTTGCACTCCTGCTCAGTCACCGTTTTGTCCGCTTCTTCATAATAAAACACTTTAAAACCGTCGTCCTCATCCAGGCCGAGGATATCGCTTTCGGAAATAAAAAACTGCAAAAGTCCCCTGTGAGGAAAATCGGGAAGGGTTTTCAGGCTTTCACAGTCGATCTGAGCTAAAAATCTGAGCTGATTGCCGTCTCCGTCATTCGGTAGCTCCCTGTCTCTCGGTATATAAGGCGTACCGCCAACCTTGCTTTCAAAAATTGACGGATTAGTCTTCGTAAGCTTAAACAAGACCGTATCGGTCATGGTTTCCGATCTAAGCCGTTCCAATGCCTGTTCATACGTTTCTCTTTTACTCATTGTCTTGTCCTCCAAAAAAGTCTTTGCGGCGCTCCCATTCGTAAGATACCGTACTTACGGATTTGATACCGGTCCTTGTCCGGTGTTTAGGGTGCGCTCCTCGATCGGGTCTATAACTTGATTAAAGATCGTTATATAAGCCGTTTTGACGGAAATAGCCTGCGGGTTGCCGAACATACTTTGCAGTCCGTCAGGAAATTATAATAAAATCAGCGGAATAATACGCCGGAAAGACGTGTGCCGGTTTTTATCGGATAGCTTCTTATATCTGAAGTCAGTTCATTTGCCGACGTACAGATCATCTGTATCTGTTATTTTTATACGTCTGCCTGTGCTTAAGATAATATTTCTGATTTTTAAAAAACTTCCAGAAATCTTCATAGAAAAACAATATGAAGTTAAGCATCGATATAATAATTGCCGCTACTGCGGACCATTGTCCCATCACAATATTCAGTACAAGCATTATTATGAAAAACACAAGATCCACCAGAGCAAGCCACTTTATTTTTATCGGAATAAAGAAAAAAAGAAGTATCTGAAAGTTGGGATAAAGTACGGCGAAACCGAAGAACATTGAATAATAGAGGAATGTGTTTGATGTAGAGCCTGTTATAAAGCCTCCTATTATTGTAAGAAGAACTCCCGTAAAGAAATAAACATTAAACTTGAACTTGCCCCATTGACCTTCTAAGCCGCTGCCCATCAAATAATAGAAATATAGGCTGAATATGATCCATATCGGGCTGTTGGTATCGGGAATGAATATCCATGTGATTATTCTCCACCACTGTCCGTCCAGGATCAGATCCCTGCTGAAATAAAGGTAAATGCTCAGAGGCATTTCCGGAACAAAAAGCTCTACCACAAATACCCCTGCCATAGCTATAACGATATATAGCATAAGGTTCGGTATGCCCCAACGCCTGTATTTGTAGGATAATCTGTCTAAAAGCTTGTTCACTTCCGCTCCTTTCCGACTGCCAAAAGCAGCTCGCGCAGCACCTTGCAGGCAGCCGCCGTACTCACCCCGGAAGGATCGTAGGGCGGAGAAAGCTCGTTGATATCCGCCGCCACCACATTGGTCAGTCCTCCTACGGTAATTATCGCCGCCGCAAGCTGATTAAAATTGACTCCTCCCGCTTCGGGAGTGCCCGTTCCCGGGAAAACCGAAGAATCCAGAACATCAAGATCAACGGTAAAATAAACCGGCTTGTCACGTAAAGCCTTGCATACGTTGAACAAATTGTCGAAATCAAATTTTTTCATATAGGTATGCTGAGCGGCAAAGCAGAATTCCGCCCTTTCGCCGCTTCTTATTCCGAACTGAAAAATCCGTCCGTCTCCCACCAATTCATGACAGCGCCTTAAAACGCACGCATGTGAAAGCTTCTCTCCCAGATACTCGTCCCTAAGATCGGCATGTGCGTCAAAATGAATTATATGAAGCTCCGGATATTTTTTTACCGCGGCTCTTACCGCGCCTAAAGTGATAAGATGCTCTCCTCCTATCATTATTGGCGTTTTACCGTCGGATAAAACATTTTCTTCATAATCTTCTATTATACGAAGCACCTTTTCCGTATTTCCGAAGGGCAGCTCAAGATCGCCTCCGTCATATATCCTGAGATCCTCCAGGTCCCTGTCCTGATACGGGCTGTAAGTCTCTATCCCATAACTCTCCGATCTGATATTACTGCTGGCGAATCTGGTTCCGGGACGATAACTGACGGTACCGTCAAAGGGAACGCCGAAAATAACCGCATCCGCCTCATCATATATACTGTCGCAGGAAATAAAGGTTTCTATATTCGGTCCTCTGTTCATCAAACGATCCCCTCCACATTTTTCAGAAGCTCTTCAACATAGTTGGGCAGGGCAAAGGCGGCGGAATGAAGCTCGGTATTGTAATAATCCGTCTTTATTCCAAGCTTTTCCCACGCCGCACCGTCATAATTTCTGATAGGGTGCAGCGTTTTGGCTGCAAACCCGAACAGCCAGTGACCGGAAGGATACGTCGGAATATGAGCCTGATAGACCTTGCTGATTGGAAAGCTATCTACTATACGCTTATGCGCCCTCTGCATCGCCGCTCTGTCTTCTGCATAAAAAGGACTTTCACACTGATTTACCATTATTCCGTTATCCGTGAGCGCCTTATAACAATTACCGTAAAATTCCTTTGTAAACAATCCCTCTCCCGGTCCGAATGGGTCGGTGCTGTCGACGATAATAAGATCATATTTGTTTTCGCATCGGCGCACAAATTTCAGTCCGTCCTGATAAAACACATTTACCCTCGGATCGTCAAAGCCGCAGGCGGTCTGCGGAAGAAATTCCTTACAGACCCTGACTACCTCTTCATCTATTTCTACAATGTCAATTTTGTGTATCGTACCGTATTTTGAAAGCTCACGCAGAACGCCGCCGTCGCCCGCTCCTATGACAAGAATGTTATCAATGTCCGGATTGACTGCCATCGGAACATGAACTATCATTTCATGATAAATAAACTCATCCCTTTCCGTGAGCATCATATACCCGTCAAGAGTGAGAAACCGCCCGAACTCCTCCGAGGAAAACACGTCTATTCTCTGAAATTCGCTCCGCCCGGAATAAAGCTGCTTATCGACCTTAATGGAAAGCTTTATATTAGGCGTATGAAATTCGCTGAACCATAAATCCATTTTTTCTTCCTTCCTGTTTTTGTCTATGCGTTCTGAATTTTCTCAAACATCCACTCTACCAGCGGCCTGACCGTTTTCAGGTAGTCATCCTTTCCGACTCCCGCCTTAACGGGATCATAAAGCACCCTCTCCGTTATATCCAATATATCCTCAAATCCTGTCGTAGCGTTTCTTAAGGCAACACCGCACAATGATTGCGTGCGAATTGCGCAGTCAGATATTTCGTCAGCTTGCACAAATTCGACGCAGGAATACTGACGTATTTCAAGGAGAAATTGCCTTAATTCACTGATCACGTTTTCCTTTTCAAAAGTCGAAAACCGACCCTGACTCATCAAAAAATACGCTCCCTCGATAACCGCAAAATATCTTGCGTATTTTCTTGCCGCATAAAACGTATCCGAGGGAATTTCGCCGGTATTTGAAGGCTGTCCTCCGCCGAGCGCCTCCGAAAAACACTGTCTGGCAAAACCAAGCCGCATCTTTGCGGTATCAGCATTAGGAAACAGCCTGTCGCAGCCCTCATTCTCCATCTCTCTGACGATATCCCCCCCGCTGTACACGACGGAATTGTATCTTAAAATAAACCGCGAAAACATATCTCTTCTCAATTCCTCCGTGGAATGCGCGTTGATATGAACGCCGTTTACCACGGGATACCTGCTCTGAAGACCGGCTTCAAGCTCCGCCAAACGATTACTGTCCCTGCCGTCGATATCCTTTGAAACAACGAGATAATAATCCAGATCCGAAATATAAGGCACGGCGTCATTTAAAGCGATACTGCCGTGCAGGTATGCGGTACGGAAATTATCCTTAAAGATCCTTCTGCATTCTGCCGTAGCTTCCTTCAAAAGAGGAACAAATTCCTTTTGCATTATATTCATTTACCTCAGCACATTCAGCCTGTCGATACTCATATCCTCCGCTCCCGTCATAAAACAGCCCTTTTCCTTTGCATATTTTATATAACGGATAATGTCGTCCGTAATTTCCTCGCCGGGAGCTAAGATGGGTATTCCCGGAGGATAACACATAACGAACTCGCTGCATATTCTTCCCCTGCCGTCCTCTAACGGCACAGATTCCTTATCCGCATAAAAAGCTTCCTGAGGCGATGTAATAACATGAGGCGGTATATATTCGGAAATAAGCATCCCGTTCTTGTCCTTCTTATATCTGCGGCGTATCTCGGACAAAGCGCCTACAAGCCGTTCTATATCCCGTTCTCTGTCTCCGACGCTGATATACGCCAGAATGTTTCCCATATCCCCGAACTCGATCTGGATGTCATAGTCATCCCTGAGAATATCATATACCTCTATACCCGCAAGTCCCGTATCCACGGTGTTTACGGAAAGCTTTGTAGTATCGAAATCAAAAATACTATCGCCGTTGATAAGCTCTTTCGAATAGGCGTAAAAATCTCCGATCTGGTTGATCTCTTCCCTTGCGTAATCCGCAAGACGAGTGACCTTTCCGAAAATCTCTCTTCCGTTCACCGCCAAATTTTTCCTGCTTATGTCGAGACTGGACATAAAAAGGTAAGAACCGCTCGTGGTCTGGGTAAGATTTATTATCTGTCTGACCCTGCCGCTGTTTACTTTTTTCCCCGTCAGCAAAAAACTGCTCTGTGTCAAACTGCCGCCGCTTTTATGCATGCTTACCGAAGCCATATCCGCTCCTGCCGCCATCGCGCTTAAGGGAAGCCCTTCTCCGAAATAAAAATGCGTTCCGTGAGCTTCATCGGCTAACATAAGCATATTATTTTGATGAGCAAGCTCCGTGATCGCCCTGATATCGCTGCAAATTCCGTAGTAGGTCGGATTATTTACAAGCACCGCCTTTGCGTCGGGATTGTCCTTTATTGCTTTCTCAACATCCGAAACGCTCATACCGAGTGCTATGCCAAGCCTTTTATCCACTTCGGGATTTACATAAACGGGTATCGCCCCGCACAGCACCATAGCGTTGATAACGCTGCGGTGGACATTTCGCGGAAGAATTATTTTTTCTCCCCGTTTTGATGCGGAAAACACCATTGCCTGAACCGCCGAAGTGGTACCTCCGACCATAAAAAAGGCATAACCCGCGCCAAAGGCGTCTGCCGCCAATTCCTCAGCCTCCCTGATGACCGAAACCGGGTGGCAAAGGTTATCCAACGGGCGCATGGAGTTTACATCAAGGCTCATGCATCGCTGTCCCAGAAATTCGGTAAGCTCGGGATTTCCCTTTCCCCTCTTGTGCCCGGGAACATCGAAGGGGACTACCCTGTTTTTTTCAAATTCCGCAAGCGCACTTTGGATCGGCGCCCTGTTCTGATCAAACTTTGGCATTTCTTAATTCTAACGTCCTTGTTTTTCAAAAGTTTTTAGGCAACACCGCACAATGATTGCGTGTGAATTGCGCAGTCAGTTTTTTCGTCAGCTTGCATAAATTCGGCGCAGGAATACTGACGTATTTCAAGGAGAATTTGTGTAAGATGTCGGAATATATGCAAGCAAGTCGCACGCAAAGCCGTCAGGCGGTCATTGTGCGGTATTGCCTTTATTTAATTATTGCATAAAAACACCGTTCCCGTGTTTTTATACCAATCCCTTTTTTAACTGACGTTAATACCCGCAGTTTAAAAAGGGATTGCACCCCAAACATTAATCCCAATAGTTTTAAAAGGGATTAAGAGCTTGTTTGAAAATAGAGGAAATGACGGATTTTTGACTCCGGATGATTAGCTTCAAGGAAAAAATGCAGCCAAACCATCGTTTGACAAGGCTTTTTGACACAGAAGATGACCGTTTTGGCGAGTGAAAAGACGACGTTTCCGATTTTTCAAACAAGCCTGATATAAGCATGATTTTTTTCTTTGGAAAAGAAGCCCCTGCCGCGGTATTCGCGATACCGCCGCCTCCCTGGGCCACTCATCTGTTATGCTGAGAAACACAATAGTATTTCACAGCTATCCCTTTGGGATGATCGCACGCATAAAGCGTCGGCGGTCAGCAGAAAGCGTGAAGCCTGCGGCTTTACAAGACAGCCCCTAATTATAGACATTACTTCCGCTGAATATTTCTATCATCTCTCTTCTGAGATTATTTGTAATGTCGAGTCTTGTTTTAGGCGGAAGCTCATACACATCCTGATTAAAAAGATAGTTCTGAAGGTCGATTTCCTTTATCAGCATTTTCGTATGAAAAATATTGGACTGATACACATTGACATCGACGGCGTCGTATTTTTTTATGATGCTGTCGTCTATATAATCCTGTATTGACGTTATATGATGATCGGTAAAAAGCTTTTTCCCCGCTATATCCCTGGTAAAACCTCTTATGCGATAATCCATTGTGATGATATCGCTGTCAAAGCTGCCGATAAGATAATCAAGAGTGGAAAGAGGAGTGATCTTTCCGCAGGTGGCAACGTCTATATCTACTCTGAAAGTGGCTATGGCATTTTCGGGATGATATTCGGGATAGGTATGAACGGTAACGTGACTCTTATCGAGGTGAGCGACCACCGTTTCCGTTTCACCGGAAAGCTTTTTTATTTTCGACCCCTCGGCAATGAGACAGGTGACCGAAGCGCCCTGAGGATCATAGTCCTGCCTTGAAACGTTTAAAACGTGCGCGCCTATCATTTCCGTAAGCGTCATGAGTATGGAGGTAAGCCTCTCGCTGTTGTACTGCTCGTCGATATAGGCTATATAATCCCGCTGTTCTCTCTCGGTCTTGGCATAGCATACGTCGTAAATATTAAAGCTCAATGATTTCGTAAGATTGTTGAAGCCGTAAAGGCGAAGCTTATTTTCCATTCTTTACCGTTCTTAAAGCGTTAAGCTTTAAATCCTCTCATTTATTGGCA
Organism: uncultured Ruminiclostridium sp.; assembly: GCA_910579265.1. GTDB lineage: Bacteria > Bacillota > Clostridia > Oscillospirales > Ruminococcaceae > Ruminiclostridium_E. The sequence continues at coordinate 93,015 of CAJTTE010000011.1, read as the reverse complement.
TTTATCTCTTCGGCAAAAAAACAACCATCTTGAACGTATAAAACAAAAACGCTCAAGAAAAGCCCTGAGCGTATAATATCAACATATATTGCGGCTGACCGCCTTCAGAGTCTATACAGCAAGAAATAAACCGTTACCTTTACTACTCTTATTGATATTAAGCATCTGCCGAAAACATGTTTTCGAGACAAATAAACTCAAAGCAAATATTCTTAATCCGATAGCGAATTAGGATACGTAAGCGCATAGCGCCAAATCAATAAGGCAACAATGTTGCCGCCGGCATCTGACCCAGCTGTCCGAGGCTGAATATTTCCTGCAAGGCATAACGCCTTACTCTGATTGGTCTATGCCATATTATACACTATTCCTTCCGAAAATGCAATAAAATTATAAAAAAAATATTAAATTTTTTACGGAGGGGCCGAAATACTTTTTCTTTACCGTGCGGCGCCCCGTTTTTACTGACCCGCCGGACAATTTCGGCTTTTAAACTCCTATTTCATCCATATACCGCAAAAAGCACCTTTTGCATGGTGCGTCCGGATTGACAAAAGGAATAATTATGATATAATATAATTGCTATGCGGGATATTTCCCGCTTAAATAAATATGCCGCCGGGAGCACATATGGAAAAGAAAACGATAAATATGGTATCTAAAGCAACCAGCGTAAAAGGACAGGGAGTGGGCTCCGCATATATGGAGCAGGTAAAGCTTGTCCGCGAAGGGCTTTCCGAAAAATTTGAGATATTTGAAAACAAGCATATGGCAGCCGATATAACTCATTATCATACCTTTAATCCCACATATTTTCTTCTTAAACCGTGGCGGTGCAGAAAAGGAACATCCGTGTGCTATGTACACACTCTGCCTGAAACGATGGACAAGAGTATAAAGCTGCCTTGGCTTGCCAGAAAGATCTTTTATGCGTACATAATAAAATTTTATAAAATTATGGAGCATCTTGTGGTTGTTAATCCATATTTTATCGATGCTCTCGAAAAATACGGAGTAAAAAGAGAAAGAGTCACATATATTCCGAATTTTGTGGATACGGATCAGTTTCATCCTTTGTCTCGGGAAGAAAAAAACAAAGCCAGGGATAAATTCGGGCTTGACAAAAATAAATTCACCGTGCTTTGCGCGGGTCAGCTCCAGGTCAGAAAAGGAGCTTTTGATTTTCTTAAGTGCGCCGAGCTTTTACCGGATATGCAGTTTGTGTGGGCAGGAGGATTCAGCTTCGGTCTTATATCCGACGGCTATAAGGAACTCAGTAAAGTGGTTGAAAATCCCCCCTCCAACGTTAAATTTCTCGGAATTGTGGAACGTGACGAAATGAATGACGTATATAACGCCTGCGACGTAATGTTTCTTCCGTCATACGACGAGCTTTTTCCCATGACGATACTGGAAGCCATGTGTGTGAACGTCCCCGTGCTTTTACGCGGCCTGCCGATTTATAAAGATATTCTTTTTGACTTTTACTACTCGGCCGATAATGTGGAAGGCTTTGTATCCCGTCTTGAAAAGCTTCGGAGTGACGGCGCATATTACGGCGCCGGCGTATCCAATTCAAAAAAAGGCAACGAATTTTATGAAAAGAGTAATGTCCTGCGAATGTGGGACGACTTTTACACCTCTGTTCTGAAAAACGGAAAACAGGCGGGGGGAAAAAAATGAGCAGGAAATCAAAAAAACTTAATTTGATAATATGCGGAGCCGCCTTTGTAATAATGATCGTCTATTTGTTTCTGGTAGATGATCCTGTGGAAATATGGAACGCGATCTGCGGAGCGAAACCGGTATATCTGATTCTTGCTGTTTGCTGTATGGTCATGTACTGGATACTGGAAGCGGTAAATCTTCATTTAGTCACAAAAGAGGTGCATCAGAAACAGAAATTTAAGGACAGTCTTTCCGTTTCGATGATCGGACAGTATTTTAACTGCATCACTCCCTTTGCCTCGGGCGGACAGCCTATACAGGCATTTTATCTTGTAAAGTTCGGAGTGCCCCTGGGCTCCTCCCTGACGGTCCTGCTGAGTAAATTTATCGTATATCAGGCTATGCTGACCGTTTATTCCGCCGTAATACTTGTTTTCAGGCTTAATTACGTTCTGGATACAAGCCCGCTCCTTATGCCCCTGGTTATTGTGGGATTTATAGTAAACTCCGCAGTTATAGCCGGGCTTTTTATGCTGGCCTTCTTTAAAAAGCCTACCGTAAAAATTGCGCATTTTGTTGTCAGATTTCTCGGCAAGCTTCGCATAGTGAAGGACGTTGAAGCGAAGCTCAAATACATGGACGAAGAAATGGCCATGTATTATAAAAACTTTCAGTTTATAAAAAAACGTCCGGTGCTTATACTTAAAATGTGTTTTTATACGGTGATCCAGCTTACTGTTTACTTTGGCATATCCTTTGTTATATACCTTGCCTTCGGGCTAAGCGGAAGCGATTTCCTTACGATAATCTCATGTCAGGCCTTCGTACTGATGATTTCTGCCTTTGTTCCGCTCCCGGGAGCATTAGGCGCTGCGGAAGGCAGCTATGTACTGTTTTTCAAAAACATTTTCGGAAGCTACGTACATCTTTCAACGGTAATATGGCGTTTTCTGACCTTTTACCTTGCCATAATTGCAGGAATGACCGTGTCGATCCTTATAAACAGAAGGAAGGATATTTCGGAAGAACAGACGCAGGCAAAGTGAATAAAGGCGGCGGTCAGCTTATATAACTGCCGCCTGTTTTTTTAAGCTTCCCGACGTACTTCCGTAATGCCGGACAAAGCGTCTTGCCTGCACCTTTTGCGTATTTCTTCGTTGATTTTTCTTAATGTGCATCAAGTACGTCTGCGAAAAATCGCCTTGAAGTTTACAAAATCTGCTGCGCAATCTACATACTTCGAGATACCAAACAGGTTCTTAAAGCTTTAAACATGCCGGAGCAATATCCGGAGATTTCCGTATGATTCGGGAATCAGGTACATGCTTAGAGATGCTGAACAGGCTCTAAGTCCTTATGAACGTCAAAAACCGTAAGGGCGGTCAAGAGCTCTGCAATAAAAATCATGCTTCGGACAAAAAGCCGGCCTGTCTTCCCGCCTACAGAAAGGAAAAACAAATATGAATTTTAATAAAGCGGAATTTCTTACGTCTTACGGTAAATTAAATCAGATTCCTGCATCCGATCGTCCGGAAATAGCCTTTTCCGGACGCTCGAACGTAGGTAAATCCTCGCTGATCAACAAAATATTTAACAGAAAATCCCTGGCGAGAGTAAGCGCAACTCCGGGGAAAACGGTCACCATTAATTTTTACGGAGTTGAAAATATACATATCGTTGATCTTCCCGGTTATGGCTATGCGAAGGTCTCCAAAACCGAAAAACAGCGTTGGGGAAAGCTTATAGAAGGTTATTTACAGGCTGACAGAGAACTTGACTTGGTTTTTCAGCTTGTTGATTTTAGACATCCCCCCACTGCTGATGATCTTCTTATGATAAATTTTCTGATCGATAATGAAATTCCGTTCGTAATAGTACTCACCAAAGCGGACAAGCTTAAAAAAAGTCATCGGGAAGAAAGGCTGACCGCTCTGAACGACGAGCTTCCCTATGCCGATCAGATCACCGTTATTCCCTTTTCCGCCGTTACGGGAGAGGGTACGGAAGAGATCAGAGAAATAATAGAAGAGATAGCTCGATAGTGAAATAATTGTTTTATATCAGGCTCCGTATTTCTTATAAAAAAGCGCAGTCTTTTTTATAATGGATGATTATCCGATTACTTTTTAACGCTGTTTTGATCCGATAGTTTTCCGATATAAAATTCTGTTTTTTGCAATTATCGGTGACGCTGCTCATCCTTTCGGATAAGATCCGGCTGATACCGTATCGATACCGCAATATTCGTTCTTGTCAATACTGATAATACTGCGTCTGCCGATTAATACAAACCCGTTATTGAAGCCTCTTAGTGCATTTATGCCGTAAATCGATGCGAACGTTGCCTAATGGAAAAAAATATGGCTGTATAAATAAGCGGTTTTCACAAAATCCATCCGACTGCGGACGCCTCCCGCTTCAGAATGCTTGAAAACCGCCGTAACCCTTAATTTTTTCATTAACCCACCGCATTCGACTCCTTTGTTTTGCATTGTTCGGATTTTCTAAACGTTCCGGCTTACGAATCCGGAAAAACTTCCGGATTATATTGCTCCCCCAAGTAACCCTTGAATTTTTCTGCTTGCCCGGCTGCCTAAATACTTCGTCAGAAGCCCTTGAAATATGCGCATATTCCTGCGGTCTTCTTCCTTGTCTTTCCACAGCCCTTCGGCGCACAAATTCTTCAAGACTTACTTGGTGGAGCAATAGTAAATATCCGTCGGCTGCGCCGGCAGGTTTTGCGCTGAAGCTCCAATAGAAATCCGGCAGGAGAAAAACTCTCCCGCCGGATTTTTTTGCTTTAGGCTTAAATACCGTTACGTTTTTTAAAGAAATGTAAAAGTATTATTTATATAATCACGCACAAGATCACTCGGTTTTTTCCGCGGCTATTCCCTTTCTTCTTCTGTTATTACGGATAGCCGGCTGCTTTACGGCCGTCTCATAAGCCTTGGGTGTGGCGGCGTTTGTTTTTACGAGGGCATTATCCAATACGGTTTCAATATTCTTGGCAGGAATAAAATAAACGTTTTCCTTTACCACATCATCCACCTCTTCCAGATCGGGCTTATTTTCAAACGGCATTATTACGGTTTTTACCCCTGCCTTATATGCCGCCATTGACTTTTCCCGAAGGCCTCCTATGGGAAGCACTTTTCCGTGAAGAGTGATCTCCCCCGTCATAGCGACCTCGCGCTTTACGGGTATACCCGAAAGGGCGGAAATAAGCGCCGTGGTCATTGTGACTCCCGCTGACGGTCCGTCCTTCGGCACCGCTCCCTCAGGAGCATGGATATGAAGATCCTTATCCTTGTAAAAATCGGGATCTATACCGTATTTATCCGATAGGCTGCGTGCAAGGCTTACGGCTATTTTTCCGGATTCGGTCATGACCTCACCGAGAGATCCGGTAAGCTCCAACTTACCGGTACCTTTCATTACAAGCACCTCAAGAGGCATTGTAACTCCCCCTGCCGACGTCCAGGCGAGACCTGTTACCGAACCCACCTCATCCTGCTCCGGAAGAGTTTCCGGAAGATATTTTTTCACCCCGAGAAAATCGTTTATATTGTCGGCGGTAACCGTAACCTTTGTTTGACCCTCCATAAGCCTTTTCGCCGTTTTTCTGCAAAGTGAGGCTACCTGCTGCTCAAGCTTGCGGACGCCGGCTTCCTTTGTATAAAAATCTATCATGGAGTATAACGCGCTGTCCGTTATTTTTAGCTGTGCGGTTTTCTCTCCGTGTTTTTTCAGCTGTTTCGGAACAAGGTGTTTTTTGGCAATATTGAATTTCTCTTCTCTTGTATAGCTGTGAAGCTCAATAATTTCCATACGGTCAAGAAGAGGAGCAGGGATAGTGTCAAGAGAATTTGCCGTTGTTATAAACATAACGTCGCTAAGATCCAGCGGTATCTCAAGATAGTGATCGGCAAAAGATACGTTCTGCTCAGGGTCGAGAACCTCCAGCAAAGCCGAAGCGGGATCTCCCTTATAATCTGAACGAAGCTTATCTATCTCATCAAGGACAATAACCGGATTCATGGTTTTTGCCTGCTGTATCGCCTTAACGATTCTTCCCGGCATCGCTCCTATGTAAGTTTTTCTGTGTCCTCTTATCTCCGCTTCGTCTCCCACTCCGCCGAGGGATATCCTTGCATAGGACCGGTCTATCGCTTTCGCTATGGATCTGCCCACAGAAGTTTTACCGACGCCCGGAGGACCCACGAGACAAAGAATCTGTCCCTTGACATCGGGATTAAGCGCGCGCACGGCTATGGTTTCGAGAATGCGCTCTTTAACCTTTTTTAGTCCGTAATGATCCTTATCAAGCTGTTTCCGGGCCTTTTCCATACCGATCTTCTTCCCGGATCTTTTGTTCCACGGCATATCCAGAACCGTATCAAGATAATTTCTTATCAGCCCGTAATCCTGGGATGAGGGAGAAAGCTTAAGAAGCTTTTCGGCATCCTTGAGAAGCTTTTCCTCTGTTTCTGAGGAAAAACCTATTTTCTTGATTTTTTCCTGATATTCATATGCCTCGTCCGCCGAATCCTCGTCGCCCAGCTGTTTGGATATAGCTCTCAGCTGTTCGCGAAGATAATATTCGCGTTGATTCCTGTCAATACTTTCGTTTACTTCATCGGTTATCTCACTTTCAAGCATAAGGATATCGATTTCGCTCTCAAGCATTTTAAGCAGCATTTCAACACGCTTTTTTTCCGACACGGTTTCAAGCAGAGCCTGCCTGTCCTCCGTTCTGAAATATGTATTGAATATGACCAGATCCATAAGCTTATCCAGTTCCTGTTCGGTCATCGCGCTTTGATACATTTCCTTGGGCATACGCGGAACATAGCCGCTGTACTCTCCGAAGCTGTCCTTTAGGGCGCGGAGATACGCGGTGGATTCCTCCCTTGAAATAAAAGTGTTTTTCCTGTCATTAAGAGCCGTCGGAGAAGCAACATAATAATCCCCCTCTTTGCGAAAATCATCCGCCTTTGCTCTATAAAGCCCTTCAACAAGAACTCTTGTAGCTCCGTCCGGGGTTTTGATTGTCTGTCTGACCTCCGCAACCACTCCCACTCCGTATACGTCGGAATTGACGGGATCGGTCACCATTGAATCCTTCTGGGCTACAAGATAGATTCTTCTGTCTCCCTCTGCCGCCGCTTTTACGGCGTTTACGGAATAGTCCCTGCCCACATCAAAATGGAGTATCATGCGCGGAAATATAACCAACCCTCTCATAGCTATAGCGGGCATGGAATACGTTTTCTTTCTCATATATATTCTCCTTTCTTAAAAAGGCGTCACATCGGTGTATCAGGATATCTGCCGGTAAAAATCCGCTGATATCCGGCCGTTAGTATATTATACTCCATACTTGCAATAATTGCAAGCATTTTTGAGTAGGAATATATGGAATACGGAGATCTGAAAAATAAAAGTGAGGCGGCAATACCGCGCTCACTTTTTCGTTTACTGATTCTCCGTGTTTTTGTTTCTGAAGGCAATTATTTTGCTGATACAGTTGTCGCTGACCTCCGTTACCACAAAGCGTATATCTTCATAATCCGCATGTGGATTTTTTTCCGTACTTTCGGGAATATATCCCAGAAGGTCCGTTACGAATCCTGCGATGGTATCATATTCATGATCCTCCGGAAGCTGGTAGCCGAAAAGCTCAAGTGCCTCGTCCGGATCGCACTCTCCGTCGATCAGATACTTATCCCTGCTCAATTCTCTTATTTCGATTTCCTCGTCATCATACTCATCCTGGATATTTCCCATAACGGATTCGATCAGATCCTCTACGGTAACTACGCCTGCTGTCCCGCCATACTCGTCAACTGCAACCGCCATACCTGATTTTGAATCGGTAAGCTGTTTGAACGCATCGTCGCACGGACAGCTTTCGGGAATAAAAATAACGTCCCGTATAAAATCCTTGGCCGTATATTTGTCTGCATCCTCGTTGCCGATAAGACACAGAAGATCCTTAACGATAATTATTCCGATGATTTTATCTATGCTCTCCCGATAGACCGGAATACGGGAAAATCCCTCCTCGAGAGCAAGATATACGATATCGTCAAGTACGGTATTTTCCTCCACTGCGGCGATATTGACCCTGTGTGTCATAACATCCGATATCTTAAGATCCCCGAACTCAAATACGTTGTTTATAAGCTCTACGGATGAAGTTTCGATCTCTCCGCTTTCCACGCCCGCGTCCATAAGAGAAAGTATCTCATCCTCGGTAGCCGTTCTGAAGCCTTCCCCCAATGCTTTTCTCAGCAAAGCGTTCAGACCTCTTTCCAAAAGTATAAGGGGATAAAGCAAGTAATAGGCAGGTTTACGTTTTCGCCCGTCTGCGTCCATTTCAGTTGTCCTTTCTTTATGTTTTGTATTTATGTCTTTAATGCGGATCCTCATATTATTACGGAACCGCCTTAAGCCTCATCTGAAGATCAGGCTGATTTACTGCGGCCTTGCCGAACGCGCCGCGGTTCAGAAAAAGTGCGGAAAAACAAGCTTGTTCCGTACCTTTTGCCGCATACGCCCTTCGATCAGTCGGAAATCATACAAATCCCGATAATTCAGACATTCCGTAATAATGACTATAACATATTTTAAAAAAATATTCAAGCGGATTACAGCGGCTTATCAGGAAAAGCAAAAGACATTATAGGCAACACCGCACAATGATTGGGTGTGAATTGCGCAGTCAGATTTTTTGTCAGCTTGCATAAATTCGACGCAGGAATACTGACGTATTTCAAGGAGGGTTTGTGTAAGATGACGGAATATATGAAAGCAAGACGCACGCAAAGCCGTCAGGCGGTCATTGTGCGGTATTGCCTATATTTCAAAAAAAATTTCCGCGTTCTTATTGCAAATATTTATCATTTCTTCGGTATCCGCTCCTTTTATTTCGGCCATTTTTGCGGCTGTAGACAGTATCATAGAGCTGTCGCAGCGCGCTCCCCTGAAAGGAACGGGCGCCATATAAGGGCAGTCGGTCTCAAGCATGAGCCTGTCGGCGGGTACGGCTTCACAGGCTGAAATTGCTTTTCTGGCATTTTTAAAAGTGATAACTCCGGTGAAGCTTATATAAAAGCCCATATCCACAAGCCGCCGCGCTGTTTCCGCACTTCCCGAAAAACAGTGCATGACCGCTCTTTCCGGCTTTATTTCATTCAGGATATCAAGGGTGTCCTCCGTTGCGTCGCGGCTGTGTATTATAATAGGCATATGCAGCTCATTTGCAAGATTGAGCTGTCTGCGGAAAACCGTGATCTGCATGTCGCGGTCGAAATTTTCATAATGATAATCCAGACCCGCCTCTCCTATTGCCGCTATTTTCTTATTTGACGCCAGTTCTTTCAGGATATCCGGATAATCCTCCGGAAGTCCGCATATATCCTCCGGATGAACGCCCAAAGCGCCGTACATATTTTCGAATTTATCCGTAAGCTCCAGTGTCGGACGCCATCTTTCTGCGGAACACCCCACGGTGATTATTTTTTCCGACGTCTCGCTGAAAAGACGTCTCAGCAGGGACTCCCTGTCACCGTCAAAAGCGGTGTCGTCATAATGAGCATGCGTATCCGTAACCTTGATCATAAATAACTCCTTGGTATCGTTTGGATACGATCGGAAACTGTTGAACGAAAATTTAAGCCAACACCGCATAATGATTGCGTGTGAATTGCGCAGTCAGATATTTTGTAAGCTTGCATAAATTCGACGCAGGAATACTTACGTATTTCAAGGAGAATTTGTGTAAGCTGACGGAATATATGCAAGCAAGCCGCACGCAAAGCCCTCAGGCGGTCATTGTGCGGTATTGCCTTAAAAAGCGCCGGACTTATATCCTTCCGTTTTAAGATTTCGCACGCTGTCGCGTTCAACAAGCTTTCCCGTAACCAATATTCTGCCGCAGCGGTAATTGTTGTCCCGTATTTTTTTTACCATTATTTCTACCGCCTCGCTGCTCATTCGGTGACTGTCCACATCCATGGTGGTTATCCTCGGATTGCTTATAGTAGAATAAATATGATTGTCATAGCCCACGATGGATATGTCTTCGGGAACACGGTAGCCCATGGTTTTAAGCTGGTTTACGACCATATAAGCGATCCTGTCGCAGTTGCAGACGAAAGCCGTCGGCATTTCATCCGGTAATCTTATTGATTTGAAGCTTAGGCCCTCATTGTCCCTGTCCTCAATTATCCAATCGTCACGAAGCGGTATCCCGTGCTCCAGAAGCGACTTATAATATCCCATATACCTATCCTGAATACTGGACGTTGCGGTTATTGATCCGATAAATCCTATACGGCGGTGTCCCTTGTCTATAAGATGATTGGTAATGGTATATGCACCGAAAAAATTATCCGACAGTACCGTCTCAACATCCGAACGGCTGCTGTAAAAATCCAGAAAGACCACCGGTATCTGGACCGAAAGCATGTTTTCGACATATTGATCGGAAAATTGACCAAGAGCTATAATCCCGTCGACCTTTTTATCCGTCAGGGAATTGGGCATGATACCCGCCCTTTCGTCCTTTTCCGATATTACCTCAAGAATGCCGTAATAGCTCTGTTTTTGCAGCAGCTCCACAATATAACGGTACACTACCCAGTAAAAGGCGCTTGCATCGCTTATAAACCTTTTTGCGACCAGCACGCCTATATTGTATGTTAGTACTTCCTTTGAATTTTTGGAGATATAGCTTACCCGATAACCCATTTCATTCGCCTTTTGCTTAATGCGCTGGCGAAGCTCATCGCTTACTCCGTCCTTATCACCCAAGGCTTTGGATACGGTAACGGTGCTGCAACCGAGTTCCGCCGCGATATCGCTCATGGTAACGCTTTTTTTGATCATTGCACTTCTACTCCTTCGTCTGCACAGAATATTAAGGAAAGGATAATTAGCCTCTTATATTTTAAGTTAAATTAGCGGAAATGTAAAGTAAAATAATCCACAAAATTGAATGTTCCATATTGTAAAAAACGCCGATTGATTTATAAAAAACATTTTTTCCTTTAACAAAAGGAAACTTCGGCATTTTGCCATTCCCGTAGGAAATCGGACTTTAAAAGCATTTTTATGAATATTTTAAATCACCCTGTAAAATGTTTTTTTATCCGTCGTTGCTTAATAAGTTAAAAAGAGGCATTTTTTACAAATACCACAAGTCTTTTTTGGTAAAAAAAGACTTGTGCAAAACCCGTTTATATGATAAAATAAAATATGAATATTCAGCAATGCTTGGGAGGATTTTAAATGGCGATAACCATAAAAGACGTTGCCAAAGCGTCAAACGTATCCGTAGCCACAGTATCGAGAGTTTTAAATAAACATTCCAATGTTTCCGACGAAACGGTGGAAAAAGTAACAAAAGTTATGGAACAGCTCGGATACAGTCCGAATTGCTTGGGAAGAGACCTGAGAAAAAGCGAAACAAAGCGGATTCTGGCCATAATAGCCGGGACGGAACAAAGCTTTTATTCCGACGTGCTGAAAGGAATGGATGAAGCCGCGTTTGCACAGGGATACGACATTCTTATTGCAACGACTCATGATGATCCCGAACACGAAATGCACCTTTTGAAAATGCTTATGTCCCATTCTGTGGACGGCGCGGTTCTCCTCGGTCCCAAACAAGAAGCCTCCACTATATCAAAGCTTGCGGAAAATCATAATATCGCTATTTGTCTGGAACGCATGGACGGCTGCAACGTGCTGACCGTGTCCATTGATAATATTAAAGCCGGAAAGGATGCCGTGAACTATCTTATAAGCAAAGGGCATAAAAGAATAGGGCTTATTTCCACGGAAGCAAGAAGCCAGAGCTCCATTGACCGTGAAAAGGGTTATAGACAGGCTCTTGAAGAAAACGGTATTCCCTACGATGATAATCTTGTTTTTTTCGGCAGCTACGAAAGCGAATCGGGAACCACCGGCTGTAAATATCTTCTTGATCTGGAAAACCCGCCTACGGCTATTTTTTCAATTTCCGACATGATCGCGATAGGTGCTATGAATTATGCCATTTCAAGAGGCATAAACATAGGAAAAGATATTCTTTTCTTCGGATTTGACAACATCGCTTACTCTCACATATTCGTACCTCATCTGTCAACGGTGGAGCAGCCGTGTTATCTTCAGGGAAAGCTTGTGATAGAGAAGCTTATCGGAAATATGAGAAGTGATCTTCCGGACAAAAGCACTTATCTTCTCCCCCACAGCTTAGTGCTGCGTGAATCTACCGGCGACTGATCCTCTTACATACCGCCTTAAAACATAAAGGAAATCTGTACGATGAATAATGTTATCGAAAATATACTCACCCGCAGAAGCGTAAGATCCTTTACCGATCAGAGCGTTTCACGAGAAAATATCGAAATTCTGATAAAATCTGCGCTTTACGCACCAAGCGCAAGAAACCTTCAGACCTGGAAATTTACGGTCCTTACCCGAAAATCGGACATCGGCGAGCTATCATCGGCAATAGGAAATGTACTCAACAGAACGGGTTATGATATGTATGACCCGGCCGTTCTGATAATTCCCTCAAACAAAAAGGATTCCCCTTACGGCAGGGAAGACAATGCCTGTGCGTTGGAAAACATTTTTCTTGCCGCTCATTCGCTGGGATTGGGTTCGGTATGGATAAACCAGCTTCAGGGAATCTGTGATGAGCCTGAGATCAGGACGCTGCTTAAAAGCTATGAAATACCCGACGACCACGAAGTTTACGGCATGGCTGCCATCGGATATTCTTCTGAGGTCTCTGCGAAAGCTGTGGAAAAAGCGGGCACATTTAAAATAATCTGATTGCTTATTGAAAAAATAAAAATACGGGTTCCCGTTTTAGAAGCGGGGATCCGTATTTTTTTAAACGAACCGTCCCCTCGGACGTAGATCCGTTCAGCCGCATATAAATAAACCTTTCACGTTCTTTCATTCCGGTTCTTCTTTAGCGGCGTTTTTTGTAATATGAAGCAATTCCGGGTTATTCGGGTCCCGCGTTTCAGGATACGTAAAATTTAAACGATACGTTTTCTTTTACTTTCGGGAAAAAAGAGCTGTCGCCTCTATACTGTATACCGTTGATATTACGCTGCAAAGCCATGCCGTCCCGAGCATTATAGAAATATTGTTCGTCCTTAACCCGTCACCCCGATATTTATACATTTTTCCGAAACGTTTTGATTATTTTTAAGGCAACACCGCACAATGATTGCGTGTGGATTACACAGTCAGATTTTTCGTCAGCTTGCATAAATTCGACGCAGGAATACTGACGTATTTCAATGAGAATTTGTGTAAGCTGACGGAAAATATGCAAGCAAGTCGCACGCAAAGCCGTCGGGCGGTCATTGTGCGGTATTGCCTTAATATGTCAGGTATATTTTTGCATTGATGATCGTTTTTACCCGAACGGCGGCGAAAACGTTAAAACATGCCTTAAAGCCGTTTTAACTTTTTTTATTTACAATGTCTTTTCACTTATGGCACAAATCCAAGTCAACAACGCCTACAGTCCTTGGAGTCCCGTGCCGTACTATCCAAATTTTATTGCCATTGGCTTTGCATTCCCGCTTCACGGTAGGCGTAACTTGCGGTTGCCGAACTCTCTTCGGTTCTCCGCCTCTGAGAACTTTACCAAATACTAAAGCTTTTTTGGATCAGCGGCTCGGCAGGAGTTTTTTAACAATAAAAAGCCGATCATCTTCTGAAAGAAAACCGGCTTTTTGATTTATAAAAATTTTGATAGCTGTTGCCGCAATAATTAACGGAAAATAAAATAAGCGGCTACGGCAAGAGCAAGAGAAACACCGCAGATTATCCAGTTTCTGCGTACCAGTCTTGCCATTTTATCATCATTATTATTTCTTTGCTGCCTTTTCATTTTTACACCCCTTTCCGAAAACGTTTGCCGCTTGTATTATAAAAACATATTCATATAAATATGCTTCGTACATTTAAGGCAACACCGCACAATGATTGCGTGTGAATTGCGCAGTCAGATATTTCGTCAGCTTGCATAGATTCGACGCAGGAATACTGACGTATTTCAAGGAGAATTTGTGTAAGCTGACGGAATATATGCAAGCAAGTCGCACGCAAAGCCCTCAGGCGGTCATTGTGCGGTGTTGCCCTAATATTTCAATGCCTTAAGGGTTATCCCCCGCTGCCGCTCCGGTAATAGCACCGTAATAATACAATGCAAAAAAGCCGTCATATACGCATAAGATCCATACCCGCAAATCCTGTCATTCAAACTTGGAGCGCATCTGAAAACAAAGCTGATCAGTACAATTACGCCAAAAGCAAGACCGCTTCAAAAAAGCTGAGAAATACGATAATATTTCGTATTTATCCCTTTTGGAAATAAATATCGGCATTCTTTAACGCGGATAGCGTTCCGGTTAGCAGAAATTCTGCATTTTGCGTCTTTTCAGATAGCCCCTGATCCTAACGCAAAAAGTTATTTAAAACCGACTTGCAGAACAAGTCGGTTTTGCCTGACTGATATTAAAAAGATTTTTCAGTTAAGCCGTTAAAAACGACCGCATAGTTGCATATACATTTCCGTTTTTTGGTTTTCGCAAAGCAAAATGAATTTCCTTAAAAAACGAGGAAAATCGGGACGAAAACGAGCTGAAAAATAACACGAAGAGCATTCGACTAAGTAGTTTCCCTTTTGCAAAAATCGTTCTCGGCTCTGCCGAGAACGATTTTCCGAAAGATGTGGCGGAGATGGAGAGATTCGAACTCTCGAAACGCTTTCACGTTTACATGATTTCCAATCATGCGCCCTCGACCAGCTAGGCGACATCTCCATTTAAGAGTGCACGGAAGTCGATATTAAAATTCAGCTTTAATGTTGACTTAGATATTATATCACAGTGGCATAAAATTGTCAACTGTTTTTCAAAAAATTTTAGCGCGGACACTTATCACATTTCTTGACAACCGGCGCGATTTACTATACAATCATTTCAGGACAAAATTGACTTCCTCTTTCTCCGCGGTTTTTTCGGTTGCCCATATAATTCACACAATCCGAATACGTTTCTTACAAGATAATGATCTAAAATAAAAATCCGGAAACTCAATTTTTTAAAGGAGAAAACATTTTGAGCATACAGACATTTAAGCGCCGCGAAGATAAATTTATTTTAACTCCCGAACAGCTGGACGCCCTTAGAAATAAGCTTCTCGGACAAATGGAGTTTGACGCCTTCTGCCGAAACGGAAGCTATGAAATTTTAAACATTTATTTTGACAACACGGAAAACGATGTGATCAGGCGCTCCGTTTCCAAGCCGTACTTTAAGGAAAAATTAAGATTACGAAGCTATGGGACTCCGGACGGGGATGATTACCCGGTATTTCTTGAGCTTAAACGAAAAACCGGCGGTATTGTCAATAAACGCAGAGCTGCCATGACCTACGGACAGGCGGTTAAGTATCTTTTTTCTGGTGAGAAACCCGAAAATCCGGATTATCTTACCCGACAGGTGCTGAACGAGACGGATTATTTTATTATGCGCAATAAAGTGCTGCCCGCATATTTTCTCAGTTACAAAAGAACGGCAATGTTCGGAATAAAGGACAGCAGCTTCAGAATAACTCTGGATACCGATATTATGGCGAGACGCGACAACGTGGTTCTTACCGGCGGTTGTTACGGGCATCGGCTTTTGCCCCCCGATACATGGCTTATGGAAATTAAGTTTTCCGGCGCCATTCCCATGGATTTTGTAAAAATACTTTCCGATCTGAAGATATACAGCCGTAGGTTCAGCAAAATAGGTACCGAATATAATCTGCACCGGATGAACAAGCCTTCGGAGCAAAATGAAAAACCTGTACGGATAAACGCATATACCGATCCCGTTTTAAACTGACGAAAAATGAGATTACACCCGAAACACTATTTAAAAATCATCAAAAGCTTTCTGAAAACCTCTAATTGTGAAATTTCTACTGACCGCTGACGCTTTCCTATTCAAGAATACTCGAAGCCCTCGCTTTTCCGCTTTTTTTCCTGGAATTTGCCACGCTTTAGCGTAATTGTACAAATATGCTTTGTTTTCACAGATGCTCCTTAGTATTAAGCATTTGGGCAGCTATAATTCCCCCTATGCCAAAAGACGGAAGCTGATGCTAAAATTAAACCTTTTAAAGCGAAAAACAAAGCAGTATAATGATATCCCGAGCCTTTTGGAGCAAAAGGCACCCTTGATTTGAAGCAACCTCGCATTTTACGGTTTTTACGACAAACGACAATATAAAAAAATAAAAGGAGATTTAAAAATGGAAATAATTCTCTCGTCCGTTCTTTCGGATTCGTTTACACTGTCTGAAATACTTATAATTCTCGGAAGCTCTCTTTTTATCGGATTCGCCATAAGCCTGCTGTACATAAAGACGCATAAAAACAGCGGATATACGCCCTCCTTCGCCGTTACTCTGGTTATGCTTCCCGTAATAATTGCGGTAATAATCCTTCTTATCGGAAACAACGTCGCAAGAGCCTTCAGTCTTGCCGGCGCATTTACCATTATACGTTTCAGAAGCGCCCCCGCCGATCCTAAGGATATCGCCTATATATTCTTTACATTGGCGGCAGGGCTTGCGTTGGGTCTGGGTTATATCGGCTATGCGGTAATTTTTACGGTCGTATTATCGGTTGTAATCGTGCTTATGGATATTTTCCGCTACGCCACTCCCAGATCCGAACATTTTATTCTTAAAGTTACTATCCCCGAAAATCTTAATTATCAGGATTTGATCAATGATATTCTGGAAGAATATTCTACGAGCTACCGTCTGAAAAAAGTCCGCACGGTTGATTTCGGTGCTCTTTTTGAGGCTGTTTTCTATGTTGAACTGAAAAAGAACGCCAATCAGAAGGAAATGATAGATAAAATACGCACAAGAAACGGCAATCTGAATATACAGCTTTTGTTTAAAGAATATGAGGATAAGCTTTACCAGATTGACGGATAAAAAAATCCACACAGCATTAACCTCCGCGCCGGATCGGAACAGACCGCAGGCGGAGGTTTTTTCATATGACGCCGCACCGCCGTTTCCATTCGGAAACGGCGGATCTATTGTACTATTGTAACGAGCAATTGTACCGGGCTGCGGAAGGAGCGGGATCGGAGTGCTAAAAATCCAAAGCCTCAGAATAACCGAAAAACCTCGAACTGAGGGCTTAACGTTAAAAAGCCCCGCAAAAAGCCGAAGCTTCAAAGGAAAGTGATATGCTGACCGGGATTTCGAAATAAACTCATGTTATCATCAAAGCCGCAAGGGAAAGTCCGAAAATATATATTCCGGGATTTCTTATCAGTTCCCTTGCCTTATCCTTTGACGAAAGAATTCCGCCCGGAAGCTTATGGAGCTTTGCTGCGAACAAGGTTACGGTTGCAAGTATACCGATCCAGAAAAACAGGTTCAAGCATATGCCCACCCATCTCTGAAGTGACACGGCGGGTTCGATTTCTCCCGTTATCTGCGTAAGATAGCTGCCCAGCACCACAAGAAGATTATTGACCGAGTGGAGTATCATAGAAGGGATTACCGATCCCGAACGAACGGCAAGAAGACCGTACAGGATTCCCACCACAAAGGCGTAAGGAAGCTGATCAAGATTACCGTGAATAAATCCGAACACAAGAGCGCTTACAATTATGCCGAACCACTCGCCGTGTTTTCTAAGAGCCGTCAAAAGAATACCCCTAACCAGAAGCTCTTCACAAACCGGCGCCGTGATCACCAGGAATATCATCGCTATGGCCAAGCCGCCCGCCTCGCCTTCGGGCGGCATCGTACCTTCCATCGCGTCCGGGATCTCTCCTGTCCCGAACCAAGAATCAAATACGTCCGCAACCGCATTGGTTATGATCGTTGCCAGTGAGCCTGCGAAAATACTTGACAGGAAAATTACGGGCATGGTAAAGACCGGATGAAATTCATACCGGCTTTTATAGCCGCCTCTTTTTTTAAAATCGGTTTTAAAAAGAAAATAAGCCGCAAGGATCGGGAAAAAATAAACGCAAAGCTCGTTGACTATCCAGCCCAAAAGATACGCTGCCTCAAAACCCGCGCTTTTATCTAAGCCTTTTGCGATCAATCCGTATGGATATATGAATATATATATCAGAAAAAGCTTGTTAAAAACACATAGCGCACCGAAAACTGCCAGCTTATAAATAGTTTTCCTAAAATCAGACTTTTCCGAAGCCACATCAACGGGAGCCTCTTCCATAAAACCGGTTTCGCAAGAATTATTCATTTATCTGCCTTTCTTTTTTATGTATGCTTTTTAAAAGCCGATTTGCCGCTTTTTTGAAATATGAACGTGAAGGACTGCGTTAAAACCGTGTTTATGCTTGATCATCCTCCCATTGCGGCAGATACCAGCTCGTAAACCTTTCCTCCGATATATTCAAAACCCATAACGTCTATCATAAGAAGAACCGCAGAAATTACCGGCAGAGTAAGCAGTAAAACGGCAAGCTTTCTGCCATTGCTCACCTCTCCCCATATTTTCGGAATACGGTATTTCTTTATTTTACGAAGCTTGTTTATCATGGCAATAAAGCCTATTATTGCCGTAAGGAGCACTATTATCATAAAAATTGCGTAACAGGTATTTACAAGTTGTTCTCCGTCGGTTAATTCGGCGGGTATTCCGTCAGCCGTCTGCCAAGCTTTTTTCTGTACCGCCTGTGTTGATATGAATATCATTATTATCCCGCTCACCGAATTGAACATAGCGTGGAGAACTGTTGAACAAAAAATAGACTTTGTAGCAATGGTTATATAACCCAGTACGATGCCCAAAACAAAGGCGAAAAAGAATTGCTGAAAGTTTCCGTGGTAAATACCGAAACAAAAGGCCGATATAAATATGGCCATACCGTTTCCGTAAGGCATCAGAATATGCATGACCGCTCCCCGGAATATGAATTCTTCAAAAATAGGAGCAATAACTACCGTCAGAAAAAACAGTGTGAATGAAGACTCGAACGTAGGCGGCTGTAATCCCGTACTGTTAATGGAATCGCCTATATTGCTGTTTTTATTGATCAGACTGATGATCCACATAGTCAAAAGATTTACGGTCATCCCTGCTCCGTACATGGCCGGGAAATTAGCGAAAGCCTTTTTGCTCTGCTTAACCGGCTTAAAACCGCCGCAGATATTTCTTAAGCTGTATTTAAGCATTACCGCCGCTAACAGAGAAGGTATTATCTGCATACAAAGCCCGGAATATAAAAGACTTATCCCATAAAGCGCATTTGTATTATTTATATTCAGATTATCCAACAGAGATATTAAAAGCGGAGACAACCCGCTTGCCAGCTCTCTTATAAGAAGGGTGATAGTAAGAAAAAAGCCCAGACGAAGACAATCGGATTTATATGCTCCCATTTTATCCCGTGCCTGCATAACGGCGGCGTCCGGCTCTCTTTCCGGTATATATCCGGGAGTGATATTTTCGTTTTCCATAATATTGATGACTATTCCTTTCCCTTTAAGAATCTTATAAAGCCAAAGCTTAAACTCAGCGGCTCCGTTTTCCGAAAACAAAAGTGTCGCATACGCGAACGTATTATTTCCGAAGCCCGTTCGGTTTTTTCGTAAACACCGAGAGGCATAAACCGTACCCTGCCGTAATGAAATTCAATAAAGAATCGAAACCGGTTTGTCGGTATATATTCTTTCAATAGCCTGAGCAAAAAGGCTGTGAGTATCAAGAAGCTTTATCTTATCCGATTTCTTTTCATCGGACAAAGGAATGGTATCCAGAAGGATAAGCTCTTTGATCGGCGAGGCTTCTATTCTTTCAATCGCGGGTCCGGAAAGCACTCCGTGAGTAGCACACGCAAAAACTTCGTTTGCGCCGCCTGTTTCGATGGCCGCTTTTGCGGCATTGCACAGTGTCCCTGCGGTATCCACCATGTCGTCAACAATAAGCACCGTTTTATCCTTAACGTCTCCGATTATGTTCATAACCTCGCATACGTTTGCCTTCTGGCGTCTTTTGTCAATTATGGCAAATCCCACCCCGATTCTTGAAGCAAAGTTTCTGACCCTTGCGACCGAGCCTACGTCGGGACTGAGACACACAAGGCTCTCTTCTTTTCCGGAAAACCGCTTTTTAAAATATGGAGCAAGTGCCGACACACCCTGCAAGTGATCGAGAGGTATGTCAAAAAAACCTTGAATCTGAGGACTGTGCAGATCCATCGTAAGCACCCGGTCAGCTCCCGCCGTAGTTATAAGATTAGCCGTCAGCTTTGCGGATATGGGATCTCGGCTTTTTGCCTTTCTGTCCTGCCTGGCATAGCCGAAATAAGGCATAACTGCGGTAATGCTTGCGGCGCTGGCACGTTTCAGAGCATCGGTCATTATCAGAAGCTCCATAAGATTATCGTTTACGGGGCATGAAGTTGACTGAATTATAAAAACGTCCGAGCCCCTTACGCTTTCGTTTATGGAACAGCTTATTTCCCCGTCACTGAACACTCCGATTTCCGAATTGCCCAGCGGAAGCCCCAGATCCTTAGCTATTGACAGAGCCAGCTGTCTGTTGGAACTGCATGCGAAAATTTTGATGTCCTTGCCGTGAAAATTCATTTTTTATACTTCCTTTTTTGATTTATATGTTCTAAGCGTTATCTGCCGCCGGATGATTTCTAACCAGTCCCGACACTTTCAGATCGGTCCGTATTAACGCGCTTTCTTGTAACGAATTGAATATAAAGCGCCTTTTTTGAAATTTCCTTCCTCCGGTTTACAGCATCCTTTTTATTTTCTCGGTCTTTTTTTGTTCATTTCCCAATCGTCGATTATTCGTGTGCCGGCTCTCTCTACAGCCAAAGCGTTTGAAGGCACGTTTTCAGTGATCGTAGAGCCCGCGCCCGTAGCGGCGTTGTCTCCTATCTCAACCGGCGCGATCAGATTGGTGTTGCAGCCTATAAATGCGTCGTCGCCTATTTTAGTCCTGAACTTATGAATGCCGTCATAGTTGGCGGTAACACAGCCGCAACCGAAATTAACTCCTCTCCCCACATCGCTGTCTCCGATATACGTAAGGTGGGCTGCCGAGGTTTTTTCGCCTATATTGCTGTTTTTTATTTCAACAAAGTCTCCTATTTTTACGTTGCGTCCTATATGAGAACCGGAGCGGAGCTGTGAAAACGGGCCTATATGAGCGCCGCTTTCCACAACGCTTTGATAAGACTGAACATTATTGAGAATTACGCCGTCTCCCGCCGTGGTATCCTCCAGAAGTGAATTGGGACCTATTTCGCAGCCGCATCCGATTCTGCATTTCCCTCTTATCACCGTATTCGGAAGTATAACGGTATCCCGGCCGATCTCCACGTTCTTGCCTATAATTATTCCGTCGGTGCACGGGAACTCCACTCCCTCAAGCATAAGTTCGTTTATGATTTTTTCTCTGGCATAATTATTGAGAACGGTAAGATCGGCTCTTGAGTTTGCACCAAGAACTATGTATTTATTTTCGGCGGTGCAGACTGCCGCTCGTCTGCCGCTTTTTCTTATAACGGAAACGGCGTCGGTAAGATAATATTCTCCCGCCGCATTATCATTCATCAGCATAGGTAGCGCTTCAAGCAATGCGGCGCTGTCAAACCAATAAGCGCCGGAATTGATTTCCCCGATACTTCTCTGATTTTCATCCGCGTCCTTCTGCTCAACTATCCTGAGAAGATCTCCGTTCGTGTCTCTTACTATCCTGCCGTATCCGAAGGGATCGTCGGGAACGGCGGCTATTACCGTTACTCCACAGTGTCCCTCGTTATGAATTTTAAGTGCGGCATTTATTGTTCCGGCGTCAATAAAAGGAGCGTCACCGCAAAGAACAAGTACGCTTTTACTGTTTCTGAGAACATTTTCGGCCTGCATCACCGCATGTCCGGTACCCTTCCTTTCTGTCTGTCTTACAACCGAACAGAGCCGGCCGCGTGTCTCGAGATATGCTCTGACCTGCTCCTCTCCGTTTCCTACAACAACACATATTTCATCGGGATTTATTTCCTCAACACTGTCCAGTACCCAACCCAGCATGGGTTCAAACAAAACATTCATAAGCACCTTCGGCTTATCGGATCTCATCCTCTTGCCGTCTCCCGCAGCAAGCACTATACAGGCGGTTTCGTTCATAAAATTCTTCCTTTCGGTATTTATATCAGATGTTATCGCTGTTTTCTCTCCTCTATTTTCTCATATTTGCGGAAATTTTGCAATAGCTTTCGTAAAATAAATTTTAAGCGCTTCATAACATTTGTCCGTGAAATATCCTTCTGCGTTTTTTCTGTAATTTACCGCAAATGATATGCAGATACAGCAGATTCGGACCGCATCCTCCGAACCGAGTTTTCCCTTGGGAAAAAGCAAGTCTTTATCAGCGGGATTAAAGCCGCATTACCGAAATAAGATTTTCCGGTGCTTCGGGCAGGTACAAAACCGCCGTAAATTAGAGCGTATCCGAAAACCAAGCGATTGTGAAAAGCTTTGCCGAGTGCATGACGGCTTCAATAAAAAACGGAGGAATACGGTAACGTTTCGGGTATTTTTGATGCGTAAAGCGCCGGCAGTCGGCAGAGGCCGTGCAGATTGCGGCTTTTTCAGGCAGCCCGTAGTATGCGCCCGTAAAGAAACCGGAAACATTTTAAATTTCTTTTTGTAGTATCGATTTTAATATTTTCCGCCGTATCATAAGTCCCGGAAGCCTGCGCGGCACGCTGACGGATACGCGCTCGTATATACCCTCGCCATACAAATGCCGCTGTATGCGATTATGGTTTTATTTACTTCTTGCATCCTCCGGCCGGCGCTTTCAAGCCGATTTACGCAATGCCGTACCTGTCGTTATATTTTGTAACTCCTGTTTATTGACCGACATTTACTGCCGCTTCTTGGGGAAAATATAAAATCATAAAGCCGAGGGAACGGAAAACAGCCATGTGAAAAGTGCTGTCTTTACTTTTCTTCAGTTATATGCTATAATTCAAGAAATTAAAGAAATCAGAAGAGGTAAGATAATGAATGCTGCTGACAAGAAATTTATTTCCGATATTAGAGAATATGCGGAAGGCTGTGAAATAAAAACACTTTTAGACAGCTGTGACAACGGAAAAAAGCTTGAGCCGCTTTTTGCAGCGGTATGCAGAGCGGCGGAAGAAGGCCTTGGACAAACCCCCTTTGATGAACAGCTTTTGGCGGCAAGAGCTCTTACCGAATATAAAATACTCGAACTTCCCACCGGAGAAGGAAAGACTCTCTGCGCGGTATTTGCCGCCGTGTGGCACAGGCTTTGCGGCCGCAGGGTTCATATCCTTACCTTTAACGACTATCTTGCGGAACGCGATAAAAACTGGATGTCTCCGGTTTACGAACTGCTGGATACGACCGTTGCCTATGTTACCGAACAAACCCCGCTTTCGGAAAGACGTTCGGCATATAGGGCGGACGTGCTTTATATAAGCGCAAAGGAACGTTGCTTTGATTATCTCAGAGACTTTACGGTGCAGTCTCCCGAAGAAGCCGTAGGCGAGCACTTTGAAGCGGCTATTGTGGACGAAGCCGATTCTCTTCTTATAGATGAAGCACGTATTCCCATGGTGGTTGCGGGAGATACCGAAGTAAAGCCGGATCCTTTGCTTTCAGAGGTTTCGGAATTTATAAAGTCTTTTTCGGAAAATGATTATGAAATCAGTCTTGAAGCCGAAAGCGTTTATCTGACCGACGAAGGAGCGTCCAAGGCTGAAAGCCGTTTCGGCGTTGACAATTTGTATGACGAAGAAAATTCCGATCTTCTGGGAAAAATAAACGACTGCTTAAAGGCATGCTTTTTCTTGAAGGAGGACGTGGATTATATTGATCGTGACGGACAAATACAGCTTATAGACAAATTTACGGGAAGAATCGCGAAAAACAGGATATATCCCGGAATGCTTCAATCGGCAGTAGAGCTGAAGCACGATCTTCATGTCACGACCCGGGGAGTTATTATGGGCAGCATTGCTCTTCAGTATTTTATACGAAAATACGATTTTCTGGCGGCAATGACCGGTACTGCCGAAGCCTCTAAGGACGAATTTTTCCAGATATACGGACTGACCTTTGAAAAGGGCGAGCCCCATCTTCCGAGCAGAAGGATTGATAACGAGCTTGAAATATACCGGGACGCCGATTCGAAATGGAATGCGGTCGCAAAAGCTGTCGAGCTTGCCCATAAAAAAGGACAGCCTGTTCTGGTGGGAACGGGTAGCATTTCCGACAGCGAGCTCCTCCGTGATCTTTTAAAGGATAAAGGCATAACCGCATCGGTGCTCAATGCGAAAAACGACAGGAAGGAAGCGGAAGTCATAAGCAACGCGGGAGCGCCTTATGCGATCACCATATCCACCAATATGGCGGGGCGCGGCGTCGACATACGTCTGGGCGGCAGCGATGAGTCAAAACGGGAAGAAGCATTAAAAGCCGGCGGGCTTCTGGTTATTTCCACATATATGCCGGAGAGCAGCCGTATAGTAAAGCAACTGATAGGCCGTACCGGAAGGCAGGGTGATCCCGGTGAGAGCCGCCGATTCGTATCGCTTGACGAACCGATAATGGATAAATACAAATTAAAATCTCTTGTGCCCTCCAAGCATATACCCGACTCCGGCTCAGACGCAATAGAGGATAAGGTTCTCCTCAGAGAGGTTGAAAGAGTGCAGCGCATTTCCGAAGGGGACGGCTTCGATATAAGAGCAAGACTCATGAAATTCACCATGATAGGTGAAAAACACAGGGAGCAGATTTTTAAAACAAAAAATCGGATCCTTTATAACGGAGATGTGAACATCTGGAAAACCTCTACGTTTTATTCGGATGCCGTTGTACGATTCGGTGAGGATACGCTGAGAGAGCTTGAGCGAAAAACCGCTCTTGCCGCTATTAACAGGCTTTGGAGCGATTATCTGGAATACACGGAAGGAATACGCCGCGGAATTCATCTAATGGAGGTAGGGGGCAAAAGCCCTTCCGAAGAGTATAACATCATTGCCGAAGACTATTATGAGGGAATGGAAAACGAGCTTAGACATTATATGCTGGAACAGCTGGAGCATTTGCTGGATGTGGGACCGGATAATTATAAAATCACCGTACCCGAAAACATACGGACCTATCTCCTTGAAGATACCGGCGATGAGCTTAATAAAATGCCCTTCCTTTTTAATGTATTCGGCGGTGAAAATGAAGATGAACAGAAAATCGGCGGATCTGCGGAAAAAGCTCCGTCCGTATTGGAAAAATCGGAAAATGACGCGATGGAAAAGAAAAAAGGCTTTCTGTTCTGGAAAAAGAAAAAGTGATTTTATTACGGCGTCGTTCTATATGAAAGGTAAGGTGCTATGTCAACTATTGCGGCAATCGCAACTCCTCCGGGAACAGGAGGAATATCCGTTATACGGATAAGCGGAGAAAAGGCGCTCCGGATCGCGGAAAAGGTTTTTAAGCCTTCGGGAAATAAAAGCATAATAAGCATGAAAGGCTATACCGCCTGCTACGGCAGTATAGAATGGGAAGGCGAGAAGCTTGACGACGGTGTTCTCCTTATATTCCGCGCACCGCACAGTTACACGGGTGAAGACACGGCCGAGATAACCTGCCACGGCGGTGTGCTGATTACAAGGCGGATCCTCCGTGCCTGCCTTGACGCCGGCGCACAAATGGCTCAGGCAGGCGAGTTTACCCGCAGGGCTCTTTTAAGCGGAAAACTTACTCTGACTCAGGCGGAAGCCGTTGCCGATATAATAAGCTCAAAAAGCGATCAGTACCTCAAGTGCGCCGCAGCTCAGCTTGACGGAGCTTTGTACAAAAAAATAGCCGAAATAAAAAAGACGATACTTGACATCGCGGTCCAGATCTCCGCCTGGATCGATTACCCGGACGAGGGATTGGACAGCTTTGAAATAAGCTCGCAGCTCGGACAGCTTTCCGATTGCCGTCTGCGTCTTCATCTGCTTCTTGAAAGCTACGACCTTGGTCAGGCGCTGCGCGACGGAATAAGCGTTGCCATAGTCGGTAAGCCCAATGTGGGAAAATCGACCCTTATGAATCTGCTGGTAGGCTGTGAGCGCAGTATTGTCACGGATATAGAGGGTACGACAAGGGACATTGTGGAGGAAAATGTGATCCTCGGCGGTACGTTACTTAAAATTGCCGATTGTGCGGGCATAAGAGAAACGGACAATCCGGTTGAGAGAATAGGCGTGGTGAAGATGGAAAGACGCCTTGAACAGGCTCAGCTTGTTTTTGCGGTATTTGATAACAGCCGTCCCCTGGAAAAAGAAGACTACCGGCTTATAGAAAAGCTAAAGGGGAAGCATGTCCTTTGCATAATAAACAAGCTTGACCTTGAAAGCCGACTGGATATGGCGTATCTTGCCACACAGTTCGGAAGGGTCGCCGAAATCTCCGCCAATAATCCCGAATCTCTCCGAAAGCTTAACGATGCGGCGGCAAAATTCATAAATCCGGAAAAACTGGATATCTCGGCGGGATTTATCGCCAACGAACGCCAGCGCGATGCGGCGGTAAAGGCCCGCGACGCTATAGAAAAAGCCATTGACGGCATCATTGAGGGCGTTACTTTAGACGCTACCGGAGTAATGCTTGAAACGGCTTTAGATCATCTTTCGGAGCTTACCGGAGAAAATGTCAGCGAACAGGTTATAGATGAGGTGTTTAAAAAATTCTGCGTGGGCAAGTAAGGCAGGTAAAAAGAATAATAAAATATCCGTTTTGTGATCGATGTATTTCGTCTCCTTCTGTTTGTAAAATATAACACGTTATATACTTACAGTAATATGTACGACCCAAGTCCTTTTTAAAAATCATTTTTGCATTTCTCGGGCAACGCGCTGAACGTCGTTCAATGCGATATTATGTTTTATTCCCTGTTCCATCCTAAGTGATAAAGGCTCATATCTGTCAATTTGATTGAGCGAAAAAAGTGCAATTTCTTTTTCTTTAAAAATATAAAACACGGATTTAATATAAACCTCCTGTTTTGATTTTTGAACATTGTTCATATACCTTGAGCTTATTGAATAAAAAAGGAGTTAAAGCTATGGCGGATATAAAGGAAAGCATAATTAAGGAAACAACAAAGCTTATTGAAGAAAAAAACGGAGATCTGAAATCCGTAACAGCCAGAGCTATTGCTAAGCGGTGCGGGATTGCATTGGGGCTTATCAATTATCACTTTAAAAGTAAGGACAGGCTGATAGAGCTTTGCGTTCAGCGTATTGTAAACCGGATCCTTTTCTGCTTCTGCTCTCAGGATGACGACCTGGGGGCTGAAAACGACTGCGAACGTCTGATAAATCAGGCGAGACAGATCTTCGATTTCTTTTATGAAAATAAAACCATGGCTAAAATATTTATTCTCAGCGATTTTAAGGACTATACACCCAAAAGCAATACCACCGCCGCAAGAAACGGCCTTGCTCTCGCCATAAAGGACAATCCTGACAAAAGGAAAAAAAGGATTATATCGTTTATACTGACATCCGCGCTGCAAACCGCCTTTTTAACGGGATCTCATTCAAAGGATATCGTAGGCTACGATCTGGACGATAAGCTGCAAAGGGATATGTTCGTCACGGAAGCCGTGAACATGATGTTCTACGGAATGTAAATTTCCTTACATATTATACATATATCCATGTTGGAATTTATTCGACTGTCGGAGGGAAAAACCTGAAATGCATAAAAAACGAATACTGATAGTGGATGACGATAAGGAACTATCCGAAATAATATCCGACATGCTTGAAAGCTACGGCTATGAAGTGATACGGACCGAAACTGCGGAAGAAGCGGAGTTCCTCTTGTCTGAAGAAAACTTCCACCTGATACTGCTGGACATAAATTTACCCGATGAAACAGGTCTGGATTTTTGCAAAACGCTACGCAAATCATCAAACGGCGTTCCCATAATTTTCGCCAGCGCGAGGACAAGCGAAACGGACAGAATAACCGGCTTTGACATAGGAGGAGACGATTATCTTCCCAAGCCCTATTCCATGAAAGAACTTCTTTCGAGAGTTAATGCGCTTATACGCCGAAGCTACGGAGGAATAGACATTGAAAAAGAGGTATCCTTCGGAAGCATAAACGTTAATATTACTAAAAGAACGGTTACAAAAGGAGGAAAAAGCATTTCCCTTTCTCTCCGCGAATTTGATCTGCTTGCCTGCCTTTGCGAACATATCAATTCTCCAGTATCAAAAGAAAGGCTTTTATCCGAAGTATGGGGCGCTTTTTCCTCCGTTGAACCCTCTACCCTTACCGTACACATAAGATGGCTCAGGGAAAAGCTTGAGGACGACCCTGCCGAACCCCGGTATATTAAAACCGTATTTAAGGTAGGGTATATGCTGCACATTTAAAATACGCCCTGTACAAGAAAGGAATCTACCGAAAATGAAGCTTAAGTTTTTTTCTTTAATGATCTTATCCTGCACCCTTGTCATTATTGTTACGGGTGCTTTATTTTTTTCGGACCGGTCTGATCCCGAAGAAGCCAAATCCCGGCATATTATCGCGCTGAATGAAATAGAACAGCTTGCAAAAAAAGGAGATACTGAGCTTATACCCGAAAAGACACGGATGCTTGCTGAAAGTATGCGCCGCGAAATTCCCGGCGAAAACCACTCCGTTAACGGTCCGGTTCTCGGTATCCTTGCCGTTGTCCTGATAGCGTCAGTTTTTATATATCTGTATTTTTCAGTAATAAAACCCTTTGATAAGCTTAAGGATTTTGCGGCGCGCATATCCTCCGGAAGCCTCGATATACCTCTTTACCGTGACAGATCAAATTACTTCGGCGCGTTTACATGGGCGTTCGACAGCATGAGAAAAGAAATAAATACAGCGAGACGCTGTGAAAAGGAAGCCGTCGAAAACAACAAGACTGTCATAGCGACCCTTTCTCATGATATAAAGACCCCCATCGCTTCAATAAGGGCCTATGCCGAAGGATTGGAGGCAAATATGGACGTTACCGCCGAAAAGCGAAAAAAATACCTGTCGGTAATAATGTCAAAATGCGACGAAGTATCAAAGCTTACCGATGATCTTTTTCTCCATTCTGTTTCCGATTTGGATAAGCTTGAGATCAATCCCGAAAATATCGAGCTATCGGAATTTCTTGAAAAAGCAATCGGCGATATGTGCGCGGATACAGATGATGTCCGCTATAAAAGGCCCGACCTTAAAGCCGTCATAAAAGCCGATAAAAACCGAATGCTGCAACTTGTGGAAAATCTGATAAACAATTCAAGGAAATACGCAAAAAGCGATATAGATATAAGCCTGCTTATTTCCGAAAAAAACGCCGAAATACATTTCCGGGATCACGGCTTAGGTATTCCCGATAAGGATATGCCTTTTATTTTCGGGAAATTCTACCGTGGTTCAAACTGCGGCCGGGAGCAAGGCTCCGGACTGGGTCTGTATATAGTTGATTACATTGTCAAACGTTCGGGAGGAACGGTTCTGCTGCACAATCATCCGGACGGATTAGAGACCGTGGTATGCCTCCCTTTGATAAAGCATGACACGCTTTAACCGTAGCGTATACCGGCTTTTAAAGCCGGACTGGCCAACATCTGACCCTGCGGCTTATATGGACATCACGGCGGCGTTTATATTTAAGTATACGTCTTAAAACATGCTTAAGGATTTCTTAATAACTCCCAGGTATAATGTAAGAAACACGACGAAGGGAGAAAAAATATGAAAAACACTGTTCTGACTGCTGCGGGATTATGTAAAAGCTTCGCCCATAACGGCGGTCAGCTGCATATTCTGTCCCATATCGACCTTGCCCTGTATAAAGGGGATTTTACGGTTGTAATGGGATCCAGCGGTTCAGGTAAATCTACCCTGCTCTATGCCCTTAGCGGTATGGACAGGGCTACCTCAGGTTCGGTAATGTATAAAGAAAACGATCTTATGAGGATGAAGGAGAGCTCGCTTTCAAAACTTCGCTACACCGATTTCGGATTTATTTTTCAGCAGATGCACCTGATAGGAAATCTGAGTCTTATGGAAAATATCCTCGTAAGCGGCTATCTCAACAAAAAAAACTCGGCCGCGGACGTGAAATCCCGTACTGAAACGCTACTTGAACAAATGAACATAGCCCACATCAAAACACATCTTCCATCCCAGGTTTCCGGCGGGGAACAACAGCGTTGTGCGGTAGCCAGAGCCGTTATTAACGAGCCGGAGCTTCTTTTCGCCGACGAACCGACCGGCGCCCTTAACCGCAGTAACACCAATGATGTTCTCGATCTTCTTACAAGTCTGAATAAAAACGGTCAGAGCATTTTGATGGTAACACATGATATAAGAGCAGCTTTGAGAGCTTCGAGACTCCTTTATCTGGAGGACGGTAAAATAACCGGTGAGCTTTGTCTTCCTCCCTATGCTCAGGAAGAAGAGAAAAGCCGTGAAACACAGATTAACGCATGGCTTTCATCCATGAACTGGTAAAGGGGGAGCATATGGAAATATTGACCTTGCTTAAAGCAAATATAAAAAAGAAAAAAAGCACTTTTATTTCGGTTGCGTTGCTTATGATGATAGTTGTTTCAACCGCTACCGCTATTTTAAGCACAAGAAACAATTACCGGGTAGGGATTCAAAGAGCATATGTATCCTCTGAGGTCGGAGACACCGTTATAATCATTAAAAGCGGCTTGCTGTCCGAAGAACTTATGAAAAGCGTGGAAACGGCTTCAAACGTGAAGGAAGTCAGATATAACAAAGTTTTGACAGTATACGGGGTCGACTGCGGAAGCGCTCACGACTCAGACATGAGCTTTTTACAGAAAATGCATGACGGAATAAAGCTGTATAATGATGATAAAAAAAGCTTTTGTGATAATATTCCCGCTCTTGGACACAAAGAAGCGTATCTGCCGCTGGGTTTAAAAGACACGCTCAATTGTAATATCGGAGATACCATAATATACGGTGCAATTGACGGAAGCTGCGAATTCAAAATAAAAGGCTTCGTCCAGGAACCGTCAATGGGAGCCCAGACAATAGGTTGGAAAAATGTTTTTATAAGCGATTCTGATTTTGATAGCTTAAACGATCGCTGGAAGCTTATTGATAACGACGGCTCTGCTTTCGACTATACCATGATTTCGGTATATATGGAAGAAAACTGCGGTATGACCTCCGGAAAATTCCAAAGGGAGCTTAATCTTGAAACAAAAATAACCGATCTGGCCGAAGGAGCATTGACAAGGGAACAGACCGAACGCTTCAGCACATTGGTGCCGGATATACTTACCGAGCTGTTTATCGTGTTTGTTGCATTTCTTTTTATAATAGTGCTTATCCTAATAAGCCACAGCATAAGCACGGAAATAGAAAGCGAATACGTGACCTTCGGCATATTAAAATCTCAGGGTTATTCGAAAAACAGGCTTATGAATCTCTTTTTTGCTCAATATCTTTCGGCGGAGCTTCTGGGAGTTGTATCGGGTATTATTTTGTCAATACCGTTGGAAACCGCTCTGACCCAAGGCTGCCAGACAATTACCGGAATTATGCCCGAACGCGGTCTTTCGTTAAGCCTAAGTCTGTTATTGATCGGAATAATACTGCTTTTAAGCTCGGCGCTGATTTTTATAAAGGCATTGCCGTTAGGTAAAATATCTCCTGTAACGGCCATAAACGGAGGGAAAAATGATATTTATTTCGACAGCCGCCTGAAGCTGCCTATCAGCAAAAAAGCATTAACGGCAAGCCTTGCGGTAAGACACCTTACCTCCGCAAAACGCAGGTATATCAGCACGGTACTTATATCGTCCATTCTGATTTTCTTTATGCTGACCATTAATCTTGTGATCAATATTCTGACCTCTAAAAATGCCCTTACGGCTATCGGAGCTGAATTTTCGGATGTGGTGGTGGGATGCCGGAGCGAGGATGTGGAAGATTATTTTCAGGAAATAGAGGATCTTGTAAGCTCCTCCGCCGAAATAGAAAAGATATACCGCTCAACAAATATTTATCTCTCCGTTAACGGCGAAAATCTTATGGCTCACATTGTAAAGGAGCCTGAAAATCTTGTTCCGATTTTAAAAGGAAGAGCGCCGATTTACGAAAACGAAACGATAATCACTGAAATGGTGGCGGATCTTCTCGAATTAAAGCCGGGAGACAAAGTAACCGTTTCGCATGGCGAAAAAGAAGCGGAATATCTTATATCAGGCATTTACCAAAGTACTAATGACAGCGGTATGTGCTTCTCGATGTCCGAAAAAGCGGTACGGAAAATATACGGGAACTTTAAAATAATGCACATGGGTTTTTCCCTTGCCGATTCGTCAAAGGCTGATGAGATCCTGGATCTGTTAAATGAAAAATATGAAGGAAACGACGATATTTCTGTAGAGAAATATGACTTAAATTCCTTTATAGGCGCCGGAATAACCGATATAATTTGGCTGATGCGCGTTTTAATATATATATTCTCAATAATTTTTGCATTGGTAGCGGTAAAAATGATCTGTACAAGATCGTTTATTCAGGAAAGGACCGATATAGGTATCTGTAAAGCCATAGGTTTTACCGTAAAAAAACTGAGGCTAAGCTTCGGCATAAGATTCTGGGCAGTGTCGGTTATCGGCACCACCCTGGGAATAACGATAAGCCTTATGTTTTCCTCTAAGCTTTTGGGTCTGGGACTCAGCTTAATGGGGATATCACATCTTCCCACGCAGCTGGACGCCGCGTCGATAATTTTATCCTCCGTGGTGCTTATGCTTTGTTTCTTTTTCTTTGCATATCAGTCAAGCGGAAAAATAAAAAAGGTTTCGGTCAGAGAATTGACGGTGGAATGATTTCCATAAAAAAACGGAGCGGTTCACATAAGACCAATTACGGGTTTTCGGGCATGATTTTGCCGTAGCTGAGACAAACTTTTGCAGGAATACTTGCATATTTCAAAAAAAATTAACGTAATATGCGGTGAATTTTGAAAAACTTGTGCCGGGTTTATGTGAACACGCCCTAAAAAGCGGTCTTACCGGTTTAATACCTGGGCGTATCTGAAAATAAAGCAATTATATGCAGTTTCGCCGAATGCGTTGCGGTTTTAAGGAAAATTGCGGAGAAATACGAGGTTATTTCGTTGCTGTCCCTTTAGGATAACTGCCGTCGTTCTTTGACACAAAAAGCGCCCGCAGTCAGCAGAAGCTGTGAAAATTGCGGCTTTTCAGATAAGTCATAGTGCTTAGGATACGGTTCTTTAATCAAGTCCACAGCTCTATTAAAGAATAAGGGCTTGTTCGCATTAACCCACAACGCCGGTCGTTCGGTTAATGTGAACAAGCCCAAGTATAAAAAACCCCAATATCCGAAGTGCTGATATAAACGAAACGGCACCTTTTTTGCATGAGACAATAAAGCGAGGGATTATAACATAAAGACAGCAATAAGCTCAATATCCGGCTTCGGATAATACCGAGCCGCAATTGTATACGAAAATCCCTCGTACATATCCGTCGCTAAAACTTTTCCTGTTTTGACCATAGACATTTTTATAATAAGGCAATAAAAAAATACGGAAAACCTGCAATTCGATTTACATATTTATTTGCGAGTTTTTTCTCCGGCATATGCGGGAAAATCATTTTTTGTCTGCCTTGAAGCATGTCATTCTCTATTGTGAAATTCTGTCATTATGTTTTCCTGATCTGCCGTATATTTTATTTATCCTTATATCCCGATACAACGATATCACCGTATGTTTTTTTCATAAAATCCCTTATGACAATAAACTCTGTCCATAAAACCAAAGTCACGCCAACGCTTACAAGCGTGTATGCGTCTATCCATTGGGTTATGCTGTATATCATTGCCAACGTGCTTATAACGGCGGTAACAAGAGAAAAAATTAAAAGCGAACCGTGCCTTTTTTTATTTGAAATAAACGCAAAGAGAATAACAAGAACCATAAGTATTCCCGTGGAAATCAATGTAAAATGAGCCGAAATATTTATCAGCCAGAAGGGAGCCCAGTATGAGGATTCTGTTTTATACACCACATCCGGAGCTCCGCCGTTAAGAACAAGCGGCATGCCAAAGGGAAGAAGCTCAAGAACAAGAGCCGCCGCATTCAATAAAACCATAAGAAATCGTTTTAACATAATAATCTCCTCCTTTCAGCAAAGCATAAATTGCGTGCTTGAAGCTATCAGCCCGGAATCAAGATAGACCTTATTATATTCCTTATCCCATCCGTAATGAACGATAAGATTAGCAACAAGAGAATTAACCTGATGTATTCCGTATGCTACAACGGCATGACCCCTCGAAGTATCCGGAAATCCCGCACCAAAAACAATAACCGGACGACCGGCGTTTATTTCATTAAAAAATTACCATCCAGATCCCGCAAGGTCTTAACGGTTATTTGTTCCGCATTGCTCCCTGTAAATAAACTTATGGTTTCCCTATGAACAGCTGTCAATGCATCGCGCTTGCGGACCGAAGAAACAGCATTAAAAGCATACTCTGAAGTATCAGCAAATAGAAGCGTTATACAGCATAATAAAATTAGGATAACTTTTTAAGCATATCTCTATGCCCTCCTTTTTCATTTTTAGTAATTTTAATTATAATCCATTAAGTTACTTGATGTCAAGTATTTTTTCTCCGTAACATAACTTATCACCTTTTAAATATCCGAATGATGCTCATATCAAAGCATCACGACCTATAATCAACTTATATTGCTCTTTTTTATCAATTATACGATGCCTTTCTGATTTACATCAATATTAGGTCTAAACGTCGCTGACCGCCGGAGCAACTGTAAACGAGTGATTCAAAGCTGCTTATAATGCCTTGCTTTAAACGATCATTATAAATATATTTAAGACTGATCGTAAAAGCTGAAATAAAAATCGCCTGCGGAACTATGCCGGATGCTGTTTAAGAACAGGTTATCAAGTAGGCGGCCTGCGGATTTTCCGGCGCTCTTTACGCAAAAAGGAAGAGCTTTACGGTCGGACTGCCGACGGTCAGATAACTTTGACTTGACCGCCGTAAAAATGTCCTAAAACATTCCGTTATTATAATTTAAGGCAACACCGCAAAATAATTGGGTGTAAATTGCGCAGTCAGATTTTTCGTCAGCTTGCGTAAATTCGACGCGGGAATACTGACGTATTTCAAGGAGAATTTGTGTAAGCTGACGGAATATATGCAGGCAAGCCGCACGCAAAGCCGCCAGACGGTCATTGTGCGGTATTGCCTTAAATATGTTTTTCTTTTATTTCTTCAAAATAACATTTCCGCCTTTTATCTTTCTTCCCTTCACCTTTCCCGAAAAAATACCGAAACCCGCAGCGGCAACAAAAAAGATTCCTGTCCAGCAAGCCATAGAGCCGGCAATTGAAACATCAAAAAGCATAGCCGTGTGATACCCGAGAAGTCCGCTTGACGCCCCGATCAACACCGCCAATACAAGCATCTGCTTAAGATCATCCGTAAGAAGGTAGGCGGCGGCCGCCGGCGCTATCATAAACGCCGTAACAAGAACGGATCCCACAGATTCAAATGCTCCAACGGCGGTAAGCGAAGCCGCGGTCATAAGCGAATAGTGAATGACTGCGGGCGAAAAACCCATAACCGCAGCAAGGACAGGATCAAAGGATACTACCGTAAGCTCTTTAAAGAAAACCGAAACGAAAATAATGTTTAAAGCAAGAAGACCGCCGCTTATATAAAGCCCTTTTGCACCTATATCCGTTCCAAGCACGATCATTCTGTCGAAGGGAGCGAATGCAAGCTCGCCAAGAAGCACAGAATCGGTATCCAGGTGTGCCGAACCGGCATATCTTGTTATCAGTATTACCGCTATGGAAAAGAGAAGCGGAAAAACAATGCCGGTAGCGCTGTCCTCCGATACAAGCCGTGTTTTTGTAAGAAGCTCGGTAAGC
The DNA here is from genome assembly GCA_910579265.1 of uncultured Ruminiclostridium sp. Classification (GTDB taxonomy): domain Bacteria; phylum Bacillota; class Clostridia; order Oscillospirales; family Ruminococcaceae; genus Ruminiclostridium_E. Next base: position 57,244 of record CAJTTE010000011.1, on the reverse strand, counting down.
CACACCGTGACCGTTCCCATAAGAGCCGCGCCGAAAAGAAGCACGGGAGAGGATAGATCGTTTACCGCAAAAAAAGCGAGCACTATACCAAGGAGGATCGTATGTGTGATGCTGTCACTGGTCATGCTCATCCTTCTCAGCACCAGGAACACTCCCGGAATCGCGCACCCTGCCGCCGTAAGTGCAGCTATAAGCTGTATCTCCGTCTCTGCTCCCATAATCAATCTCTCCCTTCCCCGCCGCTGTTTTTCTGCATGGTCAATCTGATACGGCATTCTTTTCTCTGAATAAAACGTTTTACTATGCCCCTTTTCGGAGCGAACAAAATGCTTGCGACCGCTATTGCGCTTGCCGCCACGACTATTGCCGGACCTGTGGGCAGATCATCGCTTACCGCGCTTGCATATGATCCGATCACTCCTGAAAAAGCGCCGAAAACGGCCGCTAAAACTACCGTGCCCGATAGGCTGCCGCTCCATTGTCTTGCGGCTGCGGCCGGAGCTATAAGCATGGCGCTCATAAGTACGACTCCGACCGTTTGTATACCGAGTATGACCGCCGCCACCGTCATAAACGTCAGAAGCAGGCTTATAAAGCGCTCCGAATAACCGAGCTGAACGGAAAAATCCTTATCGAAGGAAAACACCTTGAACTCTTTCCAGAAAATAAGAACTCCCGTAATCAACACGGCCGAACAGCAAATTATCAATACTACGTCGCTTTTGAGCATTGAAGATGCCTGACCGTAGATAAAAGCGCTTAACCCCGCCTGTGTCGAATCGGGTATTTTTTGTGCGCAAGTAAGAAGTACCGTACCGAAACCGAAGAATGCAGACATCACCGTGGCCAGAGCTGCGTCAAATTTCACCTTTGTCCTTTTTACGAAAAAGTTGATTAAAAAAGCTGCTGCCAAACCTGCCGCAAGTGCGCCGAAAAGAAGCGTACCGCTGCTTTTTATACCCGTCAGCAAAAATGCCGCCACAACTCCGGGCAGAGCGGAATGGCTCACCCCGTCTCCCAGAAGGCTTTGCTTTCTGAGGACCGCAAAACTGCCTAAAACGCCGCTTACCGTGCCGAGTGCCGCCGAACCCAAGGCTACCACGCCAAAGGTATAGTCCGAAAATATATCCGAAAAAATATTCATGATATTCCTCCGACTCTTGCGGCACGGTATGTAAGACTGAGGTTTTCATCGGTAAATACTTTTTTTACCTCGCCATTGGCTACAACTCCTATATTTATCAGAGTTACCCAATCGAAATAGTCGCTTACGGTAGAAAGATCATGATGTACCGCAACGACGGTTTTTCCTTCGCGACGAAGCTCCTTAAGAATTTCTATTATAGATCTTTCCGTTGATTTATCCACTCCCTTGAAGGGTTCGTCCATAAGGTATATGTCTGCCTTCTGAGCCAATGCTCGCGCTATAAATGCGCGCTGCTGCTGTCCTCCCGAAAGCCGGCTTATCTGCCTGTTTGCGAAATTCTCCATTCCCGTTTTTTTCAGCATTTGAATTGCCAGCTCTCTGTCTTCCCGCTTTGGACGTCTGACCCATCCTAAGCGTCCGTAACAGCCCATTGTTACAACATCAAGTACCGATACGGGAAAATCCCAATCAACGCTCTCGCTTTGCGGCACATATCCTATACAAGGCTTTCTTCCGTTTATTTTAGGAAAGCTTATCTGACCCTCCACCTTTGGAATAAGTCCAAGCATTGCCTTTATAAGTGTAGTTTTACCGGCGCCGTTAGGCCCCATTACCGCCGTTAGCATTCCTCTCGGCAGCTCCAGGTCAACGTCCGAAAGTACGGGCTTGGAATCATATGCCACCGTGAGCCGCGTGACCTCAACCGCATGATTTATATCATTCATTATAGTATCATCCTTTCAATTTATTTTATAAAAGACCTTCGGCGATAGCGTCTATATTGCTTTTAAAAGAACCTATATAGCTCTGCGTACCGCTTTTCTCGTCTCCGGTGGAATCGCTGTATAAGGAACCGCCCAAGCACGTTTCGAAGCCTCTGGCTTTTACCGCTTCACGAAGCGCTTCTATATTCTTTACCGGCATACTGCTTTCAACATAAACTGCCTTTATCCTGTTTTCGGCAATATATTCTGCCAGTCTGCCCACATCCGACGTGCCCGCCTCGGCTACCGTGCTTATTCCCTGAAGCCCCTTTACCTCGAATCCATACGCTTTTCCGAAATATCCGAAGGCGTCATGCGCTGTTATAAGTACGCGCTGTCCTTCGGGAATTTCTGCGGTTTTACTTAAAATATAGTTTTCCAGCTGATCAAGCTGTTTTTGATAGATCTCAAGATTGCTTTTATATTCCTTTGAATTCACCGGATCTGCCGATGACAGTCCTTCGGCTACCTCCGCCGCTGCCAGGCGCCATAGAGAAACATCGAACCAGATATGAGGATCAGGAACTCCGTCATTGATTATCAGACGATCCTCCGGTATATTATCGGAAACGCAGATAACCGTTCTGCCGCTTTTTTCAAGAGAAGCCAGTACATCCCCCATTTTTCCTTCAAGATGAAGTCCGTTATAGACCACCACATCCGCGGTCTGCATCTTTACGATATCCTTTGCGCTTGCTCTGTATTGATGAGGGTCTATCCCGCTCCCCATAAGCCCTTGCGCTATTACGTGATCTCCGCCTATTTGCTTTACCAGATCGTAAAGCATTGTTGTGGTTGCGGTGACTGACAGTCTGCCATCTCCGTCTCCTTCGACCTTACCGCCTTTAATAAGAGAAAAAACAAGTATCATAATAAGAGTAAACGCCGCCACTATAACACAGGGCATCCTCTTTTTCATAAAATCCATTAACCAGAATCTCCTTACCAGAATTTATTTCTCATTTCTATTTTATTCGATTCACGGGATTATGACAGTTGTCTTTTATACCGGCTCCAAAATCAAAGAGCCGCCGCATTAAGCGGCAGCCCTTTGATTTAAGCTGTTGCGCATATTTATACTAATCCCTTTTTAAACTGTGGGTATTACGTCAGTTTAAAAAGGGATTGGCATTAAACATTGTCTGCTTCTTATACGAGTTTTTCACCGCAAAAGCGGCAGAAGTGGTTTTCTTTTTTATTAACACCTCCGCATTTTGAACAATAGACCGTATCGGAAGAAACCGGTGCTCCTGCATGATCCGTCCGGGTCGAATAACTTTGCTGAAACGTCCCGCCTCCATACCCCGGACGGCAAACGTTTATCCCTGCTGCGGCAAGATTTCCCGACAATTCCTTCGCCATGCGATATTTTTTGAACGAAAGGGACTTTATTATTATACACGCGACGCTGCTGCCGCAAAAAACCGTAAACATCAATATCATATTATAAAATTCAAAAGCTAATTCGTTGCTTCCCACATAACCGACAAAAGCCGACAAAAGGATCAGCAGCCAGAACCCTGCCGCAATACAGCTGATAATAAAAAAAACAAACGATGCTCTGTGATAGTTCCTTAAAGTGCGGAACGGATATTTGCCGCCCGATGCGAGATACTTATTTGATCCCTTGATAGTAAGAACGCTGAAAACGATTCCCAATACCGCGCATATCTGGGCGCCGATAAAAAACACGCCTACTACCAGAAACATAAAAAGCGTCATCAATACGATAGAAAAACCCGCCATATCAAAACTCCTAATCCTTGATCTGTCTGCCGCAGAAAACGCAGAACCTGTTAATATTACTATTATCCGCTCCGCAGTTCTGACATCTGATTATACCGTCCTTGTCAGATCCGGATATACCCGAATCTGTATCATGTACCTGGACGCTGTTATTGTTTTCTATGCCGGCGGAATAATATCTGTCCCGAGAAGAATACGAGCCTGAAGCCGGATCGCTTGTCTGCGTCGAATATGCATCCCGAAGGTTAGCGTCTCCGGAAACGGCAGCTCCGTTGTTTGACGGAGCATTGGGCATCGTATAGTCTCCCTCCGGGGGATAATATCTGTCCGGCATTGGCGAGTAGGTCATATATCCGGGCATTTGCACCGGGATCGGGTGATTGAATCTGTATACTCTAACCGCCGCACCGTGAGCGGACATTGCCTTAATTCCAAAACAAAAGGCGATGATCGGAAGCACGTCCGCGATATAAATCAGGATGGAATCAGGTGAAGCATAGTCGGCGCTCTTACCGTTAGAAACGGTGTCTATTATGGAAGCCGCAGTAAGTATGATCAAAACTATCGACATCAGAAATATAAATATATTCAGTATGAAAAAGAATACGGTAAACCCGTTTAAAACTCCCGCCGCTTTGTACTTTGCCTGCGTAGGCCTTTTAACATAGCTTTTGCAGACAATAAGAGTAATAATAAAAAAGAGCAGACAGAAGAGCGAAAATCCCACGCATAATATAAGCCACTCAAGGTTCTTTAATTCTTCAGGCATTTTTATCCCTCCCAAAATCAAAGCGCTTTTCCGCAGAAGGTGCAGAATTTATTTTTACCGTCATTTACAACTCCGCAGGATGGGCACCGCTTTTCGCAGCTTATACCTTCGGACGCGGACGAAGGACGGCCGTATTCAGCATCATCCGCCTGTGGACCGATATCCGCCGCATTCCTCGACTGTGTATCCTTGGCATCATTTTCCGAAGAAGTCGTCGCACATACAAAAGGAACGGCGCTGTCTGCCTTCTGATTATAAGAAACCGGCTCCTGATAATTTTGCCCGGGATCGGAAAACGGCTGCCGTGGATCGGCGGGCTGCTGAGGATAAGGAGGCTGCTGAGGATAACGATTATTTCCGTAAGGAACGTTCTGATTGGGATAACCGTTGTAATAACCGCCCCCGTTATAATAAGGATTATTATACGGCGTCGGAGCAGGCGGATTAAGCCTTTTAAAAAGCTGCTGCGCCTTGCTGTATTTTACCAGCGCAATTATTCCCAGAATACATACCACAACCGAAAGTGCGGTTTCAATATACATAAGGATTTCATCCGTACCCATTACGGAATGATACGAACCGAGATACTGGTGACCGAAGGATGACACAAGAGAGTACAGAGCCACGCCGACAGCCTGTATGAAATTTCCGCAATTCAGTACGAAAAAAACAATCGAAGCCGCGTTAAAATTTTGAGCTGACCTAAAATTCTGTATTGCCGGAGCTTCGATGTACTTCTTTGATTTAGCTGTTGAAATACAGAAAATAATAATTGATGCCCCTCCGAATATTATCTGAAATACGAATTCAATAATCGCTTCAACAGATGCTTTCTCAAATATCATTGATTATTCTCCTTTGCTTCTCTTGGTATTATCATTCCGCAGTATATGCAGATCCCGTACTTTTTATCGTTATGTTTCTTACAGAAGGGACATATTACGACGCCATCCTTATCCGAATGCAAAACATACTCCTCAACCGTACCCATTGACGATTCCAAAGGTGTCTCTCTTACCGTTCCCGAAACGATTTCAAAAAGATCTGTCTGAGACGGACCGTAATTTCTTGTAACCGTATTGTCGGTAAGCATATTTATCGTTTCACGTTCGCTTTCGCTGAGTCCGTCGAGATTTTCCGAAATTGCGGCGGGATTTCCTTTATTGGCTTTCATGTAAATGATATTATAGGTCTTTTTCGCTCTGCCGTATTTAACGCGGGCCATACCGGAAAAAATTACCGATGCGAAAGCCATTATGCTCATGACCATATATGTGGTACACGGCGGAGAACTTTCGGCAAAGGCAAACGATACATGGACCACTACCAGACAGAACCATAATCCCAAAAGTCCTCCGGCATTATGAGAAAACGCTTCAATATGCTTTACCGCAGCAAAGCCTTCAATATCGGGGGCTTTCATATATTCTGTCATTCGCATAAACAAAACCGTCGAAGTAAAAACCGCCGCCGTTATCAAACAAAATCCCAGAATATAACAGAATGTATTTTCATCCGCGAACCATCCGACCACTACCATTACGGCATCCAAGCCCATTCACCCCCTGCCTGACTATTCAGCGGTTATTATCGTTTTCGCTCCCTTTCGCCGGCATCAAAGCGCCGCAAAAGCTGCATTCCTTATTATCATTAAAATTCAAATAACCGCACAGAGAACAAGGTATAAGTTCTTTATCATCCGATTTACTTACATTGATAACGACGCCGTCAGGGACCAGCTCATCTTCAGCTTCCGAAAAGGTGATCCCTTCGCCCTGTGTATCATCCGAAAACGATGTTTTTAAGGAATATTCTTTTTCACCGTTTTCGGCAGATCCCGCAAAAAAGTTTTCATCTTCGGCATCTATTTCCGCCTGTGTTTTCAATATGCTTTTTTCCTTTGGCATCTGATCGACCGAAAACAGGCTGTTGTTTCCCAAAGGTTTTTTTAAAGGACTTATACTGCTGCTTTCATCATTTTCATCGCACTCCGGTTCAGATAAAATGTCCGTCGGAGCAATAAAAACCACAGCGTCCTCCTTTCTTTTTCTGGTGGAAAACGCATTATATATCCCCGCGTCGGGAATTGAAGGAAACAAATTGTTGAACCGCCTTTTTGCGGTAAAGTATATTTTGTAGGAACAAAAACCGAATATAAATACGAATATGCACAGGGGGATCTGCCACATAACCGAATACTCCGCCAGATAAGCGCCGTTATCGGTAACCACCTTATATAGCCAATAGAAAAAGAAAGACAGCTTAAGAGCGGTCGCCGGATCCTCAAGCCACAGATTTAAAAAATAAAAGCCGTCAAATAGAGCAAGGATAAGGCTTATAGCCATAATACAGGCAAGCATCTCCGAAGCGGCAAAGAGCCATTGGCTGCCTTGAAAATTCTCCTTTACCGAATTTTTCATAAATCTTCTCGATTTTATCTGCATAAGAGCAAATACAAATATAAGCATAAGGTAAAGACACAGAACGGCTATTTGACAGGCGATCATAAATTCCCTCAACGCTGTGACGTCCTGTTTTGAAAGAGCCTTTGCCGCTTCATAGGAAATCTTGCAGATCATATACGTAATCCCGAAACCTATGCTTACTCCGCAAATTAAAAATTCCTTATTAGAAAACATATTTCATTTCCTTTTTAAAGGGATGATTTCCGACGTGTTTATAAAATTTCTTTTTTATTTGTTCGATTTTTTAAAGCAACACCGCACAATGATTGCATGTGAATTGCGCAGTCAGATTTTATGTCAGCTTGCATAAATTCGACGCAGGAATACTGACGTATTTCAAGGAGAATTTGTGCAAGATTACGGAAAATATGCAGGCAAGCCGCATGCAAAGCCGTCAGGCGGTCATTGTGCGGTATTGCCTTAAAACGGATACCCGCCGTTACCGCATAAGGGCAGTTACCTGTTTTCTGCCTGAGATCCCTTGCCCCGCCGCAGCAAACATAAGCCGCGTTGTATGAGAAAACGGTTATGATGGCTGCGCCTGAAAACATGTATTTATTGCCCTGAACACTCATAAAGCGCTCGAAATATTATCCGTGACCGTATTTACCCGTTACCCCGCCTCTGATATAGCCGTAAGCTCCTGCGTCCTAAAACTGTCTTATATATCCGAAGCGGTAACGTCTGTAGTGCATTCATCGTAAGATTCATCCGAAAACTCCGCTCCGCAAAAATCACAAACAGTGTTTTTTCGTGCATTCAGAGAACCGCAGAAGCAGCATTCCTTCAGATCGGAGTCGACTTCGGACGGTGTCGTTCCGTTATCCCCGTTACGTTCATAAGAATAGCTGCCGTCAATATATTTTATCAGCTCTTGGTCAGGCTCCCCCATTATATCAAGTGATTGATTGACCTTATTTGTCGTTTTGTATTCTTCGCCGCCGTTAAACCATCTGTCCCAATCATCATCAGCGGTTCTCGCATCCTTCTTATTGAGCGTCAGACCGGCTTCCGGTATCGGCGGATACAGATGGATATAAAGTCTTTCAGCCTTATTGGCGGTTTTAAGCATCGGTATTCCGATAATAAGATGCATCGCAAAAAAACAAATCTGTAATGCCGAAAGCCAATCCGTCCATCCGTACCCGAGCCAATTAAGTAGCCTGTAAATCGAAAAACAATCGATTATTATTGTAATTGCCAGTATGCTCTTTACGGACTTTAAAAGCTTTCTGGTCTTTATAAAATTTTCCTTTTTGGAGTCATTGAGAAATATTACCGAGCGGTTTCTTATCACAAAAAACACCACAATAAGCCATATGTTCGTCACAAAGACCACCGCTATAAACAATATTAAAATAGCGTTCAAAAATATTTCCATTACCTCTCCTTTTTACGGTCTTTCAGCGGACAGTTACACAACTGCCCGTTGAAAGACCGGGCGGAATACACCGCTCAGCCTGGCATGATCATGAGAAAAGCGTACTGCAAATATTTTGATGCATCCTTGAAGATATTATGGTAAAGTCACACAAAAAGCGTGCAGCAGCCGCTTTCTCTATAATATTTTATTCTTTCCTCTATCTCTCTTCTGTCACATTTAAAGTGATCCGAAAGACAATCGATACACAGAAACTCGGTAGCGCCGCGATTTACAAGCTTTCTGTAAATAGCCAGCTCGTCGCCGCTAAGCTCCTGTTTACCGCATTTTTTGCAGTTCATATAACCGATTCCTTACTTTACTTTAACAAGCTTGCAGCGATATACATAGCAATCGTGAGGCTCAAGCCTTACTGCGCGGCGCTCGGTAAATACTCCTTCGTCTTCTCCGCTGTGACACTCATGAAAAGAAAGTCCGTATCCGCTTGCGGTGGGAAGTCCTATATCGAAAAACTGAAGAGACATTTCCGAAGCGCTGTCGCTGAGGTTAAACATACCTATGGCGTAATCGCCGCCGCTTAACGGCTTTATAAGAGAAAATACATGATCCGGATTGTTCCATTGTTTTATACAATAAGGACCTCTTCCCTCAATATCCTGATTTATTTCTATAATTTCCTTGTTGCTAAGGATCTTCAGCGCTTCACTGCTTGCCTTTCGTATATCGCAGCCTATCATAAGAGGGCTGTTCATCATTGCCCATAAGGCAAAGTGGGTCTTATACTGAATATCGGAGCATCCGGCAAGCTTTCCTTCTCCTCCGAGAACTTCCGTATTGTCACCCTTGCCGTGCATACCGACCGTAAGCATATCCATATCGTTCCAGCAATATGTCCCCCCGTAGCATTCCCGGTCTATCTGACTTACAACTATGTTTTTTATGGACTGCCAGTTATCCTGTATATCTCCCGTTGAACGGTAAAGCTGCGCACCGCTTTCTCTTATCCAGCGCCACACGTCGTCGTTCCCCCAGTTACATGCGGAAAAAACTATGTCTCTGCCGCAGTTGCGGAGTGCCATACCCATACGCTTATAAAGATTTTCGCCGGGAGCGTGTATGGGACGGTAGCAGTAATCGTACTTAAGATAATCGACGCCCCATTCCGCAAAAGTCTGGGCATCCACAAATTCATGTTCGAAGCTTCCCGGATATCCGGCGCAGGTATGGGTCCCCGCACAGGAATATATCCCGAATTTAAGTCCCTTTGAATGAACGTAATCGGCAACGGGCTTTATTCCGTTCGGGAACTTGTTCCTGTCGGGCACCAGTCTTCCGTTCTCATCCCGTTCCTTTTCACTCCAGCAGTCGTCGATTACAACATACTCGTAGCCCGCATCCTTTAAGCCAAGCTCGACAAATTTATCGGCTATGCCTCTGATAAGCTCCTCGTTAATGTTCCAACCGAAGGTGTTCCAGCTGTTCCAGCCCATTGGAGGTGTCTTTGCGAGAGGTAAATTACTCATTTTGTTTCTCCTTTTTGTTTTTTAATAAAGATGATATATAACGGGTTCTAAACGGTTCTTATCCATTTAAAACCTCTTCTATCCTATTAAGCTCATCCTCCGTAAAATCGGTCTTATCGGCAGCTTCCACATTTTCCGATATCTGATCGGGTCTTGAAGCTCCGATAATAACGGTGGTCACGGCCCTTTTATTTAAAAGCCAGGACAGTGCGAGCTGCGACAGCTTTTGTCCGCGATCTTTTGCAATGTCGTTGAGCCCGTTAAGCTTTTTCAGCATTGCTTCATTAAGCTCGTTTCCTATCCAGGTGTTTCCCTTGCCTATTCTGCTGTCATCCGGCACGCCCTTTAAATAACGGTCGGTAAGCAACCCCTGGTACAAAGGAGAAAAAACCGCGAGACCAAAGCCCTCCTCGACAGCAAGCTTATCCAGTCCTCCCTCCTCGACTCTGCGGTTCAGCATTGAATATGACGGCTGATTGACAACAAAGGGGGTGCGAAGCTCTCTGAAAATTTTCAGTATTTCCGAGGATTGTTCCCTGTTGTAATTTGATATACCGACGTAAAGGGCTTTTCCCTGTCTGACAGCGTTATCAAGGGCAAGAGCGGTTTCCTCAACCGGCGTATTGGGATCGTTTATATGATGATAAAAAATATCCACATATTCCAGTCCCAATCTTTTAAGGCTCTGATCGAGACTGGCGGTCAGGTATTTTCTTGAACCGTTTCTGTCCCCGTAAGGTCCCTCCCACATTTCATATCCTGCCTTCGTGGATATTATCATCTGATCGCGGTAACGTTTTAACCCGTTATCAAGTATTCTGCCGAAATTCTCCTCAGCCGAACCGTTATAAGGATGTCCGTAGTTGTTAGCGAGATCAAAATGCGTTATTCCCAGATCGAATGCTGTCCGGATCATTTTTTCCGCATTGGAAAAGCATGATCCGTAGCCGAAGTTCTGCCATAGACCCAGGCTGATAGCCGGCAGCTTTAATCCGCTTTTCCCGCATCGGTTATACTTCATTTTATCATATCTTGATTCCGACGGCATATACTCATTCATAAGCCATTCCCCCTAATAATCCGTACTTATTATATTTTAGCATACCAAAGGGGCAAAAGTCAATGTAAAACCCGTATTTATATTAAAGTAGGTTCTTTTATCTCAAAACTTTTAAAATTTTATTGCATTTTTCCTGTATGTATGATAAAATCTTAAAAGGATATACTCATTTTGCTTTGATCTGAAAGCGGATGTGTATAATAACCGCATATAAATCAGGGGCTATATGAAAATCAGCAAATTGTACGTTTTCTGCTAACTGCCGTGCTTTCTGCGTCAAAGGGTTCCGATATTTATTCCAAAGGGATAATCGGGAAATACCCTCGTATTTCTCCGCTTTTTTCTTGAAATCGTCATGCTTTTAGCATAATCGTAAAAATTTGCTTTATTTTCAGATATACTCTAATTAAAATGATTTTGCGGTATTTCCGTACATATTAAAGTATTTGAAAGGATTATCCATTATGCTGGACATAAGAGAATTTGCCGATCTGGAACAGCTCCAGATTATACAGGATCTTTTTTCCGACGCTACGGGACTTGCGGCGATCGCCGTTGCTGCCGACGGAAAGTATATTACCAAGGGCAGTAATTTTACCGACTTCTGCATGAAATATACAAGAGGAAGCGAATTGGGCGCAATGCGCTGCATACAGTGCGACAACGAATGCACCGGTACTTATTTTTGTCACGCAGGTCTTATGGACTTCTCCGCCGACATTGTGATAAAGGGTGAAAAAGTCGGTGCGATTATAGGAGGTCAGGTGCTTCCCTCCGAACCGGATGAAGAAAAATTCAGAGGCATTGCCCGGGAACTGGGAGTAAACGAAAATGCATACATACGCGCGCTGGAAAAAGTTCCCGTTAGGGACGAGAAAACAATACGCGCCGCTGCGGATCTTTTGGGTAACATCGTAAATCTTTTGTGTAATTTCCAGTATGAACAGTATATAAACGCCCGCAGGTTAGATACGTTTAACGAGGAGCTGGCGGGTATAAACGCAAATATAACCTCAGCCAAGGATCTAATGAGAGACCTTCACAATACCGCCACTATGGAAAATATTCTCGCCATTAACGCCAACATCGAGGCTGCTCAGGCGGGAAAAGCCGGTGTAGGCTTTGCCGTAGTGGCCGGAGAAATAGGCGAACTTTCAAAACAGAGCGCTCAGGTTTACAATGAAATCGAAGATCTTGTAAACGAAATTCAGAAGTCGGTAAACAAAATAAAAAGCGCGGGATGATTTTTCGAAAATCCGATTTTTTATGATCATATAGTCAGATTTTTCTTAAAGCCTGTTTAAGCACCTCGAAGTATGTGGAATGCGCGGCGGATTTTACGTATTTCGAGGCGATTTTCGCGGACATACTTTGCACATCAAGAAAAGTCAATTAAGATGCACAAAAAAGGCGCAAGCAAGACGCATGCTTAGAAATGCCAAACGGACTTTTATAAAAATCTCTTGACAAATTACGTAAAGTAAGCTAAAATGTATAAGGATAACTCATCGGGATTTTCGCTTTGATGAATTTGGGTAACTTATGATGACAGCCGCTTAAAGGTGAAAAGACGCGCCGTGGCAAAGGAGCCAAGCGCTTTTTATCCACACTGCGCCGACCTCGCTGCCGAATTAAGTTGGTGAAAATCCAGAATTACTATATAAGGCGTCTCCCCGTTATTCAGAACGGGGAGACGTTATTTTGATCGAGCTTTATTCGAACGGTTTGATTCTTACGGATATGAGGTAACGTTTATGAAAATTTATGGGTCGCCTGAAAAGCCGCAAATTGCGGTTTTTCAGATGGCCCATAGTATTACATACCCTTATGGTAAAAGTTTCAACAATTTTATCCCGTATTTTTCCGCGTTTTTTCTTAACGCGAAAAAAATTTGTGAGTTTCTACAAAATTTGGGGATAAAAATTGCTGAAATGGATATTGCATTCTACACCATATAGTGGTATAATACAAATCGGACAACAAAATAAGCCGAAAAACGGTTATACGGTGTTTTCCGAAAAAAAGGCTCTTTAAATTAAATAAAGAAGCAGCCAAAAACAAAAACGAAAGGGAAATATAATGATTAAAATCAATGTAATCGGCGGTTCCGTAAGTGATGCCGAAAAGGAAGCATATGTAAAAAGAGCGAGAGAGCTTTATCCGGAAAAACGCATAAGCGAAATGGATATAACAATAGTTGACGATAACTATGTTGATATAGAATATCACTATGATACCGCACCCTTTCAGCGAATCAGACGCGTAACCGGATACCTTGCCGGCACCTTGGACCGCTTTAATAACGCGAAAAAAGCCGAAGTCCGCGACAGAGTAAAGCATGACATAACCGTTTCGGATTTTGAGGACGTTTATCTTGAAGCATAATTAAAATAATGCGAAACCGATCTGTTTATAACAAACCCGAAATAAAAGGATCTTGAAAACGGCATATTACGCACGGAACGTTAATGTGGCGAAAAAATATGCCTGCGGATATATAATAGATCTCTGTATAAAAAACAAGCCGGTCTTATTTGCCTGATGCGAATAAGACCGGCTTTAAAAATATACGCCTGTTTATTCCGATAAAAATCGAGTTATTGCTCCACCAAGTAATTCTTGAAGAATTTGTGCGCCGAAGGGGTGTGGAAAGACAAGGAAGAAGACCGCAGGAATATGCGCATATCTCAAGGGCTTCTGACGAAGTATTTAGGCAGCCGGGCAAGCAGAAAAATTCAAGAGTTACTTGGAGGAGCAATAAAATGAGACCATAGATGCCAAAGCATATAGAGCACCTGAAAACTAAAGCATGTTTACATAAAATCAGATCAGCATTCGGATTTTTCAGCATGATTGTGTCGCTTAAAAGGCAAAATTTTACGGGAACATTATAATATTTCAAAAAGTTTTAACAAATCAAGCGGCAAAATTTGCCTAAGAAATACGTGCCGGAATTTATGCGGATACGCTCCGGGTAATTTTGCAGGCTTTCAAGAAAAGAGCGGAGAAATACGGTAATATTTCATAGTTATCCCTTTGGAAAAACTATCGGCATTCTTTGACTTACAAAGCGTCCCGCGCCATTAGAAATTGTTTTAATTGGGATCTTTTCAGATCGCCCATAATATAAAAAGCATGCCCTTTTAACTCTCTTTATCATTGTCAGCTTATACCCGCATCTCTGCACAATGTCGATAAAATCGAATAATAGGCCGAACGCGTGAGGTGAAGTCCGTCTTCGGATGCATATATCGGCTTAAGGTTTCCATCGGCATCCTTAAGATCCAAAGAAATATCGATATAATGCCAGGACGGTTTACCGGAAGCCTCGATCATCTCCTTAAGCTTACGGTTAAATTCATCTATTTCATAGTTGTAGCAAAAACTGCTGTTCGACGTAACCGGAGTTATCGCAAGAATATATATTGCTGCGCCGTTTGTAACCGCCTCCGCCTTTCGAAGAAAGCTGCTGTAATACGTACAGTATTCCTCGGAGGATTCGATGTTTACGTCATTGGTGCCCATAAGAAAAACAAGATTTTTTGAGCCGCTGTTTACGATAGCGGTAAGAGGTGCGACCTGAGAACCTCCGGAATCAAAGGTAAATTCCTCTATGTTTCTGGCAGCAACACCCGCCTTAGCGCAGCAGCTCTTTACAAATCCGTAAGCCCCCAGTCCCGAGCAGATGCTGTCTCCCATAAAAAAGCATGAATTTATGAAGCTCTGCTGCTGAGGTGTAAAGAAAGCGTGCAGGTTTTCATTATCATCTTCCGGCAGCGTGATATAAGCTTGCGAAGTAACCGTCGTGATTTCCGCACCGGTGCTTTCCGAATAAACGGTGGTCTCCGCGGGGAAGTCAACATAAATAAATTCTCTTCGCGAAATATCCATACAGCCGCATAATAAAACAGCCGGAATCAGAGCGGCCGAAATAACTCGAATTATATTTTTTTTAAGTATCATTGCCTCTTTTTGTTTTAAAGGTAAACCCTAATTCAATATCCTTATTCGTATTTTCCCGGCGAAAAGCCTTTTCTATTCTCTTCATAATAATTTCGCCGGTTTGTTCATTGGTATTTAAGAGCATAACGACAAACTGGCTCACACTGTAACGTGCAAAAATATCGCTTCCTCTGAGCGAACGGGAAACGCAGTCCTGAAGTCTCTGCATGGCTTTGTTAAGCGGATTCTGCGAAGGAAGCTCGTTATTTGAATCGCTTACGGTAAGAAGGCACACATTTATGCTGGCCCCCGTTCTCTGTGCGTCACGGATTTCAAGCTGATAAAGATGCTTAAATATCTGATACTCGCAAAAAAACGCGCCCGTTACCGGTATATTGTCCGCAAGGTCGCTTATTACCGCTTCTATATCGGTCTGAACGCTCTTTTTTGTTTTTATGGCAGTATCATAAAGCTCCATAAGCTCCTTAGAAGGCGTTATGCCGAATTTGTTCATCATAAGACCGGTAACAATGTCATACTGCTTTTTGGCGCTCTCCTGTTCGCCCAGCTCCGCAAGCGCCTTTATATGACTGTAATGAACAAATTCATCATATGGATTTATTGCCGTAGCCTTGCTGCAAATAGCGATGATATCATGCAGCTTTCCTGACGCGAAAAGAAGCTCTATAGCCATATGCACCGCCTTGCCGTAAATAGAGCGGTAATAGGTATTAAGAGAAACCACCCAGGATTCATAGGCGGATTTCGAAAGAAAGTCTCCTGAATAGAGATTGATGGCTTCGAGAATAAGCTTGAGCTTTTCGGCGGGATTATCCGTATTTCCCGCGTCCTTAAAAGACTTTTCAAAAACCTCAACGTCTATTTCGGTTTCGATTTCAGGATTAATACAGTATGCGCCGTTTATGCATACTATTATAGGTTTATCGCATTTAAGCTCCGATAAAATATCTCTCAACCTGTGGATTTGTGTTTTAAGCGCACTGGCGGGATTCGCGCCCTCATCCTCTCCGCTTAAAATATCAATAAGCTCCGGCTGAGCTATTGCTCTTCCGTGATGTACCGCAAGATATTGCAGTAAAAGCCAAAGCTTTTTTGAGCGTTTTGAATGCTCGCTTATGGTATTGTCATTGTAGGATACGGAGAATTCGCCGAACATCGCTATTTTAAGCTTATTCATATAAAAAAACTCCCTCTTTTTCTGTTGGAACATACCATATGTGAAAACGATCCGGTTTTTTACAAACAAAAGGAAAATATACCATAACTTTGGATGGATGACTTAGAACTTGTTATCATAAGAGGGGGACACAGATTTTCGAGCATAATTTTTCCGAAAACAAGGAAAAATTATGTAGGCGGGCTGTCGCCCGTCAAGAAATTTTGACGCAGTTAGCGGGAAAATTTGCCGAAAAGACGTGCGCTAATCCTATGAGAACATGTTCTTGAATCCCGGATTTAAAAGCATGTTCCTACGGAAAACATTTCCGTTAAAAGAATAACAACTGACTTTTATTTGATTATAACCGCAAAATTACAAAATTTCAAGCAAAAATGCCAAAAATCATGCCTAAATCCGTAACCATAAATAGCGGTATTATTGTATATAATCACATGACGCACTGTGAGATAGAAAAAAACATATAATAATTTTGATTTTTTTTCGGAATCTATTGCAAAACTCAAAAAAAAGTGTAGAATATATACTTGTGAAAAAAACCTTGATTAAAGGGGTATAGCTATGGTAAAGGAAATGACTCACGGAAAGCCTCTGTCACTTATCCTGGGCTTTTGTCTGCCAATGCTGGTAGGTAATCTGTTTCAACAGTTCTACAGTATGGTCGACGCCGTTATAGTTGGTAAATTTATTGATGTGGACGCTTTGGCTGCGGTAGGTTCCACCGGGTCCGTAAGCTTTCTTATTGTTGGCTTTACAACCGGTATTACAAGCGGCTCTTGCATACTTCCCGCCCAGTTCTTCGGCGCGGGAAATTACTCGGAGATGCGCAAATATATAGCCAACGCCATGTATCTGTGCGTTATAACCACCGTGGTGGTAACAACTCTTGCGGTAAGCTTGTGTTATCCTATTTTGCAGGCTATGCAAACTCCTCCCGACGTAATCGATCTTGCATATGATTACATAATCGTAATATTCGGCGGTATCTGCGTAACCATGGCATACAATCTTATGGCGGGAATTTTAAGAGCAATGGGCGACAGCCGTACCCCACTTTATTTCCTTATAGTGGCTTCAATAATAAATATAGGACTTGATCTTCTTTTCATCATAGTTTTCAATATGGGCGTTGCCGGAGCAGGCTGGGCAACGATAATTTCTCAGGGCTTTTCTGCGCTCCTATGCTTTATTTATATGAGAAGAAGCTATCCCATACTCCGGTTTGAAAAAGGTGAAATGTCTTTTTCGAAGGAAAGGATACTGTCGCTTACAAAGCTGGGAGTCCCGATGGGGCTGCAATTCTCCATAACGGCCATAGGCTCTATTCTTCTTCAAAGCGCGGTAAACGGGTTGGGAAAGGTGACCATGGCGGCTGTTACTGCCGCCGGAAAAATGCAGATGATAGTTGTGGCGCCCATGGAAACCCTTGGCATAACCATGGCGACCTACGCGGGACAGAATCTCGGCGCCGGCAGCTTCCGGCGCATAAATAAAGGCATGAACCGTGCATTTACCGTAGGTCTTATATATTCGGCTGCCGCATTCCTTCTTGTATGGTTCTTAAGCGGCCCTCTGTGCCTTTTGTTTGTAAATGCGGAAGAGACCGAGGTCATTGACCAAGCCGTTTATTTTATACGTATAAACGCCTTTTTCTATCCCGTCCTTGCTCTGCTTTTTATCAGCAGGAATTCGCTTCAGGGGCTGGGCTATTCATTCCTTCCCATGCTGGCGGGAGCGTGCGAGCTGGCTGCAAGAGCGGTGGTAGCCCTTTGCTTCGTCTCGTATTTCGGCTTTAATGCGGCCTGCTTTGCTTCTCCTATAGCTTGGGTTGCGGCTACCGTTCTTCTGATGACGGTCTATACAGTCAAAATGCACGGATTGAAAATGAAATGCGATGAAAACGGAATGCTAATAAGTAATACCGATCCCAAACACTAATCCAAAAGTTTTAAAAGGGATTAGTATAATACGTATGGCGGGCTTTATATAAACACGCTCTGTTTTAATATTCCGTGATCCGCCGGGGCAAGAAACGTAAATGCTTCTTGCCCCGGCGGTTTTTTCCGCATCCGGAAAAAAATTTTTTTAAAACTCTTGACAAGCAGAAAAAAATCGATATAATGTGAAGTGTACCAACTGTACTAATCGGAATAGTTATTATAATACAGATACTACGGTTAGGAGTACAAGTCAATGAAAGGATATATTAAAAATGGAAAAAACAAGCGTCAATGAAAAAGGAAAAACCATTCTTGAAATCAAAGGGCTGTCCAAATCCATAGGAAAAAAACATATTCTTAAGGATATAAGCCTTGAAGTAAAAGGCGGAGAGGTTTTCGGCTTTCTCGGCCCCAACGGATCGGGAAAAACCACCACGATTAAATTAATGCTGGGGCTGCTGAACTATAGCTGCGGACAGATAAGGATATGCGGACACGATGTAAAAAGAGAATTTGAAAAAGCCGTTTCAAACATAGGCGGAATAATCGAAAATCCGGAAATGTACAAATACCTTACGGGAAAACAGAACCTTATGCAATACCGCCGTATGCAGGACGGAATTACCGACGAACGTTTCGAGGAGGTGATCGATATGGTACACCTTCGCGCAAGGATAAACGATAAAATATCCAAATATTCATTGGGAATGCGGCAGCGGCTCGGTATTGCCCAAGCTATTCTGCACCATCCGAAACTTCTTGTGCTCGACGAACCTACTAACGGTCTTGACCCCTCCGGTATAAAAGAACTGCGTGATATATTCAAGCGGCTTGCCCACGAGGAAGGCTGTGCCGTTTTTGTTTCAAGTCATATGCTGGCCGAGCTTGAATTGATGTGCGACCGTGTCTGCATCATAAATCATGGAGTAGTAGTGGGAAATATGACCATGGATGAGATAAAATCCGCTAAAGAAGGCGGAAACCGCTTAAGCTACCGTGTAAACTCTTCTTCACCCGAAAGCGCCGCAATCGTCGCCGGCGACATGGGAATAGAAAACAGGATCAGCGGCGGAGCTTTGGAAATAATCACCGAAAAAGAAAACGTCCCCGCCTATATAAAAGCTCTGGCCCTTGCGGATGTGGCGGTGGAAGGAGTCGTTCCCATACAAAAATCCCTTGAAGACGCATTTATGGAAATGATAGGCGACACACCCGAGGGAGGCGTCGGACAATGATCGCAAAACTTATTAAGAATGAGCTGATAAAAATATTTCGTCAGACCGGATGGAAAATAATCACGCTGATAATACTTATCGTGGCAATTGTCGTCCCTCCGTTTATGAAATCGCTTATCCCGGGAAATGCCGATGTTTATATAGACCATTACTATTACTATAAACAGGAATATGAAAAAACCGAACCGGACAGCGCCGAAAGAGAATACCTCAAGGCTCTTCTTGAAGCGGAAAAATTCTGTATGGACAATAATATCGACGTAAACGGTTGGCGCTACGGCTACGTTCATGCATATAAAAAAGATTATGTCACGCTTAGAGCCTTAGAGCTTATCCGGGACGGATGGGATGCTCTTGAAATAGCCGATGCCTTTAAGGAATATTCCGATATGGCGGTTTATACCGATGAAAACGGAAAAGATCAGCTTTATATCAACACTCTTACTAATTCGGATTACAACACCGGAAGCTTCGAATACGAATCCGTTCCCTCCGATAAAAACGATATTTCGGATTACATAGCCGCAGAAAGCGAAATTATCCGCAAGACAGAAAAATTGCTTTTATCCGGAAAAACCGAATATGCCGATATAAAAATAAAAGAAATACGGGAAATGCTGAAAGCTGAAGAAGCCATACTCGCCGATGCAAAAACAAAATTTATAGAGGACAATTCCCAACGCATTGAATATGATACGGCGCGAAACCGCTGCGAGATACTGAAAATTACCGGGCAATGCTGGGAAAGCTTTAAGAAATGCGAAAAAGAAAACGAAAATTGGATACATAACGAGATATGCTATTATATGGACAACTTACTGAACAACGCCTATTATAATTCCGCCCTTAATAAAAGCAGCTTTAAGGACGGCAAATACATCGTACAGTCCGGCGGAAATCCGTCCATGAGCTTTAACAGCTATGAAAAATACCTGGAACGATATGCCGATCCGAAAAGAGAGGATTATATACTCGGAGCAAAAACCGTTCTATACAGTGTGGAAAACCGGATACCCATCGACCCGGATTACAACAATTCCGGTATATCCTCAAAAAAGTGGCTTGAATATTCAATAAATATCGACGTTTACATAGTAATGTTCTTCTGTATTTTCCTGGCCTGCGTAATCATGTCCTCGGAGTACGGCTCCGGGACAATACGACTTCTCGTTATACGCCCTTGCGCCAGATGGAAGCTGCTGCTTTCTAAGCTGCTTGTCATAGGCATTTTCGGTGTTGGCATGCTTATGGCCGCCTTTCTTATCACCTTTGTGTCGACTGTCATTTCCTTTGGATGGGGGGATTTGGGCGTACCCTGTCTTGAAACGTCCGGAGAAAGTATCATACAGACGGCTCCCCTTATCTGCACCTTAAAAAACGCGCTGATAAACAGTCTTTCGATGTTTTGCATTGCCGCGCTTGCATTCTTTCTGTCTCTTTTTATAAAAAAAGGCGTATTCTCCATAGCCGTATCCATTCTTCTTTATGCATTCGGCGGTGCGATCGCCAATGTTTCCTGGTACGCCCTCGAAGCCCTGCCGTTTTTAAGATATACTCTGATACCGTATTTTATGAATCTGGGTGTGATAAGATATAACGCTTTGGACCGCGCTATAAGCATCTCCCCTGTTTCGGCGGACTACGGTCTTGATATTCAGTCCGGGATTATCATAACATTACTGACCTCCGTAATCCTGACGGTTATGAGCTTTGTGATATTCGACCGGCAGCAGATAAAAAATTGAATTTGAAATTACAAATCATAATGAAAGGAACATTCAAATGAACGGAATTTTAAGACTCTTAAAAAACGAGCTTATAAAAATTTATCATCAGACAAGCTGGCGTGTGATGACCGTAATTGTTTTAGTGATAGTAACAGGCTATCCGATACTTGTAGATCTTTTGAACGATATAAACAGAAGCTTTGCCGGGTTTGATTATGAAAAGCTTGCGGAAAGCGCCCCTGAAGGAAGCATAGAAAAGGAAAATTACCTGTCCAGCGCTGCGGCGGATGCATACTTTAACGAAAAAGGAATGGACGTGGATAACTGGCAGTATATCCGTTATTACCATGAATACCGCGACACCTTGTGCACTGAAAGGGCTCTGCGGCTTATCGCCGAAGAAGGAAGAGATATTAACGAGGTTTTGGATGTCTTTTTCATAAACGGCGTGCATAAAAAATATTCCGGCATAAGTGATACGGGCAAATTTGAATACGATATTCAGGTGTTTGATGATAATTCCGGAGAACTGATATTTACCGATGATGAAACAGTGGAATTCACTATAGGATACGCAGAACAGCTTTTGAAGGAAATCGTAAAGCTTCGAACCTATATTGAAGAACAAATAGACACGAGCTTTTCGGAATATATCAGGAACACATATATAAACAGATTTGATCTTGATCAGATCACGGCGGATTATGAAACCGCAAAAGCCGTTTATGAAAAAGACAAGTCGACCCTTAAAGCTTATCAGGCGGCGGAATTGAAAGCGGAAGCCTGTAAACGTATCATAACGGCGCTTAATAAACTCAATGAATACTCGGATACTCTTTCCCATGAGCAGCAATGTACGGTAATAAGCACACTGGCGGATATCAGCTATTATTTGGAGAATACGGAGATGCTTGCGGCGGATAGTGAAGGCGTCTTTGCGCTTAACGGAAATAACTGTTACTTTTTCGGCGTGACATACAACAATTACGATGAATACGTCGAAGCGGTGAAGATAAAACAGGATCTTTATTATCGATCCGTGGAAACAATAGCGTACAGCCTGGAAAACAATAAGTTTATTGACTTTTATACCAAGAATTCAGTTCGAAGCCATTTCAGAGAAGCCCTGAAAATAAATATGGCTATAGTTATGTTCTTCGGCATATTCTTAGCTTCGGTAATAGTCTCCGGCGAATATTCTTCCGGTGCCATAAGACTTCTGGTAATACGTCCGCGGGCTAAATGGAAGATCCTTCTGTCAAAGCTTCTGTGTATGATGATTTATGTCCTCGGCATTACCGCCGTTACTTCGGCCTTATCTCTGTTTGTTCATATTATACTGTATGGACAAAGCGATCTGAACGTTCCGTATCTTATCATGCATAACGGTTCGGTGTCAGAGGTTCCTCCGATCATATATTACATATATGATCAGGCGGTAAGCATACTTCCGTCATTGATGATAATGTGCGCGGCCTTCCTTTTGTCGGTGATATCCAAAAAATCCGTTTTCGCTCTGGCAATATCTCTTCTGGCGAATGTTTTCGCAGGATCGGTATCCCGGCTTCTGTACAATACGGCAAGAACCGCCGCCCGTTGGCTCAAGCTTACTCCCATTCCCTATTTTAATCTTAACGACTGCTTCCCTAATGTCATTTTCCAGCTCAAACGCTAT
Organism: uncultured Ruminiclostridium sp.; assembly: GCA_910579265.1. GTDB lineage: Bacteria > Bacillota > Clostridia > Oscillospirales > Ruminococcaceae > Ruminiclostridium_E. Next base: position 34,672 of record CAJTTE010000011.1, on the reverse strand, counting down.
AATGACCCTTTGCTATACGGCATAAACCTGGATCAGGGAATAACGGTAATGTGCATATACTCCGCTGTTTTTATTGCGGCAGCCTTTGTAATATTCTGCCGGCAGCAGATTAAAAATTAAAAACCTTAATAATAAAACGGGCTCCGCCGCAGGCTTCTGATGCACGAATACATTCAGAGCCGCAGCGGAGCCGCCGTTTTCCCGATTTAAGGCAATACCGCACAATGACCGCCTGACGGCTTTGCGTGCGGCTTTCTTGCATATTTTCCGTTATCTTACACACAAATTCTCCTTGAAATACGTCAGTATTCCTGCGCCCAATTTATGCAAGCTATCGAAAAATCTGACTGTGCGGTTCACACCCAATCATTGTGCGGTGTTGCCTTAAAAAGACGGCCGGGGCTTATCGTATATTTTTTATTCCATAATAAACGTATCGTGCTTTGGAGTAAAAATTCTTGCCCTTCGCCTTTTATGGACTAAACATTATTTATATCTTCTATTTTAAACTAACATAACACCCATAAGTTAAAACAGGATTACACAAAAAAACACTTATTCCACATTTTTAAAGGCAATTAGGGCGTATCTGAAAAGTCGCAATTTGCACAATTTCTATTGACTGCGTGCGCTTCCTGCATCAAAGAATGCCGGTAGTTATCCTAAATGAAACACCTTCGTATTTCTCCGCTTTTTTCCTTAAAACCGCCATGCGTTTAACGAAATTGTACATAATTGCTTTGTTTTCAGATACGCCCTGATGCGCGTTCATATAAGATCAACTAAAATCCACATGCTGATCCTCGAACACAATTTTGTCCCTTGAAAGACAAAGCTGTTCAGGAATATTATGATATTTCCAAAATTTTTACACAGCAAGCGGAAAATTCGCCTAAAAGACGCGTGCCCTGCCTTATGCGAACACGCTCCGTTATTAACCTTAAAAACCTTCAAACGACGATCTTATAGTAAAAATTTTTGATTATACTATTGCTCCGCCAAGTAACTCCTGAAGAATTTGTGCGCCGAAGGGCTGTCGAAAGACAAGGAAGAAGACCGCAGGAATATTCGCATATTTCAAGGGCTTCTGACAAAGTATTTAGGCAGCCGGGCAAGCAGAATAATTCAAGAGTTGCTTGGGGGAGCAATATTTACGGTCAATGCACCCCCAATAATTGGATCCGCACTTTAATTCTCATTATTCTGACTGATTATAAAAGCTAAAGGAAGACAGCTTCCTTACAAAGCGTCTTCCTTATAAACACTTATTTTAAATAAACTCAATCCTCGTCGATATCCTCTTCGAGCCCGCTTAAATCGAACTCCAGAGGTTCACCGCAGTTGGGGCAGAGAATTCCTCCCGCCGCTATAACATCAAAATCCACCGTAATGCTGTTATCGCATTTCGGGCAGGTAATTTCATACAGATCCTCATCATCGCAGCATCCGCAGTCACAATCATCATCGTCATGATCGCCGTAAACCTCATCCTCTATATCGAGAACCGCTTCGTCAAGATCACCCACAACATCGGCAATATCATTAAGATCGCTGTCGATATCCTCGATCTGATATGCCATATCATTAAGCACATCAAGAATAGCGAGAAGTATTTTCCCCTCCTTTGTGGATTCCTCAAGCTTAAGGCCTTCCGCCAATCCCTTGATATAAGAAACCTTTTCCGTAATGTTCATACTTTTCTCCTTTTCCATAATGTTTAAGCCGAAGGCATTCCGTAAGACCGAGCCCTGAGCAGCTATATCCGGCAAAGCGTTTGCGGGGCAAAATCCCGGATCACATCATCCGAAAAGCCTGTCACATGCAGACCGTTACAATCCGTGTCGTTTTACTTATTGGCGCGCTCCATATATTCTCCCGTTCTCGTATCGATACGAACCACTTCGCCGATATCGATAAACAAAGGCACTCTTATTTCTGCGCCTGTCTCTACCTTTGCGGGCTTGGTGGCATTGGTGGCGGTATCTCCCTTAAAGCCCGGCTCTGTTTCGGTGATCTCAAGCTCAACAAAATTGGGTGGCTCAACACCGAACACATTGCCCTTATAACTGAGAACCTTACATACCATATTTTCTTTCACAAAACGGAAATTATCCCCAAGATCCTTTTTATTTATGGGAACCTGCTCATAGGTTTCGCTGTCCATAAAATAATAAAGATCACCGTCGCTGTAGGTATACTCCATATCCTTTCTTTCAATAAAAGCGGTGGGAAACTTAGCGGTAGGGTTGTAGGACTTCTCCACAACAGCTCCCGTCAGAACGTTCTTGGTCTTTGTACGTACAAAAGCCGAGCCCTTTCCCGGCTTGACATGCTGAAATTCTACTACCTGAACAACGTTTCCGTCCTCTTCAAATGTAACGCCGTTTCTGAAATCGCCTGCTGAAATCATAAATTAACCTCCGGTTCATTATTCAAAACTGTATCGTTTTATTTTCTATACTATTGTATATTATTTTCGCTTATTTTGCAAGGGGTTTTGAAAAAAAATATGTCCATTCCCTTAAAAACACGTTTTTTACTCCGTTCTTTGTACCCTCTCATACAACACGGCGCCGCTCTTGCTTACATTTATCCCCTTAGCCTTGAACAGCTCTGAAACCGTAACAAATTGAAAGCCTCTGTCCTTAAGATCGGGAATTATGGTGTCCAGTGCCTCTACGGTTTTTGAATTCCCTTCGGAATCATGAAGAAGAATGATCATACCGTCGCAAGCCTGCCTCTCTATTGCTTCTATCCTTGTTTGCACGCTGACGGAATCGTCCCAGTCGTTGCACCCGTAACCGCCGATAAAGGGCAAGTCAATATTTTGAAACATAATATCGTTTACCGCAATGTAAGGCGGTCTGAAAAATCTCGTGGGTTCTCCCGTGATTTTTTCCGTCATATCGGAAACAAAGCGTATTTCCGCTCTTATTTCCTCCGCCGTCATTTCGGTCATCAAGGAATGCGTCTTGGAATGGTTATTTATCTCACAGCCCATGTCATAGGCTTTTTTTACGATCAGCGCGCTCTCGCCGTTAATATTGTCTCCCACAATAAAAAAAGATGCCCGGATCCGATACCTTTTCAGAATATCCAATATCTGATTTGTCGTAGTGGTGTTGGGACCGTCGTCAAAGGTGAGAGCTATTATCGGATCATAAGGATTTGATTCGTATTCTGTGGTATTCACTTCAGCTTGACCGCCTTTCGTTTTTTCGTTCACATGATGCCGCAGGCTTATTTGTGCCGCGTCGGTTTTTTGAGGCTAAGTGTGCTTCCATCCTGATACGGATCATAAAAACCGAAATGAAGGGCGCGGTAATTTAAACCGCTTTATATTTCACGCCGCACAATATTTATGATTCACAAACCGGAATATCGGTAAATCCTGCATCATTCGGATACTTTTTCCGCAGGAACTGACGTGTAAATATCAGGGCGTACTCACATCAACGATTGGCGCCCGTCCTTCGTCGGATTTTCAGCATAGCTTCGTTGAAAATTCTTGAAGTCCATACGGTACGTCTGCGAATTTTTACCTTGTTCTGCAAAAAATCCGCCCCGAAATCCGAGCATTCAGGTCAATGTGAGAAAGCCCTAACGTTTTTCCCTGCGCAAATAACAAAGCCATGGGCAAAATACCGGCTTCCGGTTTTATGCCCGGATCCGGACATGGCGCGGCAAACCCCGTTACGAATGCATTTTGCCTTCAAACAGCCTTACACCGCGCCGAGCGGTTGAACGTAAAGCTTTCGAAAAAAGTAAAAATAAAGCGTTTTGTTCAGACTGCTGAGATATCTGTATTCACATCGCGGAAAATGCCCCGTAGCATACCTGAAAAGCTTCCGGAAAAATACCGTATCGAAATAATCTGCTGCGGATTTACCGTGAAAAATCCTTTAAGGCAACAGCGAACAGTGATTGGGTGCGGATTGCGCCGTCAGATTTTTCGTCAGATTGTATAAATTCGACACATCAAGTAAAACCGCTCTTAAAATAGGAATTACCAATGTATTTCAAGGAGAATTTGTGCAAGATGACGTAAAATGTGCAAGCAAGGCACTGGTAAAGCCGTAAGGCGATCATTGTGCGGTGTTGCCTTAAATATAAATAAGCGTTTTGGGTGTTTCCGTTATGATTTTACATCCGTCTTTGGTAACGACGCACATATCCTCGATCCTTACGCCGTATTTGTTGGGAATATATACTCCGGGTTCGATTGTAATGACCATCCCTTCGCGAAGAGTGGTTCCGCTGCGGCTGCTTACGTTAGGCGCTTCGTGTATTTCAAGACCCACGCCGTGTCCTAAGCCGTGAGTAAAATACTCCTCATATCCCCAGGCGTCAAGAGTGCTCCTGGCCACATTGTCCACCAGCTTACAGGATATATCGGCTCTGACCGTTTTTATTGCGTCCGTATTTGCTCCCCAAACCGCATTATAAATATTTTTCATTTCTTCGGTCGGCTTTCCGAAAACAACCGTTCTGGTCATATCCGAATGATATCCCTTATATGTGGCGCCGAAATCAAGAGTAAGGAAATCCCCGTCTCTTACAGGTTTATCCGTAGGAACGGCATGAGGGCAGGCGGAATTAACGCCGGAAGCCGCTATTGTAGGGAAAGATACTCCGTCCGAGCCCATTTCAAGCATAAAGAACTCCAAAGCGGCCGCGATCTGCTTTTCGGTCTGTCCGGCCCTCATATTTGAAAGCAGCTTTGTAAAAGCCGCCTCCGCTATTCTCTGGGCTCTTGTTATATATGCCGTCTCGGTATCCGTTTTTATTATCCGCATATTTCTCATGTAATCGGAAAGACGGTTGGAGGTATCAAAATCTATGCCGGAAAACTTTCTTTTATATTCCGACAGCTCGGCAACGGTCATATACTCGTCCTCCACATATACTCTTTGAATATTGTGATTGCCGAATATCTCCGAAAGCTGGGAGTAAAGCTCCTTCTGCAAGATCACGCTGCACTGCGGATCGGTAACCTGCTGCTGAGTATGTTCAAAATAACGGGCGTCAATGATAAAATACGCTCCGTCCTTTGTAACCGCAAGAGTGCCGTCCTCAGATCCGAAATCAGTGAGATAACGTTTTGATACCTCCGAAGTTATAAGCGCCGCTTCCTCTTCCCCGAGCCATGAAATAAGTTTATCCAGATACATTTTATGATTCCCCTTTGTATGTTTTTATGCCGTTCCCTTTTAAGGAGCTTTTATATTTGAAGCAGATTTTTATCGGTCCTGCCGCAATTGAATTAATTTAGGGAGGATAATGACTGTAACGTCACGAGTCATGATCCTTATACTAATCCCTTTTAAAACTATTGGATTAGTGTTTGGGGTGCAATCCCTTTTAAAACTGTGGGTATTACGTCAGTTTAAAAAGGGATCGGTATTAGAGCCTGTTCAGCATCTCCCGGCATGCGTCTTGCTTGCACCCTTTGCGTATTTCTTCGTTGGCTTTTCTTGATGCACATCAAGCTGTGTCTGCGAGAAACCGCCTGGAAATACGCAAAAGCTGCTGCGCGGTCTACATACTTCGAAATACTGAACAGGCTTTTAACCCTTTTATATTTTATCATCCGCACGCTTTTCCGCTATTTCCTTAACGGCTCTGAGTCCCAGAAGATAACTCATTTTTCCGAATCCCGAAATGCTTCCGCAGCAAACGGGAGCTATCACGGAATTATGTCTGAATTCGTCTCTTGCGTCGACATTACTCATATGCACCTCCACCACGGGGATTTTAATTGCGGCGATGGCGTCGCGTATGGCATAGCTGTAATGAGTATACGCCCCGGCATTCAGAACTACGCCGTCGTTTTCGTCCATAGCGCTGTGAAGCGCGTCTATTATACCGCCCTCATGATTGCTCTGAAAAAACTCAACATCCACGTTCAGCCTTTTAGCCTCGTTTATTATCTCGTTACGGATTTCGTTAAGGCTGTCGCTTCCGTAAACGCCCGGCTCCCTCCTGCCGAGAAGATTAAGATTAGGACCGTTGATAACAAGTATGTTCATATAAATACCCCCGTATGTTCGTTTTTATTCGCAACTGAAAAAGCCAAAAAAACTCCGAGATTAATGATCAAAAAACAGATCCGGTATATTCCGGCAGATTTGATCTGACGAGACGCACGTTTTGCCTGCCTCACGTATCAAGCGTCATATATATTGCCGAAATACGATTTAAACCCGCATATTATCGTGCTTTATCTTCGGTGCAAAGATCGCGTGTTTTTTTGAACGCCCGGCCAAGGCGCGTCATGCTATTGCGGCTGTGAAACAGATAAAGCCCCTTTCTGAAAAAGGGTTAAAGGTTAAAACGCCGGATAAACGAGTGATTACGGTCCGGATTTTTCAACATTGTAAAAATCCGCATATACGGTGACATTAAAAACGACTGCCGTCTGTTAATATGATCTTTATTAACATGCTCTTTGATCATTCTTGCTTTCGCCGTGTTTCCGTTTGCGTATGATCGTCCGTATATGTATAATATCTAAAATATATTATTTTAAGAATAAAAACGGAACAAAATATGTTCTGATTTATGATGTCAAAACCCGTTTATTATAAGAAAAGGCGGCTTAAATAAACCTTTGTATGATAAACGCGGTAAAACGATGTGATTTCGCGGTGCCGGGCATACTGCGGGATCCGGATATTCAATATGCCCGCATAAGATCTTTATGCGTTCATCCGAAAGAATTTCGGTTTGTCCCGGATTGCATAACTTGCAGGAATTATCTTCAATACTCCTGTCTTGTAACGCCTCTTTAACGAATGCCGGTATGACCCGAAAGCTTGTCCCCATTGCCGTATATATCCCGCACCGTTTTTTTCACTTTAAATTCGTCATATGACCTTAATGTCTTTCCGCTCACTTTTTATCACTGCCGAAAAGACCGTCATAAAACCTTTTCATTTCGGCTGCGTCCTCAGCCTGAGTCCCCGCGCTTTCGCAAATTACCGAGGGCTCGAGTTCCCGCTCGTAAAACAATTCCATAAGCGCCTCTTTAACGAATGCCGGTATGACCCGAAAGCTTGTCCCCATTGCCGTATATATCCCGCACCGTTTTTTTCGCTTTAAATTCGTCATATGACCTTAATGTCTTTCCGCTCACTTTTTATCACTGCCGAAAAGACCGTCGTAAAACCTTTTCATTTCGGCTGCGTCCTCAGCCTGAGTCCCCGCGCTTTCACAAATTACCGAGGGCTCGAGTTCCCGCTCGTAAAACAATTCCATAAGCGCCTCATAGGAAGGTCCGTACTGATCGTCACTGAATGTCAGATGCTCCTTCTCTCCTCCTGCGGTATACATTATTTTACTGAAATGCACATGAAAATGTTTCAGTCTCTCATGACCCAGTTTATTTTCTATCTCGTCAAGTATTGCCTTATAGTCGTCTTTACACTTTATACCGCCCAACGTTCTTGCATTAAGATGTCCGAAATCAACGCACGGTAAAAACCTTTCGTCAACGCCGCAAAGCTCAATGACCTCGGACAGGGTCCCGAGCTGATTGATTTTTCCCATAGTTTCGGGGCATATAACTATATCGGACAAACCGTTATCGTCCAACATTTTTTGAGCGCGCAAAAGCGTATCCCTTGCCAGCTCCAGAGCATGCGCCCTCTCCATTTTGGCGCAGGAACCGCTGTGAACGATGATCTTTCTTGCACCGAGCTTTTGAGCCGCTTCTGCGGATTCAAGTATATAATTAAGACTGTTGAGTCTCGTTTCCTCCTTTTCGCTTGAAAGAGAAATAAAATAGGGAGTATGGAGAGACAGACAAATATTGTTTTTACCCGCAATATCCGGAAGCATTTTATAGGTTTTCTCAGCTATTCTTACGCCGCGCCCGCATTCTATCTCATACCCGTTCAGTCCCAGATCCGACAGATATTCAGGAAGCTCTTCGGGAAATTTTCTTTTACCGAAGCTGGCGGAATTTCCGCCGGGTCCGAATGAGATTGCCATAAGCTTTTAATATCCTTTCAGTTACTGTTGTACAATTTTATTTACCGTTTTTACTTCGCCGTGATCAGAACCGGTTTAAAAGCCTTGGACGGCAAAATGCCATCATCTGTAGCTCTCCCTCTCCGGCGGGAAAAAACAAAGTCCTTATAACATGAAAATCGACATATAAAAGAACATCCTTAATAAAATATCAAAAAACGCCTTACCATAATCCTGATCCTTCTATTACCGACACTCTACAATAACCCGTCCCTAAACCTTTAGATTCATTGACCCGGTAAAATTTAGCAGTATTCACCGCAGAAAATAAAAACCATAAAACCCCATAAAAGAGTTATGAACCCATTATAAACGGAAAGAACCCCGAAAAGGCATCAGTTTTTTCCCTTTTAAAACAACATTTTCAAGACCCTTTTAATCCGGATGAAACATCAAAAAACGCCTTACCATAATCCTGATCCTTCTATTACCGACACTCTACAACAACCCGTCCCTAAACCTTTAGATTCATTGACCCGGTAAAATTTAGCAGTATTCACCGCAGAAAATAAAAACCATAAAACCCTATAAAAAGCATTATGAACCGTTTTAAACGGAAAGAACCAAGAAAAGACATCAGCTTTTCTTTTCTCTTTTGAAAACGATATTTTCAAGACCTCTTTTTAACCTGAAAGTGATCTTGTCTTCCATATGAAAGGGTTCTACGAGAATAGTAGGCATACGTTTAAGATTTCCACCGAGGATATCGGTAAAAATCTGATCCCCCACTAATGCAACGGTTTTTTTCGGAAGCCGCATTTTTCTGAGCGCGCGGCTTATTCCCGCCGTCAGCGGCTTGCAGCCGAAGGCGATATAATCGAGTCCCAGTTCCGTTGCCAAAGGCTCCACCCGTTTTTTTGTATTATTGGAAAGAACCGTCAGCTTCATACCCAACAGCCGCATTTCCTCCAGCCATTCGCAAATTCCCTGCTCGGCGGCAGGACTTCCGTGCATTGAAAGTGTGTTGTCAAGATCGAGAATAAATCCCCTCAGATGATTTTCCCGTATAAATTTTTCATCTATTTCAAGTACGCTTTTCAGCCACCATGTAGGTTTAAACATATCACTTCACCGATTAGATTTAATATCAAACAATACAAGAATACGGACAAAAGGAAATTATCTTTATAGCCGAACAGGCTCAGCCGTATTCCTTCTGAGCCGGCACTGTGTCGGATCCGCCCGGCTTACGGATTTGAGGCGTTTATAAAAAAACAAAAATAATAAGCCGGACACTTCGACCGGCTTACATCGTGTAAGTAAAACCGCCGGAAACCGGCTTAATATCCCTCTTTACTTAAACTTGCGCTTGCGGGCAGCTTCAGACTTCTTCTTACGCTTTACCGAAGGCTTTTCGTAATGTTCTCTCTTGCGAACCTCAGCCAATACGCCGTCACGTGCGCAGGAACGCTTGAAACGCTTTAAAGCGGTATCCAAAGATTCGTTTTTCCCGAGACGAACTTCTGCCATCTATATCCCTCCTTTTTAATGCCCGACCCGATATCGGACACAAGGTAATTGTCAAATAAGCACTCTGTTAAAACAACAGGTGAGTAATGCTCAAATTACATTATACATAAATTCTCACACATTGTCAATAGCTATTTTAAAAATTCTTCAAGGGAAATTTCCGTACCGTCCTGCCATAATCTCTCAAGATTGTAAAAGTCCCTTGCGTCCCTGTGAAAAACATGGATGACCACATCGATATAATCAAGGACTATCCAGCTTGCCCCCTGATATCCTTCTGTGCGGTGAGGCTCAAGACCCGCTTCGGAAAGCTTGAATTCCACCTCGTCCGCGATAGCCTTTACCTGAGTATTGCTATTGCCGTTTGCAATTACAAAATAATTGGCGAGGATCGTAAGATCGCCTATTTTCAAAATCTTTATATTTTCTCCGCGCTTGCCGTCGATTGCTTTAACCGCAATTTTTAAAATATTTTCTTCTGTCATATAATCTCCTTCTGTTCCCGCGCCCGGCCAAAAGCTTCGGGATTATTTTAAACCCGTACAAAAAGCTTAGAATAAACACGGTTGTTTTCTTGATATTTGTCATTAAACGGTCTTAAGCTGTTTTTAATCCTTAGGACATCTGAAAATGAAATCCTTATCGGTTTTATACCTTGCATAAAAATTGTACGCCTCAAGCGTTGTGGCGGGAAGCATATTTCCAAGCCCGACAGTTTTCATTATCGACCAGCGCAGGGTTAAAAACATACCGTTGTCAAGGCTCTTGAAAACCGCCTCTCTGAACTTGTCCACATCGGGATAATCTCTCTCCTCCGACACCATATCCGCAAGAAAAACTATTTTTTCGAGTACGGACATATCCGCACGGCCTACGGTATGAAAACGTATCGAGTTCAGAATATCCTCATCGTTTATTTTAAGCTTATCCTTAACATAATATGCGCCGGCAATTCCATGCCATAGCTTAACGCAGTCCCTCTCCACAGGATCAATAAAATAACCGCTTTTTTCCGCTTCCTCCAGCATCACGTCTTTTTCCGCCTCTTTCCGGCAGTCATGAAGGATTCCCGCCGTATAGGCCTTATCCTCATCCGCGCCGAACCTTTCCGCCAGAAGAACGCACATCTTTGCAACGTTTACGCTGTGTTTGAATCGTTTTCCTCCCATAAGAGGTCTTATCGTATCTTCATATTTTTTTAAAGCCTGATCCATTTCCGCCCTCTGTCAATCCTTATCGGTTATTGTTTCATTGTAAGTCAGAGCCGCTTCCTCCAGCTCCGAAAAAAGTCTTCCGAGAAGCTGAGTGCCCTCGATATCCTTTTTATATACAAGACAAAGTCCGCCGGGGCTTCCGTCGGTTCTTCTGAACCCGTACATAACCATAAAGTCCCCGTAATATTCGAACTTTGCCCTGAACATCATTTTACCTTCCTGGGAAGGCTGTACCCAGATGGCTTTTTTGACCGTTTTGTTTTCGCAGTATTCGCCCACGGAACAGAAGACCTCGTCAATATCCGGCGCTATCATAAAATAGGGCCTTGCTTCGTTAAGCTTGAAACCGGTGTATGCGTCGCTGCAAAGGGGATCGTATATATATACAACGTCTATCTCGCCGGCATTGGTCTTGCTTTCCACAAAGTCTCCGGAAAACATAAAAGACGCCTCCGCATTATAATCGCCTCTTTCGTCGGAAAGCCACAGCTGATAAGAACGCTTGACCGATTGCTTTGGCTCCGGAAGCTGCTGTACCGTCTGTCTGTCAGGGGAGAGATCCGGCTGTTGTACATTAGAGGAGCCGCTTTGTACCCCGCTGCCGTTGGCCGTCGGCTCCTGCCCGTCAGTGCCGTTATTTTGACCGTTTCCGCTGATCGCATTGTTAATCGCGTCCCCGAGGACCTTTCCGACTGCCTCGCCTGCCGCTCTTGAAATAATTCTGTTAAACAATCCCATTTTAAATTTCTCCCTTTTGATTTATGCCTGCGCCTTATAAATACAGATTTTTACTCTTTATATATTCTGCCACCGCCTGAGGGACAAGACCGTCGGCATTGCCGTTATCCGCGAGCCTTTGACGTATTCCGGTAGATGATATCTCGGTAACGGGAAGATTAAGGATCTTAACGCGTCCGATCCCGGCTGCATATTCCGTCATATCCGCATAGCTGTCCTCTTCCCTTGCGGCCGCAACAACGGTGCATTCTTTAAGTATACTCTCATAACGATACCATTTATCAAATGAAAACAGCATATCTCCGCCTATTATCAAAAAAAACTTGGTATTTTCGGGATACTGTTTTTTTATCGTTCTAAGGGTATTGATCGTATAGCCCTCGCCGCCGATCTGCCTTTCAATATCGCTGATCCTGTATATTTTTTTTGTAAACGAAAGGCGGCACATTTCAAGCCTGTCATTATAATCCGTTAGAGGCGTGGGTTTATGAGGAGAATTAAAGGTGGGAATTATAAGAAGCTCTTCTAACCCAAGCCGTTCGCAGCAAAATCCGGCGAGCTTTATATGTCCCATATGCGGAGGATCAAAAGCCCCTCCGAAGATCCCCACTCTTTTTGCGCTTTTTTTCTGCCGGGAATTTTGATCTCTGTTCCCGGACTTTTCCCTGTTTTGATTTATCATTTGCGTTTTTCCGTTCTTTCCCGTCTTGTTTTTCATCCAGAAGCGAAGGTCTGTTATCGTCTCCCGAACGTTTTTTAAATAAAACTATTCTGCTTCCGATAACCTGGACCGTCTCACAGCCCGCCGCCTCGGAAATAGCGTCAGCCGCCTCCCGCGGCAGCATTTCACATGTTTCGAGAACTCTTATTTTGATAAGCTCTCTTGCCTTTAAAGCATCTCTGACCTGTTTTATAAAAGCGTCTCCTATAGGATTTTTCCCTATCTGCATTATGGTTTCCGTATTTGAAGCGACCGACTTTAATTTAGCTCTTTCCTTACTTGTCATTTATTCATTCCTTTGCTTTGATTACTTCCGCAAGCTTTTCCATAGCTCTTGCCCTATGACTTATTTTGTTCTTCTCGTCTTCGCCTACTTGCGCAAGGCTTGTATCATCGTCTATCATAAAAACCGGATCATATCCGAATCCGTGTTCGCCCTTAGGCTCCTCACCGATATATCCGTCCAATACCCCCGTTACACAGTATTCCCTCTTATCGTCAAGAATAAAATATATTGCGCAGACGAAACGGGCGTTTCTTAACGGCAGCTCCGCCCCCTGCATTTCTTCCAGCAGCTTTTGATTCCTTTGCTCATCCGTTGCATTTTCCCCCGCATAGCGGGCGGAATATATTCCCGGAGCGCCGCCGAGGAACTCCACCTCGAGCCCGCTGTCGTCGGCAATAACGGGTGATCCTGTTAATTCCCTTACTGCTTTGGCTTTGATATGGGCGTTTTCCTCGAAAGTCTCCCCGTCCTCCGTTATATCCGCTTCAACCCCCGCTTCGGTCATTGAGACCGGTTCAAAACCGAGAGGCAGTAAAAGCTTGCGGAATTCCCGCACCTTACCCTCGTTTTTTGTAGCAATAATAACCTTCATACATACCCCCGGCTATATCAGCAATATAATAAGTTTGTTTTTTCTTGCATTGGGTGCTTCTGAAAAGCCGCAAATCGCCCGATTCCTGCTGACTGCGGACGCTTTCCGCATAAAAGGATGCCTAAGCCGCCCCAAAGGGACAGCTGTAAAATACCTCGTATTTCCCCGCTTTTTTCCTTTAAATCACCGAGTCTCAGCATAATTGTACATATTTGCTTTTTTCAGATACGCCATAATAAAAAACTTTTTTCCCGACGGAAACAAGTAAAAGCTCCTTTTAAAAAGAGGCTGCGGAGCTTTAGCCCTTTTGACCGCCGCCCGCGCTAAAACCGCAGGATAGACCGGCACATTTTAAGTCAACACCGCACAATGATTGCGTGTGAATTGCGCAGTCAGATTTTACGTCAGCTTGCATAAATTCGGCGCAGGAATACTGACGTATTTCAAGGAGAATTTGTGTAAGATGACGGAATATATGCAAGCAAGTCGCACGTAAAGCCGTCAGGAGGTCATTGTGCGGTATTGCCTTAATAAACCTCTTCAAGTCGGAAAAATCCCTCCGGCGCTCCGTACCGTAAAAGGCTGCGGCATATCGAAAACGCCGTTCTGACGCTCTGCCCGTAATTGCCGGAAAACCTTTTTATTCTTCCGCACTAACGTCAGTATCTCCGAAAAGCGCTTGCGCATAATCCTGTGGGATAAATGGCTGAAGATCATCCAGCTTTTCTCCTACACCCACAAGCTTTACCGGAATATTAAGCTCGTTTCGTATAGGTATTATTATACCACCTTTTGCCGTTCCGTCAAGCTTTGTTAAAACTATTCCCGAAATTTCCGCCGCCTGATTGAATAGACGGGCCTGATTTACCGCGTTCTGCCCGGTAGTGGCGTCCAGTACGAGAAGTGTTTCACGGCTCGCCCCGGGAAGCTTCTGGCCTATTATCCTGTCTATCTTTTTAAGCTCGTCCATAAGATTCTTCTTGTTATGAAGCCTTCCGGCCGTATCGATTATCAGAACGTCATATTTTTCTTCGAGTGTTTTTGTACATGCGTCATAAACAACTGCCGCCGGATCTGAGCCTTCCTCTCTCGCAACTATATCGACGCCGGCTCTGTCCGTCCACACATTGAGCTGCTGTATTGCCGCGGCGCGGAATACGTCCGCCGCCGCCACGAGCACCTTTTTCCCCTGATTTTTTAAATTGGCGGCAAGCTTTCCTACCGTAGTTGTCTTTCCCGCTCCGTTTACGCCTATCATGGTGATTACCGACGGAACGGTATCAAGCTTAAGCTCGTTATCTCCGCTTATCATCTCGCTGATTATGTTTTTTATAGCATTCAGTACGTCGGCCGCCTCGGATATTCCTTCCTTCCTGACCTGCTCTCTGAGTCTGTCGCAGATCTCCGTTCCTGTCTCAACGCCGATATCGGCGGTTATCAGAGTTTCCTCGAGCTGCTCGAAAAAATCCTCGTCTATTTTATTTGTTCCTTTAAAAATACCGCTTATCTTTCCTACAAGACTGTCCTTGGTATTTTTAAGTCCGCTTTTCAATTTTTCAAACAATCCCATTTTTACGACCTTCCTTCAGCTGATTTCCCCGACCGTGCCGGACCTGCGGTTTTTTCTGAAAATTATGTTTTATATGCACTGATGCGCTGCTTTTTATGATCATACGGCGCGGAACTTTCCGGCTGCCTGTCTATGTAAAGCCTCCTGTGCCGCGAAGCGATCAACCGTGTCCGTTATATATCGCCGGCCGGTCTGCGCACCGTAAGCTGCCGCTGCATTTTCTTTTATTCAAGCTCAAGATCCAGATCGTCAACGATCTCCTGTCTCAGAAGCCTTGATATGCCCTTTTCCTGCATAAAGACCCCGTAAAGCACGTCGCAGCCTTCTATTGTTCCCCTTCTGTGCGTTATTACCATAAGCTGAGTACTTCCGGAAAACCTTTTAAGATAAGTTATGTATTTGACGACATTCACCTCGTCCAGAGCCGCGTCAACCTCGTCCAGCATACAAAAGGGCGTAGGTCGGTGAAGCAGTATGGCAAAGTAAATCGTAATAGCTACCATCGTCTGCTCTCCGCCGGAAAGAGATATAAGATTTTTTATGAGCTTTCCCGGAGGCGCGGCGAAAATTTCTATTCCGCTTCCAAGAACATCCTCGGGATCCGTCAGCTCAAGATGTGCGCTCCCTCCGCCGAACACCTCGGTAAAAATGCGCTTGAAGTGCTCGTTTATGCTGTTAAAGCCTTCAAGAAACCTCGCTTTGATATCTGCGGTAAGATTTTCGATAAGCTTTTCCAATTCGCGCTTAGAGCCTTCCACGTCATCGAGCTGTTTTTTTAATTCCCCGTAACGCTGCGATATTTCTTGGTATTCTTCGATTGACGCGAAATTTACGTTTCCCAGTGCCGATATCTGCCGACGCAGTTCTGCGAGCCGTCCTCTGGCCGAATTGATATCATCGGGCTTTTCCGCGGTCTTTGCCGCTTCGCTGGGGGCAAGCTCATACCGCTCCCAGAGCGATGATTTTATTCTTTCGCTTTCTCTTTCGGATATGATTTTTTTCTCTCTGTCAACGGCCAGAGCATTTGAAAACTTTTCCTTAGCCTCGATCTTCTCGCGGATCTCCTTGTTTATTTCCGCGGCGCGCTTTTCCAGCTCATTGATCTGTGATATTATCTTCTCCGACTGATCACTTCCGCCTTCAAAATCCTCCTTTATGCTTTGAGCCCGGCGCTCCTTTTCAACGATTTCTTTTTTAAGCTCCTCTATTCTGAGCTTTTGTCCTTCAATTTCATGGATTAGCTCGCCGCTGCCCTTCTCGAGCTGAGCCAGACTTTCCCGTACCGACCGTTCCTGCTCTGAGATACGTTCTATATCCTTTTTAAGTGAAAGGCCTTCCATCCCGAGGGCCGTTATCTCCTCGCCGAGTCGGTTCTTCTCCTCGAGCCTTTTTTGAATATCTACGTCCGCTTTCTCTATCTCCGCCGAAAGCTTTTCTATCTTTTCTTCACAGATACCAAGCTCAACGCTGCATTGTGAAATTATATCGCCGCATTTCTTAAGGTCGGATCTGCTGCGCTCCATAAGCTCCTCGGCGTTTTCCTGCTGCTGCTCATACTGCTGTGTCATATCCTTCACGCCGCCGATTTCCGCGGTGATGCCCGCTTCCTCCTTGGCGCATTCGGCAAGCTGTTCCCGAAACCCCTCCATTTCTATGGACATTTTTCCCGTCTCCTCACGAAGCTGAGAAAGCTCCCCTTCATCGGATTTCATTTTCTCGGAAAGGCGTGCGGTTTTTTCCTTTAATGCCTCTATCTCCTGATTTCTGGTGATAATGCCCGCAGATCTGCTGACGGAACCTCCGGTAAAGGAGCCGCCCGCGTTTATGACCTGCCCGTCAAGAGTAACGATTTTAAATTTATAACCGTTTTTCTTGGCTATGACCGTAGCCGTGTCTATATCCTCAATAATAGCGCAGCGTCCCAGGATAAAGCGCACTATGTCCTTGTACTGCGCGTCGCATTGTACCAGCTCGCTGGCGATCCCCTCAAAACCCTCCTCGTCGTCGATCCCGGGAATATTGAGAAGGCTACCCCTTATGGACGTAAGTGGAAGAAAGGTTGCTCTACCGCCTCCTGTCTCCTTTAAATATCTTATACAGCGCTTTGCCGTTTCCTCGTTATTTACGATGACATTCTGAAGAGCCGCGCCTAAAGCTGTTTCAACGGCAACGGCAAAACGCTTGTCCACCTTTATTATATCCGCAACGGTGCCTGTGACTCCGCTTATCTTACCCTGTCTTGAAGCGGTTACGACGGATTTTACGCTGGAGGCGTATCCGGCCATGTTCCTTTCAACATCGGACAGAACGTCAAGTCTTGATTTACTCTGCTCATACTCGCGGCGAAGCTGTTCAAACTGCTCCTGTTGTGCCTTAAGTCTGGTATTTTTTGCTTCAAACAGTTTTGTGTAGCCGTTAAGCTTGTTTTCCGCCTCGGATTTCTTTTCGCGGTTTTCCTCGAGCCTTTGACTGAGTTCATGTCTTTTTTTCCGGTATTCCTTTAACTTTTCCTCATTGCTCGTGTAATTTTGATTTGATATGTCAAGCCGCCCTTGAATATCCTCCGTATTCTGCTGCGCCGATTTGATTCTTAAATTAAGCTCCGTTTTTTGAGCCAGAAGCTTGCCCTGCTGCCTTTCAAGCTCCCGGTATTCGTTGTCAAGCCGGTCGCTTTCACCTGACATAGCCGAAAGCCCTGCTCCCAGTTCTCTGGCTTTTACGTCGTTCTCTGCGAGAAGCCTCTTCTTTTCTTCCGTTTCGCAATTAAGACGCTCCGCCTGCCTTTGAAGCTCCTCCGCTCCCTTCTCTCCTTCCTTTATTCTCTGCTGCGTCTGCTTTATCTTTTCTGTGCAATGAAGTATTTCGTTTTCGAGAACAGCCTTTTCACGGTCTGCGGCAGCCAGCTCATCTTTTGCCATATCACCCTTGCGGCGAAGCTCTTCCTGTTTTGCCGACAGATTTATTTTCTTTTCCGCGATCTCTTCATTCTCGCCCTCAAGCTCTCCGATCTCCCTTTGAAAGTGCTCGCACTGTCCCTGGTTTGCAAGGATCCTGTCGTCAGTGTCAATGAGCTCCCTGCCGATCCTTTCGATATCCCACACACTTATGCCTATATCCAGGGTTTTCTCCTTTTCCATAAGCGCCGTAGCCTGCCTGGCTTTTTCCGACTGTCTCTCCAGTATGGGAAGCCGCCCCGAAAGCTCCGCCTCTATATCCTTTAAACGCATTATGTTATCGTTGGCGCGTTCAAGATCCCGCTCCGCCTCCTGCTTTCTGTGCAAAAAGCGTGACACTCCCGCCGCTTCTTCAAAAAGCTCACGGCGCTGATTGACCTTGCTGTTGATTATCTCGCTTACCCTTCCCTGCCCGATAACGGAATATCCGTCGCGGCCGAGACCTGTTCCCATAAGAAGCTCCTGTATATCCTTAAGCCGACACTTTTTGTCGTTTATAAGGTATTCGCTTTCTCCCGTCCTGTACAGTTTTCGCGCAATAGTCACCTCGTCGCTGTCCGTTGTGAGAGTACGGTCGCCGTTATCTATAACAAGGGCCACTTTGGCGTATCCCATCGGTTTTCTCGATACCGTTCCGTGAAAAATCACATCCTCCATTTTATCTCCGCGGAGGATCTTTGTTCCCTGTTCGCCCATTACCCAGCGCAGGGCGTCGCTGATATTGCTCTTCCCGTTGCCGTTGCTCCCTACGACAGCGGTCATTTTCCTGTCAAAATTCAGTACCGTCTTATCCGCAAACGACTTGAAGCCCTGAATTTCCATTGACTTAAAAAACATTGATTACCTCTTGATTTCTTCTATTCTGAGTAAAGTATTCTCTTCCTCTTTTATTTTAAAAGTTATACCCTTTTTTAAAAGCAGCGCTCTGTTTGACCCTCCGTGTCCCGTTACGAGACTGATATTTCTTCTGTCGGTATAAACGATAAAACGGCTGCCTCCGGTTTCTTTCATTTTCTCGGTCATTTTTCTCAGCATTATCCGGCTTTTTACTATTTCCCCTAACGCGGGATGATAAACTCCTCCCGTCATCTGCCGTTGGACATTCTCCGATGCATGAAGCCCAAGCCTTATAACGGGTATTTCTTCCTCATCAAAAAATTGAAGAAGATCTGCGCAAAGCTCTA
Source organism: uncultured Ruminiclostridium sp. (assembly GCA_910579265.1). Lineage (GTDB taxonomy): Bacteria > Bacillota > Clostridia > Oscillospirales > Ruminococcaceae > Ruminiclostridium_E. The sequence continues at coordinate 15,912 of CAJTTE010000011.1, read as the reverse complement.
CGGTCTCATCAAAAGAAAAACTCTGATAAACGCCTCTTTCTCTCAGCATATCCAGCATTGTTCCTTTTAATATAACCGTCGGATATATCCTTACCGTATCTGCTCCGAGCATACTGAATTCGCGTGCCGTATCGATGCAATACTCGGGCTTGTCCATATATAGTCCCGTCATCATCTGTAGTCCAAGCTGAACCCCGTATTCTTTGATCATTACTGCCGCTTTTCTGACATCATCGGCGGTATGTCCTCTGAGGTTAGCCTTAAGCACCGTATCGTTCATGCTCTGCGCCCCCAGCTCCACCGCCGTGACGCCGTAAAAACACAGCTCCTCCATCACCGACGCGTTTATGCAGTCGGGACGTGTGGAACAGCGTATGCCGGAATAAACCTCCGGAAATTCTCTTACATACTCCGATGCGGCATACAGGAGCTCCCGCCGGTAATCGCTGTCGACCGCTGTAAAACTTCCTCCGAAAAAGGCTATTTCCGCCTTCATATGATTGAGCTCCAGAAAGCTTACCTGAGATGCAAGTACCGACCTTACCTCCTGAGCCGAGGGAGCCTTTTCGCTGCCGCTTATATATCTCTGATTACAGAAGGAACAGGTGTTCGGACAACCCTTATGCGGAATAAATATAGAAAGATTAGTTTGTTTCATAACCCATAAGCTTTATCGCCTCTTTGGCGGCGTTCTGTTCGGCTTCCTTTTTACTGCCTCCCGATCCCGTTCCTATGATCTGATCGTTTAAAAGGACATTGGCGGTAAATATGCGGCTGTGAGCCGCCCCGCTTTCTCCCGCCATCTCATATACTACCTTTTCTTCGGGATTCTGTTGTATTATTTCCTGCAATATGGTCTTATAATCCCCGATAAGCAGCTTGCCGCTTCTGAGGATCTCAAGGGAAGGAATGAAAGGAATAATGAATTTTCTTGCCGCTTCAAGTCCTCCGTCAAGATAAATAGCCGCAATAAGAGCTTCAAACGCATCCGCGAGAATAGAACGCCTATGCCTGCCTCCGGTATTTTCCTCTCCCTTGCCCAGGTATATCGCTTCACCCAGTCCAATTTTTTCGGCAAAAGGAAATAACGCATGCTCACATACGATGCTTGCCCTTAGCTTAGTGAGCTGACCCTCTGGTTTATCGCGTAAATTTTCGAAAAGATATTCCGATACGACTACCGACAGAACGCTGTCCCCCAGAAATTCAAGTCTCTCGTTGCTGTTATGATTTTTTCCGTTTACAAAGGAGGAATGCGTCAGAGCCTCCCTCAGTAAAGCAGGATTTTTAAATTCGTACCCTATCCGCTCTTCAAATCCGGTCATCTGTAATTTGTCCTTTCATAAGCGCCTTAAAACCGATCGTAAAACCCTATTTAAATAATGCGTATTGTAAGAGCCCGTTTGCATCTCTAAGCATTCATCTTGCTTGCAGCTTTTGCATATTTCTATGTTGATTTTTCCTGATGTACATCAAGCACGTCTGTGAAAGATCGCCTCGAAATACGCAAAAGCTGCTGCGCGATCTACATACTCCGAGATACTGAACAGGCTCAAAAACTCCGATACTTACCGCGCCTCTGATTTAAGGGCATCAAGGACCTGAGTGATTTCCTCTATAACATTATTTTCTATAAACTCCTTAGCCTGCCTTACCGCATTTTTAAATGCGGTGGCGTCACTGCTGCCATGCGCCTTTATAACGGGTTTCGAAGTACCCAGAAGAGGCGAGCCTCCTGTTTCGCGGTAATCCATTTTTCTGGAAAGGTCTTTTATGCCTTTCATGGTAAAAGCTGCGCCGATCTTAGTTCCGATATTTTTAAAGAAAAGCTGCTTCAGCGAGAGCTTCATGAATTTCCCCATTCCCTCCACCGTTTTAAGATAAATGTTGCCGGTAAATCCGTCCGTAACAAGCACGTCGCAGCCGCCGAGAGCCGCTTCTCTCCCCTCGATATTGCCCGTAAAATTTACGAGAGCGTCTTTAAGAAGCCTGTGAGCCTCCAATTCAAGCTCCCGGCCCTTTTCCTCCTCGGCGCCCACGTTAAGCAGCCCTACGCGAGGGCTCTGAACATTCATTATCTTATCCATATAAACGCTCCCCATAACTGCGAACTGCTGAAGCATTTCCGCTCTGCACTCCACGTTTGCCCCGCCGTCCAGCAGTATGTAGCTTTGATTTACCGATGGTATTATGGGTGCGAGTGAAGGCCTCTTTATCCCCTTTATTCTTCCGATAAGCGTAGTCCCGCCCACAACAAGGGCGGCGGTGCTTCCTCCGCTTATAAAAGCGTCAGCTTCACCGTTTTTTACCATCTGAAAAGCCATTCCCATAGATGAATTCAGCTTGCTTTTTCTGATGTCGGTAGGATTGTCCTCAACATGTATTACGCCGTCTGCGTCCTTAACGGAAATACCTTGTACGGGAACTCCCAGCGCCTTGATCCTCTCCCCGATCACGGTCTCGTCGCCGCAGAGGATTATTTCAACACCGTAAGCCTTTACCGCCTGCGCCGCTCCCTTGATAACCTCATCCGGAGCATTGTCTCCTCCGAATGCGTCCATGGCTACCCTTATTTTCGACATATATCCTTTCCTTTCCGAGCCGCTTGCCTTATTCACCGTAAGAGCGTCTCAAGCCGTATGTATATTTTGATCCGTGTATTTATTAACCGAAACTCAATATCAGTTAAGTATCCCGATCCTCTCCTTCTTAACGGCGCATCTCGAAAAAATCCGGTTTCTCGTCCGTAAGTCAGCGGCGGCAAAAACGCTTACAAAACCGTTCCGTCAAAAAAACCGCTCTCTTAAACGAATGCTCCCTTACGTCACAGACTGACAAAGCCGCTTTAAGCTGCCTGCTTCGATCCGTCCTGCATAATTCCGATTGACGTTACGAGCCTATTGCTTCGATCCGGCGCCGTTATTTCCGGAGCTGATTATTTGTTCAGTGTCTCTTCGAGCTCCCTTAAGCCTCTTTCGGCCATACGCTCATATCTTTCCTGCTTATTGCGTATTTCATTTTCCAAGGGCGGGAGTATGCCCATATTTGCGCCCATTGGCTGAAAGTTATCGTTTTCCGTCCTTATATATCTGCAAAGGGCGCCGCACATGGAGGTCAGAGGAAGATGGATTTTTTCTTCTCCTCTTAGTCTTCTTGCCATACTCTGCCCGGCTATGATTCCGCTCATAGCGCTTTCCACATATCCTTCGACCCCGGTCATCTGTCCGGCGAAAAAAATATTATCGCTGTTTTTCAGCATAAAACGGTCGTCCAGAAGCTTGGGGCTGTTTAAAAAAGTATTTCTGTGCATCACACCGTATCTTATAAATTCGGCGTTTTCAAGTCCGGGTATCATACGGAATACGCGCTGCTGTTCGGGGAATCTGAGATTTGTCTGAAATCCCACCAGATTATATGAGCTTCCCTCAAGATTTTCCTTTCTGAGCTGAACGGCCGCCCAGGGCCTGTGACCGGTATTTGGGTCTATCAGACCCACGGGCTTCATACATCCGTAGCGAACGCTCTCCGCCCCTCTCTTTGCCAACACTTCAACAGGCATACAGCCCTCGTAAACCGGGATTTTTTCACACTTTCCTTCATTATTCGTCCCCTCCTTGCCTATACACGCTTCAAATTCCTTGAGGGGAACCGTCTCCGCCTTTATGAGAGCGTCGTAAAATTTTTCATATTGTTCTTTATTCATAGGACAATTTATATAATCGGCATCTCCCTTATCATATCTGGTGGCGAAAAACGCCTTGCCCATATCTATACTGTCTGCGGTAACTATAGGCGCTGCCGCATCATAAAAGCTTAAGGGGCTGCCGCATTGCTTTTCTATCGCAGCCGCTATTTTTCCGGCGGTAAGAGGACCTGTGGCAATTATCGTATTTTTTTTGGGAAACTCGGTTGCCTCCTCGCAAACCAAAGTTATTTTAGGATGCTCGTATATCTTATCCGTAATAAAATCGGAAAATTTTTCCCTGTTTACTGCCAAAGCCCCTCCCGCAGGTACGGCGGCATGATCCGCCGCCTGCAATATAAGCGAACCCAGCATTCTCATTTCCGCCTTAAGCATACCGCATGCGCTTCCGGTTCTGACGGCCTTAAGCGAATTCGAACATACCAGCTCCGCCAGTCCCTTATAATGATGAGCCGGGGTAAATTTTTTCGGCTTCATTTCGGTAAGCCTTACATTCAGACCTTTTTCCGCCAATGCCCAAGCCGCTTCGCAGCCTGCCAGTCCTCCGCCGATAACAGTTACTTCGTTCATTCTGTAGATATCTCCAATTCTGTTTAGTCACAACAGGCTCACTAAATAAAGTATAAAAATTTCCTCGTTATCATGAAAATCTCTATGGCAGATATTTTGGCAAGCTGCAATAATATTGTACGGTCATTTATGATCCGCATTGTTCCGTTCGGGTTATCTTTCAGGCATTTTCTTCGTCTGATTCCCGCTCATATCCGCATCCTTCGGCGGCGCAGTATATTTTTCCCTTCTTGCCCGGTTTTTTGAACAAGCTTTTTCCGCATTTCGGGCAAACCTGCGGTATGGGAGTATCCCATGTCATATAATTACATTCCTTATAGTTCTCACATCCGAAAAAGGGCTTTCCCTTCTTGGATTTCTTAGCCAGCATTCTTCCCCCGCATTTAGGGCAGAATCCGCCTGTTTCGTTGACTATCCGTTTTGTATTTTTACACTCCGGAAAACCCGAGCAGCCCAGAAATTTACCGTAGGGACCGATTTTTATTACCATAGGCTTGCCGCACTGTTCACATGCTATATCCGTGGGCTCGTCGGGCACCTTGACTCTTTTTCCGTCAAGATCCTTTTCCGCCTGTGTAAGCGTCTTGGCGAAGTCAGCATAAAATTCCTTCAGTACGTCTACCCATTCCTCTTTTCCTTCTTCTATCTTATCAAGATCGCTTTCCATCTTTGCCGTAAATTTTACGTCGACTATATGCTGAAAATGATCCTCAAGAAGAACCGTTATTGTCTCCCCGAGCGGGGTCGGCTTTAATTGCTTCTGTTCGAATTCAACATAATGTCTGTCCAATATCGTGGAAATAGTGGGCGCATATGTGGATGGGCGCCCGATACCGTTTTCCTCCAGAGCCTTGATAAGACTGGCTTCATTATATCTCGGCGGCGGCTGGGTAAAATGCTGGTTTCCGTTTATTTCCTCAATGGTGAGCACCTCTCCCTCCGTAAGTCTGGGAAGCGCTCCGCCTGTATCCTCTTCGTTTTCCGAAGCCTCCGTATAAAGCTTTGTAAAGCCGTCGAATTTGACCGTATATCCGTTCGCCTTAAAGGTGCAGTTTCCCGCCTTAACGGAAACCGCCACCGTATTTAGCTGCGCGTTAGCCATCTGGCTCGCTATAAAACGCTCCCATATAAGCTTGTACAGCTTATACTGATCCGAGCTCAGACTGCTTTTCAGCTTCTGTGGCGTAAGATCTATGGTAGAAGGGCGTATAGCCTCATGTGCGTCCTGCGCATTGTTTTTTGTTTTATACACCCGTGGTTTTTCGGGAAGATATTCCTCTCCGTAGCATTCTTTTATATGAGCTGCCGCGGCGGCCTTGGCCTCGTCTGAGATGCGAAGGCTGTCGGTTCTCATATAAGTTATAAGACCCACGGCTCCCTGTCCTTCTATTTCAACGCCTTCATATAATTCCTGCGCTGTTTTCATGGTGCGCCGTGAATTAAAGCTGAGACGATGATTGGCCTCCTGCTGTAGGGTGGATGTGGTAAACGGGGGAGAAGGCTGTTTTTTTCTGGTGGATTTCTTGATATTATCTACTGTAAACTCCTTATCCTCAAGATAATGCAGAATATCATCCGCCTCTTTTTTACAGCTCAGCTCCGCTTTTTTTCCGTCTATTTCCGATAACTTTATGGGAAAAGCTTTTTTATTTCCGTCCGTAACCGCTTTTCCGTCAATGCTCCAGTATTCCTTGGGTATAAAAGCCTTGATCTCGTTTTCACGGTCAACGATAAGCTTTACCGCCACAGACTGGACACGTCCTGCGGAAAGCCCTCTCCTTACTTTTTTCCAAAGGAATGGACTCAGCTTGTAACCCACTATTCTGTCAAGAATACGGCGTGCCTGCTGTGCGTTGATCAAATCGGTATCAAGGCTTCTCGGGTTTTCCATACCTACCTTTACGCCGCTTTTTGTAATTTCCGAAAATGTGATGCGTATAGGCTTTGTGCCGTCCAGCCCCAATACTGCGGCAAGATGCCACGATATTGCTTCACCCTCCCGGTCAGGGTCGGTGGCAAGATAAACGGTACCGGACTTTTTTACATAACCCTTAAGCTCCTTTATAAGAGCGGCTTTATCCTTTTTGTTTTCATAAACCGGCGTAAAATCGTTATCTACGTCTACGCCGAGCTTGGATTTTGGCAAATCGCGTATATGCCCCGCACAGGCTACTACATGATACTTGTTTCCGAGATACTTCTGTACGGTCTTCGCTTTGGATGGCGATTCCAGAATAACTAAATCAGACAATCGTTTATCCTCCTGTCAAGAATTTTCGATAAACAACACCCGATGAGCCGCCTTGAACATAAACTGTTTTCGGGTATGCTCCGAGCAATGTGTATAAAATGAAAACCATCGGCGATCTTTAAGATAAAACTGCACGAAGCTTTTCAATAAAGGTTTGACTTTTTCCGTTAAATACGTTTATTAAAACGCATGATAAGATTACGACGCAGCCGCATTAAGGGATTCCGCCCCGGCCGCCGGTATTAAAGCTTTTTGATTCCGTCGGAAATATCCTTATCCGCTCCATATCCCGTATTGCCTTCCCGTTTCGAAACAAAGCTGTAGGGATTCGGGCCGAGTGATAAAAACACTTAATCGTTTTTCTAAGTCCCGATACCCGTTTTCACGAAAGACCGAAACGATTGAACCGCCGCCTGACGGGCTTCCAAGGATAACACCGCTGAAACGGGCTTCGGGATTACCGTTAATGATCACGGTCCCTTCGTCCCATTTCCCAGCATAAAACCGCCGCAGCCGCATCAGGGGATTCCGCCCCGGCCGCCGGCATGAAAGCTTTTTGATTTCGTCGGAAATATCCTTATCCGCTCCATATCCCGTATTGCCTTCCCGTTTCGAAATAAAGCTGTAGGGATTCGGGCCGAGTGATAAAAACACTTAATCGTTTTTCTAAGTCCCGATCCCCGTTTTCACGAAAGACCGAACCGATTGAACCGCCGCCTGACGGGCTTCCAAGGATAACACCGCTGAAACGGGCTTCGGGATTGCCGTTAATGATCACGGTCCCTTCGTCCCATTTCCCAGCATAAAACCGCCGCAGCCGCAGCCGCATTAAGGGATTCCGCTCCGGTTATCGGTATGAAAAGTTTTTTGCATCTGTCGGAAATATTCTTTGCAACACCATGTCCCTCATTTCCGATTATAACTGCCGCCTTCTTCGGAAAAACGAATCGCCCCAAAGCCGAAGCGGTATCGTCGAGCATTGCGGCATATACCTCCACACCCTTTTCCTTTGCCGCATAAACGGCGTCGCTAAGATTACAGCAGCAGAAGGGCTGTCGGAAAACGCTTCCCATAGATGCCCTGAGGACCTTCGGGGACCAGGGATCTGCGCAGCCTTCTCCGAGTACAACGCCTCCGATTCCCAAAGCCTCTGCGGTTCTGAGCATTGTTCCTGCGTTCCCGGAATCCTGAACACAATCAAGCATAAGTATTTTATCATTCTCTAATATTCTATCAAGATTTACGGATTTGTCAAGGATTTTTGCCGCAAGAAATATTCCCTGCGGTGTTTTTTGCTCGCTGAGATACAAATACACCTCATCGCTTACCGTAAAAACGGGACATATTTCTTTAAACGGAGCAAGCTTCTGAGGAAATTTTTCCTCCGCCGATCTGCTTACCAGAACATATTCCGCCTTTATTCCTGCCGAAACGGCCTCCCATGCCAGCTTAAAGCCCTCGGCCGCGAAAAGTCCCTCCTGATCCCTCAATTTTTTTGAAGTCAGAAGACCGCGGCTTTTCATTATAGTTTCATTTTTTCTTGAAGTTATGATCATTGACAATGCTCCGTCTATATGGTATTCTTTTTATAATAAACGAAAGGAAGATCCAAATATGAGTTTCTCTGAGCTTGAAGCAATATCGGGTGATGCCGGATTAGACTGGGACAAGGAAAAAATGTGTCTGCGGGGATCCTTAAACGGATATCCGGTTTGTATCCGCGACGACCCTGAACGGCGCGAATATCTGTTTACCGTTTTTTTCAGGACAAGACCTGATAGGGAAAATGATCTTACCGAAGGAATAAACCGCCTTTTGGAACATTTTCCTTCAAATTGCGTAAAGTCAAGAAGGAAAGAGCTTAACTATCAACAGATAAATTTTAACGCCGCCCTGTTATATCAGGAGAACTCCGTCTTAATTCCCGATTTTATAAAAAATGTCTGTGAACTTGCCGACGGACTTGATCTCCTTCCCCAAAAGCTTGATGAAAAAATTGCTGCGCCCGATCCTCCCGCTGCGGAAAAAAAACTTAAGAAACCCAAAAACGCCGTTTCAAAGCGATTTGATAAATACAGCATAAGAGGCTTGGCGGGAGCGTTGATAGGCGGCATAGCCATAACGGTCATTTCCTCTCTTATAATAGACAACAGCCCCTCAAATATAGGAGGAATGCTGAGCAGCTGGTCGGCGGGCGCCTTTATTTCCCTTATTATCCTTGCGGATTACAGCTTCCTTGCTAAAAAAATGGATGTTTTCGGAACGCTGGTTTGTTCCTTCCTTACGGCGGTCTCATGCTTTTTTTCGGCATACTTTGCCGTTTTAAAGGCGCTTACCGATGAAGCGGGAATCTTGGATCCCTCAATAACCATAAACGATACAATGTGGAATTGGTCGTACTATCAAATGCTTTTTCCTTCCGTAACGGGGGATTTTCCGATCCTTCTCGTAAAAAACCTCTTTACCGCCGTTGTATTCTCAGCCGTTTTTTACATTTTCTATTTTCGTCGCCATCAAGCTATAATGTACTCAGAGGGCGGTGATATTATGCCGGAAGAGAACGAAAAAAAGAAAAAAAATCCGTAAAAAGGCAGGAAGCTATCCTCCGTCTGCCGACATATATTTATATCATGAACTTTGGCGATATAGCTTTTATAATAAACCTCCGTATACGGCCGCCCGGGATTTTAAACTTTAGGTCGAATACATTTAAAAGTATACTCGATGTAAAAACCTATATTTCGTTTTTATCTCATAAAATACGAATATCACGCCTTTATAAAAAGAGGCGTGATATTTTTTCGATTAAAGCGCCGCCTTTGCCTTTTCACAAAGAGAAGTGAAAGCTGCGGGATCATTTATTGCGATCTCAGAAAGCATTTTGCGGTTAAGCGTTATATCCGCTTTCTTCAAGCCGTTTATAAATGTGGAATAATTCATATCGTTAAGCTTGCAGCCTGCGCTTATACGGGTGATCCATAGTCTGCGGAAATCTCTTTTCTTTAAGCGTCTGCTGATATAAGCATACTGACCTGATTTCCAAACGGCTTCCTTAGCGGTCTTAAAAAGTCTGCTCTTACCGCCCCAGTAGCCCTTTGCCAGTTTAAGTGTTTTATTTCTTCTTTTACGTGTCGCGAGTGCGCCTTTTACACGAGCCATTTTCGTTTCCTCCTGTTCTCTTACTTAGCGTAAGGCATAAGTGCCCTGATTTCCTTCATATCCGCGTCGTTTGCATACTCGTTGGAACGATTGTTACGCTTACGTCCTGTAGCCTTCTGAGTAAGTCTGTGACGGCGGTTGGTGGATTGATACTTGACCTTGCCGCTGGCGGTAAATCTGAAACGCTTTTTGGCACCGCTGTGGGTCTTGATTTTGTTTTTCATTTATATTGCCTCCAATCTTTTTTAAGAACGGCAGCTTATAACGTTCATATTTTATAAAAACATGTACATTTGTTAAGGAGCGTCCTATGATCTATCAATACATCTCACGATATATCATCAACGCCGTTAAAGGCGATTGATTATGAACTTGCGTCCTGATCCTTGTTCCCCGAGTCTTCCTTCTTTGCCTTTTGGGAGGCTTTTTTTGCCGAAGCAGCTGTTTTGGGAACAATGACTGCGGTAAAATTCTTTCCCTCCAGCACCGACGGCTTATCCGATGCTCCGTATTCCGAGGTGGCATCCATAAATCTTTTCATAAGGTCCTCGCCCAGATTCATATGGGAAAGCTCGCGTGCGCGCTTAAATCGGATTTTTATCTTTACCTTATCCCCGTTTTGCAAAAACTTGATCGCCTGAGATACCTTGCGGTTAAAGTCGTTGACGTCGATATTAAGAAACATGCTGACTTCCTTAAGCTCAGACTGCTTCTGATTCTTGCGTGCTTCTTTTTCCTTTTTGGCCTGTTCGAAGCGATATTTGCCGTAATCCATGATGCGGCATACCGGAGGGTTGCCCTGAGGAGCGATGAGAACAAGATCAAGATCGGCGTCCGCCGCCTTTTTCAGCGCGTCATCCGATGACATAATGCCTAACTGATCGTTATCCGGTCCGATTACACGAACCTGTTTTTCATGGATTTCCTCGTTGATGAGGGGTTGTTTTGCGCTTATAAATAACACTTCCCTTCTGAAAAAGTCATTAAGATCGATTTATGATTCGTTTGGCTATTTTTTGTACGTGTTTTTTTGACGTTTTTAGATGTTTTTCGCTTTTTTGAAGCAAGGCTAAAAAAATAAAAACCGGATTGCAAAGGCATCAAAAAAACGCAAGAGCATACGCCCTCACGCCGATAATTTCAAAAATATGAAATCCGGATAAACTACCCTTTTGCCGAAGCGGAGGGTGAGAGCGAGTCTGCTTATGTTTATTCATCGGATAATATTATAACCCACCCTTCATCTTTTGTCAAGCTTTTTTAAAATTTTTTTTGCATTTTTGCATTTCATCTGTCGATCACCGCCGATCAATACAGCATCGAAACGATCATATCGGCATACCGCGCGTCATACGAACGTATCGGTTAAACTCCGCTCAAATCTTATAAAAACCCCGTATCAAGTCCGGATATGAACCGTTTCTAAAAATGCACTATAAATCCCGGTCCGGACATAACGGATACCTGAAGCCAAAGAGCTCCGCCGGAAAACACAGCTCCGGCCTGTCAACCCCCTCACACCTTCCGCAGCCCCCATGTCACCTGAATATGGACAATTTTAAAATTTTTTCCGATACCCGTTAAATATATTAAGTTCATCCCTTTTTTAAAATAAGCTTCACTATTTAGGGCGTATCTGAAACCAAAGCAAATCCGTACAATAACGCTAATTCAAAAAAGCGGAGAAATACGAGAATATTTCATAGTTATCCGCTTGGGATAACTATCGGCATTCTTTAACGTAAAAAGCGTCCGCAATTAGCAGAAAGTTTATTTTGCACCTTTACAAAAAGAAAATACTATATGCGGTTATGTTTTGTAATTTAAACCGTTTCCCTTTGTAACTCCCTTTATCATTTTTTGTGAAGCTCCGGTTCATACACGAATTTTCAAGCATACCGGATAAAAGACTTCTTTTTTTATTGATCGCCCTTAACTCTCCAAATGCATTTTTCTTTGATTTATCAAAAGTAGTTTTTGAAATATATATAAGCCCTGATACCCGTAAATATTTACATTATAATATCGTCCCCATAAACAGGAAACACAATTCCATATATTCCCTTAAGACTTTTTTACTTAAAATCGTTAAGTCATATCAGCAAATACTGTTTTTCTGCCGTATATTATCCGGTAAAAATAACATTCAAAACGGCATTTCGCCCCCGGCGGACAATAAAAAAGCCGGAAGAAAATGCCGTTTGATTTATAATGTTGATAAACAGTTCGTCAAAATCGATTTCCGAGAAAGCCGGATTTAGAATATGATCCGCACATCTCCATGTAAAACCGGAAATAGCCGTCAAAAGCGATTTACTTAATCAGCTCTGCTATAAGTATGCCCTTGGTAAGATCTCCTCTGTAAATAAGCGCACCGGATTTAGCCGCCGAAATAAAGTCATACTTTCCGGCAGCGATCTTTTTGATTTCATCAGCGCTTGCCTCAACAATACCGTCAGCTAAATAATAATCCGCCTGAATAACCTGTTTGTCATAATCTGGATCGGCGTTTACGGCGATATAGAATGTCCCTACGTCGTATACGTTCACCTGAATAGCAATGGCAAAAGGAATATCCTTAACGCTTTTCTTTTCGATTTTCTTCCAAACAGCCGTGGTAAGATCATCGAGGGTAACCGAAGCCTTAACTGCCTTTTTGGGAGCAGCTTTCTTTGCCGCCGGCTTCTTTTCGGCAGCTGGCTTTTTTGCTGCCGTCTTTTTTTCGGAAGAAGCTTTCTTGACCGCAGCGGTTTTTTCTGCCTTTACAGCAGGTTTTAAGGTTTTTTCATCTGGCATGGTAAATACTTCCTTTCAGTCTCCGCACTGTGGCAGATTTTATATGGCACGGCAATGATAAATTCTATATATGTGCCATATTATTTTATGTTTATATAATAACACATATCTTTGAAAAATACAAGCTTTTTTACAATAAAACGCTGAAAATTTATCCAATTCTTTTGAAAAATCTGTCAAATACGGCAAAATTTAAAAAACTTCCGTCAAACGCATTAAAATTTTTAAAAAACACTTGACAAGTCATCTCGACAGTGTTATAATAATTGAGCATTGAAATTGCATTGATGAGTGCGGGTGTAGTTCAATGGTAGAATGTCAGCCTTCCAAGCTGAACACGTGGGTTCGATTCCCATCACCCGCTCCAACGGCTTTAAAGCCGTTTTGCCGCTTACTCATCACCCCATGATTGTAAGTGTGCAGAATTCCCCCCCTTTTCCGGACTTATGTCCGGAAACCACCGCAAAACCCTTAAAAACCTCCCAATGAAAAGTGCGACTTAGGTCGCACCTTTCAATATAACAAACCTTTTAATCGGTTGTTTTTTACATGCGCCACTAGCTCAGCTGGATAGAGCAACCGCCTTCTAAGCGGTAGGTCAAAGGTTCGAATCCTTTGTGGCGTGCCAGTATTTTAGAACTATAGCCTAAAATACGTTAAGATTTCTTGAAAAAAGCCACATATAAATTTTAAATTTGACACATGGATATTCAGCTAAATATATACAACTTTTTTGTATATATCGGATTCTTAAAATTTACGGCATGATTCCGGCTTATTAAAGACGGTGGGTATAGCGTAGCTGGTTAACGCGTCAGTTTGTGGCACTGAAGACCAAGGGTTCGAATCCCTTTACCCACCCCATCTTTTGGAAAACCGTCCTCGGCAAAGCCGAGGACGGTTTTTGCAAAAGGAAAACGGCTTCGTCGGTCACCCTTGCGGCTCTCTCCTCGGCTCGTTTTCGTCCTGATTTTTCTTGAATTTCCATATGAGAAATTCATTTTTGCTTCGCAAAAACCTAAAAATACGGGAGTACGTTACGGAGCTATGTGATCGTTTTTAACGGCTTATTTGAAAAACCATCTTTTTTATAGCACATATTCAGCAGCGTGACGCTGCGCCCAATAACGCCCTCAACATCACAAAAGCGTTATTTTATGATTGCTTTACCAAAAATCCTTTTGGTATCAAAAGTAAAAAAGCATCCCTTTAAACGGATGCTTTTTTATTCTTGTTTATACGGTAAAACATAATTATCTGTTGATATATCGATATTCCCTCAGTTATTAATCAATTTCAATTTTAAAAACTATGGGATAATCCCCGTTATGATAATCGGTTTGAATATGTACTCCGTCGGCGCGTCTTTCCCATAAAGGCTTTTTATCCGTTCCAAGCACCGATATGCCGTTGATAATACCACAAAAATTATCCCTGTGCGAAGCGTCCTTAATATAAAGGGATGAAATAACGTACTCTCCCCTTGTACTGCGTCTTAATACTGTTGCATACAAATATCCGTTTGCAGTTGTAAAACGAATGTCCTTACATGTAAAATTTTTCGGGATCCCGTCCGTAAACTGCCCCTCGGGAATCTCGGTAGGACCCTCGGCTGATCTTCTCCATATATTTGTTCCGTAAACAGCTTCACCGTTTATTTTAAGCCATTTACCGATATTCATCAGAATATTTTTATCCTCTGCGGGAATCGTACCGTCCGCTTTCGGCCCGATGTTTAAAAGCATGCATCCGTTCTTGCTTACAATATCAACCAGATCACATACCAGATCCTCTGCCCGTCGGTAGGTATTGTTTTCGGTATAGCACCATGAATTTAATGCAACCGATGTATCTGTCTGCCAGAAAAACGGTTTTCTTTCGGCAAACTGACCCCTTTCCACATCCGGAACTGCCGTTCCGAACATAAAACCGTCGTGCTTATAATTTATAACCACCTCCGTTCCCCATTCAAAGGCGCGGTTGTAATAATAAGCGGCGAGCTTCTTAAGATAAGGTTTAAATGCCCTGTGCTGGATCCACCAGTCAAAGTAAATAATTTTCGGTTTGTATCTGTCAATTATCTCACAGGTTCTTACAAGCCAATCCTGCAAGAATTCATCTGTCGGCGACGGTTCACTGAAAATATCATGAAGCTCCGCCGCCGGCATTGACGGCCAGTACAGATCCCCTCTTTCTAAAGGTTCTTTTATATCGCTTTCGAAATCCTTTCCGCCGCCGAGAAAAAACCAATGCTCCGCCCTGTGAGAGGATGCTCCCGTTTCGATGCCGAAAGAATCCGCCGCAGCCTTTAACTCGCCGAGAACATCGCGCTGCGGGCCTTTTTCATACGAATTCCAATGGGAGATTTCGCTTTTATACATCTGGAATCCGTCATGATGCTCCGCTACGGGAACGACATATCGCGCCCCGGAGGCTGCAAAAAGCTCGGCCCATTCTTTGGGGTCAAAGCGCTCCGCCTTGAACAAAGGAATGAAATCCTTGTATCCAAAATCCGTATGCTTTCCGTACTTTTCTATGTGATGACGATATTCGGCGCTGTCCTTAATATACATATTCCTCGGATACCATTCATTTGCAAATGCGGGAACACTGAATACGCCCCAGTGAATAAAGATACCGAATTTTGCAGCTCTGTACCATTCCGGAACACTATAAGACGAAAGAGAATGCCAGTTATCGCTGTAAGGCCCTTGCCGTATCACCTGGTCGATTTTTTTAAGATATTGTGATAAATCATACATAACTATATTCCCTTCTTTATGATTATTTTAACGTTTTATCATTAAGCGCATACCGATCAAGCCCAAAACACCTTTATACTAACGTTTATTCGATCGCTTTCAGGTAACCCGCAAGCTATGGCCGGTTTCGATAAAGCATATCTTGTTCGGTTTCACTCTTATTTTACATAGGTATAAAAGCCTTGTCAAGCTTTTTTTCGGGATCAAGGCTGCCGCCCCTATCAAAATCCGTTTTATTGATCCAATACGTTATCTTATTGCTCTCCGCTCAATTTTTCGATGTATTAGAGGCTTACTCATCTTTGCGGTGATCCGCCCTTCCCACAATATCTCTCTTACTTACCATCATATCCGCTTATCGGCATTATTTTACCCTATCCGTAACATACTGTGAAAAAACAATATGGATGCTGTTTCGCCAACTGCTTTGATATAAGAATACGAAATAAGAATAACAGCCGTCTTGAAATCACAGGGAAAGAAATATCGCATTTGTCTGCATTATCAAAACCTTTATTGGAATTATCCAGGCAAATTAAATGTATAAAAAGCAATGTGGAGTCGTAAAAAAGGATATGATTGTTCCGTTTCAGGTTTAAGTCTTCTTTTTGAAAATTGTAGGTTTGTCAATGATATTGGACAAAATTTTTTAAAAATTCAACAGGAGAAAG
>CAJTTE010000010.1:114617-128154 GCA_910579265.1 uncultured Ruminiclostridium sp. | reverse complement strand
CTACCTCGTTTTCTATTCTCTGCGATATTTCTCTGCCGGTACGATCATCTTTTCGTCGCTTACTTCTTAAAGCTGCTGCCCTCCGGCTTTATCAAATCGTCTTCACATTAACGCCCGGCACCCGTCTTTCGACGGTTTTTCCGCATAACTTCCTTAAGCATATTCCGAATAACTTCCTTAAAGCACGTTCCGCACAACTTCTTTAAATCAAATAAAGTGCCTCTTCGTTTTTTGCCTTATTCTCAGAAGTTTCCCCATTAGATCAGAGTATTTCCGCTTCTATGAGCACCCCCTGATATCCTTATCTCCGCTTGCTCCCGTCCCCCTTCGCCGCACTTACCTCAGGGCCTTCTCCTTTCTCATTCCCTCCTTATCTCATTCCACCAGCTCCGGTTCAAAGCTCTCCTTCCACGGCAAGCCCCATTCCTTCAGCGCTTCCATATACGGATCAGGAGCTGCACGCGCTTCTGAAGGGCATAAAGACGGTCTCCGCACGGAGGCCTCATTCATACGGGCACCGTGCGGAGACTGAACAAAGCGGGAAGCAACGTTATCCCTCTATCAGCAAAGGCTGCACCTGAACTCCTCTTAGCGCCGCCTTGATAGTATCCGGGATAGCGGAAAAGTCGCCTACTGCGGAAGTGGGCTTGTTAACGCTGTCATCCTGTCTTATCGGCACAAAGTAGTAGTTGCGTAGGTTCATAAGTGCGCCTATGTTCTTTGCTGCGCCGGAAAGCGCGTCGTTGGTGGCCACATTTACGACTACCGGACGATTTCCTCTGAGATGACTCTTTACCGCCATGGTAACGGGGCTGTCGGTGATCGAAAGTGCCAGCTTAGCCAGTGTGTTTCCTGTACAATTGGGAAGGAGCATTATATCCGTCATCTTCTTTGGCCCTATCGGCTCGGCTTCCTCTATTGTGGTAATAACACATCGTCCCGTCATGCCTTCGAGGATCCTGAGATTATCTGCCGCTCTTCCGAAACGGGTTGACAGACGCGCGGCGTTAAAGCTCATTATGGGTATGATGTCCGCCCCGAGCTCCTTAAGCTCGGCTACGGTCTCGAAAACCTTTTTGAAGGTGCAGAAAGAGCCGCAGACCGCAACTCCTATCCTTATATTTTCAAATATCGCCGCCAACGGTCTCGCCCTCCTCCCTCAGCATATTTTCTATTGTCATTCCTATTATGCGCCCTGCGGTGACCGGTGCCGTCCGTCCGGGCAGGGAAAGCGCCCATATCACCTTAACTCCCACGCTGGAAGCCAGCTCCATGTCCTCGACTCCTGTTTTTGAGGCAAGATCGATTATCAGACAGTCCTTTTTGAGAAGCAGCAGGCGCTTCCGGTCAAATATGGCGGCGGGAATCGTATTTATGATAACGTCATATCCGGAAAGCCCGTCTTCAAGCTCGTCGAGCAAAACTGATCCGCACCCCATACCGCGTGCCTTTGCAAGCTGGTCGCACCTTCTTGCCCCGACGGTTACTACGGCTCCTAAAGAAACAAGCATGCGCGCCATCACCTCTCCTATTCTTCCGAAGCCGGTTATAAGTACCCTGACGCCGAAAACCGTAACGGGAAGCTCCTTGAGCATTATTTCAAGTGCCCCTTCTGCGGTGGGAACGGCATTCATCACCTGTAATTCCTCACGGCCGAAATAATTTCTGAGCCTTATGCCGTTTTCGCCGCATAGCTTTTCAAGATAAGGGCAGCTCTTTCCCGTAAAGACCGTTCCGCCTTTTTTCACCGTCCCGAGGATCGCCGAGAAATCAAGGTTCTCCGAATGATACGGCATGCTTATATGCTGCCCGTCCACTGTCGACGGCAGCGGCAGTACGGCGCAGTCGCAAGGTATAAGTTCCCCCGTTGCCGGCGCCGGAAAATCCTCCGCCTCTTCAAAGCCGTAAACGAAACAGCTGCGCTCTTTATTTAAATACTCGGCGGCATACAACATACGAAGATCGCCGCCTAAAAACAAAAACCTTTCCATTCTATCATTCCTTTCAAGGATTGTTTTGCCTTCTTACCCTTCTATTTTATGTTGAATGCGGCTATTTGGTGAAGGATCCGTATTGCTTTTTCTCTTCTCATCGTGTATAATAGCTTACGTGAATCAACGGAAGGAACAAAAGAAAAAAATGGATTTTTTTATCAGAGGAATGAAGCCCGGCGACTATAAAGAAGTAGCGGAAATATACGGACAAGGCATTGAGAGCGGCTCTGCAACGTTTCAGACTTATATACCTAACTATGAAGAATGGGACGGTTCTCATCATCCCTTCTGCCGATATGTGGCTGTGACGGGATCGGATGACCGGATAATAGGCTGGACGGCTCTTGCCGCAGGAATAACCAGGGCGGCATATAAAGGTGTTGCGGAGCTTAGCATATATGTGAGACAGGAATACCGTCGTCACGGAATAGGGTATGCGCTTATCGAAGAAGCAAAAAAAAATGCGCCGGATTACGGGATATGGACTCTCGAGTCGCGGATCTGCCGCCAGAATACGGGAAGCATACGTCTTCACGAGAAATGCGGTTTTCGCATTGTGGGAGTGAGAGAAAAAATTGCAAGGGACAAATTCGGAAGCTGGCAGGACACTGTGGAAATGGAGATCAGGCTATAGCCGATAACGGGATTCTAAAAACGAACGGCTTACGGCTTCCTCATTCTCCGACGGCCGAACGGTCTTGATTTAATCCCGCATGTTTGGCTTAAAACGGATAATTCGGCCATTTCAGGAGGAAACTATCAAATGAAAATAATAACGGTATGCGGAAGCTTGAGATACAAAAAAGAAATTATGGAAATTACGGAAAAGCTGACGCTGCTTGGGCATTGCACTTTGAGCCCTATATTCCCCGCAGACCCGGATAAAAACTTTTACACCGATGACGAAAGGAATATGCTTGGCGCAATGCACAAGGAAAGGATCAAAATATCCGACGCTATACTGGTGGCTGACATCGATAATTATATAGGCGATGCCACAATGAGCGAAATAGAGCTTGCAAAAGCTTTGAATAAAGAGATAATTTATTATACGGACATTATAAACGGTCGTCGGACAATAGGCCCGGCTTTAAAGAACGGGGACATGATTTAGCCGATCCTTTTATGAAGCATTTGAAAAAGCTTTTTAAAAGGCATTTTTCGATATAAGGCATTCGCGTCCCTGCTCAAGACTTGCGTTGTCGGTAAAAGCTCCGTCTATACCGCGAAAACAAATTGGCTGGAAGCCCGTATCATGCTATGATCATAGCGGCGAATCGAAGCTTGCCGGTCGGTCACAATTTAAAGACAGCCGCCCGCTTTCGGTGCTTTGACAAGCGCATTTATAAAACAGCCGTCAGCAGCACAAATCCTGAACATGCAGCATAGCGTTCTGCGCTTTACAAATTCGACAAAATGTGCTATACTGAAAGATAATCATTTACCTACAGTAAAATGCCGGGATATATTTACTGTGAAACGAATTTTGGTTTACGGAAAGGAAAAAACAATGAAAGTCAGAAAGGCCGTTATCCTTGCCGCAGGTATGGGAACAAGGGTTCTTCCCGCCACAAAGGCGATGCCGAAGGAAATGCTTACCATAGTGGACAAGCCTGCTATTCAATATATAGTTGAAGAGGTTTCCAAAGCGGGAATAAAAGATATCCTTATCGTTATAAGCCGCGGAAAAAATGTTGTGGAGGATCATTTCGATCGTTCTCCCGAGCTGGAAAGAGCGTTGCATAATTCCGGAAAAACGGAATTTTATGAAGAGGTGGCCAAAATCCCAAAGCTTGCAAGGATTCAATATATCCGACAGCAGGAAATGAAGGGAACGGGAGACGCCGTTATGTCCGCCAGGAGCTTTGTGGGCGACGAACCCTTTGTGGTTCTTTACGGAGATGACGTAATAATCGGCGAAGATCCCGCCACGGCGCAGGTATGCCGGGCTTATGAGGAATACGGGAAGGGAACGGTAGCCATGAAGGAAGTTCCCACGGAGCTTGTGACGAAATATTCAAGTCTAAAGGTTCAGCTGCAAAAGGACAATATATACTCGGTAACCGATATGATCGAAAAGCCCGATCCCGATGAAATGTTTTCAAACTTTTCAATTTTAGGAAGATGCGTTTTACCCCCGGAAATATTCGGAATACTTGAAACGCTGCCCGCCGGAGCGGGAGGCGAATATCAGCTTACCGACGCTATGAAAATATTATCACGCAGCGAAGGGATGATGGGCGTGGACTTTACCGGCACAAGATATGATATGGGTAATAAGCTGGGGATTTTAAAGGCAATCGTGGAGGTAGGACTTGAACATCCCGAGGTAAAAGACGGATTCCGCGATTATCTTAAAAAAATCTGCAACGGGCTTTAAAAACCATGTCCAACTGGAATCTTTGGCACGGGTGTCATAAGTACAGCGAAGGGTGCAAAAATTGTTACGTATACCGCATCGACAGCAGCCACGGACGCTCCGACAGCTTTATTGTCCGTAAAAACTCTGATTTCGACCTTCCCGTAAAAAAGGATAAAAACGGCGGTTACAAACTGAAACCCGAAGACGGTACGGTCTTTACCTGTATGACCAGCGATTTTTTTGTGGAGGATGCCGACTGCTGGCGGGACGAAGCTTGGTCTATGATAAAGTCCCGCCCGGATCTGAATTTCTGCATTGTAACCAAAAGAATATCACAGGCGAGGGAACGTCTGCCCCTGGACTGGGGTGACGGATATGAAAATGTTGCAATAGCCTGTACCATGGAAAGCCGGAGAACAGTAGACGAAAGGCTTCCCATTTTCTTATCCCTCCCCGTAAAGCGCAGATTGATTTTTTGCGCGCCGCTTCTTGAAGAAATCTCCCTTAAGGGAAGACTTGCCGGAATAGATTTGGTAAGCGTGGGCGGAGAAAGCGGAAACAGTGCCCGTCCGTGTAAATGGGAGTGGGTGGAAAAGCTTTATGTGGACTGCCTTGAAAGCGGGACGGGATTCCACTACCATCAGATAGGATCGAACTTTATAAAGGACGGAAGGACGTATCGTTTGCCCCACGGAAAACAATTCGATCAGGCCGGAAAAGCGCAAAAGCTATTGGAAAAATTGTACGGAAAACCAAAACGGCTGCCCTTTGATCAAACCGGGGCGGCTCTGAAATTAAATTTTTAGGTGGTGAGCCTTTGGAACATAACGGACTTACCGAGGAGGAGCTGAAGCAGCTTTCCACGGTGGAAGGATTTGAAAATTGGCAGAAGGTGGAAAGATACTTTCCGGAAACGCGGTATGTGCCTGACGGCAACAAGCTGAAAACCGGCGTTATAAGCATACCTCCCAGAAAGGAAAAGCCCGTTTCCTGCACTCTTCGCCTGTACGCTTTAAACATCGACGGGAAAAACCTTTTGATGCGTACTGATACGATAAACAGCTTTGAAAAAGAATGCGCCCTTGCCGCCTTTGCCGACCGCATATTCGCAGAGGGAGGCGTATACGTTTCCTCTCCTGTTGAAGTGGGTGCCTATTACAACGACAGAATGGTGTACAGCCTTTATAATTTCTTTTGCGGAGACAATCTTGCGAGAAGGCTTCCGGAGTTTTCCACCTCCCATCAGCATGCCTTTGGGGTAGAAGCGGGAAAGCAGCTTAAAAAGTTTCAATCGGTGCTTCCTCAGCCCGACGATAAGCTAAAGGAACAGAACGATATATTCCTTACGCTGACGAGACTTGAAGAAAAGGGAATAAAGTATGAAGGTTTTTCTCAGGCATCAGGGTTCCTGAAAAAACATCACTCTATACCGGAAAACCGTCCCGCAACTGCAATTCACGGAAATTTTTCCGCAAACACCCTGTTTCTTGACAAGGATCTTAATGTGGGAATGCTTCCGTTAAACGAATCGGGCTGGGGCGATCCCGTAACCGATCTTATTTCTTTATCGGACGGATACAGTCTGCCCTTTATAAAAGGCGTTTTTAAGGGCCTGTATAACGGCATACTGCCCTCCGATTTCTTTGAGCTGCTCGCCTATTATTCTACCGAACGTGCATTGACGGATATTGACGGCGCACAGAACAAAGAAGAGCTTGCGGTAGCCATAATAAGAGCTCAGAAGATAGCTGCCGATCTTGACAATTACCAGAGCGTCATTCCGGTATGGTACTGATTATCAGATTAAAGCTTTAAAAAGGAGAAAGCCCGCTGGGTTATACAATAAATTGAAAAATATAATTCTGATCGGCATGCCCGGATGCGGCAAAAGCACGGTGGGGGTGCTTCTGGCTAAAGCTCTCGGAACCGGATTTATAGATACCGACCTGATCATCCAGGTTCAGCAAAGGAACACGCTCCAAAGGCTTATCGAAGCCTGCGGCCTGGAGAAATTCAGATGTTTTGAAGAAAGCGCCCTGTTATCCGTCACCGAACAATCGGACATGGTCATAGCTACGGGAGGAAGCGCCATATTCTGCAACAATGGCATGGATCACTTAAAGCGCAGCGGTGTCTGTGTTTATTTAAAGCTTCCGCTAAACGAACTGCGTATGCGTTTATCCAACATAAAAACAAGGGGAATAGCCTGTAAGCAAGGAGAAACCTTGGACGAAATAATGTCTCTTCGGGGTCCGTTATATGAACGATATTCGGATATAACTATCGACTGTTCGGGTAAAAACTGCGAAGATACTTTAGAGCAGATAATAAAATCCGTAACGGTTTAAGAAGCTTGTTGATGAACCGATATAAAACAAACATTTAACGCCCTCTGACAATAATTAAATACATATTCTCCGTTCATAATGTATAAACGCAGCCGACAGAAACCGGCAGGAAGGTTTAAAGCAATAGTAATGCGGCTGCCAAACCGTTACTGTTATATCACAAAGATAAAATTTTGCTTTGCAGAATTTGATAACTCTAAAACGGTAAAATATCCTCAGACATTAAAATCAATCCTTCCCCTTTCCGCTGTCTGAGGTTATTATATCATAAAAAGAGCGAAGCAAAGCGGAGCGATTCCTCAAAATCGATAAAATGTTCTCAGACATCAAAATCAATCCTTCCCATTTCTGCTGTCTGAGGTTATTATATCATAAAAAGAGCGAAGCAAAGCGGAGCGATTCCTCAAAATCGATAAAATGTTCTCAGACATCAAAATCGATCCTTCCTCCTTCCGCTGTCTGAGGTTATTATATCATAAAAAGAGCGAAGCAAAGCGCAGCGATTCCTCAAAATCGATAAAATGTTCTCAGACATCAAAATCGATCCTTCCCCTTTCCGCTGTCTGAGGTTATTATATCATAAAAAGAGCGAAGCAAAGCGCAGCGATTCCTCAAAATCGATAAAATGTTCTCAGACATTAAAATCGATCCTTCTCCTTTCTGCTGTCTGAGGTTATTATATCATAAAAAGAGCGAAGCAAAGCGCAGCGATTCCTCAAAATCGATAAAATGTTCTCAGACATTAAAATCGATCCTTCCCATTTCTGCTGTCTGAGGTTATTATATCATAAAAAGAGCGAAGCAAAGCGGAGCGATTCCTCAAAATCGATAAAATGTTCTCAGACATTAAAATCAATCCTTCCTCTTTCCGCTGTCTGAGGTTATTATATCATATCGGAGATCGTTATTTTACTAAAGCCATTTATTTCCCCGGCCGAGCCGGCGGTTTTCACGCTGAAGCTGCAAGAAAAGTCCTCTGATAAAAATCAGAGGACTTTTTTATATTTATTTTGATGGTCATGCTTTACTTGCCCATACTTAGTATAGGAGAATGCGGCTATTCATTTTAATCATCAGACAGAGGAATGCTTTTTAACATAATCCACAACATCATCAACAGTTGTAAAGGCTAGGCCGACAACCGTATCCGCGCAGCCGTAGTAAATAGCGATCCTGCCCGTATCCTTGTCGCAGAGTGCGGCGCAGGGGAAGGTAACGTTAGGAACATCACCCACCATCTCATACATTTCCTTGGGATTGATGAGATATTCCTTGCATCTTGCAAGCACCTTCCAAGGCTTATCGATATCGAGCAGGCAAGCGCCGAAGCTGTAAACAAAACCGTTGCAGCTTTCAAGTACGCCGTGATAGAAACAGAGCCATCCTTCGCTTGTTTCGATGGGGATCGGGCCCGCGCCTATCTTCTTGGCTTCCCAACCGCTTCCCGGTGCCATTACATGTCTGTGCTCTCCCCAATACTTCATATCAGGGGACTGTGAAAGATACATATCTCCGAAGGGTGTATGACCGCTGTCCGAAGGGCGGCTGAACATTACATACTTACCGTTTATTTTTCTGGGGAATAATACGCCGTTTCTGTTAAAAGGAAGGAACGCATTCTCGCACTGATGGAATTCCTTAAAATCCTTAGTCCAGCCCACGCCGATAGTAGGCTTCCATCCATAGGAATTACACCATGTGATCCAATATCTGTCCTCTATCCATACGCAGCGCGGATCATAACCATATTGCCAGGGATTCGCCTCTGCGGTCTCGGGATCGTCGTTTATCCATTTGATGGTCTCCGGATTTAAATTCCAATGGATTCCGTCATCAGAGAATCCTGCGTGGATATCCATATTTCTCTGTTTGTCATCACAGCGGAATACGCCTGCGAACTTACCTTCAAAAGGAACTACCGCACTGTTGAATATGGAATTGCTGGTAGGAAGAAGATCACGGGGAATAATGGGGTTCTGATCAAATCTCCAGATAACCTCATTGCTGTCCTTGGGCTTATCCTGCCAAGGCATATTGGGAATGGACTGTCCGTTAATGATTTTTACGTTCATTGCTGTTTTCCTTTCAATGCTTGAATATTTCCGCCTTAAAGCGTGATGTGCTTTCAATCTTGTATTCTATTATATCAAGGTAATTTAGCATTGTCAAGTCGTTAATACATACAAAAAACCATATTATCCTTAGTCGACTTTTACTTAAAAAACAAGATTTTTTAAGTAAAGGAAAAACGCCATTTTTTTCATTTATTGCCTTGCAATCTTGCTGAAATTATGATATACTGACTTTAAGTAAAAAATACATTTCCGAAAGGGGTTAATGTTTATGGACACAAAACAGCTTTACCGTATTTGGCTTGATAATGCGTCGGCAGATCCCGATCTGAAGGCGGAACTTGAAAAGATCGGGGAAAATGAAGACGAGATCTTCGACCGTTTTTACAGAGAGCTTGAATTCGGCACGGGCGGACTTCGCGGAGTTATCGGCGCAGGCACTAACAGAATGAATGTCTATACTGTCAACAAGGCGACCCAAGGGCTTGCGGACTACATAAAAAATCATGGCGGAAAGAGCGTTGCCATAAGCTATGACAGCCGGATAAAATCCGATTATTTTGCCCGCTCCGCCGCAGAGGTTTTTGCCGGAAACGGTATAAAGGTAAATATTTACTCCGAGCTTATGCCCACCCCTATGCTTTCGTGGGCGGTCAGATCGTTAAAATGCGACGCCGGCGTTATGGTAACTGCCAGTCATAATCCCGCCAAATATAACGGATATAAAGTGTATGGCAGCGACGGATGTCAGGTCACCATCGAAGCTGCTGACGAGATATTGGGTTATATAAATAAAACCGATGTGTTTACCGGAGTGAAGACTGCCGATTTCGACGAGTCGGTAAAAACCGGACTTATAAGCTATATCGGAGATGATATCATCGACGCATATATGGCCGAGGTAAGGAATCAATCTCTCCACCCTGAGGTTTGTGAAAGCGCGGGACTTAAAGTAGTATATACGCCCCTTAATGGTACTGGTAATAAACCCGTCCGCCGTATTCTTAAGGAAATAGGTATCAAGGATGTGGTGATAGTTCCCGAACAGGAGAATCCCGACGGAACATTTTCTACCTGTCCGTATCCTAACCCGGAAATAAGAGAAGCCCTTGAACTTGGATTAAGGCTTTGCGAAAAAGAAAAGCCCGATCTTCTTCTGGCTACCGATCCTGACTGTGATCGTGTTGGGATCGCCGTTCCCGACGGAGATTCCTATGCATTGTTCAGCGGCAACGAGGTAGGTTCCATGCTTTTGGAATACGTTGCTAAGGAAAGAAAGGCATTGGGAAAAATGCCGGAAGCTCCCTTAGCGGTAAAGACAATAGTTACTACTGATATCACCGCAAAAATAGCTGAAAAATACGGTGTTGAACTGGTTGAGGTTCTGACGGGCTTTAAGTTTATCGGCGAACAGATCGGATTCCTGGAAAAGAAAGGTCGGCAGGACAGATATATCTTTGGGTTCGAGGAAAGCTACGGCTATCTTGCCGGCGGATACGTAAGAGACAAAGATGCGGTCGTCGCTTCGATGCTTATCTGCGAAATGGCTGCATTCTATCGTGCTCAGGGAAAAAGCCTTATTCAGGTTCGCAAGGAAATGTACGAAGAGTACGGCTTCTATTGCAACAAGCTTGACACATTCACCTTCGAAGGTGCCAGCGGTATGCAGAAAATGAATGATATAATGGATAAAATGCGCACCGATTATCCTAAGTCCGTTGCAGGCTTTAAGGTAATAGGTTTTGCTGATTATGAAGCAAGTGAAAAAACGGATCTTCTGACGGGCGCTGTGGAAAAGATCACCCTTCCGAAATCAAACGTTATCTCCCTTTATCTGGAAGGCGGCAACAAAGCAATAATACGCCCAAGCGGCACAGAGCCCAAACTAAAGGTCTACTATACCGCCGTGTGCCCTACCATGACGGAAGCTGAAGAATTACAGAAGAAAATGTCTGCTGAATTTTCCGGCCTGGTAAAATAAAAAAGAAAGGAAGCGAAAAATAAATTTATCGCTTCCTTTTTATATGCGAATCAAAAGGCCGAACGCTCTATTTACGCGGGTATTGGATTATGAACGCATTCCTTATGAAGGTTCTTTCCGAAAACAAACGCCGTTATTAAAGGAGACAAACAATTGAAAAAGGTTCTTTACTCTTGTTATAACACAGGAGAAATCAAAGAGGATTCATACTGTTATGAAGAATGTCAGTTTTCCATCGTAAAAAAATACAGGCTTCTTTACGAAGAAGCCTTACCCCGGTTTATCCAAAACGGTAATTCAAATATATACGCACTTCCCTTTGAGAGTGTTCCCCAAAAGACATATAACGGTTTGGACAGAATAAGCGATTACAAGATCAACGATAAAAGAAACGACCTGAACGGGGAGCAAAAGAAAATATTAAAGAGGGTATCCGACATCTGTTGCTGCTTTTATGAACAGGAAGAACTCCTGTCTCAGCAGGAAGCGGAAATATTGTTAAGCTGCTTAGATACAGAAAATGATTATGAACTTATATGGACGAAAATAAACGGTTCGGAGCACAAAGCACCGGAAGGCTTTTGCTTTGCAGGATATGATATTGCTTATCCGCCCGATTTAAGGGGAGCCTTTTCGATGATATGCGATTGCATGTTTATCTGTAAATGGCATGGCTGCGACAAAGAAGGAACGCTGTTTTCGGAAGACTTTCAGAAGCTTAATGAAAACGGGTTATTTGAAAACCCGAACGATGCCTGTTCCTATATGGAAAAGTATTTGAACCAGGACTGGAGCGAAAGGGGCGAATACGGAATTTACGGAATATATTTAAAGCGTTGACCTTATATGTCGAAAAAGCGCCGGTATAGCGGCGCTTTACTGTTGACAATAAGCAAATTTGAATATATAATGTTATTTGGAAATATATGAGTAAAAACGCGGGTGTTGAAACAGTACGGCTTCACCGCCTTAGATAAAACAACCACTGCGCATTACGCCAAAGGAGTTGCATATGCGATACAAATGGGATAAGAAATACCTTTACTGGGGGATCACCGCATTTGCGGTAATAGTTGCTGCGGAGATTTTTAAAGGCATATTTGTCTCCGGAACGATTGTGGTAAGCTCCTTTTTTTCAAATCTCTTTAACGCTCTGTCTCCTATTTTTTATGGATTTGCATTTGCCTATCTTCTGAATCCCGTGGAAACCTTCTTTGAAAAAAAGGTTTACATGAAACTGGCGCACCGCCGTATGATAAAAAACAATCCTGATCATAATTACGGCAACGAGGCAATGATAAAATCAAAAAAGTATTCGAGGGTTTTCGGCGTAGCCTGCGCAATGCTTACGCTTTTCCTGATAGTGACGGGTATTATCCTTATTATCGTACCACAGCTTATAACAACCATCCAGGGCCTCATAAACAATATGGATGGGTATCTTAAGGATGCGAGAACATGGATAAACGAACAGCTTATCGACTATCCCGAAGCTCAGGAGTGGCTCAACAACTCTCTCGACAACGCTTTTGAAAGCATAACCGGTTGGCTTAACGATACTATAATGCCGCAAATGACCGATATAATAGCTACTCTTTCCGGCGGTATAGTGGCTGTCATACAGATTTTTACCAATATTTTCTTCGGAGTGGTTATTGCGGTATATTTCCTTTACAGCAAGGAACTTTTCGCCGCCCAGCTTAAAAAAATGCTTTACAGCATAACCTCGCCGCGTTACGGAAACGCGGTGGTACGAAATCTGCGCGAAGTGCATCGTACATTCGGCGGTTTCCTTTCGGGAAAAATAATTGACAGCCTTATAATTATGATACTGTTCTTTATTGTTCTTACGCTTTTCAATTTCCCTTATGCCCCTCTGTGCAGCGTTCTTATGGGCATATTCAATATAATACCCGTATTCGGACCGATAATCGGAGCCGTACCCTGCTGTCTGCTGATATTGCTGGAGGATCCTCTTTATATGCTGTATTTCATAGGCGTAATGCTTCTGATACAACAGCTTGACGGAAACGTCATAGGCCCTATGGTGCTTGGTGAATCCACAGGACTTTCCAGCTTCTGGATAATTTTTTCATTACTGCTGGGGCAAAGTATTTTCGGATTTATGGGTCTTATCATAGGCATTCCGCTTTTTGCCGTAATATACTCCATAGTCAGAGCAAGAGTGGGCAGAAAACTTGAAAGCAAGGGATTGCCGAAAGACTCTAACGTCTACCGAAAAGTCGCTTATGTGGACGAGGATACGGGCGAGCTTATAACCTTGTATGAAATGAACGAGAAAAAGGAAATAAAACGCGAACAGGACGAGCTGAAAAAACAGGCTAAACACGGCTCGCTGCGCAGAAGATTTGCGCGCCTGAAAAAAAAGTAAGCAGCGAAGCGTAAAAATACCTTTGCGGCAATATGATAACACTCATACACCCTTGACCTTAAGATTACGGCGTTATAAAACACATATAATTTAAATAATAAGATCTGCTTTTAATATCAAAAGCGGTATGCGCCCGGGACAGGGTAGCATACCGCTTATTTTTATTTTCTTCGGTTCAAAAGCCGTATATGCCGGATTCCGGCCTGTATACAAAGGCGCTGAAAGCGTTTGCCGGAATTGCCGCAAATAATGTTTACTTTCCGTTATCCGATTATCTCTGATATTTCAGAACATTCTTCAGTCAATATGATCGGGCAAGCCGTAACGCCATTTAAGGCAATACCGCACAATGACCGCCCGACGGCTTTGCGTGCGGCTTGCTTGCATG
>CAJTTE010000010.1:109062-114606 GCA_910579265.1 uncultured Ruminiclostridium sp. | reverse complement strand
CTTACACAAATTCTCCTTGAAATACGTCAGTATTCCTGCGCCCAATTTATGCAAGCTTACGAAAAACCTGACTGCGCAATTCACACCCGATCATTGTGCGGTGTTGCCTTAAATCATGCGCTTCAAAGCCGGCCCGGGTCTGCGGGGATCAAGATATAAACTGCGGATACTTTCCGCGTTTTTAATGTCCGCGGCGGCTGTTCAGGTTCGATTCAGGCATGCTTGCTTCTGACTAAAAGATCATACGTATTAAAGCTCAAAAAGCTCAAGCTCTCCGCATTCCTTTAGAGCGCCTTCATGTCCTACTACGCATACGGCTCCGTTTTCCGCAAGCTTATCGAGGATTCCGCATTGAGCAAGCAGTCCTGTTCTGTCCGTGGAGAGCATTTCTCCCCGTATCCTTATCTGTTCATCGTCAGTAATACCCGTAAACCAGAAATCATCCGCTGCCGCACCCTGCCCTGCGGGTGTTCTTAACGGTTCACTGTTTCCTATTGCAGAAATAATGAGTTTTTCCAGATCTTCGTCACCATCACAGAAGTCCTTTATAAAATCCGACATTGTATCATAAATACCCAAAGATCGTGCGGGAGAAGGATCCCGATATGAATAACAGAACATTCTGCCTCCCAGCGCAACTCTCATCCCTGCTCCGTAAGCGCCGCCCTGAACACGTACAGCGTTCCAGAGATAACAAAGGGACAGTATATTGTCTATGACCTTAATGCTTCCGGAGATTTTCCCATCGCACTCTGACAAATGATACCCCTTTACCGCATAAGCCACCTGACTTGGTATGATAATACCCATATTTAAGGGCAGTGAGGTTTTATACATAGCCTTTTCGGGAAGCGCGGTTCCTTCAGGGAACAAATCTATAAGATCCGAAATATCAATTTCTTCGGTATTGGTAAGACTAACAAAAAGTCCGGTTCTTATAAGGGCGCTGCTTCTTATATGCTTTGTCAGGGCAATGAAGTCTCCGATCAGCTCATCAAAGTTCTTTGAAAACCTATGCAGATAATTTAATGAGCTGTATCCGCTTACTGCCTCCAAGACCGCGTCCTTTGCGGTATAGTGTGCCGCAACGGCGCTTACTCCGAGAGTATGCCCGTTGCTCATTGCCGACTGACGAACGGATTCATCCGTTTGGGTTACTACCTCTCTTATTTTATCGGGATGATCGAATTCAGTATTCAGAAGGATTTCGGCTATAAGAGCCTTTCCCTGCGCCAGGTTTTCCTTCAGGATTCCTGCGGTAACTTCCAGACAGGGTGTGCAGGATTCCTTATCATCCGCTTTACCGATAACATTCAGCTTAAAACTGATGCTTCCGATATAAGTTTTTATCTGCTGCTGCAATTCAAGAGTACTGTAATTTCTTGTAGGCAGCTCTCCATAAAGAGAAGGCAATACTGAGGCCTTTGTAAGCTCATCAAGATTAAGGTCGGTGAGCGGGAAATATAATGAAAGATATACTATTCCGTGGGAAGCGACGGGATGGTAAAGAATTGTCGCGCCCTTACCGGTCTTAATCCGGGTTTTTGTTATTGCCGGCAATTTGCTTACTTCGCTCAGGGGCAGTGTGGGGAGCTTTGCTACAGCCTCCGGTGTATCCGGCTCGGTCTGCCATTTGTTAAGGCTGTCTAACTGCTTCAGGATTTCATCCTTTTGTTCTGTCGAAAGAACGGAAACTTCGGACTGCAAGCGTTTTTCCTCAGTATCACGAAGCTCGTCGCCCAAAGATACGGACGCAAGCATATGAAGAGCCGAAAGCTCGTTGTCATTAGCCAGCATATCCTGAAGAAGCTCTTCAAAACCTCTGCCTTCCGACATTTTTCTGAGTCCGCTTATGGCGTTATCATACAATAGATACATCATGGGATCGCCGCCGTAAAGCCAGCTGCAATGAATATACATTGCTCTGTATACTCCCTGTGGTTCCGAAAGCTGTTTTGAACTGTATGCCAGACGGTTTATCGACGCGGTCAGAGATTTTTTATCCAACCCCTCGGATATGATCTCTTTAACGGTCTTGTTAATAAGATCTCTTATTTTGCCGCTGTCCGAATCGGAAATATTTCTTGCTGTCATCATAAGATAGGGCTGAGCTATTCCGTCAAGGATCTCCATTTCGAAATCCTCCGCCAGACCCGAGGACAACACCGCTCTTTTTAAGGGAGATTCGTTTGTGTCAGCCAGAACATCGCATAAAACCTGCGCCGCCAATATTTTATCTCTCTCATTCCACGAACCGATGATCTTTCCGAGCACAAGAACGGTCTTTTTTCCGTTGTCCTCGCCTTCGGCTATTTCATAATATCCGTTGCCTTCTCTTGAAACCGGAGTCTGCATCACTATCTCATGCTCCGTAGGGCTTTTTTCGTATTTATCCAAATAGGAATTTATCATTTCCAGAGTTTCATCAACGGGAATGTCGCCATCCAGGCAAAAACGAGCGTTTGAAGGATGATAAAAGCTGTTGTAGGTAGCCACATACTGATCATAGGTAAGATCGGGTATGACCGCCGGATCTCCTCCGGAATTAAATCTGTAACAGTTATCCGGAAACAGAAGGTCCTCAAAACCGTATTCAATACGATCGTTCAGGGCGGACATTGCTCCCTTCATTTCATTGAACACCACGCCCTTATAAAGCGGTTGACCGTTTTCGTCAAATTCGGTGTGTATTCCTTCCTGACGGAAAACATTGGGATCGTGTCTTAACGCAGGAGCAAATACGGCGTCAAGATATACCGATGTTAAATTTAAAAAATCACGCTTATTGCGGCTTGAAACAGGATACATGGTCTTATCCGGGAAAGTCATGGCATTTAAAAACGTATTCATAGAACTCTTCAAGAGATCAACGAACGGTTCCTTTACGGGATACTTATCCGAGCCGCAGAGCACCGAATGCTCGAGTATATGGAAAACCCCCGTGCTGTCCTCCGGCAAAGTTTTAAAAGTCACCGAAAAAGTTTTATTGAGCTCCTTATTATCTACCCAGCAAAGTCCTGCGCCGGTTTTGTCATGAACCATTTCGACAAGACGTCCGTTAAGCTCTTTTTCTTCTCTTATCCTTGTTACCGTAAAGCCGTGAAGCTTTGCTCCTGATGCCAAATCCATTGTTTTTACCTTTCCTTTCTTTTTGCATTTTATGAGTGGCTTATAACCATTATATCATATCGATCATTATTTGTCATTACTTTTTTGGGTAAGCTCCGCTAAGTATTTTATTGCCGAATGAGCGGCAATATTTCCTTCCCCTACCGCCTTGGCGATCTGATAAGGCGCCCCGGTACAATCACCCGCCGCAAAGCAGCCCCTGATATTTGTTTCCATCATGCGGTTTACGGCCACATGACTTCCCTCTATGCTTACGCCCCTTAACAAAACGGCGGGAGAAACCGACTGCTTCAAAAAAAATATTCCGTCTATATCGAGCCTGCTTCCGTCTCTTAGACTGATACCGCTTACCCGGTCTCCGCCTGAAATTTCGGTTATTTTTTCCGTAAGCCTTTCCGTATTCGGCGAATTAAATGTGCTGTCCTCAAATAACGGCAGATAGTAAACCTTCCCGGCCAGCTCCGCCAGATAATCGGCCTCGTCCTCCATGGCTTTGTTATCGCAGACCACCGCAATCGTCCTGCCTTTATACAAATTCCCGTCGCAGGTGGCACAATAGCTGACCCCTTTCCCCAGAAATTCACGTTCGCCCGGTACGGGCTTGACCGCCTCAACTCCGGTTGCCATAATAACGGCCTTTGCGTCAAACTCCTCCTGATCCGACAAAAGGGCAAAGTATTTACCCATATTATAAATGCCGGTTATACGTTTACATGTTACGCCTATCCCCATATCGTCCAGCTGACTTTTTAAAAGTCCGTTAAGCTCGGTACCCGTTACAGCCTTTACTGCGGGGTAGTTTGATATAAGCTCTGAACGCCGGACCTTATCGCTGAGAGTCTCTTCCCCGAACAGGACAAGGCTTTTGTTTCTGATTTTAAGGTTTATCGCCGCTGAGATTCCCGCAGGACCGCTTCCTATAACGGCAACGTCATATTTATCCATTTTATATTCCTTTCTTAGGATCCGTCCGCATAGAAACAGTTTTCGGACTTTCGAACAGCTTTTACCGAGGACAGGTTAAGGCAACACCGCACAATGATCGGGTGTGAATTGCGCAGCCAGATTTTTCGTCAGCTTGCATAAATTGGGCGCAGGAATACTGACGTATTTCAAGGAGAATTTGTGTAAGCTGACGGAATATATGCAAGCAAGCCGCACGCAAAGCCGTCAGGCGGCCATTGTGCAGTATTGCCTTAAATTTTCCGAGGCTTGACGTCGTAGGTCAAGAAAATTTAAAAAACGGTGTGCTCAGTCATTTGATCAAAGCCGGCGCAAGCATGCGCCGACAGCAAAACAAATTACGAAACGCAGGTCATCGGTAAAATATGCCTAAAAATGCTTCTAATTCCCATTCGGACAGATTCTTAATACAAACACCGATCAATCCCACCAGAAATACCAGACCCTGGACTTTGTAAGAATATCCGCAAGAGCACCTATCGTTTCTACCCCTTGAAAGACTATATCGGAACAGAAATTGCATTGCTCTATAGCGAGACTTAAAGCCTCCTGCTTATCCGAAACCGGTTCGGGCACCGTAACCTCCAAAACATCATGTGTTATTACCGCGGGGACCGCTCCGTACTTTTCATGCCAGTATTTTAGGACAGACATCATCTGAAGCGTATCAGGACATTCGTTCCAACCGCCGAACGGAAGATAGGCGAATACCTCCCAGGGATTTTTTACCGGTATCTCCGCCATTACGACCGGAAGCGTCATTCCGGACATATGATCACTGTATCCGCTGAAGCTGTCGTTTTTTTCTCCGCCGTCGATTTCGCCTATAATCCCCTCATCATAATCGGAACTGCCGTGATACAGCTTCATCCACTCATTGATGACGTCCTTTCCGGATTTAAGCGGCTGCTTCAAAGCGTTTTCCCGATATCCGGCAACAGCCTCTTCGGAAAACACATAGGCGTCCCCGCCGGTATCAGCATCCTCACAGGTATTTAAAATCAACGATTCCCAAAGAATATCGTCACAGCTGACTATTACCGGAACGAAGCCCTCTCTTTTTCCTCGCTGGGCAGCCTCGATATAAGCTGTCATCAGCTCCTTGTCGTTATCCATTGGCGGAAAATAGCGACAGGGACAGTTTAAGTAATTCATAATGGCCGTTTTTAATTCTTCCTGCTCTTTATCGGTTTTTTTAAAGGGATTCAGCATTTTTATATCCTTCCGTTTCTTCTGAAATTTTTTATCATCATATTAGGGCGAATCTGAAAATCAAGCAGTTTTGTACGATCTTGCCGAATGAGCGGCGATTTTAAGGAAAAAGCGGTGAAACATGGTAATATTTCGAGGGATTTTGTTCATAAAGCGCCTGCGGCCATTGGAAACTGTGCATATCACAGCTTTTCAGATTGCCCTTATTATATCATAAAAAGAGCGAAGCAAAGCGGAGCG
>CAJTTE010000010.1:98626-108964 GCA_910579265.1 uncultured Ruminiclostridium sp. | reverse complement strand
CGATTCCACTGAAA
This sequence comes from uncultured Ruminiclostridium sp., assembly GCA_910579265.1. Lineage (GTDB taxonomy): Bacteria > Bacillota > Clostridia > Oscillospirales > Ruminococcaceae > Ruminiclostridium_E. Next base: position 108,950 of record CAJTTE010000010.1, on the reverse strand, counting down.
GGATACAATGTCCTCAGACATCAAAATAAACTCTTCCTTTTTCCCCGGTCTGAGGTTATTATATCATAAAAAGAGCGAAGCAAAGCGGAGCGATTCCACTGAAAGGATACAATGTCCTCAGACATCAAAATAAACTCTTCCTTTTTTCCCGGTCTGAGGTTATTATATCAGAAAAAAGTGATGTTTTTGTGAAAACTCCCACCTGCAATTGACAAAAAGCCTTGCCGCGGTTTTCTTGCGGCAAGACTTTTATATAACCAAGATTCAGATCAGAAATCTGCGGTAGCGCCCATAGCTGCTACAAGATCAGTCCACGCCTTGTCCATTTTTTCCGCAAATTCTTCGTCAAGGCTCTCGCTGTAGTTTAAAGCAACGTTGCCCACTAAATGATCTATAGGGAATGCGGGATCCTCCTGAGTTATCTGCAAAACCTTTTTTTCCTTGAACATGGTTTTCCATTCGTTATATTCCTCCTCGCTTGAATCCGGGAGATCGCTCTTGATAATAAATATCATAACCATTTTCATTCCCAGATCGTCCCAGAAGCCCGCGCATTCGTTTACGGGTGTTCCGCCCCAGTATGAGTGATCCTGGACCCATGTTTCCTCTCCGTTTCCGTCATTGAATACCCCCGCGCTTTTAAAGTAATCAACAAATTGCTGACCGGTCCAGTCATCGAGAGAAGCGGGATATCCCTCTATTCCTGCCGATTCGCTTCCGCCGGTGCTTTCGGGTGCTTTTGTTCCGCTTTCGGTGCCGGACGGTGCTGCCGTACCGCTTTCGGAACCGGAGGACGCCGCCGTGCTGCTTGAAGAAACGGTAGACGTGCCCGTTGTGTCACCGTTCCCCGTTTGGCTGCCGCATGCCGTTATACTTGAAACCATAGCCGCGGTAAGCAATATTGCCAGTATTTTTTTCATATTCTTTCTCCTTTTGATTTTGTGTTATTGATTTGTGCTCTATTATAAAGCCCCGGAACTTGCCGCTCCTTGTCCGAAGCCTTATTTTTACTCATAAAGGATCTTGCTTAGTTTTTCCTTTATGCTGTCCTCATCTTGACAGCCATGATATTCGGTCATTTCTCCCTCCTTGGAAAAATATACGGTAGGCACTGCCGATATTCTGAACCTTCCGGCCAGTTTAGGGCAGTTATCGGTATTGATTTTGATCAGATTAATAAACGGAAGCTGATTTTCAACACTAAGAAGCACGGGCAGCAATACCCGGCACGGGCCACAGTGAGTTGAATAAAAATCCACTATGGATACGCCCTCTTTCACAAGCTCGTCAAAGCTCTCATCTGTTGCTTCAAATACGGCCATTTTTTCCTGCCTTTCCTCTTAAGGATCCTTAAAATCCATCGCAGAAGGTTTTAAACACAGGTGTGAAGACTTTAAATGGATCCTTTTTGATTTTTATTTTTACCGATCCCTCAGCCGGCAATAACACGGACCTTATCCTTAAGATAATTTTTAAAGGGATTTAAAACAGTGTTTTTCATTTCGGTTATTTTTTCAATATTTCCGAAGTCTATACCGTCCGCCTCAATGCTTCGGTAATCCGTACCGCAAAAAAGTAGATATGTCATAATAATACGCATAAGAAAGAAGGAGTCGTTTCTCTCCATTTCCTCCAGCTCACCTTCGTAGTTTTCATAAAAACTCATACCGTGAAAATCGTTATCCTCTTTTTGATGTCTGCTCCACAAACGGTAGAACTGTTCCTTTTCTTCCGGATCTATCTCCCATCTGCTTTTTTCGCAGGTCTGCTCAAAAAGATCCGAGGCATACATTTCCGTATAAGCTTCACTGTACATATTCAGCTTTTCATCCGCAAGGTGCTTTTTATAGCCCTTTACATCGGTTATTCCGTCAAGCTTAAGGGATTTTACAAAATCATCGCTTAATTCCGGAACAGTTAATCTTTTACAGCCTTTGATTTCGACCTGGACCTCCTTCCCCTGAACGGAAATGAAAAATTTATCGCCTACCGCATGTCCGATAAGCGCATCCTCAAGCTCTTTGCTGAACATACCCAGGCCTGCGTTTATTCCTATGCTTTCTTTATTGAATCGAGGAAGCTCGCTATTTAAAGAAACAAAAACGATATCCCCCTTTCCCGCCTTAAGAACCTCTTCATACTCTTTATGAAGAAGCAGCTCCGTTTTTATAACGGTTTTCAGCTCGGTCTCCATATCTTCCTTTTCCATGATCTCCGTAACAGGTTCAAAAGGGATGTCCATATAATTATAAAAGCTTATGATATGTGATTTCATTTTTCCCTCGCTTTTTAAGGCAATACCGCACAATGACCGCCCGACGGCTTTGCGTGCGGCTTGCTTGCATATATTCCGTCATCTTACACAAATTCTCCTTGAAATACGTCAGTATTCCTGCGCCCGATTTATGCAAGCTGACGAAATATCTGACTGCGCGATTCACACGCAATCATTGTGCGGTGTTGCCTTAATACAAAATTCCCGAAAGCTTATTTTTGATATACTCCAGATCAACAGCCCCGGATTCATGAAACAGCACCTCCCCGTCTCTGTAATAATACAGATCCGGTATACCGTTTATCCTGAACCTCTCGGATGTTTTAGGACATTCGTCTACGTCAACCTTGACTATATTTATGAAAGGAAACTCGTCCTCCAGCTCCTCAAGCACCCGTGCAAGCATCTTGCACGGAACGCAGGTTTTTCCGAAAAAGTCCACAAGCACCACGCCATCGCTTACCAGTTCTTCATATGTCTCATCCGTCGCATATTTAAAAGCCATTTTTATTTTTCCTCCTTTATTTTTACATTTGCCCTTATAAATTTTTCAAGGAAATCCCAGCTGCAATTGTTGATCTCTTCATCAGAAGCGGTTTTAGGATCCAAACCGTTGTTGACCGCGAGCCACAATCCCATGGCCGCCTGCCTTTCGCAAACGCCGGTAAGCATGCCGTCAAGCTCCGAAAGCTCGCTTATTCCGAATGCGTCTGAAAGCTCATTCTGAGAAAGCTCCTCCAGAGCTCTTCCTTCGTTTTTTAACTCTTCCGTTATATATTCCTTCTCGCTTTTTACCATATCCGATATTTCGCCTTCGTCAAATTCCCAGTCGCTGTGTGTAAGCACATAATCCAGCGCCTGATTCATTGCTTCATAGATCGCGTTATTCTTCTCTTGTTCAATATATTTTTCAACAACGATACTTTTATAATCCTCTACGGTTTTTATTCCGGAAAAATCATCGTGTTCCTTAGCGTATTTTAAAGCCATTTCATCGGTAGGCTCAGGAAATACCGTTCTTGTTGCCTGGTTTACGGTTACTTTCACCGCTTCGCCGTCCACAATGATTTCAAATGTTTCGCCCGTTTTATGCCCGATAAGCTTTTCTTCAAATTCCTTATGGAAAAGTCCTCCGCCTACGGTAACGAAAACCGAGGGTCTGTTGAATCTTTCCGTCCGGCTCTCAAGTGATAAAACCGTAACGTCGCCCTTTTCGATAACGTTTGCCGCTTCGGTTTTCTTAAAAGCTCTCGTAAGATGCTTCATCTGGCCCTCCACGTATTCATCCGGACAAGAGACTGTAATTTCTTTTTTGAAATCGGCCTCACGGTAATCCGCCAGAGTGTTGATATATGATTTCATGTTGATCCGCCCTTCCTTCTGTATGTTTTGTAATATGTTTTTGCGCTTTAGCATTTTAAGGATCGTTTATAACCATGACAATTTTAAAAGCCGGCCGCAATAAGCTTTTGAAGAGTAGCGCTGCATCTCCGGGCTTCCTCTATCGTGCCTTCCGCCTCCACCCTGCCCTCGTTCATAACGATTATATGATCCGCTTTGTTAAGCATATTCATATCATGGGTGATCATTACCGTGGTTCTGCCCTCCATAAGCTTTGAAAGCGCCTCGTTTACCGTTTTTTCCGATTTATAATCCATATTGCAGGTTGCTTCATCCAGAAGCAGATACGAGGGGTCGAGCATAACCGCTCTCGCTATGGCTATCCTCTGTCTCTGACCTGCCGAAAGATGGCATCCGTTCTCGCCTATTTCAAAATCATAGCCATCGGGAAGCTCCTTAATAAATTCATCTGCGCAGGCCAGCTTTGCCGCATTTTCCGTTTCCTCTCCGGTGACATCCCTGTTCATGCCGTAATTGATATTATCTCTTATGGTACCGTCAAAAAGCTGAGGCTCCTGAAGCACATAAGCGATGCTTTGGCGCCATTCCTGAAGATGAATGTCCTCGGAATTGTATTCGCCGAAGCGTATAACGCCGGAATCGGGATTATAAAATCGTTCTATAAGCTTAAACAATGTTGTCTTTCCCGAACCGTTCGGTCCTACTATAACCGTTTTCTTTCCCTTGGGGATTGTGAAGCTTACATTGTCAACGGTTTTTTCTTCCCCGTAACCGAAGCTTACGTTTTCGAAAACAATGTCTCTGTCAGGCATATCCATGGTGTGTTTGCGTTCATATACCTCCTCCTTCTCCGACATAAGAGAAGCTATATAGAAAAGCTGTCCGTTATAATACATAAAGCTCGTATAAAGGCTGGGAACCGAGCTTAACGATTGATAAGCAATAAGGATATAGGTCTGAAAGGCGGCCAGCTGTTCTATGGTGATCGTGCCGCCGGCCACTTTAGGAACACCAAGAACGAATATCAGTATCGTTATCACATTTGTAAGCGACCCTGAAACGAAATTGTTTATAAGGGTAAGCAGCGCCTGATACACATCTGCCCTGTAAAATCCGTCTATAGCCTTCTTTCCCCGTTCGGTTTCCTCGTTGTATGAGTGAAGCTGCTTTATCTGTGTAAAAAAACTCAGATGCTCGGAAAAATAAGCGGTAAGCTGCGACATCGCCAATCTTTCTCTGCGCTGTCTCAGAAACATCATTTTCCCTTCAAACCAGGTGCTGAATATTATATAAACAAGAATGAACGGCACAAGAAAAAGCATAGTCGTATCTATGGCGGACATTGTGGTGACGCTCATGTATACGGAAACAATACCTGTAATAAAACCGATCACCGAAGTTAGCAGACCGTCGGCCAGCGTACAGTCCTGGGTTATCCAGGAGACTATTTTTGATCCGTTTTTCTCAAAAGATCTCATGGGAAGCCTTAGTGATCTGTTTATAAGCTTGTTTTGCAGGTTTCGCCCAACGATGGCGGATGAATAAAAGGAAGGAATGTGGCTTACGATATTTGCGGCTGCTGCAAGAAGCATAAAGCCCACATATCCCCATACTACCCCGGGTTGATCTATATTTCCCAGCTTAAGATCCGTCTCATACGGAACATAAAGAAGGGCAACCTTTGTTGTTGCTATTCCAAGGGCGATCTGAATAATATAAAGAGGCCAGGGTATTCTTATATTGAAAAAAAGCTTAACTGTTCTTTTCCACATTCCCTTTTTGGTTTTATCGGCCATTTTTACACACTCCCTTCAATAAATTCATGAAGAAAAGCGTTTGTTTTTTTCAGCTCTTCAGCGTCACCCTGAGCCGTTACAGTGCCATCCTCAATAATGACCACCCTGTTTGCCATCGGAATGACCGAAGGCGTATGAGCTATAATTATCATGCAGCGGTTCGAAGCCGCTTCCTTAAGTATCTCCATAAGCTCCGCCGAAGCAATGGCGTCCATAGATGCCGCCGGCTCATCCAAGATAAGATAATGGGCCTTGGATATAAGGGCGCGGGCTACCGCGAGCCTTTGCCTTTGTCCGCCGGACAGATTTCCTCCGTATTCTTCGAGAACTGAATTTTCCTTATCGGGAAGCTTCATGACAAAATCAAATGCTCCGGCTTTTTTCAGCGCGCCGTAAAAAATCTCGTCGGAAACCTCTCCGTTTCCGTAGCAGACATTTTCCCTTACCGTTCCGGAAAACAGCATCGAGCTTTGAGAAACCACAGCGAACTGATTTCTGTAATCCTCAAGTGCAAAGCCGTGTATATCCTTTCCTTCAACGGTTATTTTCCCCTCCTGAGGAGAATAGAGGCGTGTAAGAATATTTACGAGAGTTGTCTTTCCGCACCCGCTTTCGCCTAAAAGCGCAGTAACGCAGTTATCCTTGAATTCACAGCTCAGGTCGGAAAAAACGGTCTTATCGTCGCTGTATCCGAAACGGACGTTTTCAACCTTAAGACTGCCGCTCATATTTTCGCATGGTTCACCGGATCTGTTTTCTTCGGGAGCATTCATTATCTCTGCAACTTTATCGCCTCCGCCCTGTATTATCTTTATGTTATTCCAATACATAAGAAGCTCTGTTATTGCCCCGCTGAACACCGAAGAGAACATAAAAAAAGCTATCCACGATTTTACCGTGATTGATCCTCCCCCAAGCAAAACCACGCCGACGACTACTATAATAACGGATTGCGCAAGGTCAACGAAAGTATTTGAAAAATCCTTGAACTGATCGAGCCAGCTGCCTTTTATACTGAGCTTATAAAGTCTTGACGTAAGCTCCTCGCCGTTTTCGGTCTCCTTCTTTTCTTTTGCGAAGGCTTTTGCCAAGGGAATATTCGTCACCAGCTCTGCAAGCCGCTGGGTAAGAGACGCCGTAACCGCGGCGCTCCTCTCACTGACCGAAAAGTTGAGCCGGCCGAAAATAAACGCTATTAGTATTTGGATCGGAATAAAAGCCAGCAATATGACCGAAAGCCTCCAGTCGTATTTAAACACTTTTGTAAAAACCGTAAATGCTTTGTATGCGGCGGTAAAGACAGGTATAATAAAAAGCATTATAGTCGAATCTATGACAATGGAGTTGTTTACTATTCTGTAAATAGCTTCACGGGGATTCTCGTCCTTAAAAAACGTCATGGGAAGACGAAGCACCTTGCCGAGAACGACCTTCCTCATATTCCTGTTTATTCGTGCGCTTGTAAAATTTTTCATAAATATAAGGATATTGCTTCCCACAAGATTTAAAATAATAACTCCGATAAGTCTGGCAAGAAGCGCCGGACTTGTATCTCCGGCAAAAAGCTGGGCGGTATACTCCGTCTCATTGACCCCTATATTTATGACGCCTATTTCAAGAATTATATATATCCCAAGAAACAACCATGGTAGCCTGCACTTAGGAAACAGCTTTATAAACCTGAGCCATGTACCCTTTTTCTGTTTTATTCTTATTCGGTCGGTGTTATCCTGTTTTTTTCGCATAAGCTCATTCCTTTCCGATGAGGCGGTTATAGTTGCGCGGAATTATTGTTGTTCTGCTTCGTTTTGAAGCATATTGACCGATAATAATCATCCGCTTACCTTGGCTTATGGTTAAATTATATAGTATTTATCGCTTTACCGCAATATAGATTGCTTATCATGCGTCGTTTTTTGTCTGATTTGCGAAAAGCGGCGGGATTCCATGACAACATCATTGTTTGCTGCCTGAAATCCCACCGCTTTATATAAACTTTTCTATATTTTTAAATAATGCTTTGAAGCCTCTTCATAAGCTCTTCATATCTGTTTCTTGATACCGGAAGCGCTCTGTCACACCCCTTGAGCTTGACTTCATAAAGCTGTCTGCCTACGTCCTTTACGGAGATGACGCGGTGAAGCGAAACGATAAAGGATTGGTGACAAAGAAAAAAATTATGGGTGGACAGCATTTCTTCAAGCTCCCGCATTGTCTGATTCGTTATGCGGATGGCTTCGCTTTCGGTATAGAGATAATTTTTACGGTTGAGCCTCTCTATATAGCATATATCTCTAACGTCAACAATACGGTAGCCCTGCTGCAAGTGGAACATCAGCTTGGCGGCGCTCTGGCCCTTTTCCTCGTCCGAACGGTTAAGACGCGATTTGACTTCATCTACCGTCTGCCTCAGTTTAACCGGATTTATCGGCTTGGTAAGGAAATTAACCGGCTGAAAATCATATCCGTCTATCGCATATGAAGAATGACCTGTAAGAAATACTATCATAATTTCCGGATATTCCTTCCTGAGCCGTTGCGCTATTTCAAAGCCCGTTTCTTCATCCAGTTCAATGTCAAGAAACAGCAGCTCGGCTTTATTGCTGCTAAGATATAAAAACAACTCGCTGCTGCTTGCGAATTGACCTTCTACGGAAATTTCCGGATAATCCGAAAGCGCCATTGCCGCGGAAAGCCTTGAATTAGCGTCGTCATCAAGAATAAGAGCGGGAATTTTCATTTTCCATCATTCCTTCCCGTTAAATTGACCCTGTTAGGTATGTTTACCACAAACCGTATAACATCATCCTCAAATTCCGGATAAACCCTTCCTCCGTAGATCTCGGCGGTCCTGAGAACCATGCTAAGGCCTATACCCTCATGCCCCTTTTTTGTGGAAAAGCCCGGTTCAAACACCCTTGCTATACGGTTCGGATCCCCCGTAAACCGGTTTTCCGAGACTATTACAGTATTTCCTCTTCTTTTAAAAATACTTAGTCTTATTCCGAACTTTCTGTCTTCCTCCGTCTGAATCGCATCAATAGCGTTTTTCAGAAGATTACCGATTATTTTATTGCACTCAAATCCGTTGCATAATATATCAGCCATATCGTAGGTAATACTGTAAACGATATCCGAACCCTTTTTTCGCGCTTCCTCTCTCATATTGCAGAGCATTGAGCCCACAACCGCATCGTTTACCGGCATGATATCATTTATGTCGTTTGCCTCGGCGACGAGGTTTTTCACATACTCCGCGCTTTTTTCATACTCGCCGCCGTTTAAAAGCCCCGACAAGGCATGAAGGTGCAGATTAAAGTCATGTCGCTGGGAACGGATAACATTCATATAATCCCTTGATTCATATTGCCACCTGTTCATTGCATTATTCAGCTCCTGAAGCGTCATTCTTAAAACGGTCTCTCTCCTGAGCCATAATGCAATGGCAAGTAAAATCAAAAAAACAAAATTAAGAATGCCGGCGCTAATCAGATCCGGGCTTCTTAACGCGGCAATCAAAAGCGCCTCTGGAACAAGTATTATCCCGGGGAGAAGCTCCGCCGCCCGACGGCGCATGCCTTTCCCCGAATAAATCTCCCCGAATCCTATTTCGAAGTATTTCCCTCTTAAAGGAGAGATCACCACACAGAAAACCAAAACCGTAACATAAACGGCATAGCTCCAAATATTCTCATCACAGAAGAAAAACGGAAGATAAGCCGAATCAAAGCATATATAAAAACAAGATGTAAAAAGTCCGTTCCTTTTCTTATCCTTTAAAAGATCGATAGCCAATGAGGCAGTCTGTCCCGCCGCCAGCGGAAATATAAACGCCTCTTCCTTTAAAAGCCAAAAAGCAGAACAAACTGAAATTTCGGCTGCCAAACAAATCCCGAGCTTTATAATAAAATTTTTACGCGGCTTTAAATCGCCGGACGCAAATATTACGGAGGATATCAAAGCAACAGTCAACGTAAGCCATCTGTACATAATACACCTCCGAAAGACGGTTATAAAAATAAAAGCCGCATTGCGGCTGTTAAAATATGGCATAGGCGTGCCGGCCACAAAAAGCTGCACAAATATGCTTACATCGGTCTTAATATGGTCTGCTATGATCTGCGGAAGTTTAATCCGAAAGACTCGTTTGACCGGGTCTTGGCGCTGAGCTACGCCCGTTGAACCAAAACTTTTACGGTATGACAAGGAGTAAATCGCAATTGTCTTTCTAAGCCAAGCTCCGTCTTCGGCATTTAGAGCATATTCACATAAAGCCCTGCCCATGACTTTTCAGCAAGCCTTGCCGCTTTTTCGTTTTTTTAAATACGAAAGTATTCCTTCAAAAACCTGCCTCATTTACGGAAAAATCCCGTTCGAAAATACGCATAGCGTTTTTATATGAACGCGTTATAATAAAACCTGATTGACTTTAAAACAATTACAAAAACAGGAGCTTAAAAGGAGTAATGCGATCCGGCAAAAGGCTTAAGCTCCCCTCCGCTTTCCGAAAACCCAAAAACGGGTTTGCGAAAAGGATACATGCTGTCCAGAAAGGTTCTATGCCCCCGGGCATAAAGCATTCCTTTACGGAAGTCATATAGACTTCGGTATTAAAATCGTTGGCACCCCCAACCGGAATCGAACCGATAACTAACCCTTAGGAGGGGTTTATTATATCCGTTTAACTATGGAGGCATTTACGGCAGCATAAAACGGCTGATCATATCTTACCGGGCAAAGGAAAAGCCGCTTGCTTTATAGATCCATACGCATCAACCATATGCTTACTGCCTTTTTATATTATATCCGCTACTTACGGCTTTGTCAAGTCCCGTAAAACAAAAAACCCCGCCGAAGGCGGGATTTTCTGCTGAGGTTTTACATTGAAATG
>CAJTTE010000010.1:94993-98618 GCA_910579265.1 uncultured Ruminiclostridium sp. | reverse complement strand
TAAAACAAAAAACCCCGCCGAAGGCGGGATTTTCTGCTGAGGTTTTACATTGAAATGGATCAAGAACCCATAACAAACAAATGTTATACAGGCAATTAGCCGAGGAGCTGGAGAACAGCCTGAGGCTGCTGGTTAGCCTGAGCGAGCATAGCCTGAGAAGCCTGCTGAAGGATGTTGAACTTGGTGTAGTTGATCATCTCGGTAGCCATATCGGTATCACGAATCTGGCTTTCAGCATTGGTCAGGTTCTCGTTAGTTGTGGTCAAGTTGTTAACTGTGTACTCGAGACGGTTCTGAAGAGCACCGAGGCCGGCTCTCTGCATGGAAACCTTCTTAACTGCTGCGTCAACGGATTCGATAGCCTTGTTAGCTGCGTCTCTTGTGGAAACGTCGCAGCTAGCTACGCCGAGAGCGTCTGCGCCCATATCGTCAACGTTAAGAGTAACTCTCTGATCCTCAACGCCGTTAGCGCCGATCTGGAATGTAAGACCGGAACCGGTAGCGGAAACGCCGTCCTTGCCTACGCCTGCGCCGTCAGTGATTGCTGCGTCAACAGTGCCGGCAACGTTGAAGTAAATGTATCCGTCGTTATCGCCGTCGGTATTCTTAGCGTCTGTCAGGGATACGCTGTAGTCGAAGCCTTCCTTCTTAAGGATGTTTTCGATATCCTTTTCGGAATACTTAACGCCTGTAGCCAGGTTGAGCTTGATTTCAGCTGCATCTGTATCTGTTGCAGCAGTAACGATTGTTACAGATTCCTTGCCTGCGTCAACGCCGGTGGTGTTGATTGTGATCTGCTTAGACATCTTGGTGTCAAGAGATGTGCCGTAGGTGTTAGCGGTAAATGTAATAGTATCGGAAGAGCCATGAGCACCGTTGGTAGCATCGCCAACCAGAGCAGCAACGTCTACTGCTCCGCTTGTTGCGCGAAGACCTGCAACTGTAGTATCAGTGGATCCGGGGTTAGCGGATGTCATGATACCGTTCTTAAGTGTGATGGTGATGTCAGCGGGAGCTGTAGCCTGACCTGCGCCCTTGGACTGAGTAGCGTTCTTAACCAACTCGTCGATATCCTTCTGAGTATAGGTCTGACCTGCTACCAAGTTAAGCTTGAGTTCCTTACCGTCTTCACTCCAGAGAGCGTTCTCGCCGCCCTTACCGGATGCGCCGTTAGTAGTTGTAACCTTAACGCCGGCGATGTTGGAAGTGATGATAGCGCCCTTGAGATCATCATGAGCGGTATCAACTATACCGTACTTAGCGCCATAGTTGGTGTTGTTTCCGCCTGCGCCTGCGAGAGAACCGTCGAGGAGCTGCATGCCGTTGTACTCGGTAGCGGTGGAAATTCTGTCGATTTCAGACTTAAGAGCGTCAACCTCGAGCTGGATAGCTTCACGGTCTGTGTCATCCTGATAAGTACCATTAGCGGACTGTACAGCAAGTTCTCTCATTCTCTGGAGAATGGAGTGTGTTTCGTTCAAGCCGCCTTCAGCAGTCTGGATAAGGGAGATACCGTCGTTAGCGTTTCTTGTAGCCTGAGCAAGACCACGGATCTGAGATCTCATCTTCTCGGAGATAGCCAGACCTGCAGCGTTATCGCCTGCACGGTTGATCTGATAACCGGAGCTGAGCTTTTCAGTAGCCTTCTTAAGACCGGCAACGTTGGTGTTCATCTTGTTGTTCGCATTGAGAGCGGACATATTGTGTTGTACTACTAATCCTGCCATAATATTTTCCTCCTTGATTTCTGCCGCCAATTTCCTTTTAGCGGCTCGGTACGGCATTTAAAAATTTTACCGTTCCGAATTTTGAAATTTAAAATAGTTTTGCAAAACCTCAAGGCTTCTTGAACCTTTCAGAATTTATATCGGCGCTTCCGAAAAAAACTTTAGCATTTTTTTGAAAAAATTTTTTAAAAGTCCCCTTTTAGTATATTTGTCAATAGAACGGTCTCACCTTTGGGCAGTTTCACAAATGCCGTTTATGTAACCGACAGAGTTTGACAAATCAAGGCAAGCATTATATAATAAATAATGAGGATGTCCTTTGGGACGGACTCGCCTAAGAGGGGATTCTCAGGCGGCGATAGGCGTGTTAATAAAGCTCCCGTATGGAACGATGGTGTTCTGTTTTAAAGGGGGTGAGGAAGTGTACATAACGTTAAATGATATAACTCAGCTTCTGATGCTTATATGCGAAGTCGTTACGGTATTGCTCCCTGCTCTTGACTGGTTTAAAAGCAATAAAAAATAACCGCCTTCCAACGTTGCAAGCGTAAGGCGGTTATTTAACCGTTAAACCGGGAGCAACACACCTGTCGCCCCTCTTTTACATTTATATTATACATAAGCTTGTCCCATTTGTCAACACTCAAAAAGATTTGCAAGTTAAATTTCCCCTCGGTTTTCCGAGGATTTTTTAATTTTCCTGCGTCCCCCGAAATTCCCGTTCCGCTGCAAAAAAACGTCCTCGCGCATTCATAAAGCGTATGCTGAACTCGCATAACAAAAGGCAAGTTCCCATAATGGTACTTATCAGGACGAAACCGACCGTGAAGCTATCCAGCTCGAGGTTGATGCTCTTAAGTCTGAAATCGACAGAATTTCCACCGCTACCGAGTACAACGGTATGAAGCTCCTCGACGGTTCGCTTAGCGGAAGCGGCGTAGTGACTGAGTATGGTCCTAAGTATGGCGAAACTGTAGCTGATTTAGGTATTTTTACGTCTGACACCAAGGGCGTTAAAATAGCTACGACTGTTGATAAAGCTTCAGGTAAGGGCGGAGAAAATGCAGTATGGTCTGATGACGGTACAACATTAACTCTTAACCTTGTTAAAGATCAGACCTATACTCAAAAGCAAATTGACGATTTGATTGCTAATGCAACACAGCCTACAGATGGCTTACATTTGCATGACGTTACCCTTACTCTCACCAACGGTATTCACACCGCTGCCGCTGCAATCAATGCTTCAACTGATGGAACAAAGGGCGGAGTTAGAGCAAGTTCTGACGCAATAAGTTTAGCCGATCTTATTGCTAACGGCACAGCTGCCAAGGGCGCTATTGAGTCTTCCGATACCATTCAGTTTATTCGTAATTCTTATGGCAAAAACGCTACTACAGATACAGTAGAGACTATAAAGATTAATGCGACAACTGAACCCGGCAAAGAAACCGTAGTCTTAAACGGAACTGATTTAGAGGTTTCTTTGGCTACCGGAAAAGAATATTCGGAAAAGGATATTGAAGATATTCTTAAAGCTAACGGTTTTGATTATGAAGTTAAATTGACAGCTGCTGCGGCGCCTGATAGCGATTATAATGGAAAAATCACCTTTAATAAGCAGGCAGATGCCTTTGTTGAAGTTGAGCTTGCTAACGATGGCGAAGGCGTAGGAAAAGACGCTGTTACTACAACAGGAAAGGGTCTTACTTTCCAGATTGGCGCTAACGGTGTTGAGGATCAGAGAGTTACTCTTAACGTTGACGATATGTCTTCCGGTTCTCTTGGTGTGGCAACAGCAGATGTTTCTACTCGTGAAGCCGCTAACAAGGCAATCGATGCTGTTGACGCAGCAGTTAAGAAGGTTTCCATGCAGAGAGCCGGCCTCGGTGCTCTTC
>CAJTTE010000010.1:0-94983 GCA_910579265.1 uncultured Ruminiclostridium sp. | reverse complement strand
GTTGACGCAGCAGTTAAGAAGGTTTCCATGCAGAGAGCCGGCCTCGGTGCTCTTCAGAACCGTCTCGAGTACACAGTTAACAACCTGACCACAACTAACGAGAACCTGACCAATGCTGAAAGCCAGATTCGTGATACCGATATGGCTACAGAGATGATCAACTACACCAAGTTCAACATCCTTCAGCAGGCTTCTCAGGCTATGCTCGCTCAGGCTAACCAGCAGCCTCAGGCTGTTCTCCAGCTCCTCGGCTAATTGCCTGTATAACATTCGTTTGTTATGGGTTCTTGATCCATTTCAATGTAAAACCTCAGCAGAAAATCCCGCCTTCGGCGGGGTTTTTTGTTTTTTCATTATATCCGAATAGAAAAGGGAGAAAACTTTTCTATGACCATGTACACCATTATAAGTGCATTTTATTTCATACGATTTTTCCGGCATAAATAAAAACTCCGGTTTAAAGTTATTTAAACCGGAGTTTTTATTTATACAATACTTGAAACGCTGGCATTGATTTCCTCAACGATCGAAGAAACCTCCTGAACGCTTGTGTTTATGCTTTCCGTTCCCTTTTCCATTTCGTTCACGGATTCGAGCGTGATATTTGCCGTATTATCCGTGGATTCTACTCGCTGAACTATATTGTTGACATTATCGTTGATCGCTTCAAGATCCTTTGAGATAGCGTTTGTATGATCCTCCGCGCGCTTAACGGTTTCGTTGGAGCGTATGGCAAGATCCCTTACCTCTCCCGCAACAACCGCAAAGCCCTTGCCCAGTGATCCTATATTTGCCGCCTCGATAGAAGCGTTTATCGCGAGGATATTGGTTTGCTCGGCTATGTCCTTTATATCCTTTATTATCTTGTTGTACAATCCGATGCCGTGGCTTATTGCCTGTGAAGAATTTCTGATATCATCAACGGCGGCGTTAATATCCTCGATACTGTTTTTAAGCGCCTTCATCTCATCTACGATAGTGGCGTTCTTCCTTCTGGTTTCTTCGGAATGCTGAGAAATAGGCTCTACCTTGGACTGAAGCTCCTCAAGCTCGGCTTTTATTTCCTGAACGGCCTGTCCGAGCTGTATATGCTCCTGTTCTATTTCCTGTCTTACCTTTTCTATATGCTTCTTTTCATATACAAGGCAGTTTCCGGGAGTGTTGTTGCCTATATGTATAGAAAGCGCCATATGGCGGCAGGATTTGTATCCGCAGGCATGACAGTCTATGGAACGATCCTCCGAAGTATACTTTTCCATGCTGTTGAAAACCTCGTTCAGCTCCGCTTCGGTAGGTTCGGAACCGGTTGAACGGTCCGTATAGCCTCTTAAAAAGTCTTCAAGCCTCAGAGTTTTAAATATCTTCTTATGAAATCTGAGTGATTTTTTATTTTTATTTGCCCATGACTTGGCATTCTTCATTATATCGTATGTGCTGAATGCATTAAAGTCATCTCTTGCACCTGCGCCGGAATTACAGCCGAATTCGCAGGATAAAACGTCATATACTACCGGACGCTTCGCCTTGGATACTCTCAGATAGGCATCCAGATCGCCGTAAACCTTCTGAGCGCCTTCGGAAGTGATAACGTTTATATCCGGATCATATACCTTAAGGCACTCCTTAAGACCGCCTGGAAGAGGATAAAAGGCGCCGTCGAAGCCTCTTGTTGCGGAAAACTCAAAATTGCTGTATCCTGAGGAAAAATGAATTTCGTTCTTCTTAAAATACTCGTTGAGCTTTTTAAAAGTAACGTTTAAAGAAATCACATCGGTGTTTCTAAATTCGTCTCCCTTGGCAATACACGGCGACAGGCCTACGAGAATATCATTATTGCGAAGATATTTGCGTATGTATATCGCCGAACACATCATAGGGCTTTGAACCGGGGAAAGAAGAGGCAGCAAATCGGGCTGATGCTTTTCGGCATAGTTTACGATCGCAGCGCAAGGCTGAGAGATCACCTTTTCTCCCGGATGCCGCTTAAGAAACTCAATATGCATATACGTGCATATATCGGCTCCGAAGGACGCGTCGTAAATCTCACGAACGCCCATGTCCTTAAGCCACTGAAGAGCATGACGCCAATACCCGTCAAACGCCGATTTAATGGCAGGAGCAACAATAAGCGATACGTTGCCTTTTTTTATAAGCTCAAAAAATTCGTCTATCTCATCAATATAGTCTCTGGCCCCGTGAAGACACGATTTAATGCATTCGCCGCAGCGGATGCACTCCTCATCGTTGATATGTACAATACTTCCCACCGAGCGGTTAGCCGTAGGGACCGGGCAGGCCCTTATACAGGAGTTGCAGCCCACACATTTTTCCGGATCAACAATAACTCTCGCCAAAATAAAATCCTCCGTATGATTCGATAGGGGCGGTGCCCCGAATATATAAGAAATCCAAGACAACGTCCCCGGCCCTTTCAAGTACAAATTCCCGAAAAATAAAAGACCGGCAAGTTTTCAGCCGCCGAAAATCACACGAAAGCCTTTTAAGCCCGTGCAGAAATACACTCCGTCAATTGAACACGGGTAATTTTTTCTGAGGGAAAACTTGGGATTTTTTATTGAATAAAGTCTTATACTGGCAATATCAGCTAAAAATTTTTAAAAAAATACATGTTTTTACAATTATATCACAACAGATCGAAAAAAGCAACAGCTTTTTTCGATCTGCCAAAAATTTTGTTGACGTAAATTTACGGCAAGAATATAAGAAAAAACGACCCGAAAGCTTACGCCCCGATAAAAAACCTCCAACGAGGACCGTTAAGCGTCCTTTACTTTTCTTATTCCCGTTTTTACGGAAGACAGGCCGCTGCCGAATATTTTTTCAATTCCCTCGCTTATCGTCTGGTAATCGTTTTTGTATGTCTCCAGAAGTGCCGCGCCCTTTTCCTCCAGGTGGTAGTACACCCTTGTCCGGCGTTTTCCTATAAGACGTTTTGAATCGCTTATCACCTTTTTTTCAATAAGGCTGTATAAATGAGGGTACATTGAGCTTTCGGTGATTCTGATTTTTCCTTCGCTCCGGGAATTTATTTCCTGAGCAAGCTGATAGCCGTACATATCCTCTTGACTTAGCAAGTAAAGGATAAGCATCTCAACCGAACCTCTTGTAAAGCTTTCCTTAATTCCCATACTTGTTCTACTCCTTTCAAAATGAAAACCATAACTGTCAATTATCTTTTTCGCATTGTCAGGCAACAGAATATTTATTGTGAGAGAAAAACGATTTACTTTCCGCAACTCGGTTTTTTTATTTTACAACAATGTTTATGAGCTTCCCAGGAACTCCTATGCTTTTTATTATCTGCTTATCTTGAATAAGCTTCTTTACTTCGCCGTTTTCCATAGCGGCGGCTATCAGGGCGTCTTTATCAAGTCCGGCGGCAACGGTAAGCTTTGTGCGAACCTTTCCGTTTATCTGTACGGCTATTTCCACCGTATCCTCCGTACATAAGGCCTCGTCATAGCCGCACCATTTCTGCTCGCTTACCTTTCCGCCGTTTATTTGCTCCTCAAATATTTCCTCGGAAATATGGGGAGCAAAGGGGTCAAGAAGGATCAGAAAATCTTTCAGCTCTCCCTTTGTAACTGCTCCGCTTGAATAAAACTTATTAAGAAGACTCATAAGGGCAGCTATTGCCGTATTGAACTTAAGGCCTTCTATATCCTCGCTCACTTTTTTAATAGCGCGGTGCATCTCGGTTTCAAGCTCCTTACGATATCCGGTTCCCTCGACGGCTATATCCCTGAGTCCCCATACTCTGTCAAGAAAACGCTTACATCCCTTGATGCCTTCCTCCTGCCACGGGGCGGCCTTTTCAAAATCTCCTATAAACATTTCATATAATCTTACGGTATCGGCTCCATAATCCCTTACTACCTCGTCGGGGTTTATAACATTACCCTTCGACTTTGACATCTTGGTAAACTGACCCGGATTTTCCGGATCCTTCCCCAGTATCATACCGTGGCTTGTGCGCTTCATATAAGGCTCTGGAGTACTTACGACCCCCAGGTCATAAAGGAATTTGTGCCAGAACCGGCTGTACAAAAGGTGAAGAGTTGTATGCTCCATACCTCCGTTATACCAATCCACCGGCATCCAATAATCCAAAGCCTCTTTAGAGGCAATTCCCGCCTTAAAATCGGGATCGCAGTATCTTAAGAAATACCAGCTTGAGCCTGCCCATTGAGGCATTGTGTCGGTTTCACGCTTTGCCTTTCCGCCGCAGTGGGGGCATACGGTATTGATAAAGCTGTCAAGAGTGGACAAAGGGCTTTCCCCGTTATCGGTGGGAAGATAGCTTTCAACCTCGGGAAGCGTCAGAGGAAGCTGCTCCTCAGGCACGGGAACCCAGCCGCATTTTTCGCAATATATAAGAGGAATAGGCTCTCCCCAATAGCGTTGACGGCTGAATACCCAGTCGCGAAGCTTAAAGTTCACCTTTTCATGTCCTAAGCCCTGCTCCTCCAGCCATTGTTTTATTTTCAGCTTTGCTTCTTCAACCGACAGACCGTCAAGAAATCCGCTGTTTACCATTATTCCTGTTGCGCAGTCGGTAAACGCTTCTTTTGTTACGTCTCCTCCCTTTACAACCTCTATAATAGGCAGTTCAAAAGCCCTTGCAAAATCATAGTCACGCGTATCATGAGCCGGAACGGCCATAATCGCTCCCGTTCCATAGCCCATAAGCACATAGTCGGATATAAAGATGGGAATTTCCTTTCCGTTGACAGGGTTTATTGCGGTTACCCCCTCCAGCCTTACTCCGCTTTTTTCCTTGTTCATTTCAGTTCGGTCAAAATCCGATTTTCTCGCCGCTTTTTCCTGATATTCACGAACGGCGTCAATATTTGACAGTGATGAAGCCCATTTTTCGATATAGGGATGCTCGGGGGCTATAACCATGTATGTTGCGCCGAAAAGAGTATCGGGACGCGTCGTATATACCACCAGGGTATCGCCCTCAGAGGTTTTGAAATTCACCTCCGCACCTGTAGAACGGCCTATCCAGTTTATCTGAGAGGTTTTGACCCTTTCGGGATAATCCACCAGCTCCAGATCGTCAAGAAGTCTTTGAGCATATTCCGTTATTTTCAGCATCCATTGAGATTTTACACGGCGCACTACTTCGCCGTGGCAGCGTTCACAGCAGCCGTTGACTACCTCCTCGTTTGCGAGAACCACTTTACAGGAAGTGCACCAGTTTACCGCCATCTCCTTTTTATAGGCGAGACCCTTTTTATAAAGCTGCAAGAAAATCCACTGGGTCCATTTGAAGTATTCGGGATCAGTGGTGTTCACCTCTCTGTCCCAGTCAAAGGAAAGTCCCAGCGATTTAAGCTGTTCCTTAAAATGCTTTATATTATTTTCAGTAACGATTGCGGGATGTATTTTGTTTTTTATTGCATAATTTTCAGTAGGCAGGCCGAAAGCGTCCCAGCCCATGGGGAAAAGAACGTTATAACCCTCAAGCCGTCTCTTGCGCGCCACGATATCCATAGCGGTATAGGGACGCGGATGCCCGATATGAAGCCCTTCTCCGGAAGGATAAGGAAATTCCACCAAAGCGTAATACTTTGGCTTTACGCTGTTGTTTTCGGCATGGAAGCTCTTATGCTCATCCCAATATTCCTGCCATTTCTTCTCAATGGCGGAAAAATCGTATTTTCTTTCTTTTTTTTCCATTGCTAAATACCTCTCAAGCTGCTCCCTGCGGCTTAGTCATCGGGTACAGCCGTTTTTCTTTTTCGTTGAGTATATACACTGTTATTATAGTATGACAAGGTGACATTGTCAAGCATGAAACACCATTTTTTCAAGATCGGCATTTGATCACCGGCGCTGCGAAAAAAGAATCCTCCATGACACTTAACGGCGCGAGCGTTTATAACCGCGCTTTATTTAAAAAATACAAGTCCCCCGCCAAACCTTCTCATGTATATATAATCGGTATTGGCTTTGAGTCATATGATCTGCGGAAATGAAAGGACCAATCGCGCTTATGCGGCCTCCCTCTCTGAAAAGGTGATTTTCAGAATTTATTTCGGGTTTATTTAAAGTTTAATAAAAAAATACGTTTTTTAGAAGCATTTTATAAAAACTTTTGGGCTTTCTGATATGTCCAATAAATTTTTAAGGCCGTAAATACAACCGTTATTTTAAGGCAATACTGCACCATGACCGCCTGACGGCTTTGCGTGCGGCTTGCTTGCATATTTTCGGTCATCTTACACAAATTCTCCTTGAAATACGTCAGTATTCCTGCGCCCAATTTATGCAAGCTGACGAAATATCTGACTGCGCAATTCACACGCAATCATTGTGCGGTGTTGCCTTAAAAACGTGTCACGGCATCTGAGGCCCTGAAACCGAATCGCAAACATATAATAAAGTTATATGCAAGCTTATACAAGCTTATAAATGAACACCGGTATTGAAGCCGCTTATGAAAAAAACTTGCTTACGGTATTGCAAAAGAATGCGCCGTGTGATATAATAATATCCAACAGCAAAACAACGAAAGGAAATATTGTAAATGAAACACATTAAAACCGTGAATAAGGCTAATCTTAAAGAAACAGCGGCCAAGGGCGGCTGCGGCAAGTGCCAGACTTCTTGTCAGTCTGCATGCAAAACCTCCTGCACTGTTGCCAACCAGTCCTGCGAGGCTCATAAGTAATCAAAGGGCTAATTTGATTAATCGAGGGGGAGCTGGGCTCTCCCTTTATGTTTTGGCAGCATCCCGAATTAACCATGACCGGGTTAGATCATCAGACTGCCATATCGATCTTATCGCCCGGCTTTTCCGGTTTATATATCCATTATTGATAAGCTGCGGTATATGAGCCGGATATATGGCATTAAAAACTTCGACGCCATTACCCGTTACTGTTAAAGAATCCGGAAAACGGAATTCTTATCGGATATAAAGCTTATCCGGCTGAATATATGCCTGAAAGCCGGGCAATTTCGTAAACTTCGCCGAATACGTGCCGGTTTCAAAGAAAAGACGTATAAATACGGTAACATTTCGAGCATTTTTGACACAGTAAGCTTCCGCAATCGGTAAGATCTGTGCAAATTACGACTTTAAGAGAAGCACATGATCAAAATGCAAAAAAACATAAAGAGGTACTGAATGGATAAAAGAATACATAAATACAAACAGGGGAAAAATTATATTGTACTTGATATAAACAGCGGAGGAGTTCATATTGTAGATAAAATCGTCTATGATATGCTTGATCATATCTGTCCCGAAAAAAACGGAGACAGTCTGGGAGCAACCGTTGAAGAACTTTCCGCAAAGCTTCCTCAATACGATAAAGCTGAAATAAGCGAATGCCTTGATGAGCTGGAGCAGCTTTACAATGATAAAGTGCTTTTTTCCGAAGACGAATACAGACAGTTTGCGGATAAAACCCTCAATGCGCCTATTAAAGCGATGTGCCTTCATGTTTCGCACGACTGCAACCTGAGATGCGAATATTGCTTTGCGGAAACCGGAGATTTCGGAACGGGCAGAAAAATAATGTCTCCCGAGATAGGAAAAAAGGCTGTTGATTTTCTCATAGAAAAATCCTTCGGAAGAGAAAACCTTGAGCTTGATTTTTTCGGCGGAGAACCGCTTATGGCATGGGAAACCGTTAAAGAAACCGTAGATTACGCGAGAAGCATTGAAAAAAAACACGGTAAAAACTTCCGTTTTACAATTACTACAAACGGCATGCTTCTGGATGATGAAAAAATTGAATATATAAACCGTGAAATGTCCAACTGCGTTTTGTCCCTTGACGGCAGAAAGGAGATCAATGACCGTATCCGCTTTACTCCTAATCATAAGGGAAGCTATGATATAATTGTCCCTAAATTTAAAAAGCTTGTGGAGGGTAGGAATAAAGAAGGCCGTACCGATTATTATGTCAGAGGCACCTTTACCAAATATAACCTTGACTTTGCCGAAGATGTGCTTCATATGGCGGATCTGGGATTCAGACAGCTTTCGGTTGAACCGGTCGTAACAGATACAGAATTTCCCTATGCCATTACCGAAAAGGATCTTCCCTCGGTTTTTTCCGAATATGACAGACTATACGAAATAATGGAAAAAGAGCCGGGCAACTTTAATTTTTTCCATTTTATGATAGATCTAAATCAGGGACCCTGCGCAATTAAAAGATTAAGAGGCTGCGGCTGCGGAAACGAATATGTTGCCGTAACCCCGGACGGAGATATTTTCCCCTGTCATCAATTTGTAGGAATGGAGCAGTGGAAAATGGGAAATATATTTGATGGGATTGTCGATAGCAAAATAAAAGATTATTTTGCCGGCACGCATATATACAGCAAATCGGGATGTTCGGACTGCTGGGCGAGGTTTTACTGTTCCGGCGGCTGCAACGCCAATTCCTACCAGTATGAGGGCGACGTCCAGATCCCTAACAGGCTCGCCTGTGAAATGCAGAAAAAAAGAATAGAGTGCGGAATCGCCCTCGGAGCGGCCGCATTGAACAAACCGGAACGGTGAAAAGCCCTGCCGGTTTTCCTCACAGGAAAAGCATTAACCATTTAAACGAAAAAATGGCTATTCGAAAAGCCGCCAAATGCACAAATTTTATTGACAGCGGGCGCTTTTTGGATCAAAAAATACCGATAGTTATCCTAAAGACATAATTGAGAAATACCCCGGTATTTCTCCGCTTCTTCCCTTAAAGCCGCCATGCTTTAGCGTAATTGTACCGATTTGCGTTGCTACCGGATATGCCGTAGCTTCCCCCGAATTTCCATATTTTTAACAAAATCCTTTTTTCTTACTTTCCCTTCGCCGTAAAAAAATAAACACGGTTTTTTCACAAAAGGATACTATAATTCGGATATAGAAGCAAAAGTGAAAACAGATTCAGATACGTTTTTACAGAAAGGAAGTAATCCAGAATGTATGACAATAACAATTTAGGTCAGCCCTACAACTTTTCCACCGATCCCAATTTTAATAACGGCTCCTATCCCGAGCCTCCCAAGCCGCCAAAAAAGAAAAAGGTAAACGGGGGGCTTATTGCCGGACTTTTGGCCGCTGCAATGGTGGTCGGAGGCGCAAGCGGCTTCGGCGGCTCTTACTTAGCAAACCGAATGGAAAACAACAGCATAACGGATAACGATGGTGAAAATTCCGGCGGAAACAATACGGGAGCCGAAAGCTCTCTCCCGCCGATTACTGCTCCGGAGCACATAAAGCCCAGCAATCCCGTAAGCGACGACCTGTCAACTCTGGAAAACATGGCGAAGGTCAACACCACCGTAAAATATAACTGCGAAGAGCTTTACCGCCAGGTAAACGAAAGTATCGTTATGATATATAATTACGCCAACGATAAATACGGCGACGGCGGATATACCAAAGCGGGAGCCGGAAGCGGCGTAATCTTCACTACCGACGGATATATAGTTACAAATAATCATGTTGTTAAGGACGCGGCAAAAATTACGGTTATCGTTTCTGACGGCGTAACAAAATACGAGGACGTTGAAATGGAAGCCGCCCTTGTCGGTACGGACAGCGCTACCGATCTTGCGGTGCTGAAGGTAAAACGCGATGAAGCCTTTGTTGCGGCAGCTCTCGGTGACAGTTCATCGCTAAACGTAGGTCAGGAGGTCTGTGTGCTGGGCAACCCTTCGGGACTTTCAAAGAGTCTTTCCAACGGAATAGTTTCCGGACTTAACCGCTACGCCTCCGAAAAAGGCTATGAATTAAGCTCCATCCAGACCGATGCTGCAATAAACCCGGGAAATTCGGGCGGCGGACTGTTCGATATGTACGGAAACCTGGTAGGAGTAGTAAACTCAAAGCTTGTTTCCCTCTCAAGCGAAACTTCCATCGAAAACTTAGGATTTGCAATTACTATAAATGAAGCCAAACCAATTATAAGCGATCTTATTAATTTCGGATATATAACGGGAAGACCCGTTCTCGGAATAACAACCCAGCAGGTCAGCCAGTTCAGCTCAGGCGCAACGGGCTTATTGGTGGCCGAAATAAACCAGGACGCTCCCGTTGCTAAGAGCGATCTAAGAGTCGGCGATATCATTACCGCCGTCAACGGCGAACCCGTATCGTCCGTAACAGACGTACAAGACGCCACAAAGGGAATGAAGGCCGGAGACAAAATTACGGTCACGGTTTCAAGACCCACCACTACGGGTAACGGTTATTTCGCTCATACTACCTATGAAACACTTGAAATTCAGGTGATCCTTACGGAAAACAAAGGATAGATATCAAAATCATCCATTACGCCTTGACCGGAAGCTTGCCGGAAAATAAACAAGCATTTTATAGAAGACTATGGGCTATCTGAAAAGCCGCAAATTGCACGATTCCTGCTAACCGCGGACGCTATTCAGGTCAGAGAATGGCGGTAGTTATACCAAAGGGCTAACTAAGAAATACCCTCCTATTTCTCCGCTTTTTTCTTTAAATCGTCATGCTTTTAGCGTAATTATACAAATTTGCTTTGTTTCAGATACAACCTAAAAGCATAATCTCCTTTTGAAAAACACGATTCATTGAAAAACCTCCATAATAAAAAACGGTCTGTATTATTAACAGACCGTTTTTTATTAAAAAGCTAACAAGAGAGCCGCCGATTTCTTCTGTAAATTCGATGAAACGGCTTTTAAAAAAATACCTGATGGTTTTCCGGTTTTTGTATTTGACAAAAGCCCGTATATTTTTAGACATTCCTTTAAAAAAAGCTCTTTAACAAGCCCAAGACAGCGGTTGAACAATGTCGGCTTTCCATGGCTGAAATGCCGAAAAGCTATCTGCTCTTTACGTCGGTCACAATAAGAACGTCCTCCTGAACCTTAAAGCTTATTTCCGATATATCAAAGCTCATCGTGTATGTTCTTCCGGGATCGCTTTGATATGCCGGGCGGGGATCCTGAGAAAGAACGGCGATCAGCCCTTCTCTCTTTGATTCGGGGATCTTTTCTTTTGTGCCGTCAGAAAAAACGACCTTCAGATCCCCCATTTTTTCCTGAAGGGCGAATCCTCCGCTTGCACCGGGATAAGAATCGGCATAGGGAAGATAGGGCTTTATATCAAGCACCGGGGTATTGTTCATAATATCAGCTCCGGACACATATAAAACGGGGCCGTATGAGTCGTCCATATCTATTTTTTCCAGCTTTACCGCCGATATCGCTATCGAATTGGGCCGATAAGGAGATCGGGTCGCAAAAACCCCCATGCGTGTATTGCCGCCCAATTTCGGAGGACGCACCGTAGGAGACCAGCTTCCTCTGTCGGATTCGGAAAAATGCCACAATATCCATATATGAGAAAAGCCTTCCAACCCTCTGAAGGCTTCTTTTATGCGATATTCCGGCTCGAAAATTATTCTTGAAACAAGAGAAGTAAGCCCACTTTGACGCGGTATACCGAATTTTTCGGGGAAATCGCTTTGTATATGAGCGATCGCTTTCATATATATTTTCTCCGACATTGGCATTAACCCCTGTTATACACATTCATTGCGTCATCGGTTTTCCCGCCGGCTATCATCTCTGCTGCCTTTGCGGCATTAATAAGTGCCGGCTCCAACAGCGTTCCCTCCTCCTTTGTAAATCTTGACAGCACCCAATCTGCAAGATCATAATCCGGATGAGGTTTTTTCCCCACGCCTATTCTTATACGGGGGAAAGCATCAGTATTCAGCCGCAGTATTATGCTCTTCATTCCATTATGTCCGCCGTCGCTTCCTTTTGCCCTTATCCTGAGCCTGCCTACGTCAAGATTTATATCGTCGTAGATTATCAGGATATTTTCGGGAGATATTTTATAAAAGCCGGCAGCCTCCTCTATTGCGTCGCCGCTGTTGTTCATAAAGGTGGTGGGTTTCATAAGGAGGCATCCTTTGCCTCCTATTTTCACTTCTGCGGTCAGCGATTTAAATCTCAGTCTTTTGATCTGCGTCCCGTGCTGCTCCGCGAGAGTTTCCACAGCCATAAAGCCGCAGTTATGGCGCGTATCCTCATACTTTGTTCCGGGATTTCCGAGCCCGGCTATAATAAATTCTATCGGAGCGGATGAAGGCCTGCTTGATTCAAGCTTTTTGAATATATCGAATATTGACATTGGCTTTTCCTTTTTGTTTTTCTTTATTTTATCATATGTAAGAAAAGTTTTCAAGAGTATAAGGTCAATTAAAGACGGTATAATATCCGATTCATATAAAGCGGCTAAATTGAAATATCGAGTGTTATGAAGCACTTGCTTCGCGATACGCCAAAGTGATACATTCTCCCTTCGATATAACAAATCCGGTATACTATTGCCAAAACCATACGGTTCATTCAATTGTGCGTCGTAAGTGCCTAACCATTATTGTCATTTAATCGACATTTCTCCTTTCCCGTTTTATCGCTTGTCGTTTCCGGGCCGCATATACCGCCTTTTAGGTTTTTGTCATATGCCGAAGCTCTTTTGATTTCCGGTGTATTTTAAAACAAAGCAAATTTTCACGATTACGCTAAATGCATGATGATTTCAAGGAAAAAGCGGTGAAATGCGAGGACATCACGAGCGTTTTTGACATGGATAGCGTCCCCGGTTATTAGAAATTGCGCAATTTGCGACTTTTCGGATAGCCCCTAAACAATGTAACCGCCGCATCATCAAAAATGCGGCGGTTACATTGTTGAAATATGTATGACCGGAAGTGGCACATGATTACAGATATTTTCTTAAAAGTACTATAGTTTTTTTGCCAACCGCTTCTTATGCCTCGGCTTTTTAAGGCAACACCGCACAATGATTGGGCGTGAATTGCGCAGTCAGATATTTCGTCAGCTTGCATAAATTGGGCGCAGGAATACTGACGTATTTCAAGGAGAATTTGTGTAAGATGACGGAATATATGCAAAGCCGCACGCAAAGCCCTCCGGCGGTCATTGTGCGGTATTGCCTTAAATTCCGAATTCCCGGAAATGTACTTTTTATCATCGTCATAACAGCAATGTGGTATAAAAAGACAAATCCTTCTCGCCTTCCTCCTGTTCCTCGGCGCTTTGACTCCTGATCTGCGACATTTTTTCCTGTGCCTGTTTTAATAGGGCTTCGGCCTTTGCCACCTCATCATCGTCACACATCCCCTGCTGTTTTCCGTTTTTACAATCGGATATGTCCTTCTGAACAAGAGCAATAACCATCTGAATCTGGGAAAGACATTTCGATGAAGCAATCTGGCGATTACGCTTACCTACGTTTACCGCCACAGAGCCCTTGCGCTCCTCATATTCCTCAGGCTTATCCTTGATCCCGGAAATATCCTCATCCTCTGACCCGCCGTTTTTTTCGGCGAGTCCTTCTTTGGCCGTCTCGGTATGCTCATATAACTTCTCCAGTTCTTTTTCCTTGACGGACGTATCGGCTCCCCTTGCTTTGTCGGATTCGATTTCGGCATTAAGTATTCGCGCTCTGCCTTCGGATTTTTTTATAACGGAGCCTGTGGACTGTGATTTCTTTAATGAATTTGATGCTGAAATAATATCGTGCGCATCGTTTTTATCGAAACCGTCCTCGAATCTTTTACCTGATTTCACATTATTTTCTGCTTTTTCCGCTGCCGACCGTCTTTCCCTTTGTGCCTGAATGCGTCTTTGCCTTATCTGGGCATTAAGGCTCGCTATCTGCTTTTGAAGCTCCTGCTTTTTTTCCGATTTTGCCTTCGGATCGATAGAATCGTCCTCTGATAAAGACTGAATGCGTTTCTGAAGCTCCGCGACCTGATTTTGAAGGCTTTTTATCTCAGGATCCTCCGCCGCTGCTACGCCTGTGCCTTGTACGGGCTGACCTTGCATTGCCGTTCCTGTAATCTGCATAATTTCTCACCCTTTCGTTCGGAGTATGTCCGAAAAAGGAATCGGATAATAGCCGTATTTCAGATAACTCCCTGTTTTTTATTATATCGTCCCTTTATGCGCCTGCCTTTAGCTAACGGGCGCCAACGGCATGCTTTTGGGTGTCAAATCATTTTTTCATACTGCGGAGCATTACGGTAAGGATAAATCTGTCTGCTGATATTTCTATATCGATATCACCCATATATTTTTTTGCGCACCGTCTGATATTGGATAACCCCAGCCCATGATTCCCGGAATCACTCTTGCCGCTGACAGGCAATCCGGTATCGGGATCCGTTTTTATTTCCCCGCAGAACCGGTTGTCCGTTTCAATGAACATCAGACTTCCCTTAACATATGAACGAAGGCGGATAATTCTCTTTTCTTCAGCTACGGCTTCACATGCGGCTATGCTGTTTTCAAGCGCGTTATCCAAAATAATGCCCATATCGAATGCATCTATTCCGAAGCTTCCGGGAAATATGAAATCCGCTTTTAATTCTATCTTATTTTTTTCCGCCTCCTGAGTCCTTCGGCTGATAATTATATCCGTAACCGGATTGCCCGTATCAAAGGGGAAATCCAGCCTGTCCACGGTTTTTCTCATCTGGCCTATATAATCCTCCACCGCCTTATCCTCGAACTCCGGAATTGACTTTATATAAAGAGAAATGTTTGAAAGATGATTATGCATGTCATGCCTAAGACCTCTTATATCGGAATAAATGTCCCTTATTTCCGATATCTCCTTTTCCATTCGGTCTATTTGAGATTCGAGAAGCCGTCTTTTAAGCCGTTCCTCATTATACCGCATAAGTCGTCCGAAAAGCATTGCCGAAGCAACTACCGTACATATAAGAAGAAAGTCCGCCAAGGGAACCCAAAGTCTGGTATTGGGGAATCTGTCATATATACTGTAGTAAACCAGAGCCTCGTCGGTGTTCATCATCTTTAAAATTATGGTTATACAAAGAGAGGATAGGGAAGGCAGTATCAAAAACATTGTCTCGCTTACTGTCATAACACGGTTTGTCCCGTTAAGACCTTTTAAAATAAGATTAAGATATGTCTGCAACAAAACGGCGTATGCAGCTATAGCGATAATAGAAATTATTGAAAACGAAATAAAAGTCAAAGCTCCGCCCCATCTGATGAACATTTCGGAGGCATTCTCCGCCAGAAAGGTCATTATTCCGTCGCTAATATCAGACAGCAGATGATAATCCAGTACTACGATAAACAAAATAAACAGTTCCTTGCCCGCGGCAAAACTTAAGGCCGCAAAAAGCTCTCTACCCAAATCGCCCTTGAACAATATTCGCTGAATAAGAAGCAGTATTCCTATATCCAGCAGGATATATATAATATTATCAATATAATAAATTCTTTCAAAAGCGATATATGCGGCGATCTGAAAAGGAAGATATACCATTGTGAAAATAAAAAAGCTATATCCTTTACCGCTTCTTGCGGTAAGCAGCTTTGAAAAATATAAAAAACCAAAGGCCGTATTTGAAAAAAATCTCAGGAAAAGAAGGGTATAGCTTACAATATCATACATTAACATTGCCGCCCTCCCTTGCGTATCTCAGATACGTTTTGACGAAATCGGAGTATTTTTGCTTGGAAAGGGGCAGTCTGCACCCGCCCATTATTTCAACACATTCCATATCGTAAGCGCAGATTCTCTCAAGATTTACAAGATAACACCGATGGCACCGGAAAAAGCTCCCTTTAAGCAGGTTTTCGTATTCATTGATTTTACCGTAAATTTCAAACTTTCCGGTTTTTGTGTTTAAGACGATTTTTTTATTATTGCTTTCAATGTAATAAATATCGCACAGGAAAAATTTACGCTTAACCCCGCGGCATTTCACCATTATATATTTTCCCCCCGAACGTGCCGCCACTTCCTTTTCGGCGGCAGTAAGGACCCGAAAAAACTTATCTCTGTCAACAGGCTTCGTAATATAGTTAAACGCGCTTACATCAAATGCGTCCTCCATAAAATCCCTGAAAGCGGTAATAAAAACGATAACGCATTTTTCTCCGCCGCACTGCTCCTCTTTTTCACGGAGCTTTTTCGCCGTTTCGATTCCGGAAATACTATTCATTAATATGTCAAGAAAAATAATATCAAAACACTCATCGTAAGACAAAAGCGATTCCCCTGAAGAAAAAAACGAAACGTCCGCTTCCTTGTCATGTTCCCATATAAGATTTCTGATACCGATACAAATTTCCACGCTGTCGTCACAAACCGCTATTTTCATTTTCTCACCGCCTTTTGGACACAACATCCCGTATTAATACTAATCCCTCTTTAAAATGTGGGATCAGGGCTTGTTTGAAAATAGAGGAAATGACGGATTTTTGACTCCAAATGGTTAGCTTCAAGGAAAAAACGCAGTCAAACCGTCGTTTGACGATGCTTTTTGACACAGAAGATGACCGTTTGGGGGCGAAAAGACGACGTTTCCGTTTTTTCAAACAAGCCACAGTATTTTATCTGCGATCCCTTTTTAAACCGCGGGTATTACGTCAGTTTAAAAAGGGACAGGTATAAAAACATTATAACGCTTTTAAAATAAAATTGCCATAGAAAAGGAGTGAAAAGCAAAAAAACAGGTGTGAAAATTTTGCCGCTTCACTGTTGACATTATTAAAAAATTATGGTAAACTGTCTTAAATAATCAAAGCGCAGAAGGAAAGAAGTATCCGCGCTCTGCCGTCTTCAGAGAGCTTTCATATGCTGAAAGAAAGCGTCGGCATACGGAGAAATACATTCCCGAGCGATCCCGTGAGAAAGGGCCGTTTCTGTAGGGGACGGCGGCATTAGCGGGATACGGGTAAGCCCGTTACAGCTTGGGCAAATACCGGGATATACATCGAAACGTTTTCCCGGCGCTTGCCGATGAGGCGGCTTTTTGTCGTAAACCGAGGTGGTACCACGTTTTTAACGTCCTCTGTCGATTTATCGTCAGAGGACTTTTTGTTTTCCGGAAAGAAGGTGTTATAAGTGGAATTGAAAAAAAATTCCATGCTCTATTCAAAATATTCTTTAGAGTAAAAATATAAGCTAAGGAGTATTTATATGATAAGAAAAGCGAAAAACGACGATCTGGCGCAGCTTGCGGAGCTTTTTTCTCAGCTCCACCGTTACCACTGCGAAATTGCTCCTCAAAAACACCGCATGCCAGAATACGGTTTTTTTGAAAAGGGAATCGAAGAAATACTCGCGGACAAGGAGCAGACCGTTTTTGTAAATTGCGAGGAAGTCAAGGATGACGAAAGAGACAGAAATATCGTTAACGCCTATGCCGTTTGCAAAATCATCGATGTCAGCGCGGAACAGAAAATGCCGCGAAGAGTGTGTTTTATCGATTGCTTTTCGGTTGCCGAAGAGGCACGGAGAAAGGGGATCGGCAGTATGCTTTTTGACGCGGTCAAACGATTCGGCCGCGAACAGGGCTGCGATGAGGTTCAGCTTGGAGTTGACGCGAAAAACGGCGATGCAATAAAATTCTATCAAAAAATGGGACTTTCCCCGAGAACGTTCATTTTGACAGAACAAATATGAGATATGCCGGAAATATGCGAATCGGCGGATTAAGGCGTATTTGAAAACAAAGCGAATTACACAATTTCGCTAAAAGCGAATCGATTTCAAGGCAAAATGCGGAGAGGCACCAAGGTATCTAATAGTTATCCCTTTAGGAAAACTATCGGCATTCTTTGACGCGGAAAGCGTGCGCAGATAGTAGAAGCAGTGTGATTTGCGGCTTTTCAGACAGCTCCTAATACAGCGCGTTCGTATAAAATCAGTTTTCATACTTTCGCACATGATTTTGTCCCTTGCAAGACAATATCATGCCAAAATATCACAATATTTTAAAAAAATTTAACACGGCAAGCGGCAGGATTTGCTAAAAGATACTTGCCTTGCTTTAAATGAACGCGCTCTGACGAACGGGCTTTTTTAAATAAGGTGTTTTCGGAACTTTTTGATCCATAAAACGTCCGTTTATAAGAAAAAACACCGTCTTCAATTTTTCGGACATCCTCTGACGCATTATACTTTAAATAAAAGATTCGCAAGCATCAGGGGTAATTGAAAAATTACGATGCATAAAAAGATCAGTTATATAGAAAGGATAATAAGACAATGAAAATTTTTGAAGAGCTTCAGAGAAGAGGGCTTTTGGCTCAGCTTACCAATGAGGAAGAAATAAAGGATCTGATCAACAACGGAAAGGCGACCTTTTATATCGGTTTTGATCCTACCGCCGACAGTCTTCATGTGGGTCACTTCATGGCCCTGTGCCTTATGAAACGCTTGCAAATGGCAGGGAACAAGCCTATTGCGCTTCTCGGAGGCGGCACCGGAATGATCGGCGACCCTTCGGGAAAAAGCGACATGCGAAAAATGCTTACCAAGGAAGATATCCAGCATAACATCGAGTGCTTTAAAAAGCAGATGAGCCGGTTTATAGACTTTTCCGACGGAAAAGCGCTTATGGTGAACAACGCCGACTGGCTTCTGAATCTTAATTATGTGGAATTACTGAGGGATGTGGGAGCATGCTTTTCGGTAAATAAAATGCTTACCTTCGAATGCTATAAACAGAGGATGGAAAGGGGACTTACCTTTCTCGAATTCAATTACATGATAATGCAGAGCTATGATTTTCTGATGCTTTACAAAAATTATGGCTGTAATATGCAGTTCGGCGGTGACGACCAGTGGGCCAATATGCTTGGCGGTACGGAGCTTATACGAAAAAAGCTCGGTAAGGACGCACACGCAATGACCATTACCCTGCTTTTAAACAGCGAGGGAAAAAAGATGGGCAAGACCGAAAAAGGGGCCGTATGGCTTGACCCCGAAAAGACTACTCCCTTCGAGTTTTTCCAGTATTGGCGCAATGTGGCGGACGCTGATGTTATCAAGTGTCTTAAAATGCTTACCTTCCTGCCCATTGAAGAGATAGAAGCTATGGAAAACTGGGAGGGAAGCCAACTCAACAAAGCCAAGGAGATCCTGGCTTATGAGCTCACCTCGCTTGTACACGGCAAGGAAGAAGGCGACAAGGCTCTTGAAGCGGCAAAAGCCCTGTTTGGCGGCAAAGGCATAAGCGACAATATGCCTGAATTCACTCTGACGGCGGAAGATTTTACCGACGGAAAAATCTGCATTGCGGATCTGCTCGTCAAAACCGGACTTTGTCCCTCCAAGCGCGACGCCAGAACGGTAGTTCAGCAGGGGGGAGCAAGTGTGGATGACCGCAAAATTTCCGATCCCGCCGAGATGATCGAGATTAAAGAGTTTGTTATAGTCAAAAAGGGTAAGAAAAGTATGCTCAAGGCGAAGAAATGATAGTATTCGGAAAGGAAAACAAGGGGCTTGAGGATCACGCGCCTTTTCTCACGGAGCTTTCCGAGGAAGAAGATAACCGGCTCAGAATAAAAATCGCCTTGTCTGTTATCGGGAAGACCGCGGACGCTTTTTCCGAAATTTCCGATTTCTCCGGCGATGAAAAGATCGCCAAGATTTTTTCGGGCGCAGTTCCGGTGTATCCCGATTATGACAGAATATACGATATAGTATTTGACCGGTATATTATGTATCAGGTCAGAAACGAATCCTACAGCTCGTGGGATAATTATGAGATACGCAAGGGAAAATATTTTATCGTTTTTGAACAGTCGCGGCTTCTGGATTATCTGAGCACGGCAACGGATTGCCGGATATTGTGCGACGGCAGCTTTTATCCGGACAGGTGGAACCACTACGGAATATATTGTCAGGATCATATCATTGACATAGTAACTGCCGTACCGCCGGAAGTAAAACTACAGATCGACGGAAAAACTTAAAAGTTTTTTTGCAATAAAAAAATCTTTGTGTTCATCCGGGATCTATATAAGGACGCTTTTTTGCAGCAATGCAGGAACAGGAGGATAAAATGACATCTAAGCTCTTTGGAAAACGAAACGGAATTGACGGCGGAAACGGCTATGCCCCCGAAATGTATACTCAGAAGGAAATGAAAACCGTAGACAAATATATTAACGAAACCTTTGGCGAATGTCCTACCGTATTTCATGAAATCGTTTCTCCCGACATACATGTTGATATTTGTATAATCCCCCCCGGTGCGGACAGAAGCTTTTACACCCTTGTAACCATGGGGATGGGCGCTCACAGGATGAATGTCCCCGAGGAACTTAAGGAATTTAAGCTTGAAAGGGCGGAGCTTCTTATTACATTGCCCTCCGACTGGAGGATTCAGGATCAGGACGAAAGATGGTACTGGCCCATAAGGCTCCTGAAAAGTGCGGCAAGGCTTCCCATAGCCTGCGACACTTGGCTGGGCTGGGGGCATACCGTTGATAATGCTCAGCCCTATGCGGATAACACCGGACTTTGCGGCGCGCTTCTTATCGACCCTATGGTAGGAAGCGGCAACTGCTGCAAGCTTTCGCACAATGTGGAGGTAAATTTTTATCAGCTTCTGCCGCTTTATCGTGATGAAATGGAATATAAAATCAAAAACGGAGCGGAGGAGCTTCTCGATTTGCTGTCCGAAATAAGCTTCGTAGTTGATATAACCCGTCCCGACATGACAAAGGGAAAACAGGAATGACAACAGGAGTATATTTTATCCGGCACGCTCAGTCCGACCGAAGCTTTCACGATGAACGAACAAGACCTTTGACGCCCGAAGGGATTTCAGATACCGAAAAAATAGTTCAGGTGCTTAAAGACAAGGGAATAACCCGTATTATTTCAAGTCCCTATACCCGCACGATTCAGACTGTCGAGAAGCTTTCGAAGGCATTGAAGCTTGAAATCATAACGGATGAAGACCTCAGAGAACGTAGCGCGGGCAAATGGCACGGAGAAAGATTTTTCGATTTTGTTGAAAGGCAGTGGACGGATTTTAACTACAGCATCGAAGGCGGGGAAAGTCTAAGACAAGTACAGGAGCGAAATGTAGGAGCGCTTAAGAAATACCTGAATAAATATGACGGTCAGGTCCTTGCAATAGCAACACACGGCACCGCTCTTAGTACGATAATAAATTACTACTTCCCCGAATACGGATTTAAGGATTTTTTAAAGATAGCCGATTTAATGCCGCTGGTTTTAAGATCGGATTTCAGTGACAACGGCAAATGCTTATCGGTCAAAGAGGTATTTTCGATAAAAAAGACCTACAAATAAAAAAACAACATCAAAACATATTGTCCATAAAAGAGAGGACGGTTTTATGAGCCAAGGCTATAACAATAATCCAAGACGCAAAAAAATCCAGGACGGAGACTATATTACGGAAAAGGAACAACCCATCAGAAAAAATCCCCGTCCGCAGCAAAAGCCGAATAAGGAAAAACTTCCCGCCACCGTTGAAGAACAGATAGACAAATTAAGAGAACGCGGATGTATCGTTGAGGACGAGGAATTCGCCAAAGAAACGCTCACCGATATAAACTACTTCCGTCTGGCTCATTATTTTTCTCTGTTTCTTGAAGAAAACGGCAAATACCGTGAGGAAACAAAATTCAGGCAGGTTATGAGGGTCTATGACTTTGACCGTAGACTCCGAAATCTGCTTATTGAAGTCCTTGAGGAAATTGAAATCACCCTTCGGGCTCACTGCTCCAACTATCACGCTATAAAATATGGAGCGACCGGATATCTTAACGCGGATACCTTCAGCCATGTTCATAAGCATCCGGCGTTTTTATCCCGCATACAAAGACTGATCGACTCCAACCGTGACAGTGAAATGGTCCAGCATTATCTTAAAAAACACGGCGGCGAATTTCCTCTCTGGGTAATTATGGAGCTTTTCAGCTTTGGAGCCGTAAACTTGTTTTATTCCGACCTTAAGCCGCAGGATAAAATGGAAATTTCCAAAGCATATTACGGTCTTTCATCCGGTACGCTTGAGCTTAAACTGAGGATGATGTCAGATTTAAGGAATCACTGCGCTCACTATCATCGACTTTATGATTGGGAGATGGCTGATCTTCATTCCGCCGAGGGAAGCGTTTTTGAGTACATACTGATAATGAAAGAAATATACCGTCGCCCGCGCAAATGGAGAGAAGGCTTTTTAAAGCAATTCAGAAGACTTTATTATGATTATAAAGATATTGTGGAGCTCAGCATGCTGGGATTTCCGGAAAATTGGCTGGAAATGCTTGAGGAGGAGCTTACCTGAGAACCTGCCCGCATAACCCGAGATGCCCGGATTGCGAAGCGAATTTGTCGCAGAACAAGGCATGTTTCTTGAAATACCGTATGTATTTCAAGAAATATTAACGAAGTTATGCAAAAAGCTTGTCGCAATACGGGCGTTGAGCGTCTATGCGGACAGCTTCTGAAAGATCAACAGGCTTTTGTCCCCGCCTCCGGGCGTTAATGCACCCACTCCGTTTTAAAAAAAGGAAGAGGAACCGCTATGGACTATGATATTGCAATAATCGGAGCCGGACCTGCGGGCAGTACGCTGGCGCGGCTTATAGGCAGCGAATACAAAGTTGCGGTTATCGATCCCAAAACCGATCTGAATGACAGCTTCAGAAAGCCCTGCGGAGGACTCTTATCTGAGGATGCGCAGAAGGCGCTTGCCCGGTTTGATCTTACTCTGCCTAAATCGGTTCTTGTGGATCCACAGATATTTGCCGTGAGGACTATTGATCTTAAAAACAATTTAATGCGGCACTATCAGCGATTTTATATAAATCTGGACAGACACCGTTTCGACCTTTGGCTTAAGGGTCTCATCCCCGACTGTGTCACAGTCATTACGGATCGTGTCAGATCCGTCACACAAAGCAAAGGCGGATTTTTAATAAGCTTATGCCAAGGCGGGATCACCGCACGATTTGTGGTAGGAGCGGACGGAGCGGGATCTCTTGTACGCCGCCGCTTTTTCCCTGAAAGCAAAATACGCACCTATGTTGCCATTCAGCAATGGTTCAACGAAACTAACCCCAATCCCTTTTATTCCTGTATATTCGATCCGGAAACCTCGGATTGCTGCTCCTGGTCCATAAGTAAAGACAATAACTTTATTTTCGGGGGGGCTTTCCCTCGCGAAAACTGCCGTAAACGTTTTGAACTGCAAAAACAAAAGCTGGAGCAAAAATGGGGCTTTAGATTCGGGGACGTTATAAGGACAGAAGCCTGCCTTGTTTACCGTCCGAAGAAGATCAACGATTTTGTTTGCGGTAATAACGGCGTGCTCCTTATAGGAGAGGCGGCCGGTTTTATAAGTCCGAGTTCTCTGGAGGGCTTCAGCTATGCTATCAACAGCGCTTTGATATTGGCGGAATGCTTTTTAAAAGGACAGGATAAAATTGAAAAAAGGTATTGCCGCGACGCTTTAGGGCTTAAGCTTAAGCTAATGGGAAAGGTCGCCAAATGCCCGTTTATGTATCGTCCCTTTTTAAGAGGACTGGTTATGAAAAGCGGAATAAAAGCCATTGAAATGAAACAAAATTAAGGCAACACCGCACAATGATTAGGTGTGAATTAAGCAGTCAGATTTTTCGTCAGCTTGCATAAATTGGGCGCAGGAATACTGACGTATTTCAAGGAGAATTTGTGTAAGATAACGGAATATATGCAAGCAAGCCGCACGCAAAGCCGTAAGGCGGTCATTGTGCGGTATTGCCTTAAGAGTCTGTTGATCGATCCCCGTACACGACTGATTTTCGGATTTGTTTCTTCAAGTGTTCCGCATCGCTTTTACGATGATATTTTCCCGGTTTTTCGGGACGACTCCCCTTGCATTAAAATCAGCAGAGCTTTTTAATGCCGCAAATAAAGACATTGTGCTCCTTAAATAGTATAATCATAGTGAAAGGAGGTCTTTCACCATGATTAATGAATTTGAAAGACATATGAGAGGCCAGAACCTCTCGGAAAACACGATCTCCGCCTATTTGTTTGCCATCAGGCAATTCGGAGAACATTATTCTGTGGTAAACCTGAAAAATCTAAGGTCATACAAAGCATGGCTTATAGAAAATTATAAACCGCAGACTGTAAACCTCAGACTTAGCGCTATCAACTGCTATCTTCAAAGCTTGGGAAAAGAAAAGTGGAAGCTTGCTTTTATTAAGATTCAGCAAAAAACTTTTCTCGAAAACGTGATAAGCGAGGCGGATTACGAGTACTTTAAAAACTGCCTGAAAAAAGACGGGGAAATGTTCTGGTATTTCGTGATCCGCTTTATGGCCGCAACCGGAGCAAGAGTAAGCGAGCTTATCCGCATCAAGATCGAACATGTAAAGCTCGGCTATCTTGATTTATACGCAAAGGGCGGTAAGCTCCGCCGCATCTACATTCCTAAATCATTGCAGCAGGAAGCCTTGTCCTGGTTTTCGGAAAAACATATTAACAGCGGTTTTATATTTCTAAACAGATACGGTGAACGAATAACCACCAGAGGCATTTCCAGACAGCTGAAAAATCTTGCAGAACGCTATAATATAGACTCCTCTGTCGTGTATCCCCACTCGTTTCGTCATCGCTTTGCCAAAAGCTTTTTGGACCGTTGTAATGATATTGCATTTCTTGCCGATCTTATGGGACATGAAAGCATTGAAACCACAAGGATATATCTGCGGAAAACCGCTACGGAACAGCGTGAGATAGTTGACAGAGTAATAGACTGGTAGCAAGCACATCCTTTTAAATGTGTCAAAATATCCGGCATTACGATAAAATCTTAACATTATAATGACCAATAATCCCTGTTTCAGCACCGGCAGAATCACAAAATATTTTCCGATAATCTTGACAAATTTAAACCGAGGGAGTATAATGTAATCTGTTACTTGCCGCTGTGGTGGAATAGGCAGACACAAGGGACTTAAAATCCCTCGGTAGAAATACCGTACCGGTTCAAGTCCGGTCAGCGGCACCACATCTTTTGGAAAACCGTCCCAGGCTTTGCCGGGGACGGTTTTTGCACGGGGACGGTTTTTGCAAAAGGAAAACGGCTTCGTCGGTCGCACTTTCGGCTCCCTCCTCCGCTCGTTTTCGTCCCGATTTTTCTTGAATTTCCCGTATGGAAATTCATTTTTGCTTCCAAAAACCGAAAAATACGGGAGTGCGTTACAAAACGAAGCGGTCGTTTCTAACGGCTTATTTTAAAAATCTTTTTTAAGTACATACGCACATCTTTTGGAAAACCGTCCCAGGCTTTGCCGGGGACGGTTTTTGCAAAAGGAAAACGGCTTCGTCGGTCGCACTTTCGGCTCTCTCCTCCGCTCGTTTTCGTCCCGATTTTTCTTGAATTTCCCGTATGGAAATTCATTTTTGCTTCCCAAAAACCGAAAAATACGGGAGTGCATTACAAAACGAAGCGGTCATTTCCAACGGCTTATTTTAAAAATCTTTTTTATAGTACATACGCACATCTTTTGGAAAACCGTCCCAGGCAAAGCCGGGGACGGTTTTTGCAAAAGGATGATTTAAATCAATGTGCAGAAAAATTAAGATATATATTAACATTATAAAATATGCTGAGATTAAAGTTAGTTGTTTGATTTTGAAAATCCGCTTTCTTTTATGTCGATTTGAGGTATAATATTACTTAAAATGACGGAGCGAAGTTATGAGAAAAAAGATATGTCAGGCATTATTTTATTGCTGATAAACATCGTTCCCAGACATCCGGCGGCAGAATCCAAAGTGTTCATAAAGATGTTTTGCTTAAATTAGCTAAAAATAAGATTTGCCGCTAAAATGTAAGGCTGCGCCTATGTCATTTTCCGGATAATTTTTTATGCAATGAGGAACTGCATATCAAAAAAACTCACACTGTCGGCAAGGCGCATAATGCCGAAAAAATGCAACCTTAACGGTTGATCAAGCCATAATATCATAAGAGCATGAAAAAATCATTATATATTTGTTAGAAGCTTTAACATTACAAAGCTTTTTTGATCAGAGGCGGCATTTTAAAAACGCAAGCTTTGATAAAGGCGTAACCGAAGCAAAACGAATATGTAAAATTACGCTAAAGGCATGGGATTTCAAAAAAAGCGTAGAAATACAAGGGTATTTCGCAGTTAACTTTTTGGGATAACTACCGGCATCCTTTAACGCGAAATGCGTCCGCTTTTAGTAGAAATCCTGCATTTTGCAGCTTTTCAGATTGCCTCTGATAATATCAAAGCTTTGGTTTTCAGTTGGCGGACAAACCGCTGAAATACGACTGCTCCATGCTTTAAAAGGCTTGAACGGTAAAACCGTTTTTACACGATAAGCTTATCCGCCGCAAGGAAAAAAACTAATGACCGTTGAAAATATCATAACTGACGGAGCACCCGTTAAAACAACGGATAGTGGTTTATTTTTAAAACGCTTTTCAAAATCACTGATGTATTCTTAAAATTAAAGGAGGTACATTTAATACAAAATGTGTGATCAAACGATTAAAAATAATACGCCGGAAGAAATGATATCGATGCCTGACGGTACATCAATGCCTTTTTCGGAATGTTTGGACAATCTTTTATATACCAGGGATATCGGCATATATTTGGACACGCTTACGGCGCTTCGTAAAAGATACCTGATCGTTCTGAGCATAAAGGACATAACCGGTCATCAAATGCCCGAGCAGATATTTCAAAAAATTCATAAATTAGGCTTTTCGAAACTTACCAAATGGATGGGAAGAACGTATGTCGGCGTTATTGACAGAGGAAATGTTATATTTGATCAAACCGGCGAAAAAGCCAATCTGCCAACCGAATTTTCTTTTGACAACAGTATTATAAGCGTATCCGTGATAAGTCAGTCTCATACATGGGGCATATCCGAAATAAAAATCAACGGCATAAATTATTCGATGAACAGCAGGGGATGGAATATAGCGGTCTTTGACTATGAGACCGGAAATGTTATTGACTCGTCGACCTACGATTCATATACGGATCACCCGACATTCTATCATAAAAATTTTAATTTCTACAAGGATTACTTTGACAGTCATTTTTTTGTTCCCGAAAAATATAAGGAAATCTGGGAATCCGCCTATGGAAGAAGTTATTTTTCAAATGAGAAGCTCGGAGTAAAAGAACTGGAAAATGGGATCCTGCTGCCTAATAAAGCTATAGGGGATAGAGTCTACGGAGGAGTGTGCGATGAAAACTTTAATTTGATCGCCGGTCACTTAACACAAAATGAAGAACCCGGAACAAGAGTAAGGTATATTTCGGGCAGCTATAAGGCGGACGAAACTGAAATTGAATTTATTGACGAGACCGCGGTATACGGAGGCCCGATGATGAATCACCTGGGTCATCTTATAACCGAACTGTTTATGTCAAGAATTTGGTGGTATCTGCAAAACCCCGATCCAAACTATAAAATAGCCGTAACATTATACGCCGGATCTTCAAATAAGGCCGTAAATTTCATAAAGGAATTCTGCGAGTTATCCGGAATAAGCGAAGAACAGCTGATAGTAGTGGATAAACCGTCAAAATTCAAAAAAATTATCATTCCGGATCAATGTACGATTCCTTTGCGGGTTCAATTAAATTATTCTTTTACAAACGAATTTTTTAAGGCCTTTGAAAAAATAAGATTAAGCATAGCTCCGTCGGAATACAAAAAAATCTACTTCACCAAAAGCAAAGCGGGAAGAGGAAATGTTATAGGGGAAGATTTCTTTATAGATTTTTACAGAAAAAAGGGGTATGAAATAATCAATCCCGAGGATTATACCCTGCGCGAAAAAGCGGCATTTCTGGCGGGTGCCGACGAATTTGCGTCTATGATCGGCACAAATTCCCATTATGAAATATTCTGCAAACCTACCGCAAGAATTACGCTTCTTTCGAGAACCGATAATCAGCCTCACCCCGTACAGGCATTTATTAACGAAGCCGTAAAAAATAAAAATTTATACTGCGTAAACGTATCCATAGGCTTCTTTCACAAATACGACTGGGACGGCTTATCCTTTATGGGCGTCACAAACGAATTTATAGAATATGTGCGTGAAGTGTTCGATGAGGAACCGGATATAACTCCCGAGCAATACCTCAGAGATAATCTGTATGATTATTTTTATTATATTTTACAATACTATTCACGGCCCACAAATTTCAACTATTTGAAAAACCAAAAAATGATCACCATGCTTCAAAACATGAGCGAAGTATTTCTCGGCAGAGATTTCGATACAAGCGGTCTTGATCTTCATACCAACGAGGATGATCTTAAGGATAGGGCAAAACAACTCACGGATGAAATAAGCTCCTTAAACGGCCGTATTTCGGAGCTTGAAAACACCGATGTTTACAAAACGGCAAAGCTCATTGAGGAAACAAACAAAAGCATGATCGGCCAGATTGCCGCAATGCAGAAATCCTTTTCTGACGAAACCGCTTTACACACCGAAATAGGCAGATTAAAGGACACAAATACACAGCTTCGGCTATCTTTAAGCGAAGCCGAGCTGACAGCTAAAATGCTGACAGACGATCTTTCGCAACAGAAGGCGGAGCTTCGCAACGAAAAGGAAACCAACATACAGCTCAGGATATCCTTGAGCCAGTCTAAGTCAACGGCTGAATCCTTGTCAGACACTATCGAACGGCAAAAAGCCGATTTAAGGGACGAAAAGGAAACCGCCGAACGGCTTCGGGCGTCTTTAAATCAGGCTCAGCTAACCGCCGAAGCCCTGTCAAAGGATCTGGAACGGCAAAAAGCCGATTTTCAGACTGAAAGGGAAAACCTTACACAAAGGATTATCGAAAAATCAAATGAAATGAATACTCAAATAGCAAATATGCAGGCTTCTTTTTCATGGCGTATAACCAAGCCCCTCCGATATATACGCTCAAAATTCAGAAAATAAGAGGATATCGATGAAAGTATTGATTTTAGCCGGCGGCTTCGGAACACGTATAAGCGAAGAAAGCCACCTTAAACCGAAGCCAATGATAGAAATAGGAGAAAAGCCAATTCTTTGGCATATAATGAAAACATATTCTCACCATGGCTTTAACGACTTTATAATTTTGGCTGGTTACAAACAGCATGTCATTAAGGAGTGGTTTAAAAACTACTTCCTTCACACCTCAGACATAACCTTCGACTTCTCAGGCGGCGAGCAAAAAATGATAGTTCATCAAAAACACGCCGAACCATGGAAGGTGACAGTTATCGATACGGGCTTGAATACAATGACCGGCGGGCGCATTAAACGTGCAAGGGAATATGTCGGCGACGAACCTTTTATGCTGACATATGGCGACGCCGTGGGAGATATCAACATAAATGAGCTTGTTGAATACCATAAATCCCATGGCAAGATCGGAACGGTTTCGGTTTATAACTTCGGACAAAATAAGGGCGTGCTTGACATTGACAAAAACGGAAGCGTTAAGGCATTCCGCGAAAAATCCGATCTTGACGGCGACTTGATAAATATCGGTTTTATGGTATTTAAGCCCGAAATCTTTGATTATATAGACGGGGATGGAACAACATTTGAAAAAGAGCCCCTTAACAGATTGGTAAGCGAAGGACAGCTTAACTCCTATTTGCATAAGGGCTTTTGGCAGTGTATGGATACTATCCGCGAAAAAGAAAAGCTTGAAAAGCTTTGGAACAGCGGTAATTGCCCATGGAAGAGGTGGGATTGATGCTTGACATGAATTTCTATAAAGGCAAAAATGTTTTTATTACAGGCCACACGGGTTTCAAGGGCTCCTGGCTTTGCAGGATTCTTGTCAATGCAAAAGCCAATGTTACGGGCTATGCCTTGGAACCGCCTACCACCCCGTCGCTTTTTGAAGCTGCGGGAATCGGTCCAAACATAAATTCTGTAACGGGCGATATCCGGGATTTTAAAAGCCTGAAGCAAGCATTTGATAAAGCGCGGCCGGAAATAGTCCTTCACCTTGCGGCGCAGCCCATCGTCCGCGACAGCTATAAAAATCCCGCATACACATATGAAACAAACGTTATGGGAACGGTAAATATCCTGGAGTGCGTCCGAAGCTCGGATTGCGTTAAATCATTTCTTAATGTTACCACCGATAAAGTTTATTTAAACCGGGAATGGAACTGGGGCTACCGTGAAAATGAAGAATTGGACGGCTTTGATCCTTATTCGAATTCCAAATCCTGCTCAGAGCTCGTGACACACAGCTATAAAAACAGCTTTTTTGAGGATAAGGGTACGGCAATATCAACGGCAAGGGCAGGCAACGTTATCGGCGGCGGGGATTTTGCCAATGACCGGATCATTCCCGACTGCGTCAGAGCGGCGGCGGAAGGCAAGGACATAGTCGTGCGCAATCCATACTCCACAAGACCGTATCAGCACGTTCTCGAACCGCTCTACGCCTATCTTATGATTGCCGAAGGGCAGTATGACAATAAGGATTACGCAGGCTGGTACAATGTGGGGCCTGACGAGTGCGACTGCGTTACTACGGGCGAACTTGTCGAGCTGTTCTGTAAATATTGGGGAAACATAGGCTGGAAAAATGTCGCCGAAAAAAATGCTCCGCATGAAGCAAGCTTTCTTAAGCTGGATTGTTCCAAAATAAAATCCACGTTCGGCTGGAAGCCGCGCTGGCATATTGAACAGGCGATCCAAAAAACCGTAGAGTGGAGCAAAGCATATCTGCAAAACGGTAATATTGTCCAAATTACGGACAATCAGATCAAGGAGTATTTTAACATATGAAAAAAGCTTTGGTAACAGGTGCCAACGGATTTGTCGGAGGT
Organism: uncultured Ruminiclostridium sp.; assembly: GCA_910579265.1. Taxonomy (GTDB): domain Bacteria; phylum Bacillota; class Clostridia; order Oscillospirales; family Ruminococcaceae; genus Ruminiclostridium_E. Next base: position 64,277 of record CAJTTE010000010.1, on the reverse strand, counting down.
GCGCTTGTACGGGATTTGACAATGAACGGCATTGAGGTAATCGCACTTGATCTGGACGGAAATAACCGTAATATCCCGGAAAACGTCAGATTTGTATCTCATGAATTATCCAAAAGCGACAAACTGCCGGAAGAAATTTCCGACAGAGATATAGACGTATTCTATCATTTCGCATGGGCGGGATCATCCGGGACAGCTCGTGCAGACGTGGAACTACAGCTCAGCAACGTTCGCTGGACCGTAGATTGCCTTCGAGCGGCAAAAAAAATGGGGTGTAAAAAATTTGTTTGCGCCGGCTCTATTATGGAGCATGAAACGATTTCCGCAGTATATAAACAAGGCAATAAACCCGGGCTCGGATATATATACGGAAGCGGAAAATTAGCGGCGCATACAATGTGTTCGAGCGTTGCTGCGGATATCGGGATCGATCTGATCTGGGCGGAAATCACAAATGCTTATGGAGCCGGAGAGCTTTCGCCCCGGTTTGTCAATACGACGATTCGTAAGATAATTCATGATGAATCGCTTGAATTTACCTCCGGCACACAAAATTACGACTTTGTTTATATTGATGATATTGCCTCAGCCTTTCGTCTTATAGGCGAAAAAGGGAAGCCCTTCCGCCGCTATCTTATCGGCAGCTCAAACGCCAGGCCGCTGAGGGAATTTATTCTTGAAATGAAATCTGCTCTTGCTCCGGATAAGGAATTTAAATTCGGTGATGTTCCGTTTTCGGGGGAAAGCCTGACTCTTGACGATTATGATTGTTCTTTAACCGAAAAAGATACGGGATTCAAAGCAAAAATAACTTTTTCACAGGGAGTTCGCAAAACCATGGAATGGCTCAAGGAGATTGAGGAATGATACAGAAATTTGAATTTAAAGAAACTGAAATAAAAGGCCTGATCGAAATTACTCCCTTCAATTCAGACGATATCAGAGGATGCTTTACAAAGGATTATTCCGAAGAGATTTTCGATACAAGCGGGATCGGTTTTAAAATTGCGGAAACGTTTTATTCCGTCTCAAAAAGGGGCGTCATTCGTGGAATGCATTTTCAGCGTATTAAGGAACAGACAAAATTGGTGCGCTGTTTAACGGGAAGAATTTTTGATGTCGTTGTTGATCTGCGTAAAAACAGTCCTACCTTCAAAAAGTGGCTCGGATTCGATTTAAATCATGACAACAAAAAAGAAGTTTTGGTTCCAGTCGGCTGCGCGCACGGATTTCTCGCCCTGGATGAATCGATGGTATCATATAAATGCTCCGAGTGTTTTTGCGGCGAATACGACGGCGGGATACGCTGGGATGATCCCGATATATCTATTGATTGGGGCCTTGAAAGAATAGGCGGGGCAAGCCGTGTCATTCTGTCTGAAAAGGACAGAGGACTGCAAAGCTTCAAAGAATTTATGAACCGATACGGCGGATTTTAATGCGGAAAATTGGAGGATCGTTTAAATGTTTGAAAATTTAACCGAAGAACAGGCAAAAAAGGAAATACTGGATTTAGTAACCAAGTACTGCGACAAATTTCATAACCAAAAGCAGTATACCGAAGGAGACCGGATACCGTATGCTTCCCGCGTATACGATCACAGCGAAATGGTAAACCTTGTGGACAGCGCGCTTGAATTCTGGCTTACGGCAGGAAGATACACCGATGAATTCGAAAAAAAGTTTTCCGAATATCTGAATGTAAAATACTGTGCGTTGGTCAACTCCGGTTCAAGCGCAAATTTGACCGCGTTTATGACTCTCACCTCCCCTTTGCTCGGCGAACGGGCTATAAAACGCGGTGATGAAATCATTACGGTTGCCGCAGGCTTTCCCACAACTGTAACGCCTATCATACAATTTGGTGCTATTCCCGTTTTCGTTGATGTAACCATTCCGCAATACAACATTGATGTTACAATGCTTGAAAAAGCCTTTTCCGAAAAAACGAAGGCGGTAATGATTGCCCATACCCTCGGAAATCCCTTTGATCTGGGAGCTGTAAAAGCATTCTGCGACAAACACGATCTCTGGCTTGTAGAGGATAACTGCGACGCACTCGGATCCACGTATACGCTAAACGGCGAAACAAAGTTTACGGGAACCATAGGAGATATAGGCACGTCAAGCTTTTATCCTCCCCATCATATGACCATGGGTGAGGGCGGCGCCGTTTATACAAATAATCCGCTTCTTTCTAAAATAATAAAATCCATGCGTGACTGGGGACGAGACTGTGTATGTAAATCCGGTTGCGATAATATGTGCGGTCACCGTTTTGACAAAAAGTACGGTGAATTGCCTCTGGGCTATGATCACAAATATGTTTATTCCCATTTCGGATATAATTTGAAAGCAACCGATATGCAGGCGGCAATAGGCTGTGCACAAATTGAAAAATTTCCGTCTTTTGTTGAAAAAAGAAAAGCAAATTTCAGCCGGCTCAAGGCGGCGCTGCTGCCCTTTGAGGATAAACTGATCTTACCCGTCGCCTGCAAAAATTCGGATCCCAGTTGGTTCGGTTTTTTAATAACCTGCAAAGAAGGCGTTGATCGCAACAAAATAGTTCGTTATATCGAAGAAAAGGGAGTACAGACACGAATGCTTTTTGCCGGAAACCTGATAAAGCACCCCTGCTTCGACGAAATGAGAGAAAAAGGCGAGGGCTACAGAATAGCCGGGAGTCTCGAAAATACTGATAAAATCATGAGCGACACATTTTGGGTAGGGCTTTACCCGGGCATGAACGACAAAATGATAGATTATATGGCTAAGGTTATTATCGAAGCTTTGAATATATAGCCGGCAAAATGCCCCTGATTATAAATCGGGGCATTTTTTGAATATTTATAAAATTGACGGTCTGAAAACTCACAGGGGTAATCCGATCATCTCTTTCACATTTAGTACATCCGGATAAATTAAAACTTATGAGCCTGTTTAGCATCTCTCAGCATGCATCCTGCTTTCATCCTTTGCATATTTCTTCGTTGATTTTTCTTGATGTACATCAACGTCTGCGAGAAATTGCCTAAAAATATGCAAAACCTGCTGCGCAATCTACATACTTCGAGATACTAAACAGGCTCTAAAACATTTGATCAGAAGCAGACCGCGACCGCTATGGAAAATGAAAAAGAGGCATATTAAAAAAGCGCAGCCGCTTTTCTTTCAGCCGTTTTTTCTTTAAGCGCTTCGAGAGTAATAACGGTGTTTCTGACGTTTAACTTATATACCATGGCCTTACTGAGCTATAAAGTACATAATCGTTTTATTGAAGTTTTTATATATTCCCGAATCAATTTTACCTTTGTCAGAAAGAATTGATTCGAAATAAACACACATGCGTAAAACCGTTTTATAAAATAGCCGCATAGCTTTCTTAGCTTTGCGGCTATCGGTGTATTCTATTGTTCGGGAAACCGGGAGAGAACTATCACTCAGCCAGCCCGAGCCGGCTGGGCATGGCAGGTCTTTACCTGTCAATTTTACTCCTTTTTGTTAAAGGGCGGGTTGGTTAATTTAGGGTTTATGCGTTTGAAAGATTAGTTATAAAATTCTACTTTTCATCCTAAACATCATATGGATATATTCCATAGAGGAATTCATTTATTTGCCTTATTTTTCCATTAATTCTTTTCTGTGTCATTAAATCTACACTTAGTTGATATATGCCTATTGATTCCGGTTTAAAGTCATTAACAAAAAAACGTGTAAAAACAATTTCATAATGTTCATTTTTATCTGTTGTTACGGTCAATAATATATTATATTCTTTTTTATCATATTTGCCGTCTTGCACCGAACCCACCAACCCAAAATCTAAATACTCATATGAAATAATTTCACCTTTCACGCAATCAAACACATTTTGAATTTCTAAGGGCAAATCATTATTATTTCTTGCTTCTTCACAAAACATTCCTTCAAGAGTATCTATATCACCGGTATTAAAACATTCAACAATTTCCTCGGCTTGCTGCTTTAATTCTTTTCTTTCATTATGATTATCTATAAATGCATTTGCAACACCTGTGATATTACATCCTGAAATACTCAAAATTATAATAATTGAAATAGGTATTGTTAATAGCTTTGTCATCTTACATTGTCTCCCGCCACATATTCGATTTTACTCTTTTTATAAAAAGGTGATTAATCATTGACAAACATAAAATTTCTATTAAAGTGAAATATCCAATTGCCTGCTATATGCATGCCGATCCGCACTATTTCTTCTTTTCTGAAAGTTCATAATAGCGCTTTTTTAAATTAGAAATATATTTTTTTCTAAATCCACTTCGCCCGGTTCAAATGATCCTTCCGGAAAATCGAAAAGGAAAGGAGCTGAGGAGAGGATCATAAGGGCGATTCTACAGTCGTTTCGCTTTTGCAAAAATCGCCCTCTGCTTTGCCGGGGCAATTGTCCAAAAGATATGTTTATCATTGCCAAAAAGATTTTTTACGCCATTAAAACCACTGTGGCTTTCCGTAGAGCGCATTCCCGTATTTTTCGGTTTTTGCTAAGCAAAATGAATTTCCTTAAGGGGAATTCAAAAAAATAGGGACGAAAACGAGCTGAGGACGAGCAAAGCGACAGACGAAGCCGTTTTTAATTTGCAGAAATCCCCGCAGCTTTGCTGTGGGGATTTTTCAAATAATGTGGTTGGGCTAGGTGGATTCGAACCACCGGAGTGACGGAGTCAAAGTCCGTTGCCTTACCGCTTGGCTATAGCCCAGTTCCGGAATGTGCCTACATTCGTTCCGAAGTACAAATAAGTATATCATACTTTTATAAAGATGTCAACAGTTTGTTTACACCATGCATTTTACTTTTATTCCTGCTGAAGGTTTTTTCTCCCGATCCATAATAGACAGCAAAAAAATTAAGGCAACACCGCATAATGATTGGGTGTGAATTGCGCAGTCAGATATTTCGTCAGCTTGCATAAATTCGACGCAGGAATACTGACGTATTTCAAGGAGAATTTGTGTAAGCTGACGGAATATATGCAAGCAAGCCGCACGCAAAGCCGTCGGGCGGTCATTGTGCGGTATTGCCTTAAAGCGATTTAACATAAAACCGATATACGGATATTTGAGAGTAATTTTGCCGTAGACGATAAGACAAGCTTTTGCGGAAATATCTGCGCATTTCAAAAAGCTTTAACTAAATATATGGTGATATTTGCCGAAATATGGTGATATTTGCCGAAAAATCGTATGCCGGGCTATGTGAACACGCTTCGATATAATAAATTTTGTATTGCCGCACTTCAAAAGATAAAAAGGTGCTTCTATGCACCTTTTTATATCAGCTTATCAAAATGTCTTTCATCGGAAAGGCCTCCGGAAGCCTGGATCAAACCTTCTGCCGATCCGAAAATAGAAAAAACCGTTGAATAACTATTGAATTTAAAGACCGGGACCGCGCTTTAAAAAAATTTGACTTATCCGAGCAACCTTTATCTAAGATCATCAAGTTGCAAGCCCCTTACACGATTGAGATAAAAGGAAGCTGTTAATAAACCCTTTTACATTATTGTTTCATATCATGACTATGCGCAAAGTAAAGAATTATAAGTCAATATCCGCAGGATAATCGCCGTCAATCAAAAAATATTCATTACCGTTCAAACGGCACATTTTCAACGATTCCGCATTATCAGCTATAACGGCGTCCATTGTGTACTCCGGATCATAAATACGGTCTTCTATGATACCGGAATATTTCTTTATATCATCAAAATGGTTTTTTATATACGATTCACTCATTACCAGGCAGCAATATTTAATATGATCGATATAATCCGTATCAAAGCTTTTCTTCCAGTCAAAAGGAATATAACAGCCTTCGACTATAAGATTCTGTTCGTTTTCAACAGCCGTTTTGATAATTTCCCTTACAACGGGCCATAAATATTCCGTAAGGAGCTTATCATCACTTACGGGAGTAAGCGTTGTTTTTCCGCTTCGTATAAGCCCCATTTTTAAATGGTCAAGGGACAGATACGGATATTTATATTTTTCAAGCAGCTTCTGGGCTAAAGCGGTTTTCCCAGTATGCGAAGCACCCGCTATCAGAAAAATCATTGTACCCCTCCAAGCGTCGGTCAGTCCATACGCAAAATAAAATCCGTTAAATTCTTCGTAAAGTCCGCAGCATATCCATTAATCAACGTAAAGCCGTGTGCCCGCGTTTTGTCACTACCTTCCGCAAAATACGAAAAAAGAAGAAGCATAAAAGAATGATTTTTTGCAGCATTTATAATCCGACAAACGATTCCCATATGCCGCTATAATAAGTCCGAAGGATTAAACATATTTTAAAATATCATAGCCCTTCATGAATAAAATCAGCCTCCGGAAGAAACGATCCCCTTCTTAGCGTCCATAGTTACGGTAGTACCGCTTTTCAGTATCTGAGTGGCGTTTTCCGCCCCCACAATAACCGGTATATCCAATGATAACCCAACTACTGCCGCATGACTGTCCTTTCCGGACTTTTCGGCGATTATTCCGCTGGCCGTCCTCAGAATACGCATAATAGAATTATCGGTTTCCGGTATTACAAGTATATTTCCGTTTGCAAAGCTGCGCACTGCCTCCTCCGCCGTTCTCGCCACACAAAGAGGTGCGGTAACGCTTTTTTCCGTTATACCCTCGCCCATTACCAATACATCGCCGACCACATGAACCTTCATAAGGTTTGTGGTTCCGCTTATGCCCAAAGGAACTCCCGCAGTAATCACAACAAGATCTCCGTTTTCCAGATAACCCTCTGCTACGGCACATTCCACCGCATGATTAAAAAGATCGTCGGTGGTCTCCATAATGCGGCTCATGATCGGTACTACGCCCCAGCTAAGGCTTAATTGACGCCATGTACGCTGATTCGGAGTACAGCTTAAAATAGGACGGTTCGGACGGTATTTGGACAACAGCTTAGCTGTCCCGCCTGTAGTGGTCACGGTCAATATGGCTTTTGCATTAAGGTCGAGAGAGGTCGTTACCGCCGCATGGCTTATGGCATTGGTGACGTTTTCTCCCTTATCTACTTCCCTTGCATGAAAACGCTTGGAATAATTTATATTGTTTTCGGTGGTTTCCGCAATAAGCGCCATGGTTTTGACCGCCTCAACAGGATATAACCCGGCGGCAGTTTCTCCCGAAAGCATAATCGCGCTTGTCCCGTCATAAATAGCATTTGCTACGTCGGTGGTTTCCGCCCTTGTGGGTCTGGGGTTCTTTATCATGCTTTCCAGCATTTGCGTAGCGGTAATAACCTGTTTCCCGGCGTTATACCCTTTTTCAATAAGCCTTTTCTGAAGCTGAGGAATATTTTCAAAGGGGATTTCCACGCCCATGTCTCCTCTTGCCACCATAATTCCGTCCGAAACACGCAGAATATCGTCTATGTTATCCACGCCCTCCTGATTCTCTATTTTGGCAATTATTTTGATATCCCTTCCGCCGTGTTCCTCTAAAATTTTGCGAACCTCAAGAATATCCGCGTCACAGCTTACAAAGCTTGCGGCAATAAAATCGAAACCCGTTTCCGCACCAAAAATAATATCGCTTTTGTCTCTCTCGCTTACATAAGGCATCGACAGCTTGGCGCCGGGAAAGTTACAGGACTTATTGTTGCTGAGCCAACCGCCGTGTATTACTCTGCACTTTATGTCATCGCCTTCCGGTTTCGAGTCGATTTCCATTACCTTCATCTCAATAAGGCCATCATCAGCCAAAATCCTTGCGCCTACGTCAATATCCCTGGCAAGGTTTTTATAAGTGATCGAAACCTCCTCGGATGTGCCTTCAACCTCGCGGGTGGTAAGAGTAAACATTTCGCCGTCCTTAAGCTCCGCCTTCCCGTCCTTAAACAATTTAACACGTACCTCGGGGCCTTTTGTATCCAACAGAGAAGCAACGGGAAGGCCAAGCTCTTCACGAATGCGCTTCACCTGCTGAAATGTTTTCAGATGACCTTCATGATCGCCATGGGAAAAATTTTGGCGCGCAACGTTCATGCCCGCCTTCATAAGCTCGCGAAGCACATTGTCATCAGCGGTGGATGGTCCCATGGTGCATACGATTTTCGTTTTTCTCATTTTTATGTTTTCCTTTCCGAAGCAGTATTTAAACGTAGTTTTATCGTCTCCTGAAAAACGGAATGTTTTTCCAAGTAATATTATATTTGTTTTCAGGTTCTTTGTCAATGTTGCGGAATTATTATATCGAATCCGCAGCAAGCATTGTCCTTGCTTTATGTTTAAGACATCAAATCCGCGGCGCCCGTCAACTTGTCCCTTTTTACCGTTTTACCTTAAACCGAACCGATTTAAGGCAACACCGAACAATGATTGGGTGTGAATAGCGCAGTCAGTTTTTTCGTCAGCTTGCATAAATTCTACGCAGGAATACTGACGTATTTCAAGGAGAATTTGTGCAAGATGACGGAATATATGCAAGCAAGCCGCACGCAAAGCCCTCAGGCGGTCATTGTGCGGTATTGCATTAACTTGATTTCACCCGTCAAAGCCGGATTAGTAATTGTCTGAAAAACCGTAAACCGCACGATCTCTAATGACGGCGGATGCTTTCCACGTCAAAGAATGCCGATAGTTATCCCAAAGAGATAACTACGAAACACCCTCAATATTTCGCCGCCTTTTTCTTGAAATCGCGGCGCTTTTAACGTGATCGTACTGATTTGCCTTATTTTCAGTTAAGTCCTAATAAAAATTACCGGGGTAAAAACACGATCATAAAAGTTATAATTTATTCTTCCCTGCCATAAACGGCAGCAATAAAGCTTATTCGATGAAAAAGTATAAGTGGATTTTCCGGCTTATCCCTCATGAACATAGCTCCGATGGTTTATTTAAAAAATCCGCCATATTACAGCAAGAAGCGGAGCATTTATTAAAAACTTTATAAAAAACGTCATAAATAATTTTCATTTTTCTCAAAACAGTTAAAAGTCCTTTTACCGTATTGACAAAAACCTTAAATACGAGTATACTTTAATCTGGAAACTGTATTAACGGCATTAGAACACTCTTTAAAACCTATACAAAAACATTTAAATCTTTTTGTGTAAAATGCTGAAATAAAAAGAGCTGCTGTAATTTTTTCCATAAAAATGCGTTTATATAAGTGAAGCTACTTTTTTTCCGGATTTTTGGACATATTTTAGATCAATCCCGGAGCGAGCAGGTTCAATATATTATTGAAGCTGACTCTGCTGAAAAAGTATTGCCGGCGGCAACGGCTTTTAAACCATGTCCCGTTATTAAATACAAAAAGTACAATTATGCGTTCATATTCATTTTCCTGTAAAGATTGTTTTCAGATGAAAAAGATTAACCCCCCTGTTGAATTCAATAAAAAGGACTGGCTGTAAAAATGGTGAACGATCCTGTAATCAGTGTTATTGTACCCATCTATAAAACAGAACGGTACATTGAGCGCTGCCTTAATTCAATTAAAGCTCAGACATTTAAAAGCTTCGAAGTAATAATGATAAACGACGGATCCCCGGATAATTCGGCGTCTATTGCTCAAGCCTTCACATCCGACCCGCGCTTTATACTGATCAATCAGGATAATGGAGGCGTCGGAACCGTCAGAAACCTTGGAATAAAGCTGGCTAAGGGCAAATATATTGCTTTTATTGACAGTGACGACTCCGTTTTCCCCGATCATTTGGAAAAACTGTATAACGCGGCGAGTGCAGCTGACGCGGATATCGTATGCAGCAGCTACTGCTGCTGTGATGAAAACGGGGAGCATATCCGCACCAGTAAGCTGACAAAAAGAAAAGGCGTTTATCATGCAGGTCAGCTTATCGGTAATATTATCAGGGATATTTCAATAAGGCGGTATCTATGGAACAAGCTTTGGCGCAGGTCCCTTTTCGTGGACAATAACATATCATTTCCGTGTACTACCTATGAAGACGCCTGCATCATACCCATACTCTTTTACAACGCCCGTACCGTAGCGGTCACCACCGACCGCACATATATTTATACAAACCGTGCGTCAAGTATAACGGGTCTTTCATCGGCAAATTGCGTAGGTGATTATCTTGCCGCCAACGAAAAGGTGGAGATATATTTTTTGAGCACTCCCGAATATATGTCATATATTCCTCATCTTATATATCAGCGGTGCAAAACCGTCATGGTTACCTTTTCCTGGTTATTTATCAGGATATTCCGTGTCAGATCGTTTAATCATTTCGGCGTCGACCTTAAAAAAATCGGTAAGTTTGCCATATCCGGAAAAAGCTCCGATATGGGGCATAGTAAGACAAAAACCGAACAGAACACCGATGCGTCTCATACTAACAGAGCTTGTTAAGCCATGTAAACATATATTTTATAATTTTTTCACATACCCGAACCAAACGATCTTATAAGATTGCTCTAATAATTGGGGATTTCAAGGAGAAAGCGGAGAAATACGATAGTATTTCGAGCGTTTTAACGCAGAAAACGCCTGCGGTTGGTAGAAATTGTGCAAATTGCAACTTTTAAGACAGCCCAAAAACCGTCATACGGAATTTGTCCGTATGACGGTTTTTTTATAAGCCGGTAAAACAAATCCTTTATTAAAGCCGTTTTCAACATTTTCAACCGAGTTTTCAACAGTTTTTAACATTAATACAGCGATTTTATGTAAGTTTTCCACACTTTCCACAAAAGTATTAACAAAAACATGTGCTTTACAGAGTGTAAAGAGCAAAATGTACATGCTGTATATATATTATAAAATATAGCAAATCGTATATTAGCTTCCAATCAGTCTTTGCCGCAGGAATCATTCAACACTTGTCCCAATTAATAATTTTAACATATTATATTAACACAAATCCCTTTGCTTTTAGATATTTTTCTTTCAACAGATGAATGTAAAAAACAAAAACTCAAATAAGGCTAAAATAAGGGTTTTCACCACTTTCAACCGAATTTTCCACAGATTTTATGATCAAACGTCAATAAAAAAGCGACTTTTCCACACTTTCAACAGAAAAACATGTTGAAACTGAATAATAAACCTTAAATTTCCAATAATACCGACAGTAATATTTATAACGCACTTAAGCAGAACAGCCAGGTATTTAGCCCGGTCCTGTGTTTAAGGCAATGTTATATATGATGTTTTACTCATCTGTTGAACCTAACGTAAATCGTCCTTCAGTAAAAGCGGTATATTCCGCCGCATACTGAGGGAATGTCGCCTTCGAGCTCTTCAATGATTCGGGGCGATCCTCGAAATAGAAAGGAGAGCGTTTATGAGGGGAGTAAATAAGCTTATAGTTGAAATTAAGGATACGGAAAACGAATATTTTGACAGGGCAATTCTGTTTTTAAAGCCTGACAAAATAACAACCGATCAGTCAGAGCTGAATATAAACGCCGAAAAGTTGCTGTATGAGGTTAGAAACGGAAGACAAAAAAAGCGTCTACGGAAAAAAATTATAATTACCGCCTGTACCGCAGCCGTCTTCATATCTGCTGCTTTATTGCTATTTTTTCTTCTGTGATGAGTCGGTTATCTTATATTTATTTCATCAATATAAACGGTAAATAAAAAAACCGCCAAAGCGGTAGCCAGAAATCCCCCTAAAACGGAGATCATCCCCTCGGGGATTTGGCAAGATATAGCATGACTGTCACAGGCAGCCGCTGAAGCTCCAATAAAAACAACCGCCTCATAAGGGGGCGGTTGTTTTTACATAACGTATGCTAAAAACGAGCCTTTTTTATCATAACGCAAACAACAAACAATGCGGCACAAAAATTCATCAAAAAAACAGTCATTATTACCATTGCAAAAAACAACAGGAAGCAATCTGAACGGCGGCATATGCAAATATCTGTGCTCACCTCACCGGGTATATCCGAAAACTGCCTCCGCCCCGGCTTAGATGTTCTTGCCAATTTGAAAAAGACAATGCTTTAATTTACGACAGCAATAATAGGTGCTGTCTGAAAAGCCGCAAATTGCACGATTTATACTGACCTCGGACGTTTACCGATCCAAAGAATGCCGGCAGCTATTAAAGATACCTTCGTATTTCTCCGCTTTTTTCCTCGCTTTTTTCCTTGAGTCCGCCATGCTTTTAGCGTAACTGTACTAATTTGCTTTATTTTCAGAAACGCCCTAAACAGATCTTATAAAGATATAAGCCTCTGAGCTATAAGCTTGCTCTGCACTAAAAAATGTATTTATATATCCGATTATTTACAAGCATCACATTTATTATACAAGGCTTAGTCTTCAATGCTTTTATCTTCGCCGAATTCCGCCTCACGCTTTCTCACAGAATAAGGAACTCCGTAATTTATATTCCGTATGGTCTCTTTGGCGGGGGTAAATATAACGAGGATATTACCGTATTTCTCATGCTTGGCAATAATATACCACGCATTATAGCCTGTCGCGTCGCTTGCCATAACCGTGGCGGATATATTTCCGGCCTTTACCTTATCTGTATATTCGCCCCATTCGGTAACGGTATTCAGCTTAACGGTTATAAGCCGTTTGCGTTTTCTTTTCCCGCTTATTTTATCAATATCGAGATCGTTGTTGGTCACTATATATTCATATTCCACAAAAGTTCCTATGATAAATATATATGCCAGATAACATGCACCGAGGGCAATAAGAACAAGAGGAAAAAAACCGAATATATATACGGCAAATACCGAAAGAGCGACCATTGCCACCGCTGCCGCAGATATAAGCACGCGCAATATCATATCCTTTGTCTCGGTAGCCTTTTGTACAAGCTGTTCATTATAATGATCCATTTAATCCGCACTCCCTTTTAACATAAATAGGTAATAGCCCGTCCGTTTAATTTAAGTCAATACCGCACAATGACCGCCTGAGGGCTTTGCGTGCGTATTGCTTGCATATATTCCGTCATCTTACACAAATTCTCCTTGAAATACGTCAGTATTCCTGCGCCCGATTTATGCAAGCTGACGAAAAATCTGACTGTGCAATTCACACGCAATCCTTGTGTGGTGTTGCCTTAAAATACTGCGGTTGACAGCCGGATAAATCCGCCCTGCCTATAAATTCAACATGATCCATCTGAGAGCATATCTGATGTTTTCACCGCATTTCTTCAAGTATATCATTTTATTTTTAAAAAAACAAGTGTTTCGGAAGCATTTGTAGATCCCTCCGGAAACATTTCATTTTTTCACAAAGAAAAAATCGCCTTCATATTGACTTTATACAGCTTTTACAGTATAATATACTTAATGTATTATAACTAAACTTAAAGGAGCTTTACTGATGAAAAAGCCGTTTAACCTGCGGCTTGTTCCTGTTTATATACTGATAGTGGCGTTTTTTTCCTTGGCGGGAGCGGGAACGACTGTAGCTATAATAGCGGGAGGGGCTGACGTAACCGTATTGGCCTGGTTTATTCCCGTTTTGGCATTGCTGTGCATAGGCTTTGCCGTTGCTTCTACAACTTTTTTTATGCTAATGAAAAAGCGTTATGACAATGCCTTTGATCAGATACTTTCCGCTTTTTCTCATGAACAGACCGAAGCGCTCAAAAGCCTTAACGGCGGCGAGCCTACTCCCGAACAGCTCTCCCGTTGGGTCTGCGAACAGGCGGAGAGAACTAAAAAAGCCGGTGAGGACGTATTGATAAAAAAAGCCGTCAACGAGCTTTCAAGCGAGATATTCTGGTCGTTGTCGGAGGATGCTTCCGAATTGAATTTCGGTACATACTGGGGCAACACCTACGGATATAACGATCTTGAAAAAACAAACGATATACGAAATATAATTTCCGACAATACAAAACCCGAATTTGAAAGAGCGGTAAAAAACCTTAAGGAAGGCGGATATAAAACCTTCAGTATATCAGGAGACCTTATGCTGACTCCTCAGAAGGAGGTAAAGGTTTTAATCAAGGGATGTATAATAGAATCGGACGGTAAAAAAACGATCGTCGGATTTGTCCAGGACATTCAGGAGGAAACAGAGCTTTACAATAAGCTTGAAAGCGAAAGAATAAAGGAGCAGTTCCTTTTAAGCTCCGACGGAGACGTGCTTTACGAAGTTGACGTGCCCGAAAACCGTCTTATAAGCCTTAATCCCGAAGCATCATACGAGCTATTCGGCCTTAGCGATATGAATGATTTTGACGGTGAGCGCCGCCCTTATTGGGAATTGATTCATCCCGATTACAGAGAGGGCTTTGTGGACCGTTTCTTCGATTATAATCATATGATGATAATGCCGGAACACCGTATGATATACGAATATAAAATAAAGAACAGATCCGGCGATTATATATGGGTGCAGCATCAGGCTCAGGTAACATTATCGCGCAACGGCTCGGTAATAAACGTTATCGGTCGTATAAGCAATATAAACGAGCAGAAAAGCCGTGAATACAAGAACCAGTATCAAGCGGATTATGACAGCTTGACAGGCTCTCTTTCATGCTCCGCATTACGGGAACAGTTTAATAAAACATTGAGCAAAGGCTTACAAAGGGCGATAGTTCTGTTTAATGTCAACCGGTTTCGTTACATCAACAACGAATATGGCTTTGAAACCGGTGACGCCGTACTCAAGCATATAACAATAACCCTTTGGGAGAACCAAAAGGGAAAATGCATCGTCGGCAGAGCCGACAGTGATACCTTTGTTGTAGCTATGCTTAACGTAAACGAAAAGGACCATCCTCTTACCCAGATACAAAAGATCTTTCCTAAATTTGCGGAACCCGTCGTTGTTGAAGGAAAACTGATAAATATTACTCTAAGTGCTTCCGGATCGGATTCGTCAAGCGATAAAGGCTTTGACGCGCTTTATAATGAAGCGGAACGGGCGCTTAAAGTATGTAAGAAAATGAACAGCACCTATAAAAACACATATCTTATTTATAATCAGGATATTGAAGAGCAGTATGAACAATTGAAGCAAGACACTGACAGCATATAATAGCTACCCCTAACACTTCGATAATAAGAAAGGGTTACTTTTATGGAAAGCAAATTTAATGATATGGTGGCATTGGACGGTCAGATCTCCGTTTTGGTAGACGATCAGTTTTTATGGGCAAAGCTTATAGTCTCAAAAGCTCAAAACGGAGGGAAAGAAGTCACCTATGACGATGTTATCGGCGAATTGTCGAGAAACGGAGTAAAAGCTAATATAAAGGAAGATAAAATTCGGGATTATCTGGAAAATCTTCCGGATGACCACAAAAGTATTATTGTGGCCGAAGCCACTCCCGCGGAAAACGGCGTAGACGGAGTAGTGACTTATTCATACGAGCCTAAAAGCGAGCTTAAGCCTACCATAGACGAGGAAACGGGCATAGTAAACTTCAAGGAATTGGGTAAAATCAGAAATGTCCGTAAAGGCAATTTAATAGCCACAATAAAAATGAATACAATGGGAACTCCCGGAATGGATATAAGCGGTAAAGAAATTAAACCGGTCCCCGGCGTTCCCCCGAAATATTTTGTAGGCTCGGGAACTATTCAGGATAATGAAAAAACCAGGATTTATGCGGCGGACGATGGAAACTTGCGCTGGGAAAAAGACCGTTTCATAGTCGATACCATTGTGACAATTTCAGGAAGCGTGGATGCTTCTACCGGAAACATAGATTTTGTCGGCGACATTGTTGTAAAAGGCGGAGTTCTGGAAGGATACCGCGTCAGAGGAAAAAACGTCACTATAAAAGAAAATGTCACCAACGCTACGGTGGAGGCAACGGAGTCAATAGTTATAAACAGCGGTGCGGTTTACTCCAAGCTAAGCTGTGACGGAAACATAAAAATGTCATTTGCGGAAAACTGCACTATTTTCAGCAAGGGGAATTTAGAGTCAAAATCCCTTATAAACTGCAATGTACTGTGTGAAAGCGAAGTACTTGTCATAGGAGGAAAGGGTATAATCGTCGGCGGCGAATGTGTCGCGTATCACAATATCACCGCTAATCAGATCGGCTCGGAAAGCTATACCAAAACTACCATAAATTTAGGAAACACTGCGTCTCTTATGAAAAGCCACAAGGAGCTTAACGATAATTTTAAAACTCTTAACGAAAACTATAAAAAGCTGAAAAACCTTTATGAGAAGCTTAATCATCTAAGAAACGAAAGGCCTCTTACACCTCAGCAGGAGCATGCAAGAAAGCAGGCGTTTCTCTTCGTAATGAATGAACGCAATACTTTGGCGGATATGACCGAAAGAATAGAACACAATGAAAAAATATTGGCCAAAAGCCGGCTTCTCCAGCTTATAGTAAAGAAAAAGTGCTTCCCCGGAGTATCCTTAAAGCTGTATACCGCCATTTACGAAAACAATGTAGAAAACGGTTCGGTAGTATTTTATCTTGACTCTGACAACGAAATACGCTTCAGAGCAGGAAACAGATAATAAATTTGCGCCTTCGTAAACGAAGGCGCTTTTTTGAGGGAAAAATAACCGGAAACAATCCGACGGCCGTATTATACTAATTCCTGATTGAAAAAAGACAAAGATTTGTTAGGATGATTTTTGCAAGACAAGGCGGAGGACGCCGTAAGGCTGACGCCTTACAAAGACGACAACGCAGTATTGCGAAAATCAGACCGCAAAGATTGTCTGTTTTCAGTTGGGTATTAGTGCGTGTTCACATAAAACCGACATAGATATTCCCGAGCATGATTTTGACGTAAACGAAGCAAATTTTTGCAGGGATATCTTCGTATTTCAAAAAAATTTAACGGAATACACCGTGAATTTTGCCGGAAAGACGTGTGTCGGGCTTTATCCAAACACGCTTTAATATCAGTTCCGATATATTAACCGGCAAAAGTACTTAGCCCTTATTTTTATGTATCATTCACCTGAAAAAACGGAAAAAGCCGTTTCATTGTCTTTCCAGCATACAAAAAAGCTCCTCCGTTTTTTAAATAATAAGCCCATTCCGGCTTTAAATTTTCAACATAATCAAGGCCCATCTTAAAAAGCTGCCTCTTAAGCGGTGCATTTTATTTTATAATAGGGCGTATCAGAAAACAAAGAAAAATTGTACAATTGCGTTAAAAGCATGTGGATTTTAAGTGAAAAGCCGGATAAATACGAGGGTATTTCATAGTTATCCCTTTGTGATAAATATCGGCATTCCTTGATGCGGACAGCATCCGCAGTTAGAAAAATTGTACAATTTTCGGATCTTGGGATATACGCTAACCCCTTTTAAAACCGTGGGATCAGTGTTTCGCCACGATCCCATTTTAACCTGCGGGTATTAGGCCAGTTTAAAATGAGATTGGTATTGACAAAAGTCCTGAGCCTACCGGAAACCTTAATCGGAATACCCCTCCAAAAATGATCTCATACATTCCAGAGGGTCCTCATCCTTATTTATTGACACCTTAATATTTACTCTTCCCATAAGATTAAGACTTACCCGATCCTTCATTTTTTCCGAGCATCTGCCTATTGCTTCAAGCCTCGGCTTTTGTGTATAAAACAAAAGGCTGCTTCCGCTTTGCACGATTTCTTCTATTCCCGTTTTTTCGGCGATGCTTCTTAAAAGAGCCACACGAATAAGGCCGTATACGGATTTAGGAACGTCTCCGTACCGGTCGATAAGTTCATCCGTAACTTCTAAGGAATCCTGTTCGTTCTTGATCGAAGCTATTTTACGGTAGCAGGTTATTCGCTGCGCCGCACTGGGAATATAGCTTTCGGGAATATATGCGTTTATTTTTATATCTATTAGGCAATCGTTATTTGAAGCTTCTGTCGATTGTCCGCCGCCTTCTTTTACCGCTTCATCCAATAGTTTTAAATACATATCATAACCAACCGCCGTAAGATGTCCGGACTGACTTGAACCCAATATAGAGCCTGCTCCTCTTATTTCAAGGTCGCGCATTGCGATCCTGAATCCGCTGCCGAATTTCGTAAATTCCCTTATTGCTTCAAGACGCTTGGTCGCTACCTCAGACAACACCTTACCCTTCTTGAAAGTAAAGTAGGCAAAGGCTCGGCGATTAGTGCGCCCAACCCGTCCTCTGAGCTGATGAAGCTGCGCCAGTCCCATATTTTCCGCGCTTTCAATAATAAGCGTATTACAATTAGGCACATCCACCCCCGTCTCTATCAGCGTTGTGCACACCAACAGGTTGATCTCGCCGTTTAAAAGTCTGCTCCATACATCAAGCAGCTCATCTTCATCCATTTTTCCGTGAGCGATACCGATAGCTGCTTCGGGTACAAGCTCATGAAGTCTGGCGGCACAATTCACTATACTTTCCACGCGATTATGGATATAGTATACCTGTCCGTTTCTTCTCAGTTCCTTATTTATGGCTGAAGCAACAATTCCCCAATCATGCTCCATTACATATGTGGTTATAGGCTGACGATCCTGAGGCGGAGTCTCTATCACACTCATGTCCCGTATTCCGGTCATAGCCATATTTAGTGTACGGGGAATAGGTGTGGCGGATAAAGTAAGGATATCGACTCCTGAAAACATTTCCTTGAATTTTTCCTTATGTGCAACTCCGAACCTCTGTTCCTCATCAATAATTACCAATCCCAGATCCTTAAATTCAACATCCTTCTGCACAAGACGGTGAGTTCCTATAATAATATCTACTAAGCCTTTTTTTAAGTTTTCCAATACCTGCTTCTGTTCCTTAGGAGTAATAAACCTGGACAGCAAAGCTATTTTTACCGGATATTCCTCCATTCGCCTGAGTACGGTCTGATAATGCTGCCATGCGAGAACGGTGGTAGGACATAACAAGGCGCACTGTTTCCCGTCCATTACACATTTAAAGGCTCCGCGAAGGGCAACCTCCGTTTTACCGAAGCCCACGTCACCGCAAAGCAGCCGGTCCATCGGCGCTTCTCTCTCCATATCGGATTTTATCTCAGCGGCGCATCTGAGCTGATCATCGGTTTCCACATAATTAAAGCGGTTTTCGAACTCTTCCTGATCCCTGCCATCATGGGAAAACGCAAAGCCTTTGCTTCTCATTCGTTTAGCATATAGCTGCGTAAGCTCCGCCGCCATTTCTTTTGCCGCCGCCTTTGCTTTGGTTTTTGCCTTTTGCCATTGATCTGTATGAAGCTTTGAAAGCTTTACCGTACTCGTATCTGCACTTCCTATATAACGCGAAATAAGATCAAGCTGTGTTACGGGAACATACAGAACATCCGTTCCCGCATATTTTATTTTAATGTAATCCTTACTTATTCCTCCGTCTTTTATATTTTCAACGCCCTCAAATATACCTATACCATAGCTGTTATGAACCACCGCATCACCGGCTGATATTTCATCAAGGGAATTTATTATTTCAGCCTTTTTTCTTTTAGGTGCAGATTTCTTTATACTTGTGACCGCAGTATGGGAAAAACAGACATATTTTGCATCCGGATAGTCGAATCCGGATGAAAGCATACCGGAAAGCACGGTTATTCTGTTTTTTGAAGGTTTTCCGGGATTTAAGGAATACTCCGCGCAGAATCCATCTTTTTGAAGATCGTCGGCGAGGACCCTTGCTCCCTTTTCCGTCCCGGCAAAGATCGAAATACAATAGCCCTGACCGGTATAATCGGAAAGCTGTTCCTTTAATATTCCGTATTCACCGCTCCAGAGTGAAATAGAATTAGCCTGTACGGGAATAATACTGTCCAGCTCAAATCCTCCGCCTCTTATAAAATTATCCAGATACAAACGAAGCTTGGATGTCAGCTTTTCGCTGTATTCGGCTTTTGTAAGGCAATATCGGTCAAGCCCTCTGCAAAGCGCACCCTCTTCAAACAAAAGCCTGATATCTTCAACGTGCTGAGAAGCTGCGGCGCGAAGCGTCTCCGCACATCCGGTGTTTTCACATACCACCGCCGTTTTAACAAAATCGAAAATACTGGATGGCGTCTCACAGCAAAGGGGAAAGTATTTATCTCCGTTAAGACTGAGCCCGTCCCTGAGACGGTTTATATCCTTGCGCAGTCTTTTAACGGCTTTCTCCGAATTTTTCCCCTTTTGTTTGGCAATAAGAGCTTCTATTCGGCTGATGAGCTCGTCTTTATTAATTAAAAGCTCAGTATTCGGGGCAATGTGTATTTCCTCCACCTCATCGGTGCGACGCTGCGTATCCGTTTCAAAAAAAGCCATTTGATCAATTTCATCGCCCCAGAATTCAATGCGTACCGGCCTGTCACTGTTGACCGGAAAGATATCAAGTATCGAGCCTCTAACCGACAGCTGTCCCCGGCTTTCAACCGCATCGAAACGGGAAAACCCTGCGTTTATAAGCTTTTCCACCAAACCCCCAAGCTGATACTCCTTACCCTTTTTTATAATAAGAGAGCTGCTTATAAGCATATCTTCAGACAGCGTGAGCTGCATCGCCGAATCGGGAGAGCACACAACCATTGGCAATATTCCCTGAGACAGCTTATAAAGCACGTCGATCCTTTTATGGGTGTACTCTCCGGAAACCGCTTCGGTTTCCGCAAGTATAAGATCCTTTGCGGGAAAAAGCATCGCCGTTTCCCGTCCGCTAAGAGTGTTGATATCAGAAACAAGACGTGCCGCGTCAGCCTCGGTTTTTGTGATAACCAGCACCGGAGCCTCACCGCAGTACGCCAGTCTTGACAGCAGGTGTGCCTTATGAATACCTGCCAGACCGGTTATAAGGGAAGGCCGTACAGAATTTTTCATTGCTTTTTCGGCGCGGACAAATTCGGGAAGATTTTTAGCTAAGTTGGTAAAGTAATCCATAAGGCTGTCCTTTCAGGAATATGATTGAGAAAAAAACATAGGCGGTTAATGACCGAATTTCGTAAAAACTTACATATCACAAGTATCATAAGGTTTTCAGACAACAGCATATGGGCGTAATTTTTTTACGCCCTGCATATTTATCATTATTTTTATTGTACCACTCTTTTGTGAAAAAATCAACAGTAAAGGATGTCGCATTTGCGGTAGTTTCCGGGAAAATCACATATGTATGATTCCATTCGGAATAAATTGAAAATCGTCTGACATTCCTATATGAACTGAGATTCAATAAACTTAAAGCAAAAAACAAAGCTGCTTTTTTGATTAGATATTATCTTGACCGTCTCATTATGCATGATTTATACGGACCGAAAAAGCTTTTTTAAAAAAACGCAAGCATATCACTTTTGGATGATCGAAAACATCCTCATACTTCTCCGATTTTTTCGTTAAAAACCGCCAATCATTCAGCGGATGCCTGAAAAAATCGTTTACACATTTTTTTGCTGCGGGTGTTTTGTGTGTTGAAAATGCTCAACGCATTACCATGTTTCTCCGCTTTTTCGTTAAAATCGCAACTCGTTCAGCATAATCGTACACAACTGCTTAGTTTTCGAGCGCCTTAAGAACTGTATGAAAAGCCTTAAATTGTACTGTTTCTGATTACAGCGGACTCTTTTCCGCGTCAAGGAATGCCGGTAATCATCACAAAAAGTAGTAATTATGAGATGTCCTCTTATTTCTCCGCGTTTTCCTTGGGAACACCACGCTTTAGCATAATTGTACATATTTGCTTTGTTTTCGAATACGAACTAATAAAATTTCATAAAGCAACTTAGCTTCCATATAGGTCATAAGCCGGGAAAGCTTGATTAAACTTCCTCCAAAAAAAGACTTTTTCGGCAAGCTAAAGGCTGCCCGACAAATGCGGCAGCCTTTATTATATGTTTATGTTTTTATGATTTTCAGTTGCTTACCGAAGCCAGCTTGTTGACCTTATTAAGAGGAAGTACCAGCGCCGCGCAGATAATGCCTGCGGCAATTATCTCAGCCACAGCGTTGAGTCCCGCCCATGCAATGACAAAAGCCACAAAGTCATTTCCTACAGCTGAGCTTCCGAAAAAGCATATAAAAATAAGCCCCAAAACCATACAGGAATGGATAAGAGTGCCCAAAACAGCAGCTATTGCTGCGGCGGGTACAGTCTTTACCTTGCTCTTTAAAGCGTTATAAATGATTGCCGCAATAAAAGGGAACAATATTCTCGGTACGAGACAGATTACCGCGCTCATAAATGTTCCGTTAGGCGCAAGAGGGGTGAATACAAAAGCCGTAGGATAAGCAATGCCTATCGTGTTCCACCAGATAAAAGAACATACTCCCATTACCCCTCCCATGTACAGCGCAGCAAATTTTCCTAAGGAAAAGGCTACAACCAATGCGGGAATATGCGCTAATGTCGCAACTATTCCCGGAGTAATGGGAAGCGACCCGAGCGGAGTGAAACAGAATACCACCTCGATAGCCGTAAATATTGCAAGCTGGGCCAATAACAATATGCGTTTCTTGTTTAATGCGTTTGTTGACATAATAATCCTCCTTTGCTGAAGCCCCCATATGTCAGGAGGTGCCTCGCAGGGTTTATATTTACAGCAAATTGCTGTTACCCTCGTTTAATGCCAATAAAAACTAAGGAGCCGTGCGGTTTTGCCGGTAACTTAATTTTTTAGAGGGAACGTAAAAGCCGTCTCCGGATCCGAAGCCTTGCCCATTCAAGCTTTAAAAGCCGCTGTTAGAACAACTGATCTTTCATTTGTTGGGTTTTACCTTGAAATCCGGATCTCTGTCCGTTTTATGCTTGTTTTTTTCATAGATTATCCTGAGTCCCTTGAGCACCAATTGCTGATCCACTATAAAATCATTTTTGCAATAGTTTTTTATGATCGTACTGAAACCGCCCGTGGCGACAACGGTAGCCTTTCCTATCTGCTCCTGAAATTTATCTATAAAGCTGTCCAGCATTCCCGCATGACCGTTCAGAACTCCGGAACGCATGCAATCCACTGTGTTTTTTCCGATAACGGGAGCATTTCCGTCAAGGCTTATCATAGGAAGCGACATAGTACGTCCCGCAAGAGCCTCAAGTGATATCTTTATTCCCGGGGCTATTATTCCTCCTATAAAAGCGCCGTTTTTGTCCGCGGCATACACCTTGGTTGCCGTCCCCAGGTCTATTACTATGCAGGGAAGAGGATATAATTCCTTGGCAGCCGCACCGCCGCAGGCAAGATCGGCTCCTAAGGTAGAAGGATCATCGATCAGTATGTTTAATCCTGTTTTTATTCCGGCACCCACCATAACGGGAGTTATATTGAACACACGCTGGATCGAAATTTTAAGCTGATCGGAAACCGGGGGAACGACGGAAGAGATTATTGCTCCGTCAATGTCCTCCTTTTTTAATCCGTAAAGCGAAAAAAGCTGAGCGATCGTTATCGCATACTGATCCGCCATACGATGTCGGTTTGTATCCATGCGGGATTCAAATAATATTCGGTCACCGTCAAAAACTCCGAATACAATATTGGTATTACCTATATCTACCGCCAGAATCATTGATCAATCATCTCCTTTGGAGTCGTCATCCTTTTTCTCCGATACGCCGTCTTTGTCTTCGGATTCCTCGGAATCCTCCGCATCCTCATTTTCGTCCTCGTCCGTTTCGTCTTTTATCTTACCCTCACGATATAACTTTCTTTCCGCAAAATCGGATTTTTCAAGTTCCTTTATCTCTGCGTAAGCCTCACCGCTGTATATCCTTTTGAGATGTTCTTTGCGCTTCTTCCGATCGTCTGAGGTCTTTTTAAGCCAAAGTATTACCACTCCCGCAAAGATTATAATTCCCGCAACGGAAATGATAACGGCTGCGGGATAACCCGCGGCGGTAAATTTCATCTCAACGGTATGCTTTCCCGCAGTTAGCGGAACGGCAATCAATGATTCGAGAACTTCTATATGCTCGGTTTTTACTCCGTCCACATAAATGCTCCAGCCCTTTTCAACGGGGATCGTGGTAAAATAAGTCATATCACCGTCGCAGTTTACCTCGGTTCTTACGCTTGTAGAAGTTGGCTTTGTGCATACGGTATCATTGTTTATTTCTTTAAGCTCGTTCAAAGCCGTTCTCATTGCCGCTTCATCGGCCACGGCGAACTGCGCCTCGCGGAAATACAGATTATCGCGGGTAAGTGTAAGTATTACTTCCACCTTCTGACCCTGATTGAACTCGCCGAGCATTCTCATATAATTGTTGTCGCCTTCGAAATACTTACCCTTCGAGGCGCCGTTTACAGTAAGGTTTACGGTGCGCTCATAGGTTGAAGGAAGATACATATACAGCTTGCCAGCCTTTGGCATATTAAAGGTATAGGTAAGACTTGAAGTAGACCCGCTGTCCATGGGCTTAAAGCTTCTGTGATCATCCGTAGTCGATCCCTGAGTCACATTTATGGGTTTAAAGTCCATATCCGTTACTCTGGTGTAATATTCATAATCCTTTCCGATAAGCGAATTCAAAAACTCTGTCTGTGCGGCAAACGGATTATACTTTGTAAGCTCTGTTTCGATGATCCTGTTATTCCCCAGATAACATATGGGGAGGGCGTACTCGTTTTCCGTTACCTTTATTTCGCTGCCGCTTCTCACATCCGACACTTCGTTGTTTACGGTGGATAACTCATATTTTACTCCGAAAAGACTGGAGGTAATGAGAGTTGCGCCGCTGTATCTGGTATAATGACTTCTTGCAGTAAAGCCCAGGCGCTTCAAAAGCTCGATAGGCTTGGCGTTAAGTGTTGATGAACTGTGTGAAAGTCCGTACATATTGGCGGCCAGAGGGTCGTTTACGGTACGGAAAAACAATTTTTCAATACGGTAGAAGCCGTCATCCTCCGCTTTAATTTCATTTACCTTGTCACGAACGGGAGGAATTACCTCCATATAGCTTCCATGATTGGAGTATGTGATATCCGTATCCTGGGTGTATATCTGGCCTACGGTGTTATATCCGGCTTCGCAGCATATTATGCCTATCATTATAAACGAATATATTCTTGTGCGATTGCGCCTCAGATCAAAATTGAAATGCTTTCTGAGCTGTACAAGGACCGCCGCTATGGTAAACAGTATTATCATTGCGGGAAGTATGGTTGAAAAATTATTAAGCGTATCGCGGCCGTTATTCAAATCGGAAACAAAGTTGTCCACATTCTCCTGATAAACCATAATACCGAACCACACCGCTGCCGTTACGCCTATACATTTAGTGCTGATCTCCCTGAGACGGTCAAAGGCGGATGCCGCACATACCGTCATGAGGAAGGAAAGTATAAATGAATAGCGGTAGGGGAGCCAGTTTGGCATCTGTCCGCCGTGCCACAGCATATCGACCGGACGTATATACATGCAAAGGACCAGCAAAAGCATTACCGCCGCGTACCCTATTCTTTCGCTGCGTCTTATCTTTTTGTGAAGGAAATAGGCCGGCAGCAAAAGTATGGTTATCATTCCGCAGTAAAGGAAGGGAAGCCCGGACATGCGAACGGTATCATAGCTGTTGGGAAGTATCTTGTCCAGAAGCTCGATAAAGGGAAAGTTTTCCTTTAAGCTGTAGTCGGGAGTAGAAAAAGCAAATTTCCCATAGGAAAGGGATTCATAAACGGGTATCAGCATAAACGCGGATATCATTACCGCCGTAATACCCAATCCGAAAACCGTTACGGTCTTTTTGAAGAAATGTTCCCTTGCATCGGAGTTTTTTGTAATAACCATATAAAACATATAGTAGATCACAGAAAAAATTCCAAGCATAAATCCTATATAAAAACAAGTAACGAAAGCATACACCCAAGCAAGTGTCAGAAGACGGAATCTTCCTTTGTCAATAAACCGTTCTATTCCGAGACAGATTATGGGAAGGATCATAACCCCGTCAAGCCACATGGGGTTCATTGTCTGCACGATCGTGTACGCACAAAGGGAGTAGCATATACTGAAAATTATAACTGTCAGCTTCTTAAGATTTTTCGCTCTCGAAAGATAAACCGACATTGCCAGACCGATTGCCCCCACCTTAACACACATCATGGTGAGCAAGCCTTCAAGTATCGCGGTTCTCGGGAACATCCACACAATAAAATTAAAGGGACTTCCGAGATAATAACCAATAATGCCCATCCATTCTCCGGAAAGGTTCCGGCTCCATGAATAAAACAGGCTTTCGCCCCCATATAACACGTCATACATATGATCGTAATAATAAACATACTGACCGTTTAAGTCAAGAGAAAGAACGCTTTCCTTTCCCAAAGGCCATACCCCGAATATGAAATAACTCGCCAGAAGAATAAGCGCCGGAAGAAGGAATGAAAGCCACATCTGGTTCTCCTTCTTAAAAAAGTGCTTTATTCCGTTTCGCGTATAACCAAGGTATTCTTTGACCGTTTCACCGAAGCCTCTGTTCGCCGTTACAGTTTCAGCCGCCATTTTTGTCATCCTTTCTTTTAAAATGTCGAAATATTTTTTATATTAAAACATATTCTCCTTTTTATACCGATTGCCGTTGAATCCAAATCGGGACATAGATCTGCTGAAAAAATTTTAAAATACTCTTAGATCATGCCGTTATATCCGGAGAAAAACAATCGTCGTCCTATATCTTGTCCCTCTTATTTTTTTTATCAAGGGTATCCAAGGACACCAGATATCTCGGTCTTCCTTTTATTTCCTCATAAATCTTGCTTAGATAATATCCGATAATTCCCAAGGAAAGCATTATAAGAGAGCTTGAAAAAAGAATAATGGGAAGAATACCGTCCTGAGACTCCCCGCCGCAGAACCGGACTAATTGAACTATTCCCGTTGCTATGGCAGAGATTAAAAAAATTATGCCGAACACCGTCACAAGATGCAGCGGAGCGTTTGTAAAGCTTGTCAGATTCGAAAGTGCAAATTTAAACAGCTTTTTAAAGCTCCACTTACTGCTTCCCGCATTTCTGGGAGCCACATTGAATTCTATCTTTGTGGTTTTAAAGCCCACCCAGCTTGAAAGAGCGCGGTAAAAGGTGATCCGCTCGGGAAGCTCGTTAAGCGCATCCACCACCTGCCTGTCCATTAGCTTGTAATCACTCGCCCCCCTCATGTCTATATTGGATGAGCTTTTCATAAGCCCGTAAAAACTTTGAGCAAAGAACTTGTACAAAAAGCTCTCCTTGCCTCTTGATGCTTTTACGGCCTCTACTACCTGATACCCTTGCTTCCACAGGTTGTACATTTCAACCAGAAGCTTCGGAGGATGCTGAAGATCGCAGTCGATAACCGCGGCGCATTCTCCCCTGCAATATTTAAGTCCGGCAAAAACAGCTCCTTCTTTACCGAAATTGCGTGAAAATTTAAGGCCTCTTATCGAATCGTTTTCGGCTGCAAGCTTTTCGATGATCTCCCAGGTTCTGTCTTTAGAGCCGTCGTCCACAAAAAGTATTTCACATTCTATGCCGTTTTCCTTCATGATTCCGCCGATTACCGAAGCGGTATTTTCAATATTTTCCTCTTCATTATAGGCGGGAATAATTATTGATAACATTTTTCAGC
Source organism: uncultured Ruminiclostridium sp. (assembly GCA_910579265.1). Taxonomy (GTDB): domain Bacteria; phylum Bacillota; class Clostridia; order Oscillospirales; family Ruminococcaceae; genus Ruminiclostridium_E. Next base: position 36,832 of record CAJTTE010000010.1, on the reverse strand, counting down.
TCCTTATTGAAAATCACATAATAAATTTAATGACGGTCGCCGGTATTTGCCGCAGCTATGTTCTGCGCAAATCAAAACCGTTTCCCGCAGGCTGCGGGACTATTTATCCCTGAAAGCGCCGGCGTTCATATTTTTTATAAATTAAAAGCAGTATTGCCGGAAGGGTGCCTTTGCTTGCTATGACCGGGAAAATATACGGCGGCAGCTGTCAGCCTGTGTACCGCATTACAGTATTATGTCCGAATTTTAGGTGCATCCTCCTATGGCTTGTTTGAAAACAGAGGAAATTACGGGTTTTTGATTCCAAATGGTTAGCTTCAAGGAAAAAACGCAGTCAAACCGTCGTTTGAAGAGGCTTTTTGACACAGAAGATGACCGTTTGGGAGCGAAAAGACGACGTTTCCGTTTTTTCAAACAAGCCCTGATATTTTTCCCTAAAAAGATATCGGAAAAACCCTGCACCAACTGTTATAAAAAGCCGATATTTGAGTCAGTTTAAAAAAATTGCGCCGTTTTCGATATTTAAGGCAATACCGCACAATGACCACCCAATGGCTTTGCGTGAGACTATCTTGCATATTTTCCGTCATCTTACACAAATTCTCCTTGAAATGCGTCAGCATTCCTTCGTCGAATTTATGCAGGCTGACGAAATATCTGACTGCGCAATTCACACCCAATCATTGTGCGGTGTTGCCTTAAATTTTAATAACGAGCAAAAAAATCTAAAAAAGTCCGTCTTTAATCACAGGGCTCCACCGTAACTCCTCCGCTTTCCGACGTTATATAAAGCGACCGTGACAGCGGAGCGGGCTTTTCCAGGTCAATGCTCCCATATATCCTTTCCTTCAATCCTAAAAGACTGCTCTCGAGCCATCCGTCCTCCGTCCTGAATTCAAGGCTTACACCCGAAAAGTTAGGTATGAATATTTCCGTATTTCCTCTTTTGTTTTCGAAGCTTGCGGAATTGACAAATGCATAATAGGAACAGAAAATATTCCCGTCAGCGGTAGCGGCGTTTATTTTACCGCTTGCTTCGTTTAAAATTATGTTGCCGCTTCTCGTATGGATCTCCGTATACTCCGACTGCGTTTCAAAAAGCGTTATGTCCCCGCTGCCGCTGTTAAGGTAAAATTCCCTGTAATCATTTTCAGGCAGCCATACAGTCATCTTATAGCTGAACTGTTCCCTTGCAAAAAGCGAAACGGTAAACGAATCATCCTGAACAAGCCTGAGATAGTTTATATCGCTTTCCTCCACAATAATTTCAGAATCGTTTGTATAATCCACGATTATTTCCTGTCCGTTATGATACTTAAGCTGAAAGTCAAGGCTCGAGGTGCTTATATAAACATATCTTGCCTTATCAAACACTAACCGCTTTGTAACTACCGTGCTTTCAAAACCGTTTTGAAGCGACAGATACTGTGTGCCCCATAGCGCGCCAAAAGAAATAACGGAAAAAACAAGGCTTAAAATCATAAATCGCGTTATTTTAAAGTTTGAATATATACGTCTCCAGCGTCTGCCGCATATCAATGCGCAGTAACGGTATAAAAGCCTTACACAAAAAGGGGCAAAACGCATTATAAAAAAGCAGATGAATATGCCGAAAAAAAGACAGAAAAAGCCCATAGACATAAGAGCATAAGGTGCCAGATCCGATACGACCCGTACAATTCCCAGCGAATACAAGCCTCCCAAAGGCGCGCACAAAAGCCCCGCCGATACCAATACCAATGCGGCGGTTATCAGTATAAAGTTTATACCGAGCAATGCAATAAACCCAGCTGCCGCAGGCAGCAGCAGAAGCCTTGCGGTAAAAACCGCTCTGTCCTTTTTTCTGCCGTCCATTTTATTTTCCCTGACTTTTGCGGAAGGACGGAAAAAATGCCTTACATATATACACCGTCCAAACCGCAAAAAGGTTACATTTTTTTACATAATCAAGGCATATCTGAAAACAAAGTAAGTTTGTACAATTTTGCTAAAAGCGAGGGCATTTCATTGTTATCCCTTTGGGATAACTGCAATCTTTGATGTGGATAGCGTCCGCAGCAAGTAAAAAGTGTGCATTTTGCGGCTTTTCAGATAACCCCCGATCATGCCATATCCCGCTTTTAACCTTATTATTTTATCACAACTGCAAATTGCTGTCAAGTAATTTCAAGCCATATTCACATAAAAGCAGGACATACTGCCCTTGCGGCGGACCTATGCCTTCCCCGTCAGCAAGCCGTAAATTAAAAGCACATTTTGTAAAATACGATAGGCAGTCTGAGTTTTTTCAAAACGGACACGGATTTTATATGAATAAGCTTAAACCGCATATAGAAACTGAGCGTTTTTTGATGATTTCGCTGAATAAGCGTCGGTTTTAAGAAAAAAGCGGGGAGCTACGATAATATTTATAGCGTTTTTCGCCGGGGAGCGCCCGCAGTTATGGGCTGTCTGTAAAGCCTCCGAATCTTACCGGAACAGATAAAAACGCCATGCCAAAAGCATTACATTTATAAGGATCCTTACATCCGACCGATCCGATTATCCGCAAGCCTGCAAGGGACACATAATAAATCAACAGCAGCCTGCCGGACATCCCCTCCGGTTGCAGGCTGCTGAAATAATTATTTTATTTGGTATTTTTACTTTTCCCGTCATCGTCAAAATTTCTTTTCAGTGCGCTCTCCGTAGCAATCAGAGGAACAAAGAGCATGATTATCTGTACGAAGCAGACAGCGCCTCCCACAAAAGCTACGATATCCGTATTCATTCCTATCACGAACAAGAACGGCAATATTGATAAGGGCAACATAAGAGCGCCTAAGACCGAAGAAAGTCTGCCCCAGTATTTATGCGCATAATTCCAGCTTTCTATGCTTTTTTTGGAGCGTCTGGTCCGATATCCTTCATAATCGTTTATTGCGGCCGGAGGGTGCTTTTTATAAGATATTCCGAAAAAGATCATCATAATCGGGATCATAAGGTCGCACACTATTAAAAACAGCCACATCAACATAACTCCTCCCGCTCTATAAATTAAGACAGGAATTTTATTCAGCCGCCAGTCCCTTATAGCATCTTATAAGTGTGTCATCGGAAATTCCATTGGGAAGTATGACCGGAACAACGGTTATGTTTGTTCCTACATATTCCACCGCCTTCCCTATAAGCTGGGAAGCTTTTTTGACGGGATCGGCAGAAAGCTTGACGCTTGTATCCTCTCCGGTTTTAAGCTCGGTATCAAACTGAGTAAGATCAACGGTAAGATAAACGATGCCAGTAAAGCTTTTGTCTTTAAGTATTTCGGCGGTACGTCCGTAGCTTTTACCATAGCCGTCAAGAACATCCTTGGCATTTATGGAAACCGCAGTTTTTTTATCCGAAGAATCAAAAACATTTTTATAAAGAGCCGTAAGAGCCTTATATCTGTCCGCTTCAAAGCATCTTGCCAAAAGAAAGCTTTCATCTATAGGATTAAAATCCGGGAATCTCAGCTCGGAAATTATAATTTCTTCAAATCCCGCCGAGTTGAGTTCTTCCGATAAATCGGAATAATACTTCTTTGTTCCGTCAAGGAAAGGATCCACCCACCTTTTACCGCCGTTCTCCGCCGTATTGTCAAGCCATCCGTAGCCTCCCGAAGCGAAGGTGTATCCGGTGTCCTCCACATGACCGGGTGTTCCGGAATCCATAAGGGTAGGAATAACGGCCTTCGGGATCAATCCGTTTGTTTTGGCGGCGGAAACTATCTGTCCGGCATAAAGTGTCCCTTTTATAAGCTCCGTATCCTTTACATATTCTATGCTTGATTTATAAAGCAGATTTCCGCTTGTGTCCTTAACAGGCACCAATATCACGGTAAAACCGGCCTTTTTCGCTTCAGACAGGGCGTTGCTTAAAGAACTGCCGTTTTCAAGCGCGCTTTGCGGAAGAAGGTATGAACCCGATCCCCCCGAATTTTCCGCTTTCGTTTCCGAAGAGCTCAGGTTCGTTTCGGAATCACCCGTATTCTGAATGCTGTCACTTGATGTAATTTCGGACGGAGTCCACGGTGCGGATATATCATCCGTATTTTCTCCGCCTGACAAATGCGCGATCAGAGGCCCTGCCGCAGAGTATCCTACAAAAATCAGGCCGCCGGCCAAAATCACAAGGACAAGGGTCTCAAGAACCTTTCTTCCCTTGGATTTCCTTTTTTTATAAAGTCTGCCTTTGCTGTGCTTAATTTTAATATTCTTCTTTTTATTCATAAGCAAGCCCCCGTTATGTCGTATTTAAAATCTTTTTTGTTCAGCTCCAGAAAGCGCTTAAAGCAAGAGAAATTACCCCTATATATATCATTGTTATGGGCATGCCTCTGAAGGATGCCGGAACGGAATCGGAATTAAGTCTTTCTTCAGCCGCGTGAAGAAGATACCCCGCCAAAAGAAAGCCTAATCCTGTACCCAAGCCGTATCCTATATAACTTGCAAAAGTGCCTCCTATACGGCTTTGGATAAATAATGCCCCCAGTACCGCGCAATTAAATACCGCAATATGGACATACTTTTTTACCTTACGATAAAACCCGGGAAAAAACCTCCACACTGCCACCAGAGTAATAAGATATACCGCGGATATTATAAATATATAAATAAACGGCAGCAGCATCTTATAGTATTCCCAATCAGACAGATACCTGTCAGTTATGCATGTCAAGGCGGAGGAAATTGTCGTGACGTATATTACGCCGACAAAAATACCTATAAGGTTTTCCTTTTTTCTGGCAGCATATAGAAGTACGTTTATGCCTAAGGCACGTTCGAAAGCCGCATTTTCAATAAATATCCCCAAAAGGGCGGCGGCTAAAAATCTTGAAAAAACCGTTTCCATTTACTTTTTCCTTTGCATAGGTTTTTATACGTAAGAACAATGACCCGTTACCGAAACCGGCATTTATTTACGGTTAGCCGAAGCCTGAACGCTTGAACGCTTCGGTCGTTTTCTTTTCCTTTGCTTGTTATATATAAATCGGAAAAGACCCGCTAGTACCCCCACTAAAATAAATCCGCTGTACACCCTGTCCATTGAAGGTATTTGGAACGGTATCGGAATAATAAGGTTTCCTATAATATTGTCGGCAAGAATATCACGTATTGCTCCAACCAATATACAGGAAAAATCAAAACCCAGCACAAAGCCCAAAAGATCCTTGAACATCATATGGACCGGACGGAGAAAAAAGCGGCTTTCTGTTTTTGACAATATAAGAGGATTTGTTATAACTATCAACAAATACAGAGCCATACTTTCCGGCAGGCTCTCGCCGAAAAGAAATCCTGCCAGAAGCATTACCGGAATATACACAAGTGACGCTATCAAAGCATATATAACTACCCTTATAGCAAAAGCGATTTTTTTAGACAGAAGCCTGCATAATCCGACCGAAACAAACGAGACGACCGTAAACACAAGACACAGAACAAGCGAACCCTCGAAGCTTGTGGCGCCGCCGATAACAGGGCCGGCAAACAGTCCGCTCATAAGTACTAAATTCTGTTTAAAAAATCCGTCGCTTAGACGAACGCTTCCTGACGAATGCTTAGACATTTTTATTGTATTCCTTTTCTTAAGGTTTATTTCATTTTTTCCGCAGATTTAAAATACATTCCTTTAATAATTAAGAAAAATTTTATACCGTGATTTTTAATCGCCGTTTTTTCCGTTAGGCTGCTTAATAGGACGATTTATACTGCCATGACCTTCATTATCCGGTTTTTTGGATCTATCATCATTTCTGTTCGGCTTTTGACGCATGTTTTTTCGGAGAGAAGATAAAAAGCCTTCCTGTTTATCCTTGCGCACCGGAATATCGCCATCGCCTTTTACGATTTTAGGCGATTTTTTTGCAGCCTTTATTATCTTATTGTCAACTGCGGGCATATTATAATTCATAAGTGGAACAATAATTTCCTGAGTATCGCCAAGAGATTTTTTCGCTCCCGTCTGAGCTTCCTTACGCACACGCTCAAAGCTTCCCGAATTGTTCTTCATCCATCTCACAGTATTTTTGACAACCACTATAGAGCGGTCTGCGAAGCGATCGATATGAAGAGAAACCGCATTGGCGATTAAAAGCACATACACAAAGCTTGACTCGGTTTGTGTCATATGTCGGAAGATAACTAAAAGAATACCGATGACTATTCCGTAATATATCTTACCGAGGGGCGACCGTGGCATTGTCTGCGGATCTGCGGCAAGAAAAATCACTCCAAAAAGAATATTTCCGCATATTAGCTCTATTATCACGGCGTTGACAATATTATCATGAGAGGAGAACAAAAAAGAAAATGCGGCAAACGATCCAAACGTAACCAAAGTTATCGTAGGCGAAAGCGCGCGTCTGAACATAAGACAGATACCGCATACTACCATTATCAGAACATGTGTTGTACCTATCGGCCCCACGAAATTTCCGAGTATAATATCTGAAGGTGAAAGCTCCTTCGCCGTTCCCAGATGTACGAGATAGCTTTCCAGTCCGGACGTAAGCGTACCCGTATATGCCTCAAAAACCGGTATTTTTTCTCCAAGCTGAGGAAACATAAGCACCTGTGACGGCCAGCAGATAGCCAGAAACGCATAGCTAAGACATGCCGGATTAAAAATATAGTTGTTTTTCCCGCCGAAAATATGCTTGATCCCCATAGCAAGAGCCGCCCCGAATATAACATAACGGTAAGCTATGGTAGCCGGCATCATAAGGCCGAGACACATACCGCTCACGATAGTAGATATATCCTTAGGATTATAGGTTTTCCCGGTAATACGGCAGCATAGCCAGTCCGAGAAAATGGAAACGGTTACGCTTACGGCGCAAATCAGCAGCGCCTTCGCGCCCCATCTCCATACTCCCATTATAAGAAGAGCACAAAGACAGGCTAATTGATCGCCGTATACCGAATGATATTTTCTGCCGAAGAATCTTCTTTTTTCGACGGCAATTTTAACTCCCTCAGCATCTGTCAGGCTTGATAACATCATGCTTTTTTTCTCTGAATTTGACATAGTACCTCTTTTTTTCAACTTTTAAGCTGCCAAAAAATATCGGCAGAAAAAGGAACAAACGATATTAAAAAATCCGGCAAACTCCCTTGAAAGGACCGCTTATGAAAATAGATATTCTTTCCGAAACAACATTAAAACTTACCCTTACCGCGGAAGATATGAATAGGCACCAGCTTCGTTACGAGGCATTTTCCGAAGAAGGATCAGGCTGCCGAAAAACCCTGGGAAAGCTGCTTAAAGGCTATGAAGCACCTGAAAGCGCCGCTATGGCGCAGCAGCTTTTAAGCGACGAACGCAGGCTTTTTATCGAAGCCTTCAAACGAATGGACGGGGGATGCATGCTTTATGTCAGTTCTCTGGACCGCAGCAGAAGGAGAAAATGCACCAATACGGCCAAACGCCTGTTAGAGGACAACGCCTCGCCCCTGATTTTCGAAACCGCATCCGGAGAAAATCTCGGTGCTCTTTGCCGGTGTCTTGTCTGGGAGCAGCGACATGGTGCAAAATTCAAATCAAAGCTTTTTACGGATAACTGCTGCTACCGGCTGGCAATAACTCCCCTTAATATCTGCACGGGACATATCATGCGCCTTTTCTGCGAATTCGGAAAAGCAACGGACAGCGAATTGGACGCCGCCTTTACAAATGAACATTTTAAAGTTCTTACTGAAGAAAACGCGGTTCAGACAGCGGCAGATATTTTTTAAAGTCATCGTGAACGGTTTTTACAAACCGACGGCTTGTAAAATGAAAGCATATTTATCCGTTATTGTTTCTTAACCGATATATGGCATCCATCATATTCCTGGCATTAAACAAATATGTTCCGCTTACCAGGATATCCGCACCTGCGGCTATGACCAAGGGAGCGGTATCATTATTTATCCCGCCGTCCACTTCTATCATAAGAGACGGTTTGATTTCATCGGCTTTTTTTCTTATTTCTTTTATTTTAGGCAGAGTATAATTTAAAAAGCCCTGCCCGCCGTAGCCCGGTTCAACAGTCATAACGAGCACCGATTCAAGCTTTTCCAAAAAAGGAAATACGCTTTCCGCAGGAGTGGACGGTTTTATCGCAAGCCCTGCCATGATCCCTCTTCTGTGAATCATATTGATCGTATGATCCGTATCGCTTTTGCTTTCGATGTGAAAAGTTATCATGTCAGAACCGCTCTCAGCGAAAAACCCTATTTGAGAATCAGGTCGTTCCACCATAAGATGCGTGTCAATAAAATGATTTTCCATAAGAGCATTTTCTCTTATAGATTTCTGGACAGGGGCGCCGAAGCTTATGTTTTCCACAAAGCATCCATCCATCACATCAAAATGAATCCAGTCAGCCCCGAGCTTTACGGCTCTGGCCGCTTCCTGACCCAAATTTGAAAGATCGGCCCCCAGAAGTGAGGCGCTTATTTTTGTTTCCAATATCTTTTCCCGTTTTTCTTTTATTATGTTAAACACCGAATGCCTCCGGTTCCCTTAAAGACAAAGGAAAAGGCGCTGTTCTGCGGTGTATACATTTTCTATTGTACTTTATTTTTTCTCTCACGTCAAGTAATTTTACTTTTTTCAGTCCGATACTTTCATTTTTTCTACATATTCATTAAATTTTAACAAATTATCACTTGCATTTTGATGATATAGGCTGTATAATGATATATGTGAAAAACTGTCGTCACAAAGGCAGGCGTTTTTGTATAACGCCGTTAAAGAAAGGAAACAACAAATTATGAACGAATTATTTAGGCTTATGGTGGCCACCCCCGGAGCTTCGGCTGACGCGGGCCAGGGAAACACGGTTTTGACTCTTCTTACGACGGTGCTTCCCATTGTACTTATGGTGGTTATCTTTTATTTTCTCCTTATACGTCCGGAAAGAAAGCGCTCTAAGAAGATGAAAGAAATGCTGGATAATCTTCAGGTCGCCGATGAGGTGGTTACTACCGGGGGAATAATCGGCCGTGTGCTTTCCGTTAAGGAGGATACTGTTCTTATAGAAACCGGAAGCGATCGGACGCGTCTTCGCGTGCTGCGGTCGTCAATCGCGGAAAACAGAACCGTCCATGACGATGTCCAGTCCTGAGCTTGATATAGAAAAGCAGCCGTAGGTTTTACGGCTGCTTTTTAATAAACATAATACGACAATTCTTTAAAATCATCAATCACGATCCTTAAGCATACAATTGTACAAGACGCTTTGTATAATTCTGCTTAAAGGAGAAATACGGTATGAAAAGGCTGAAGTCTCTTAAAAGACATTTGTTTCTGCCCTTTGGTATATCTGTAACGATAGGCGCAGCGGTGTGTGCTGCCGTAACGATATTAAACTCCGTCATCATGAGCCTGTTTCAGCTGCCGGTGGAATGGAGCGGCACATTAGGTCTGATATCTCTGTCCTCAGGCTGTCTTTCCGCAGGCTATGTCCTTGGAAGAAAAAAGAAAAGGGCGGGAATAAAACAAGGTTTTTTATGTGCGGCGGCATTTTTCCTGACAAGCCTTATACTCGGCTCATTTTTCGGAGAAGTATCCTTCGCGGGCGCAGTCGGAAAAGCATTTGTATGTTTTCTGGCCGGAGCGGTCGGCGGAGTTCTGGGAGTAAACAGGGAGTAGCGTATAAGCTTAAGGCCTGTCAAACCAAACATATGATAAATAAGCTTATAATTTATATCAATCCGCATAATGAAAAAATTTTATTCGGATTTATACATATGCTGACGGAAAACCGAGGGTGATTTCCGTGTAAAAACGCAGCATAAGCCATTGAGCTTCTGCTTCTTTTCTTTTAAAACAACAGCATTCAACATAATTTACCGATTTGCCAAGCTTTAGCATGCGCTTTGATATGGTGCCCTGAAAAACAGATCGCATCAACGGTCAACGGATATTATAGCTGCGGGTCCTATACCTTGGGACGAATTGCATAAAGGCATATAAAAACCGAGGCCGGGTTTACCATAGAATATCTTTATAGCTTTATTTATAAACTCCGGTCAATATTTTTTGCCATTCGGATAAAACCGGAACGCCATATCGTTTTTTTCAGAAGGATATATTAGAGCGTATCTGAAAAAAAGCAAATATGTACAATTACCCTAAAGGTACGGTGATTTCAAGAAAAAAGGCATAAAAATATTATGGTATTTCGTAGTTATCCCTTTGGGATAACTATCGTCATTCTTTGATGCGGATAGCGTACCCAGTCAGTAGAAATTGTGCATTTTGCGGCTTTTCAGATACGCCCCCGGTACGGTTCGCCATTTGATCAGCCATAAATCCAAAGCTTTCAGTGAATCTTAAAAAATATTAAAAACATAAGCCGTCACTTTTTTATAATATCCGTATTGTGACGAAATGATAAAAAATTGACCTGCCATAAAAATAATCCATTATTTCTTTTTACAAAAAACCGCCTTAAAATAAGGCGGTTTTAATAATATCGGCTATTTAAATTATTCTTCCACAGCTTCCTTGGATTCGTTTTCGCCGTCTGTTTCTTCCGCTTCTTCTGCGGCATTTTCTTCAAGGAGCTCTTTGATTGAAAGGCTTACTCTGTTCTTTTCCTGATCAATTTCGGTTATCTTGGCTTCAACGACCTCTCCCACCGTAAGATACTGAGCAACATTTGTAACCCTTTCAAGGCTTATCTGACTTATATGGATGAGTCCGTCAACTCCGGGGATGATCTGCGCAAATGCTCCGAAAGGCGTTGTGCTCACCACCTGAGCCTTAACGATATCACCCACGTTAAACTCGGAAAGGAACTTTGTCCAAGGGTTGTCGTCAGGATTCTTTGCGCCAAGGCTTACACGTTTCTTTTCGGGATCATAGCTCTTTACATAAACTTCAAGCTTGTCCCCTACGGAAACCACTTCCTTGGGATGCTTGATTCTATTCCATGTAAGCTCGGAGGAATGAACCATACCGTCTACTCCTCCCAAGTCGACAAATACGCCGTAGCTCTCCATTGACTTGACTTCGCCCACATATTTCTTTCCTACCTCGATCTCAGACCAGAATTTGGCTCTAAGCGCGTCGCTTTCTTCCTTGACCGCATTTCTGATAGAGCCTACGACTCTGCCTCTTCCCTCGGCAACCTCAATTATTTTAAGCTTAACCTCTTTTTTCAACAGGGTTTCAAGTTTTTTAGCAAGCTCTTCGGGAGTTTCAGGCTGCTCGCCCTTTTTACCTCTGGGAATGCCCGTATGAGATGCGGGAACAAACACTCTCGTACCCTCGCAGGTAACTATAACCCCGCCTTTGATAACAGAAGTAACCACACCGGTAACCGTCGCGTTTGCGTTAAAGGCTTCGGAAAGCTTTTCGAGGCCTGCAGCCGCATCAACGCGTTTTTTGGAAAGATAAACCACTCCGTCCTGATCATTGATCTGAGTAACTACGCAATCGATTTCATCGCCGGGCTTAACTACATCCTTAGGAAGCATTCCGGGGGTGGCGGTAAGCTCGTCGGCGGGTATGTAGCCGCTGTGCTTCGTGCCGATATCAACTACAGCCTCGGTGTTGTTTACCGATACGACGTAAGCCTTTACCCTATTTCCTATATATACTCTTTTAAAGGTCTTATCGACCTCCGCCATGAAATCAATATCCATTTCATCATTCTTTGTGATTTCGCTCATAATTCTATGAACCTCCTTAATTATGCCGCTCGGGGTAGATGCTCCAGCGGTAATACCTATGTTAATATCCAAATCAAGTCCGGATAACACAGCCTTTATTTCATCAACGGGAAGCTTGTCTGCGCTTTCCGCAAAAAAGGTCCTGCATTTTTTTCTGCAGATTTCCGTCAGCTTGGCGGTATTGCTGCTTTCCTTACCGCCGACAACTATCATTATATCACTTTCGGATGCAAGCTTTTCAGCTTCCTGCTGACGGCAGGCAGTTGCTTTACATATTGTATCAAATATTTCAAGATTTGTACAGTGGTTTTTAAGAAGTTTTTTATATTCTATCCATTTTGACAATTCGCCAGTGGTTTGCGATATAAAAATTAGTGGACTTTGCACAAATAATTTATCTGTTTTAACTAAATCTTTTATATCTTCCAGGCTATTTACTACCTTGGCGACGGTAAGGCAATGACCGACTATTCCTTTAACCTCGGGATGGTCGGGATCTCCGGCTATAAGAACATTGGCGCCGTTTCTGCTTGCGTCCTCAACAATTTTATGAATTCGTGATACCTTGGGACAGGTTGCGTCGATATATCTGATGCCCCGTTCATCCAATTGACGGTAAACCTCACGGCCTACGCCGTGACTTCTTATAACTGCCGTACCTGTTATTTCATCAATGCTTTCGACCGCCTTGACATTCTTCTTTTCAAGTTCTTCCACGACGAACGGGTTGTGTATCAGCTTTCCTAAGGTAAAACCCCCGCCGCTTTCCGCCAGCTTTTCCGCCGCCTCCAATGCTCGCTTGACCCCGAAACAGAATCCTGCGGTCTCGGCAACGGTTATACATATTCTGTGTCCCGTCCTGCCCATATTAACTACAGAAGTCCCTCAGAGCCCGGTACGGGAATATGATAATGCTCGCATATCTGTCTCTGAAGCGCGCATATGCTGCTCATTACAAGAGATGATACCGCCTTTATACGCTTTCTGTCCGTAACGTCGGTTATGGCGATTTCCTCCGTGGGGATCATTTCTCCGACAGCAACGGCGCAGGTTCTCCTTTTCCCGTCGCAGCCGTACATAATGCTGACCGGAACCACCGGGGCGTTTGCCATACCTGCAATCAGCGCAACTCCGGATTTCGCTCTGGCAATAACTCCGTCCTTGGATCTGGTTCCCTCGGGAAAGATTACGAATATTTTATTTTTTTCTATATCGCTTACCGCCCGTTCTATCGCGGTATTGTCCTTCGCCCCTCTTACGACGGGAAAAGCGCCGCACTTGGTGATAATCCATGCAAAAATCTTATTTTTAAACAATTCGGATTTCGCCATAAAACTGAATCTGCCCTTAAAAACCGCGGCGATAACCGGCGGATCGGAATATGTCAAATGATTTGAAGCGACAATAAAACCGCCGTTTTGCGCGGGAATATTTTCAGGATTAAGCACTGTCATTTTATATTTTATATGCTTAAACCAGATTTCCACAAGCTTTCTGAAAAACATGTACATAATCATTAACCGCTTTCGTTGTTATTTGATACTTACGGCAACCGTATAGCGGCTTAAGGCAACACCGCACAATGATTGCGTGTGAATTGCGCAGTCAGATTTTCCGTAAGCTTGCATAAATCGGGCGCAGGAATACCGACGTATTTCAAGGAGAATTTGTGTAAGCTGACGGAAAATATGCAGACAAGCCGCACGCAAAGCCGTCAGGCGTTCATTGTGCGGTATTGCCTTAAGTCCTATTACGCTCCACAATCGTTTCAGTAAGCTCCACAACTCTGTCCACAGCCTGCTCAAAGCTAAGCTCGGAGGTATCCAAAAGAACCGCCCCCTCCGCCATTTTTAAAGGAGCCACTGTTCTGTGGCTGTCCTGATAATCCCGACGGTTAAGATCATTCAAAACCTGTTCGAAATCGGTTTCTACGCCTTTGTTTATCAATTCCTCGAAACGGCGTCTCGCTCGAATTTCAGGACTTGCGGTAATAAATATTTTTAACTGAGCATCCGGAAGGACAACGGTTCCTATATCACGGCCGTCCATCAGAACGTTATTTTTTTTGGCAATATCCCGCTGCAAATCCAAAAGAAAATCCCTTACTGAAGGAACGGATGAAACCGAGCTTGCCGCCATGGATATTTCGGGAAGCCGTATTTCCTCGGAAACATCCTCGCCGCACAGAAAAATCCGCTGATCCCCTTCCTTGATTTTAAGCTCAACGGTTATCTCATGCAATATAGCGGATATCTTATCGGCAAAATCCGCGTCATTTTCCGAAATGCCATTCCTTACGGCATAAAGCGCCACGCCCCGATATAAAGCGCCCGTATCCGCATAAATAAAATCAAGTCTTTTCGCGCTCGCCCTTGCGACCGAGCTTTTTCCGGCGCCCACCGGACCGTCAATTGCAACAGAAATCATTTTAAACTCCGTATTCCTTTATATTGAACAGACTTGACTGCACCGGAATACCGAAATAATTATATCATATTTCTTTTTCACAGGCAAGATTTTTCACAAAAATTTTACAATTCCCACAGCGTTTTTTGTCAAACAATATTGTTTGTAGAAAACGGCACAGATGTTCGGGGATATAAACTTTTAACAAAAAACGGCCTTTGCCGTAGAATATGCTATCTGCAAATTAAATCCCCCGGTAAATCCCGAAACATCAATGATTTCACCTGCAAAATGCAGCCCGGAAATAATTTTAGACTGCATATCCCCGGGGGAGATTTCCTTAACCGAAATACCTCCGTCCGTAATTATAGCCTCGCTTATGGGACGAAACCCTTTAACGGTGAAGCGCAGATCCTTGAGCGCTCCGACTAAGGTCAAGCGCTCTTTTTTAGACAGCTCGGACGCCTTCCGCAACGGACTCGTATTTGCCCTTTCCAGAATTACCGGCACCAGCTTTTTAGGTAGCAGAGTTCCCGCAATCGTCAGCATATCCGACGAAGGCGCCGCGGCTATCTCACGCAGAATCCTAAGGTCAAGCTTTTTATGATCAAGAGCCGGCTTCAGATCAAGAGATACCGCATATCTGCCCTTTTCGATCGTATCAATACGCGAGCTTGCGCTTAAAGTAAGCGGTCCGCCTATTCCGAAGCTTTCAAAAGTCATTTCTCCCGATTCGGAAAATATTTTCTTATTGTCAACGGTATCCCAAAGCGTCATCATAGTGTTTTTTACGGTTAGTCCCGCCATAGTCTTACAGGGCTCCTCGGTCTCCATAGGCACTAAAGACGGTTTAAGTTCGGTAACGGTATGTCCAAGCTTTTCGGCTATCCTGTAGCCGTCTCCCGTAGAGCCCGTAGCGGGATAGGATAATCCTCCGGTTGCAAGAACGACTTTTTCCGCAGGTATAAATCTCTCTTCGGTGATCACTCCCGTTACAGCTTTTCTGTTTTCCCCGGAAAAGCATATGTCAACCGCTCTTTCATTGATCACTTTTACTTTAAGGCGTTTTATCTCGTTTTTTAAAGCATTTACTATATCGGCCGCCTTATCTGAAGCCGGAAACACTCTCCCTCCTCTTTCGGTTTTAAGAGCAACTCCCATATCTTCAAAAAAACCAATGCAGTCCTGCGTTCCGAAACGCGAAAAAGCGCTGTACAAAAACGAAGAATTCCGTGGAATATTTTTCATAAGAGAATCGAAATCACAGTCGTTGGTGATATTACAGCGCCCCTTCCCCGTTATTCCCAGCTTTTTCCCAAGCCGCCCGTTAGGTTCCAGAACAACGGTTTTGTTTCCGCTCCTTGCGGAAAAAACTGCGGCGAAGCAGCCTGCTGCCCCTCCGCCTATAATTACCGTATTCATACATATCCTTCCGGTTGTTGCTATAGACAGCAAAACCTCATAAAAATCTTCCAAATCTTCTAATGTTAAAGTAAAAACCGCATTATTTCAAATTTGTATACACACCGTTCTCATCCCACATTTCCTCCAAACGGAGCAAAGTCTGCTCCAAATCTCCGCGCCTTTTCATTCCTACGGCAACTATTATTGCATTTATCAGGCTAAGCGGCGCAACAAGACTGTCTGCAAAGCTTACCATATCGCTTTTTGCCAAAAGCAGCTGATGCGCTATGGAAGCAAGCGGAGAAGAGGGACTGTCAGTTATCGCAATTATATTCGCCCCGCAGGAGGCGGCATATCTGGCCGCGTTCGTGGTGCTTATGCAATAACGCGGAAAACTCATTCCGATAAATACATCTTTGCGGCTTATTCGTATAAGCTGCTGATAAATCCCGCTGGTATTTACCGCCTGCACAAAATGAACGTTGTCAAATATCAGCTGAAAGTAATTGTCCATAAAACGGGCGAGAGTATTACTGCTCATTGCTCCGAATATATATATGTTTTCGGCGGAAATAATCTTATCCACAGCTTTATTAAACGCTTCGCCGTCAAGCATTTCGACGGTAGATCTTATTCTGTCGATATCCTGATGCAGCACGCTTTTCAAAAGGTTGTCGGGATCTATGCGGCTATTGGTTATATCAAGGCGCTGAAGGGCGGTAAGTCTTGTTTTGCTGTAGCTCTGCAAGGACTTCTGCATTTCGGGATAACCCTCATACCCCATTTCGATAGCAAAACGTACGACAGTACTTTCGCTTACGTTGACCGCGTGACCCAAACGCGACGCGGTCATATAGGCCGCTTTTTCATAATGTTGAATAATAAAATCACCGATCAAGCGCTGACTTTTTGAGAATCCGGATTTTCTTTCCTTTATTTTTGTGATCAGGTCATTGTGCTGACCATCCTGCATTTCTTTACTTTCCATTTCTTTTCCCCTTTTTGTTCGCATTATAAAAGTCTCTATTAGTTTACACCCTTTTCTGCATTTTTTCAAGGCTAAAATTTCATTTTTTCTCAATAGACAAATTGCACAAAAGAGAACCCGGATTTTACTGTAATTTCTTGAATTTGCAGCAAAGGTGTTGATTTATTTTAAGTTTTGTGCTATCATATGACCATAAGGTAATTAAGATTAACCTTGTAATCTCAAAAAGGAGGGCGTTTTAAATGGACTGCAAAAAGATCATAACCATAAGCCGTCAGTACGGAAGCGGCGGACGCGAGATCGGACAGAAGCTGGCAGATAAGCTGGGCATTCCGTTTTACGACAATGCTCTCATTGAGAAAGCCGCCGAAGAAAGCGGTCTCATTTCCGCATTTTTCGAGGATACGGAACGCCATGCCGGAAACAGTCTTTTGTATGCTCTTTACAGAGGGGCGCAGGCGGACAGATTCGGGACATCGGTTTTATCCATGGAAGACAACATATACCTTGCCCAATCCAACGTGATACGCAAGGTTGCCGGCGAAGGACCCTGTGTCATAATAGGGCGCTGCTCCGATTATGTTTTAAGCGATATGCTCAATTTGATCAAAATATTTGTACATGCAGATTTGGAGTTTCGCATGGAGCGCGCCGTACGCATCGACGGAGTTGATCCCGCAAAGGCGGAAAGCGTGGTTCTCACCAAGGATAAACGAAGACAGAATTATTATAATTTCCACGCCGACAGAAAATGGGGTGTGGCAAAAAATTACAATTTATGTATAGACAGCGGATATTGCGGCATCGACTGCGCCGTCGACGTAATTTACAATTATATTGTAAAAAACGCCGGATAAAATTTGATTATTTCTTTTTCCTTCCGTTTTTTCATAAAATTACTTCTCCTTATTTTATCTTTTTTTCGGGACTCTTTGAGTCCCATTTTTTTCACCCTAAAAGCCTCCGCTAACTCAATAATCCGCTGTATCCCCACATAACTTTTGATTTTCCGGGAGCTTTATTTTAAATTATAATGCGGATTTTATCAGTGAAAAGCTGCTATCGGAATGCACAACCCGGCGCTTTGCGTAAAAAACATGAAAAAGCGGATACGGCCGACCGTTGCAAGAAACCGAGGTATAAAATGTCATGCCTTTGACTTTAAGCCGATAATAAATTTCACTGCTTCCCTGGTGTAATAAAGCCTCAAAAAACAATCAACATAACGATTTTATATATGATGCCTTTAGGAAAATTTCCGGATTTCTTCCGGCGATAAGCTTAGTAAATGCCCTAAATCTGCATCGTTAGCCTTACGGATAAGGCGCAAAACCCGATTTCGGCTTATACCTGAAAATTCAGACGCGCCCAGTCTCCGTGCAAGACCGTTGAAAGCGGGACGCTCAAAACACCTGCTTACCGCTTATCCGGTCGTCCTTCGGATTGTTTTTTATTTGATCCGCAATTCGTCTTACATTCCCGCCGATTTTATAAGCATGCCGCTCCCCCGGGTCAATGGGATCTGCTTTTACGTTTATATTCAGGTTTTTGTCTGTTGCATAAATTTTAACTTAAATAAGATCCTTCTCTTTCCTTTATATAAAGCTATTACCATGTGAGAGGCCGTTGTTTTCCAAAGCTTTTTATTCCACCTGCCAAGCCGACGGTTTTTTACGCTGAAGCCCAATAAAAGCTTAAGGTCAGCTGTTTAGCTGACCTTAAGCTTTTATTAAAACAATGGCGGGACGGAAACCTAAAAATCCGCGTCATTTGTTCTAATTTCTGTAATTATTTTTTCAAGGCACTGTTTATCGGGTGCAAACTCGCTTGATTTTACCGCGTTTACCGTTTCCTTTTTTGACAACCCGTGATTAACGGAAAGGGAAACTCCCGTATTTGTCCTTAATAAGCGCGAGCTTCTTATTTTCAGAATAACGGTAATCACAACGGCCGCCACAACAATGATGCAGGCGGATATAAAAAGTAAAAAACCGGTATCGCTTCCCTGCCCCTTGTTGGTATCAACCACTGCCATTAGAGAGTCGTCTTTTTTGTCCGGCGGTTCTTTATTGTCTATGGCATCATGAATTTTATTTTCAGAGGTCATATCGCAGTTGCCTTCGGGGTACATCTCAGAATCAATTTCAACGAAACGTTCTCCTTCTTTATCATAATATTTGCTTCGTATTTCGCCTTCTATCCTTTTACGTTCCTCTCCGTAATATTTATCAAGCCGCACCCATACCGTAGAATACTGTTCCGCAAGGAATACTTCGGCCTTATCATACAGTTTTTGGATCTCTTCTTTGACCTCCGTCCGTTCCTTATAGCTTACCCCGCAATCCGCAAAAAGGATCTTATAATACGGGGACGCAAGAGCGCAAATCTCCTGTTTTCTTTTCTCGTCGGCATCTATTATTCCGATCTGCTGACATGTATATTTTGTTTTTATACCCGTTTCGGAATCCGGAACCACAATTTCATGAATATACGCATAGCCTATATCATCGGGAAAACCGTTCGTTTCCCAGTAATCCTTAAGGCTTTTTATTTCACCCGTGCCGCTGTATAAAGTCCCCAGCCTTGTTTCAACCGGTGCTTCTGAAACCGCGGGCAAGGACTGCTCATATGCCGAGGTATATGAGCAAAATGAAAAACACATTGCAACTGCCAATGCTTTTACTGAAATTTTTTTTATTTTTTCCATACTGAAATTCCTTTCCTCCTTTTAAAATCAATCGGCCAAATATTTTCTAAGCTCTTTGATCGCTCTTTGATATTTCCATATAACAGTTCCTAAGGGCATTCCGGTTATATTTGATATTTCACGGAAGGTCAGTCCCGCGTTTATATGCAGAGTGACTATACGCCGATTGTCGGGAATAAGCTTTCCGAGAGCCTTTTCAACATCAGGTCTGACGCCGTTGTCGAGGCAGTTATTGCCGGGGATTTCTCCGCATTCTTCAAGACTTACCACAGGCTTTTGCTTCCTGAGAGTATCTATCGCCATATTGCTTGCCATTTTAAAAATATAAGCTCTGGGCTTTAAAACTTCTTTTGTGTAAGGGGAAAAATAAAGTTTTATAAAAACCTCCTGTAAGATATCCTCAGATATCTGTCTGTCGCCTATGATCCGCATTATAACCGTCATCAACGGGTTTTTCATGCCCTCGTATATCTCCTCAAATGCCTTAATGTCGCCCTGTTGACACTTTTTAAGCTTGAATTGCAATTCGTTGTTTGTCACGGCGTTATTTTCCCCCCTTCACTTACTATAACGAAAATAACTGCGGAATTATTGGCGTTTCAAAAAAATAAACGAGCGGCTTAACAAAAACCGCTCGTTTATTTTTCTGAAATCAGATACTGTAGTTCATTTCCGCTCCGGCTTCCTTTATTCCGTCACCGGATTCGGTCTGGTACTTCTTAAAGCTCTCAGGCGGAAGCGTACCGTAATCCTCCTCGGACGAATAAGGATCTTCCTTCTGACGGTATTTTTCGAAGCTTTCGGGAGGAAGGTTTCCAAAATCCTCTTCCGTAGAATAAGGGCTCTCTTCCTTTTCGTACTTTTCAAAGCTTTTCGGAGGAAGAACGGATTTTTTCTTTTCCTCTTCCTTATCTACGGGCTTGTCATCCTTATTTCCGGAAGACTCGATCATCTTGTCTCTGCTTTTGGCAAGAGTATTTACCATATCGGTCAGATCTTTTACAAGAGAGGATTTCACAAAGTCTTTACCGTCCTCGGTCTTAACTCCGTCAATAAGTCCGGCAAAGAAGTTGAACGTGCCGTCCTCGTTTACGGTAAGGCCGAGCTTTCCGAGGATAGATTTTCCCTCCGTAGTAAGTTTTGATTCGATCTGTCGGAACTGATCCTGAGCGCCGGCAATAATTTTTTCATATTTTGTCCTTACGCTCTTGTTTGCAGCCATTTCCTCCAAAAGAGCCGGGGTTATAAGAACGTTGATCTCGCCTTTCCCTCCGGAAAGCAAACGGCTGGCCTCATCGTCGGTTTCGTAATCACCGACCATAAAATCATAACCCTTGTACTTTTCCTTCAGCTCAAGAAGAAGGTTTTTCGCATCCTCGCTGAGTGATGCAACCGCGGGATTCTCCTTTGACGCCACCGCGGAAAATAGAATTTCGTCCGCTCTCATCGCACTTCTCGTAGTCGAAGTGCTGCGCTGCTCATACGGACTCTGAGCCTGTGCGTTGTTTTTCCCGTAATTATAACTGTTGGGAAAATTAACGCTGTTATTCACGCCATACATACCGGTCAATCCTTTCCCATTGTATTTACCTGCGGTTCCCTCCGCCATGTCCCGAACAAGCACAGTTAAACATGTAATATCCCTTTAAAGATATCTGTTCAGATTATTCGGGTTATCACATATTTTATCGGCATGATTTTCCCAAACTTTAGTTTTTTTGGCGCTGAAAAAAAGTTTTTTTGTTGTCAGACAGGACATTTTTGTAAAAATATATAAAAAATCTTGCAGTTCTTCGGAATTTGTGATATACTGTTTTTAATAATGGGTTGAATATATTGATCCAATTGAATCAGACATAAGAAAGGATCACTCGAAATGAACGGTAGACAAGGTATGCACAAGCTGTTGATACTTGACGAACAGGAAGGGGTCTCCGCGCTTATAAATGAAATCATAAACACGGAAGGCTATTATTCCGTCAGCTTTGCGGGAAGCCGCAGCGAAGCCGAATCCCTGCTGAAAAATCAGTCGTTCAGCCTTATCTTGTTTACCGCCGACAGCAAAAGCTGCCTTGACGCGGCAGACGCCCTGAGAAGAAAAAAGGGCTGCCCTCCCTTTGTAATAATGGGCAGAGAACTGAACGACAAAGGCATCAGCAAGAGCTATAAAAGATTCAAGCCTATTGACGAAATCAGGCTGCCCTTTGAAATAAACGATCTTTTTGACAGGATGGAAGACGATTGCTTTATTGCGGAAGGCCTTGTAGACGAGCTTACCGGATTATTTAAAAAGCCTTGCTTCGATATAAAGCTTGAAAGACTTATGAAAAAAAAGACTCAGGGGTTCTTTTTCTGTCTGTCGCTTAACGCCTACAGTTTTGCGGCCAATCCTTCGGAGCCTCTTCAGATACAAATGGCGGCTTATGCGCTCAAAAACAATTTTAAGGACGGGATATTGGGAATAAGCGGAAACCAAATCGTTGGTTTTTTCCCGTCTCAACGCTCAAAAAGGGATTTTGTAAAACAATTTAACAAGCTTATAGCCACAATGTGTCAGGCGGCCGACAAGCCGGAGATATTTATTGCAGCGGGAGCGGCGGAAAGCGACAAATACGGTTTTTCTCCCGAAGAGCTCCTGCTTTATGCGGATAAGGCAATGGCTCTTTCGGGCGAAGAGGGAAAGAATCTTATAAAGTTCTACAAATAAAAACACCTTCAGGCAGCACGAAAAGCTTTCGGTCAGAAGCATTATCCCCGATCCGGCAACCCGCCGAAGCAATCAGCTGCACCGATTTTAAAGAGCTAAAGAGCCGGACAACAGGCATCCCTCAAACGGCTCCCCCTTACCGCCATTTGAGAACCGGTGCTTAAGACATATGACGATCACGCCGTTCAAGACCAGTGCGAGATCATAAAAAGCGGGGCTTTATCTCCCGTAAATGCAGATCATCCGCCTTTTATTTCGGCATTTCGCTTTTAAAAACCGACCTGTCGTTATCGTGCCGGATTCGCCTGTCTTTGCGTTGTGCGGACAAATCCTATCCTAACAAGCCAAAATATTTCCGCAGTAATAAAATACGGAAATCACAGACAATGCTCAAAAAAAATCAAACGCCTTTCAACACCGTAACAAAGCCGCCGAGCCCGATATCAAAGGATCAGAAGCCCGGCAGCCCCGCATAAGGGAGATTACGGCTCCAGTTACCGAAAACAATAACATTTACGGGCATACGACCGCCGGAAAGGAACGGATATTTCTATGACTGATGTTCTTCTTATCAGTAATTCCACCGAAAATATAAACATAGCCTGGAGGCATTTTTGCAGCAGGGATTACAACGCCAGCGCCACCGTATCCTATGAATCAGCGATGGATACGTTAAGGAAAGGCAAATCCCAGCAGATCGCCGTTTATTACTGCGGCAACGACACGGACGATTTCATCTCCTTTTACCGCATGCTCAGAGAAGATAAAAAAACGGTTTTTGTTCCTCTGGTAGTCCTTGCCGACGTAAGATGGATAAAAGCCCTCTCGGAATATGTCAGGCTTGAAAACGCATGCGTTCTCGGAATTACCGTAGGCGCTTCCAAGCTTGCAGAAGTAATGCGGTCCGCTTCAAGAGGCGGGCTGAACAAAATGCCGGTCCAAAACAGGCCGTCGCTGCAAAAGCCTTTAAACGAAAGAAACCGCGGCTAAATTCATAAATGCCGCAGCACCGAACCAGCTGTTGCGGCTTTTTCGGATGTTATCACGAATGAAAAACAAAATATCGGAGCAGATTTTTAATTCTAAGTCCCGGATCAATATTTATTAAGGCCGATTTACCGCTTAAAGAAATCCCTTTATAAGCGCATCTCCTTTTATAAAACCAAGGCTTCAAAAGTCAAAAAATGCAGAAAAACCTACAAATTTATGTTGTAAAACCGTAAGGAAATCAATGGAAAAAGCAGAAAAAAACATTAAAAAAAGCATTCCCGTAAAATCCGGAGAGGATGAGACGAAGGAACAGGTGATTTACGGCAGAAACGCAGTCACGGAAGCTCTTCTTTCCCAAAGCGGAATTGATACGATATTTATTTTAAAAACGTCCGGAGGAATGGGAAAAATACTTGCTCTCGCAAAGGAACAGGACGTCGTTGTCAAAGAAACCGGCGAAGAAAAGCTGAGAGCTTTGACGGGGCCGAACGTGAAGCACGGCGGCGTAGCGGCAATTATGGCTGCCGCCGAGTATTCCACGATTGAAGAAATTCTGGATGCAGCCGCGCAAAAAAATCTTCCTCCGTTTATAATAGCCGCCGACGGAATACAGGATCCCCACAATCTGGGAGCGATCATAAGAACCGCGGAGGCTGCCGGAGCGGACGGAGTGATAATCACAAAAAGACGGAGCGCCTCTCTTACATCCACCGTTTACAAAACCTCGGCGGGCGCCGCAAGCTGGATAAAGGTGGCAAGGGTAAGCAGCCTTGCTCAGGCCTTAGGAGAGCTTAAAAAGCACAATATCTGGATCTACGGTGCGGAAGCGGACGGAACTCCTTTTCATAAGGCAAAAATGGACGGCGGCTGCTGCATCGTTATAGGTTCGGAGGGAAACGGACTCAGCAGGCTGGTAAGAGAAACCTGCGATCAGGTCCTGTCAATAGATATGTACGGTCATGTCAACTCCCTAAACGCTTCGGTAAGCGCGGGAATACTTATATATGAAGCAGTAAAATTCAGAAGGAAGGATTAAAGGCAATACCGCACAATGACCGCCTGAGGGCTTTGCGTGCGGCTTGCTTGCATATATTCCGTCAGCTTGCACAAATTCTCCTTGAAATACGTCAATATTCCTGCGCCCAATTTATGCAAGCTGTCGAAAAATCTGACTGCGCAATTCACACCCAATCATTGTGCGGTGTTGCCTAAAATTTACAGCTCGGACATTTTTATTTGTATAATCCGAGAGATCAAAATAAGGAACGGTATTAATATGGCAGATAATTTTTCACTTGACGATATACTTGCCGAAATTGACGCCAAGAAGGCTGACAAGGGCAGCGAGGCCGTAAGCAAAAGCGCCGGAAAGCCCGGGCAGGATTACAGCGTTACTTCAATAATCGGAGGAAGCGAATTGGATTCCGCTCTCGGATCACGTAAAAAATCCGACGGTAAAAAGTCCGATCTCAGCGTAAGCGCAATAATCGGCAGCACAAAATCGGAAAAAACAAAACCAAAGGAAGCGAAAGCCCCCGAAAAAATATCGGAAAACCTCCCGGTCAAACAGGCGCAGGAGGAGACTTCCGCTATAAAGTCCGCCGGATCGCATCCCGTTTACGAATCGACCGAGGAGAAAGCCAAAAAAACCGGCGTAAGCAAAAAGGCGGACAGCGCCGAAAAAGCAGCCCCCAAACCGAGGGATGCCAAGGAGAAGCCTCCCGCCGAAACCAGGCGAAAGGAAAAATCCGGTCCGGATTTTCTGACGGCGATCGCCAGAAAACTTACCGACGCATCGGAGCAGGATGAAACGCCGAAGGAGATTACCGGAGCCGAAAAAAAGGACGAATCAAAGCCCGGTCGGCGCACCGAATACAACACCGAGCAAAGAGAATTCATAAATCGGCAGCTTGAAGCAGAGGAAAGCTTTGAAGACCCGGAGGGGCTTATAGACGCCATAAATCCTTATGACGTAAAAAACAAGGCGGCGGATATGGGCGCGGTCCTGGGCGGGGATACCTTAGGCATTGCGGGCAACGATCTGAAACAGCTGGCAGCCGCAGGCGCAAAGGCAAGATCCAAGCCAAAGCTTGTGGATAAAACCGCCGTAATAAATTATTCCGAGTCATCCGGCACAAAACCCGAAGGAAATACGGCTGAAATTATCGACGTATCCGGACAAGACCCCGACACGGACGCAAGAATGTTTTCAGGAGAGCCTACCCTCGAAACCACCGCTCCCGTCAAACAATACATTCCCCAAAAGGAAAAGGAACAGGCGGACAAGACCCCTTCGCGCAAGATGACGGAAAAGGAGCGCAGAAGCAACGACGCACTTTTAACAAAGCTCAATCAGGCGCTTTCCAAGAAGCATGAGGAGGAAGCGGAAAAGAAACGCACCTTAGGTCTTTCTGACGGAATCGGTCTGCCGCCGGAAGGTCTTAAAGCGCCAACCAGCGGTCTTAATCTGGATGACGGACGTATAATAATGGCCACAGGCGTAATCCCGGACAGCGAAATAAACGTAAAATCAAAACGCAAGCTGCGCGATTTCGTTATGGATTCCGAATCGGAAGATCCGGCAGAGGACGAAGATTTTGAAAGCTATGATTCCACAGGGCAAATATGGGCGGATCTTTGCGAATCGCATAAGGTAATAAAAATCCGTCTCACATTACTGCTTGTGATCACTTTGTTTATGGGATTTGTCGCCCTGATGGGAGATCTGGGCAAAGGGATGGTATTTGATTTCTTCGGCTTTGACGTAACTTTTCTGGACAGGCGGGCGGATGTTCAGGGCTATTTGTTTTACAGCCTGATAACGGGAGTCGTCGCCTCTGTGCTTTGCTCCTCGGTAATATCCAACGGACTTGTTAAAATATTTAAGATGAAAGCGGACTGTGACAGCGTATGCGCAATAACATCGGTGATCACGATAATTGCCACAGCCGTCAATATAATAAAAGCCGACGACGTTCTCATGAGCCGTTCGTTCGTTCTTATCCCCACGGCTATTGCCGGACTTATGTTCAATACATTGGGCAAGCTTATAATGATAAGACGGGCAAAACGAAACTTTCGTTTTATTTCCGGAGACAGTACCAAATATTCAGCCGTATTGATAAACGACCAGCCCGCAGCCGCTTTGACCAAAGGTATAATAAACGAGCTTCCCTGCCTGGCCGCCATGAGAAAAACCGAGCTGCTGACGGATTTCCTTAAGAGCAGCTACTGTGAGGACAAGGCCGACAGGATCAGCAGAAAGCTTGTGCCTGCCGCTCTGATCACGGCTCTTATTGCAGCGGCCGTATCCTTCTTTATTCCTTACGGCATAGAGGGTCTTCAAAACAATGTTTACCGTACATTAACGGTATTTACCGCAGTTTTATCCGCAGCCGCACCATTTTCCGTAATGTTTATCATAAACGTTCCCCTTACAAAGGCGGGTGTGGCTCTTGCGAAAACCGAAAGCGTCATATTGGGCTACGAAGCGGCCGAGGATTTTTCAAGGGTGAATTCGGTAATGACCGACGCCTCCCTGCTTTTTCCTGCGGGAACCGTGGTATATTCGAATATAAAACACTGCAAGCAGCCTAATTCGGTAAACAATATCGCTCTTGATCAGGCGATCATTCTTGCGGCAAGCCTTGCCATACAAAGCGGCTCGGTAATGTCCAACATGTTTAAAAACATGATAAACGACAAAGAGGATATTCTGGTCAAGGTAGAAAACTGCGTTTATGAGGACAATCTGGGAGTACTGGGCTGGTACGGCACAAGAAGAATGATAATGGGAAGCCGCGACCAGATGAAACGCCATGACATCAAGGTCCCGGAAATGAAAAAGGTGAACAGGTTTACAAAAGACAATACGGAGACGATCTATCTCTCGGTAGGGGGAGAAATAGTTATAATGTTCTTTGTGGAGCTGCTTCCAAATCCTGAGGTAAAGCTGGTTCTTCATGAACTGACGGATAACGGTATATCGGTAGTCGTAAAAACGACGGATTCCATAATTACGGTATCAAAATTATCGGAAGTTTTTGAAATCCCTCCGGAAAAAATAAGAATCCTTCCTTACAGCATGCATGAACAGTACTATGCTTTTACTCATTATGTTTCAAGAGGAAGCGGAGCGGTAAGCTGCAACGGTACGTTTACGGGATTTTCCAAGGCGGTGGTTGCGGCGAAAAAGCTTATGAGAGATATAAGCCTCGGTATGTGGATAATGCTTCTGGGCGTGGTCCTGGGCGCTGCCTTTGCCATGGCGGCGGCATTTACCGGAAACACACAGCTCCTGTGTCCCAGTATGATAACGGGCTGGAATCTGGCGTGGCTTTTATTATCGGTCATCAGCGAGACGATACGGAGATACTGACGCGAACCTGTGCATATTACAGGGCATAAGCCTGTAAAAATTATAAAAAGAAGCCTTAATGCACATATGTAAAAAAATATGCGACGGGCTTCTGATAGATTATGCATAAGAAATCCTTTCGTATAATTTTAACGCAGATTTTCAGAAAAAGCTGATCGGGTTTAAAAGGCGCTTTTTTCAAGGACCGCCTTAAACGACGCACTTTGTAAAGAAAATTTCGAATAAGGACTTAAACTTTTTTAGGAGACTTACGGCAATGATCGAATTTAAAGCTGCCGCTGTATTCAGCGACAATATGGTATTGCAAAGGGAAAAAAGCGTTTCCCTGTTCGGACAAGGTGAAAACGGAAAAACCGTTTGCGCGGAAATCGACGGCATAGTCAGAACGACAAGGATCAGAAACGGGCAATGGCTTATAAAGCTGCCCGCACACAAGGCCGGGGAGGGCTATTCACTCAAGCTTACCTGCGGCAATGAGGAAAGGATCTTCAAAAACGTCGCCTACGGAGAAGTATGGCTGGCGGGAGGGCAGTCCAATATGGAGCTGGAGCTTCAGAATTGCAGTGAAAAGGACGCTCTCGTCAATGATAAAAATATCAACGTAAGATTCTACTATACTCAGAAAAAAACATTGAAGGAAAAAGACTTTTTTGAATGCGAAAAAAACACCGGCTGGTCTGAATTCAGCGCCGAAAACGCCAAATGCTGGTCGGCGGTGGGATATTTTTTCGCGCGGGAGCTTGCGGAAAAGTTGGGTGTAACGGTAGGGATAATCGGATGCAACTGGGGCGGCACCTCCGCGTCATACTGGATGAGCAGGGAAAGCCTTGAAAAGGATTCGGACACCAATGAATATCTTCTTGATATGGAAAGGACCGCAGAAGGAAAAACCGACGAGCAGATAGAGAAGGAATGGTACGAATACTGCGCATATCTGGACGAATGGAATAAGAAAAGCCAGGATTTTTACGCCTCCCACCCCAACGGAACATGGGAGGAATGTCAGGCATATGCCGGCGAAAGCCGATACCCCGGTCCTCCCAGCGAATACAATCCGATGTCGGCTACCGTGCTTTATAATTCGATGATCAAAAGGGTATGCCCTTATACTCTGAAGGGATTTATCTACTATCAGGGCGAAAGCGACGATCACAGGCCGAATACTTATTTCAAGCTTTTCAGAGAACTTATCCAGGTGTGGAGAAACGATTGGGGCGACAACAGCCTTCCCTTCCTTTTCGTACAGCTCCCCATGCACAGATACAAGGACGACATCGACCACAAGCACTGGTGCATTATCCGTGAAGCCCAGATGAAGGTATTTCAGACGGTACGCAATACGGGAATCGCCATAGCTCTGGATAAAGGCGAATTTAATGAAATACATCCGAAATCAAAGCTTCCGGTGGGACACAGGCTTGCGTTGCAGGCGCTTTACGGCGTATACGGCTTTGAAAATCTGAGGGAACACGCTTTCGGTCCGATATATAAGGATTATGACATAAAAGACGGCGGTATGGAGCTGTCCTTTGAATATTGCCGGGGCTTCAGGACAGAAGGAGAAATAAAAGGCTTTGAGCTTGCGGGTGAAGACAAGGAATTCAGAAATGCCGAAGCGGAAATAAGGGGAGACAGGATATTTGTTTCCTGCTCCGAAATCAAAGAACCGCTTTACGCAAGATACTGCTGGACAAATTACGGCGAGGTCACGGTTTTCGGCGTAAACGGATTGCCTCTCGCACCCTTCAGGACCGCAACCGATGATGAAAAATAAAAAAGCGGCAGGCAGCGCCGTCCTTCCAAAGCGATTATAATAAAAACGACCGCAACCTTTAGATGCCGTGCAATTTGCGGCTTTTCATACTGCCCTCGGTATAACCACCGCTTGTCCGAAAAACAGCGGTCACACGGTTCCGGGCTTAATGCCGAAAGCTTTTATACGGCTTACGGATCGATTTTTCTCATAACCTTTAAAAATTCGGATAAAACCGAAAAAACAAAAAAGAATATATATTATGAAAAAACAAATAAAATTCAGGGTGTTTTCTTTTCTTGCAGCTATGGCTTTGATCCTGACGGGATGCAGCGTTTATGAAGACGAACCGGAAATAAGCGGTGTCAGCACGGAAAGCTTCGTTACCGGCGCTCCGGCAACATCAAGTAACGAAGCCGATTTTCCGAAAACCGGCACCGCTTCTCCGAACGGCATAACGACCGGGACAGCCGATGATAAGGAAACACAACCCGCCGTCCCGCCGACCGGCATTACCGAACCGGAGCCTAAAACGGAACAGGGTATCCATCAGGAGCCAGTCACCGAAGCCGGAACGGAAAACGTAAAGGACCCCATCCAAGCCATCATATCCGAAATGAGCCTGGAGGAAAAAATCGGGCAGGTAATACTTGTACGGTATTCCGACAATGCGGCGCAGCTGGCGGCAAAATATCATTTCGGCGGATATACGCTTTATGCGAAGGACTTTCAGAACGAAACGGAAAAAACCATAAAGGAAAAACTTGAACGGATCGCTTCGGCCACTGCCGTGCCGCCGTTTATCGCAGCCGATGAAGAGGGCGGCAGCGTGGTTCGAATAAGCAGATTCCCTCAATTTTCCCTGCAGCCGCTTCCTTCTTTAAGCCAAGGCGCCTCCGATATCGAGGCTTTCGGAAAAAGGATGGCGGAAATACTGAAAAAAGCCGGAGTCAACCTTAACCTTGCTCCCGTGGCGGACGTGGCCGAAAGTGAAAACGACTATATATATGACCGGACCTGCGGTCTGGGATACGGTGAAACCGGAGAAGTAATAGGGGAGCTTGTAAGGGTGCTTAACGGACAGAAGATAATGAGCTGTCTCAAGCATTTCCCGGGCTATGGACCGAATGTGGACACACATACGGGTATCGCTTTTGACAACCGTTCGGCAGCCGAATTCGAAAGCAAGGACTTTATCCCGTTTAAAGCGGGAATACAGGCGGGTGTGCCTATGATAATGGTAAACCACAATATCGTTGCCGCATATAACAAAAACGTGCCTGCCAGCCTTGCTCCGGAGGTGCATAAGGCCTTGCGGCAGCTTGGCTTTAACGGAATAATCGTTACGGACGATCTTGGCATGCAGGCGATACTGACATACAGCAAGGATCCGTATGCGGACGCTTTTCTTGCGGGAAACGACCTCCTCTGCACAAGCGACGGCGAAGCGTGCCAATCCTCTCTTTACAAAGCCGCGCTAAAAGGAGAGATAAGCGTAAAACGCCTTGACGAAAGTGTTTACCGTATATTAAAGGCCAAGCTTTCATACGGAATCATAAAAACATGAATCAAAAAAAGCCGTCCGCACAATCCGAAAAATATGCGGACGGCTTTTTGAAGAATAAAGTGCAAAAAAGGCATATAAAAATTTTTATTCCCTCGTCAACAGCTATATTATATTAGAGCTTGTTTGAAAACAGATGAAATCACGGATTTTTGACTCCAAATGGTCAGCTTTAAGGAAAAAGCGCAGTCAAACCGTCGTTTGACGAGGCTTTTTGACACAGAAGATGACCGTTTGGGGGCGAAAAGACGATGTTTCCGATTTTTCAAACAAGCCCTGATCCCTTTTAAACTATTTGATCAATGCTTGGGGTGCAATCCCTTTTTAAACTGCGGGTATTACGTCAGTTTAAGGCAATACCGCACAATGACCGCCCGACGGCTTTGCGTGCGGTGTTGCCTGCATATTTTCCGTCAGCTTACACAAATTCTCCTTGAAATACGTCAGTATTCCTACGTCGAATTTATGCAAGCTGACGAAATATCTGACTGCGCAATTCACACCCAATCATTGTGCGGTGTTGCCTTAAAAAGGGATCGGTATAAATACTTTTCGCCGGAAGGAGCTGATAAAATGATCTTTGCGGGAATATGCGCGGCAGGCACGGGAAGCCGTTTGGGCGAAGACATGCCAAAACAGTTTCTTATGCTTAGGGGAAAGCCCGTTATCTCATACTCCGCAGAAGCTCTTCTGAAATGGAAGGATATTGAAAAAATTTTTATAGCGGTGTCCCCGGATTATTACGGGTATTGCAAAAATCTTTTTAAGGACGACAGGATAGTTGTTATCAACGGAGGAAAAAACCGCGCACAGACAGTGGCTCTTCTGGCGGAAAAAGCCTTGTCCTCCGGCAATAAGGACGATATACTTATAACCCATGACGCCGCCCGCCCCTTCGTTTCAACCGAAACGATAAAGGCCTGCGTCCGTGCGGCGGAAAAATACGGGGCAAGCGGAACGGCGTTAAAAGCGACGGATACGGTTCTCCAATGTAAAAACGGCTTCGTATCCGGCGCACCGGACAGAACCGAAATGTTTCTTGCACAGACTCCCCAATGCTTCAGGCTCGGATCGTTCAAGGAAGTCTGGGACAGCCTTTCCGATAACGAACGGGAAAGGGCTACCGACGCCTGCGGTATGTTTTTCAGGGCGGGAAAAAGGGTAAAGATCGTGGAAGGAAACGAGGCTTGCTTTAAAATCACGGTAAAGGAGGATCTGGAAAAAGCGGAGAGGTTTGCGGAAAAGCTTCAAGCGCCGCCTTTAAATGCAGAAAACTGATCGGAATCGATTCGGGTTTAATCAGCTTCTCCAAATTACGGTAACGGCGAAAAACCGTTTATGACAGGAAATATCAACTTTAAAGCAGTAAGCTGACTTCGTTTTTCAAGCGGAGTCGGCTTTGATTTTATCCTGATCCTTTCGTTTTTATATTATTGCTCCACCAAGTAACTCCTGAAGAATTTGTGCGCCGAAGGGCTGTCTAAAGACAAGGAAGAAAACCGCGGGAATATGCGCATATCTCAAGGGCTTCCGACGAAGTATTTAGGCAGCCGGGCAAGCAGAAAACCTTCAAGAGTTGCTTGGGGGAGCAATATATCTCTCTTCCCGGCGCACAGGGTTCTATTTATCGGCAAGTCCGCATAAAATTCTACAAAAACAACCTGTACGAAAGGAAATATACCGATGTTTACTCAAACCTTTACAAGAAAAAAGCTGCTGCGCACGGCAATAATCGTGCTTGCCGTCTTGGTGGGAGCGGGAATAATCATAATGGCGGTAATGTCCTCCTTCAAGGTAGCCGCCGAGGAACGCAAGCTGCCTATATACGGAGTATCGAGGGCGGATAATAAAGTAGCCGTAACCTTCGACTGCGCCTGGGGCAACTCCAATACCGACCTTCTTCTGAGTCTTCTTAAGGAAGCCGATATAAAGGCAACATTCTTTGTCACCGGTGAATTCTGCGACAAATATCCGAAGGACGTAAAGAAAATGTATGACGCAGGTCATGAAATAGGCAATCATTCGGATAAGCATCCTCACGTAGAAGGAATAAACATAAACGATCTGATCGAGGATACAAAAAAATGCTCCGAAAAAATAAAAATGATAACGGGAGAAGAACCGAAGCTTTATCGCGCACCCTACGGAGAGTATGACGACAATGTGGTAACAACAATCGAGGGTATGGGATATAAAATGATCCAATGGTCAGTAGACAGCATAGACTGGCAGGAGCCGGATCCCGACACCATTACCGACCGTATCATGAAGGGGACGGTATCAGGCTCAATACTTCTGTTCCATAACGACCTTGAAAACACATCTCACGCTTTGCCTGAAATAATCACCAAGCTGAAGCAAAAGGGCTTTTCATTCTCGGGAGTATCCGAGCTTGTGTATTATGACAGCTATCATATAGACAGCAACGGCATTCAGATATACGACGCTTCAGCCCTTCTTCCCGCAGCAAAATATTCCGACAACTACCTGATAGACGAGGCTATGGAAATATTCCGAAAGAACCTTACCTTACAGGAAATATACGATCTTACGGGAGGAGCAACTCCGCAGCTTCTGGAAAAAACAGCTCCCCTTCTGGACAGCGTTCACCTTGCGGCTATACAGGAGGCATCCTTCGAGGAGCTTAAGGAAGCAATACAGAATCTTATAAGAGTTGCGGAAAACGAAGGCGCGGGAGAGAATGCGGGAAATCCCGCAGCCACCGGAGGAGCCGATAATACAGGAGCTCCCGTCACCGTGCCGGAGGTAAACGATCCGGATAACGCAGGAACAACGGGAAATCCCTCAGATACTCAGACACCGGGTACTGACATATCAGATAACGAATCGATAATCGGCGCCTTTACATCAGCTCCGGGCAATCTGTCTCCCGAGGATATAAAGGGCGGTATAGCGGCTCCCGTTACCCTTCCTCCGGTCACGACCACACCCGAAATAACCACGCCTGTGCAGACGACACCGGCGGCGACAACTCCCGCGGCAACGACCCCGGCAGAGACCTCCGCCGCAGAAACAGTAGCGGGAATAGAAGGGCTTATCAAATAAAAACCCGGTACGTCAGGGAATTATACGATAGGTTCGATCGACTTGAAGCGGTAATTTCCGGAAGACGGCCTATGCTATTAATGCAGGGCCGTCTTTTATATATAGAACAATTAACACAAAATCCGCATGCGGTTTTCCGAGCATAACTCCGCCGTAAAAGCATAACTCCTCCGTAAATGAGACAAATTTTACCCGGATACCGGTAAAAAAGCGTAACGAATATGGGGGAAGGCTTACCGAAGGGACGGGATTCAGGTTTATTCGAAGGACCCCCGACGATCTAAAATCATATGATCGGTAACAGCTTGGAAAAGCTCCGGCAAGACGGCGGATATCCTTCTTTCCGGAAAAGTTTAAGAGATACCGAAATTTTTTTTAAAAAGGATTGAAAAATACAAGCAGGTATGTTATACTGTGACTAAGAAGCCCTCGATCTAAGGCAAAAAAGGGTTTTAGCTAAAATCCGATAAAAAGATTTTAAAAAGCTGAAACTTTTTTGCGCGGTTCGATGACTTCTTAAGTAAGCACCGCAGTTTCGCGTTACATAAAGATCCGGTAATTTCATTCTTTCCGACGAATGCGAACGGGGTTTTCACGGACGGTACGGGCGGTGACAATCAAAATACAGGTGTCAAAGCCTTGTGTTTAATTTTAAATTTGGAGGAACAATTCATGAAAATGAAGAAAATTCTGGCATGCGTTTCTGCTGCCGCTTTAGCTGTTTCGGCTATGGCTGTAAGTTCATCCGCCGCCATAATCGGAGCTGACGATAAAGGCAACTATGTAGTTAATGTTGCTGATTTGCTTCCCGAAGGCGTAGACATTTCGGAGGTGTACGGTGCAACAATTTTCCTTAAGGAAGGATATTCCTTGGAAAACGGTCAGGGCGGAGCGTTTATATTCTCTACCGCTTCAAAAAACTGGAAAAGTCTTGAATGGGGAAATGCAGGCTCTGATAAAGACATTATCCTTGACGAGGAGACAAATTCCATCACAAGAATGGAGGATACTCCTTTCTTTACCGCAGAAGACATCTCCGGCGAAACAGGAACATATGCAAATATAGCTCTTCAACAATACTGGGGAGATGATATCGAAATAGAGAAAACCATTCTCCTCGATAAGGACGGAAACGAACTGAAGGCTCCCGACGCTTCTGAAAGCAGCAACGAAGAGGAAGATCCCGTTGATAGCAGCAACGAAGAAGAAGATCCCACCGAGAGCACCGAAGCTGACGAAAAGCCCGCCGATGCAGACTTTACCGCTAACATGGGCGCTCAGCTCGATAAGGATTTCAACGCAACTATAGGCGAATGGCCTGCTGACGGCGTTGCATACGGCAAGTATGAGGACAACAAGGCTGAAGTTACTATCGGATTCGATTTCGGCACCGAGAAGGTAAAGCTCGCGGGCAACTACCTCGGAATCAAGACCGACGTTGCATTTGATAAGGCAGAAGGCGCCGTAAACTCCAAGATCACCGTTACTTCCATCAAGGCTGACGGTAAGGAAATCCAATTCGACGCTTCCAAGGTATTTGTAGGCGAAAGCGACGACGGAGTAGGCGGACACGCTAAGATCACTCTGTTCAACGAATGGGACGACAACACCAAGGGCAATGCTGCCGTTGACTTCAACGCTATTAACGGCGAAGACGGATTCTCCACTCTTACCGTAACCTTCACAGTTGAGGCTGCCGAAGAGGCTGACGTTACTACACCTGCTGAAGGCGAGACCACTACAGACGGTGCTGCCGGCGATACCAACAAGCCCAGCGACGACAAGAACAAGCCTACCGGCGTTATGTTCGCTATCGTTCCCGCAGCTGTTGCAGCTATGGGCGTAGTTCTTTCCAAGAAGAGAAAGTAAGCCATAAGCTAAATTAGCTAAATTTGATTTATATCGACAAAAGCTCTCCCCGCCGGGGAGAGCTTTTTGTCTGTTTTTACCAATAAAACAGCATTTATTATGTTAAGGCCGTCAATTTACTTTTTCCAAAATCCTGATATAATTAAGTTAGTACTAATTAATATGCGGCATTATCGCTCAAAGACCGGAGCATTAAAAACCCCGGCCTTGTCCATCGTTAAAAAGGCATATTGGGTATAATAATTATTGGAGGAATATTTTCATGAAAATGAAAAAACTCATTGCCGGAATCGTTGCATGCGCTCTGACAGCAACATCGGTCGTAATCACGGGCCTTACGATCAATGCTACCGACTTCGGCAGTGCGAGCGGAGAGTGGGACCAGGGTGATTTTGTAACAAACGAATCCCCCGAAATGAACGGCGTCGATCTCTCCGGAGTTACCAAGGTCGTTTTCTATGCCACGGCAAATGATCTCAACTATGGCTGGAACAACGGACAGTTCTATGCACAATCGGACATTACCGATTGGACGACAAAATCCTACGGCGGAAGCGAAAAAACGGATTGTGATGTGGTTCTCGAAAAAACCGGAACATTCAGCATTGAAATACCTATAACCATTACGGGAGAAGCCGGATGCTACTGGAAGTTAGGCTGGGCCACAGATAATGCTGTGGGTGCATTTG
Organism: uncultured Ruminiclostridium sp.; assembly: GCA_910579265.1. Lineage (GTDB taxonomy): Bacteria > Bacillota > Clostridia > Oscillospirales > Ruminococcaceae > Ruminiclostridium_E. Next base: position 624 of record CAJTTE010000010.1, on the reverse strand, counting down.
AATTAAACGCAATAAAATTCTACAAGGGCAGTGAATTTGTCTGCACCTGGATCGACGGAACCGTAAAGACCGCAGACATTCCCACAAACAACACTCCCTTCGGAAGTACGACAAAGGACGACTGGCAGCAGGGTGATTTTATAACCAACAGTTCCCCCGAAATGTCCGGCGTTGATCTCAGCGGCGTAGATAAGGTAATATTTAACGCTGTCGCTCTCGACCTTAACTACGGTTGGAACAACGGACAGTTCTATGCGCAATCGGACGTTACCGATTATACGACAAAATCCTACGGCGGAAGCGAAAAAACGGACTGTGATGTGGTTCTCGAAAAAGCCGGATCCTTCAGTATTGAAATGCCTATAACCATCACCGGAGAAGCCGGATGCTACTGGAGTCTCGGCTGGGCTACAGGCTGCGAAGAGGGCGCTTTCGAGCTTAAGTCCATTGATTTTTACAAGAACAACGAACTGGTATGTACATGGGTAACAGGCTTAGTTATAAAGGAAGAAGAACCTGAGGTTACAACGGAAGAAACCACCGAACCTGAGGTTACAGTACCTGAAGAAACCGAGCCGGACGTTACCGTACCCGATGAAACCGAGCCGGACGCTACCGTACCCG
>CAJTTE010000009.1 GCA_910579265.1 uncultured Ruminiclostridium sp. | reverse complement strand
GCAAGCAAGCCGCACGCAAAGCCGTCAGGCGGTCATTGTGCGGTATTGCCTTAATACTATGGAATATCTGATACGTTCATTTTTAAAGTGCATAACATTCCGCTTGCAGGCAGACACAGCTCGTATTTTATAACATAAAAAGGGAAACGTTAGGAGAAATGTGCATAATTTCAGAGTTTTTTAATAATGATCTTATTTATCAGATCCTTGCTTTATTATAAACCGCTTATGCCTTAAATCGCCCTATTCCAAAGCATCTATAAGAACCCCAAAGTGAAAATATAAAAAAACGAAATGATAAGCGAAAAAACGAGAGAAAAGCAGATAATGCAAAAGAATAAAAGAGAAAAACAGATATATTTTAAAAAAATGTTAAAAAAGTATTGACAGAGCGTATGCCGCCTGATATAATATTTGATGTTGCGCCGTAACGGAGATTTATATTATAAAACGATACGGCATCCTTTGAGCTTTAAAGATGCTCAAAAAGAAAAAACAGGAGGAAAAAACTATGTCTACTTATATGCCCAACCCTCAGACAGTTGAACGCAAGTGGTATATTCTTGACGCAGCGGGAAAGCCTCTCGGCCGTGTGGCGGCTCAGGCGGCTCTCATGCTCAGAGGAAAACATAAGCCTACCTTTGCGCCTCACTGCGACTGCGGCGATCATGTAATAATCATCAACTGCGAAAAGGCCGTTCTTACAGGCAAGAAGCTCGAAAAGAAGTATTACAGATGGCACACCGGTTATATCGGTCACCTTAAGGAGGTACAATACAGCAAACTGATGGCCTCCAAGCCGGAAAAAGCAATGGAGCTTGCGGTTTACGGTATGCTTCCCAATAATACGATCGGCAGAAAGGCTATGACAAGACTCCGCCTTTACAGAGGCGCAGAACATGTAAACGCCGCTCAGAAGCCGGAAGAATTTAAGTTTTAAGGAGGGATAAACGATATGTACGAATCAAAACCATACTATTACGGAACCGGCAGAAGAAAGCATTCTGTCGCAAGAGTGCGTGTTTATCCCGGATCCGGCAAAATCACCATTAACAACAGAGATATCGACGATTACTTCGGACTTGATACTCTTAAGCTTATTACCCGCCAGCCTCTGGCGCTTACGGGCACAACAGAAAAGTTCGACATAATCTGCACGGTTGCCGGCGGCGGTGTTACCGGTCAGGCAGGCGCGATCCGTCACGGACTTTCAAGAGCTCTGCTCCAGTACAGCGAGGAGCTTCGCCCGGTTCTTAAGAAGGCCGGCTTCCTTACCCGCGACCCCAGAATGAAGGAGAGAAAGAAGTACGGCTTAAAGGCAGCCCGCCGCGCTCCTCAGTTCTCCAAGAGATAAGTATTACGAAAACTTTTTCAAAAAACCCGCAAAGACTTGTGCTTGGCGGGTTTTGTTTCTATAAATCCATAACATTAAAAAACGGAATGCATCAATGCCAAGCTTGATACGTAAAACTCACTTGCCGCCCGCGCATATTCCGGCGATATTAATACTACGGGCTGTCCGAAAAACCGCAAATTAGACGATTTCTGCTAACTGCGGACGCATTACGCGTAAAAGAACGCCGATAGCTATCCCAAAGGCATAAATGCAAAATGCGCTCGTATTCCTTCTCTTTTTAATTGAAACCGCCTTAACCGTACAAATTTGCTTTGTTTTCAGATACGGCCGATATCTTTTAAAACTGCGGGACCGGTGTTTCGGGTGCCATCCCATTTTAATCTGCGGATATTTCGTCGGTTTAAAACGGGATTTGTATAAAATTTTATCAACAAATAACATTTACCGGAGGAAAAAATGGAGAAATATCTTGATGAAACTCTGACTGCCCAGGAAAGGGCAGAAGCTCTTACGGACGCTATGACTACGGAAGAACAGGCAAGTCAGCTCAGATATGACGCACCGGCCGTCCCTCGATTGGGCATACCCGAATACAACTGGTGGAACGAGGGGATCCACGGTCTTGCCCGTTCGGGGATCGCGACAATGTTCCCGCAGGCTATAGGGATGGCGGCTTCCTTTGACGAAGAGCTTGTACAAAAAGCGGGAGAGATAACGGCAACAGAAGCCAGAGCCAAATATAACGTATATCAGAAATTTGAGGACCGCGATATTTATAAAGGTCTCACGATCTGGGCACCGAATATCAATATCTTCCGCGATCCCCGCTGGGGCAGAGGACACGAAACCTACGGCGAAGATCCCTTCCTTACCTCTCAGCTCGGAAAGGCTTATGTAAAAGGGCTTCAGGGGAGCAAAAGCGTATTAAAGACCGCCGCCTGCGCCAAGCATTTTGCCGCACACAGCGGTCCGGAGGCGATACGTCACGGATTTAATGCCGCCGTTTCCGACAAGGATCTGGAGGAAACCTATCTTCCCGCCTTCGAAGCCTTGGTGAAGGAAGCAAAGGTTGAAGCGGTGATGGGAGCATACAACAGCTTAAACGGAGAACCCACCTGCGCCAGCAGATTCCTTATGAAAAAGCTTAATGAATGGGGATTTGACGGCTACTTTGTATCTGACTGCTGGGCTATAAGCGATTTTCACGAAAAGCATCACATCACATCCTGCCCCGTAGAATCAGTCACGTTAGCGCTTAAATCCGGCTGTGACGTCAACTGCGGATGTACCTATGTACACATTATTGACGCTCTTAAAAAAGGGTTGATCGAAAAGGAAGATATTCGCCGGGCCTGCATCCACGCCATGCGCACGCGAATACGTCTGGGCATGTTTGACAGCAAAACCGAATACGACAATATTCCGTATGAGACCGTAGCTTCGCAGGAACATGAGGCCCACAGCCTTAAATGCGCGGAGCGTTCTATGGTAATGCTCAAAAATAACGGCATTCTTCCTCTTAATGAAGCGTCAATAAAAACTATAGGCGTTATCGGCCCCAACAGCGACAGCAGAATTGCCCTTGAGGGAAATTACTGCGGCACATCCGACAATTATATAACGTTCTTATCCGGAATACGCAACAGATTCAGCGGCAGAGTCATATACGCTCCCGGCTCTCATCTTTATAAGGACAGAGAATCAACCCTCGCAAAAGAGGGAGACAGAATAGCCGAGGCTCTTGCCGTTGCAGAATGCTCCGACGTAATAATAATGTGCCTTGGTCTTGATTCTTCGATAGAAGGAGAGGAAGGAGATACCGGTAATGAATTTTCCTCCGGTGATAAAAACGATCTCAGACTTCCGGAATGCCAAAGAACACTGCTGAGTAAAATTATCGGCACGGGAAAACCCGTAATCGTAGTTTGCGCAGCGGGAAGTTCAATAAATATCGAGGAAGACGCCGACGCGCTGATTCATGCATGGTATCCAGGTTCACAGGGCGGTAAAGCTCTTGCCGAAATACTTTTCGGGGATATTTCTCCTTCAGGAAAGCTTCCGGTTACTTTTTATGAAAAGACGGAATTGCTTCCTGATTTTACCGATTATTCTATGAAAAACCGAACCTACCGCTATGTTAAGGACAATGTTCTTTATCCTTTTGGATACGGTCTGACATATTCAAAAACCGTGTGCAATTCGGTCTCATTTGACAACAAAACGGCGTATATTGAAGCGGAAAACATCGGAACCCGCCATACGGAAGACGTAATTCAGTTATACGTCAAGGATTACAGCGAACATTCAGTACCGAATTACAGCCTGTGCGGATTCAAAAGAGTATCGCTGAACCCGGGTGAAAAGATACAAATTCAAATTCCCGTATCTCAAGCGGCCTTTACCGCAGTAGATGAAAAGGGCGAAAGAATGATTTACGGAAAAAAATTTACTCTTTATGCCGGAACATCTCAGCCGGATTCGTTAAGCGAAAAATTAAACGGCGTAAAATGCATATCCACGGATATCAGCATATAGGGATCAAACCTTTTTCACTATTTCAATTATGCCGCCGGGAATTTGCAAGCCTTTACTTTTATGATATAATAACCTCAGACAAAGAAAAGAGGAAGATTTTATTTTAATGTCTGAGAACATTGTATCGTTTTTGTGGAATCGCTCCGCTTCGCTATGCTCTTTTTATGATATAATAACCTCAGACAAAGTAAAGAGGAAGATTTTATTTTAATGTCTGAGAACATTGTATCCTTCCAGTGGAATCGCTCCGCTTCGCTATGCTCTTTTTATGATATAATAACCTCAGACAAAGAAAAGAGGAAGATTTTATTTTAATGTCTGAGAACATTGTATCGTTTTTGTGGAATCGCTCCGCTTCGCTATGCTCTTTTTATGATATAATAACCTCAGACAAAGGAAAGAGGAAGATTTTATTTTGATGTCTGAGAACATTGTATCCTTCCAGTGGAATCGCTCCGCTTCGCTATGCTCTTTTTATGATATAATAACCTCAGACAAAGTAAAGAGGAAGATTTTATTTTAATGTCTGAGAACATTGTATCGTTTCAGTGGAATCGCTCCGATTTTATTTTCCTATTGTAACAAAAACAAATATGTAATTCCCATTATAAAGTCAAATGCGCTGCGGCATAAATCCGCAGCGCATTCTTTTGTTATTCAAAAGGATATTTTACTCCCCAGTTACTGCGCAGCCTATCCATTATGTTCAGCATTTTTACCGTTTCATTATGCGGCATTTCGGGAAACTCGCTTTCGCCTTCCTTTATTGCTTTCACCGCCGCATTCAGCTCGAATTCAAAGCCCGTATGCTGATAAGGACGGGTTATCGTTTTAACCCCATCTTTATTTATCACTTTAAAAGAAGAAATGTTTATAACTCCGTCCGCCTCTATTCGTCCCTCTGTGCCGTAAACGATCCCCATCGAATCCATTTCCGAGAGCATGCTGCTTCCTAAAATTGCCATTTTCCCGCTTTCATAGGTCAATATAAATCCGTTTTGTCCGTCAACACCTTTATCTGTAAGACATGCGGTCCCCGTAATGTTCACAACAGGCTCGTTTATGATCATTGAAGCAAAATTCAAAGGATATATTCCCACATCAAGAAGAGCTCCCCCTGCAAGTTCCGGCATTACAAGCCTGGGAACGCTTGTCATTCTTCCGCCGGTATTGGCGCAAACACATGTTACTTCCCCTATTGCTCCGTTTTTTATCAGCTCCTCCAATGTTCTCTGGACAGGCTGAAACCTTGACCACATAGCTTCACCGGCAAAAAGTCTTTTTTCCTTCGCATAGCTGAAAATGATTTCAGCCTGCCGTGCGTTGACCGCAGCAGGTTTCTCGATAAGAACATGCTTTCCCTTTTTCAGACACATTAATGCATTATCAAAATGAAAAGCGTGAGGGGTAGCAATGTATATCAGTTCTGTCTTATCATCCTCCGCCAGCTCTTCGTAGCTGCCGTATGCCTTGGATGCTCCGAATTCAGCGGCGAAATCCTCCGCTTTTTCGGAACTCCTGCTGCCAACCGAATAAAGAACGGCGCAATCCGATTCATTAACGGTCAAAGCCATCTTACGAGCAATCGTGCCAAGACCTAAAATCCCGACTTTTATTTTATTTTCCATTTACGGTCAATCTCCTTTCACCGTATGAATCCATAAAGCGTTATACTAAAGCGTATCCGAAAACAAAGCAAATCTGTACAATTTCACTAAAGGCATGGCAGTCTCAGGAAAAATCCGGAGAAATACGAAATCATTTCGAGCGTTTTGACGCACAAAGCGTCCGCATATAGTAGAAATCATTCATTTTGGGCTTTTCAGACAGCCTCTGATCTTCGGTCAAAGAATAAATATCAATTGGCGATCCAAGATCAGTGCTTTAAAGGCGGGCTTTGATCAAGCCTATGACTTGATCAAGGTCCGGCATTACATCTCAGCCGCATATTTTGACAATGGCATTGGCAAATATCTCCGACGAGGTCAGCAGCGCGTCCATGCTTATCCATTCGTCCGCGCCGTGAATATGATTGTCCTCACCCTCTATTTCCATTCCAAAGGCAACGCCGCCATCTATTCCGTGAACGTAGGTCCCTCCTCCTATAGCCTTGCAGTATCCCGGCTTACCGGTAACTTCGGTATATGACTGCAAAAGATTTTTTACGAAATCGCCGTTTTCATCCACGCAATGCGGCTCCGAGCCCGTCGCGCCGAAAAATTCAAAACCGGCTTTCTCCACGGCGTCTTTTATTTTCTCAACGGCCTCCCCTTTGGAAAAAGCTACGGGAAATCTCATATCCGCTTTGCAGCTGAGCCTTCCTTCTTCAAAGCTTATAATGCTGAAAACGCATGTCGTGCTTCCTGAATTATCCGTCTGGGAAAGCCCAAGAGCCGTTGCGTCAGTTTCTCCGTCAGGAAAAAGCCGGAGAAGCCGGTTTATCATGTTTTTGTCATTTTCGGGCAGATCCGCATACTTCAAAAGGACTTTGAATAAAACGTTAAAAGCATTTATCCCCTGTTCCGGAGTTGAAGCATGGGCGGATTTGCCCTTGCAGACAACCGTTGTAGATCCGTTTTCATATATTGTGTCTATATTTTCGTTTTGCGGAATGATTATTTCCTTGTCAAGCACCGCGCTCACCTCGGAGGGAACGGCGTTTACAACCGTACCGCCCTTAATGCTTTTTATAACGCCGCAGTCGGCATCGCCTCCGAAGGAAAACCTGAGCATTCCTTTTTCAGTGGTAATAACAGGAAACTCGGCATCGGGAGTAAACACATTTTCCGGCATTGGCGCACGCTTCATATATTCACGGATATCAGTCTCGCTCCCCGTTTCCTCAGAACACCCCGCAATAAGACGAACGTTTCGTTTCAGCTTAAAGCCGCACTCCCTTACCGCCTTCATTGCAAATAAAGCCGCAACCAACGGACCTTTATCATCCTCGCAGCCTCTTCCGTACAATTTTCCGTCCTTCTCTGTCATTTCAAACGGAGGAAAGCTCCAGTCCTTTTCCGAAACCGGAACAACATCAAGATGAGCCAGTATGCCAAGCTTTGCTTCGCCCTCGGGGAGCAGATCGGCGCTTCCCGCATAATAACCGTAATTTTTGGCAGTAAAGCCGTTTTCTTCGGCAATAGCGAGAAATTCATCGAGCACCGCTGCACATTCATTCCCGAAAGGATGATTTCCGCAGGGTCCGGTGCTTACGGAAGGGATCTTAACAAGCCTTTCCAATGCCGATTTTATTTCACCGGCGCTTTCCTTAAGATACTCACGAATTTCCATAGATGATTCTCCTTAAGCAAAAAGTCAGGCACAGCCCGACTTTATAAAATTTATTTTTTATCGACCTTATTTTCATTAACGATGGAATTGCGCGTCTGTCTGTCCCTGTATTTCTTAAGCGACTCCTCATACTCCTTAAGAAGCGCCGTAATTCCCTTAAGAGCAGTATCCGGGGCATACATTTCCACCTTTCTGCGTTTGGTGGAACCGTTTTTGAATTCCTGAGTAAAGGTTATTTCAAGTTCATGCTTTTTTGTATTCATATTTCCGAAGGTAGCCTCAGGCTGTATCTTTCTCCAATGATAATAACTTCCTCCGAAATAGACAGACTTATTTCCGATAATGACGCGGCTTCCGTTCTCCATCATCCGGTCATAATTAAACCTGGGCATAATAAAGAACAATAGGGTGAATATTACGAAAACACAAATGCTGAAAATAAGACTTATCCACATTAAAGTAGTCTGCACCGAGGCGCTGGCCAATATGTATATATAATATACGGTAAAAGCCAGCCCGAATAAGCCTATGGCAAGATAAAAACCTCTGTTCCGCTTTTTTGCCTTTTCCGCAAGTTCAACAAGCTCATGCTTTTTCAGATGGTATTCAAGCCTTACGTTTTTTCCCTTTAACAGCTTGTCCAATGCAAGCGCCGCAGGAAAATAATATACGAAATCTATACCGATCACTCCGGCGGAGAAAACCGCAAATATTATTCCGAAAACTATCTGAGTTCCGCTGAGATCGGTGTTGAAAAAAATAACGGTAAGCCCCGTCAGCACCAAGCCAAACAAAAGAAGCCACAAGAAAGACCAAAGCATCGGATTTCTGGGACACCAGAACTTTCTCTTTTTTTCGGGCTTGTCATCGGGATGAGTTATGGTTCCTTCCTCATATTTTTCAAGATTATGCAAGGCTTCTTTTACGTCTTCGCTTTTTATGTCATTGTCGGAATCAAGATTATCCGCTGCCGGTTCCGCCGCCTTTATATTTTCAGCTTCATCTGTTCCGGCGGGAACGTTTTCCCGCGAGGAGGCATCCAATTCCGCTCCGCATTCCTCGCAAAATTTCCCCGCTTGATTTTCCGCTCCGCATTTACTGCAATTCATGATCCCTTACCGCCTTTCAAAGGTATTGATGTAATGATTTTAACATATTTCGCCTTTAAAATCAACAAAAACCCGTATAAAAAATTCAAAAACGGAAACCGTAAATTTTTTAAAATTTCTTTGCAGATAGGCATTGAAAAATTTTTGAAAATATTGTATAATAGATTTTGATTTTGATAGATTTTACGATTTTACGGGTAAAGGAGACTGTAGGTTATGGTAAACGCCTTAAGGCTGCTGACTGCCGAAGCTGAAGGATATATTCCTTCGGAAAACATAAATTTAATGTGGTCCACAGTGGTAACGGGACTTGTGGTAGTATTTCTTATACTTATACTGCTGGTAATTATCCTTTGGGGCCTGGGCAAGGTTATGAATATAAAGATAAAGCCCAAAAAGTCCGATATCAAACCGGCGGAGCCTGTTCCCGCCGGAACAGCAGCAGCCGCCCCCGCTGCTGCTGCCGAAACGATCGAGGAATATGACGAAGAGGATGACGGCGAAATAATTGCGGTCATTGCCGCGGCGATTTCCGCTTACGGAGAAGCCGAAGGAAAACAATACAGGATCGCTTCGGTAAAGAAAAAGGAAAAAGCCCTCCGCAGCAATTGGGCAAATGCGGGCATCGCCGAGAATACAAGGCCCTTCTGATTTCTATACGCAGATTACAAGGAAAGGAAATACGATAAATGTTAGAGACATTTTGGGAAACTATACAGGATCTGGCCAAGGACTCCGCCTTTGCCAACATAACGTTGCAGCAAGGGATCATGCTGCTTTTATCCTTCTTTTTAATGTATCTTGCCATTGTCAAAAAATTTGAGCCGCTTCTTCTTCTGCCTATCGCCTTCGGTATGGCTCTTACAAACATACCCGGAGCAGAGCTTTATCATCCCGAATTTTTTCTGACGGGCGATGTGGACTACGGTCAGGTGCTCCATGACGGAGGTCTTCTTGATATCCTCTACTTAGGCGTTAAGCTTCAGATCTTCCCTCCTCTTATTTTCTTGGGAATAGGTACAATGACCGATTTCGGACCGCTTATTGCGAATCCAAGAAGCTTTTTGCTCGGTGCGGCGGCTCAGGCGGGAATATTTATAACATTTTTAGGAGCTTGTGCGCTGAGCATGACCGGCCTCACCAATTTTACCATGGAGGAAGCCGCTTCAATAGGCATTATAGGCGGTGCCGACGGACCTACGGCAATATTTGTCACAACACAGCTCGCCCCCCAGAGACTTGGCTCGATAGCGGTGGCGGCATACTCTTATATGGCGCTGGTGCCTTTTATACAGCGTCCGATTATGCTGGCTCTAACCACAAAAAAGGAAAGAGCTATAAGAATGGAACAGCTTCGCACTGTTTCCAAGCGCGAAAAGATAATTTTCCCTATAGCGGTAACCATTCTTGTTTCCTTTATAGTCCCCGACGCCACCTCCCTTGTAGGTATGCTTATGCTGGGTAATCTGTTCAGAGAAAGCGGCGTTGTGGATAGACTCGTAAAAACGGCACAGAATGAACTGATGAATATAATCACCATTATGCTCGGTGTTACGGTGGGCGCCACCGCAACGGCGGCAAATTTCCTTAGCATAGAAACGCTGGCTATAATTTTGCTGGGACTTATCGCATTCAGCTGCGGCACTGCCGCCGGTGTGCTTTTTGCGAAGCTGATGAACAAGCTGAGCGGAGGAAAAATAAATCCTCTTATCGGTTCGGCGGGCGTTTCCGCCGTTCCGATGGCAGCACGCGTAAGCCAAAAGGTCGGTGCGGAAACGGATCCCTCAAACTTCCTTCTGATGCACGCTATGGGACCCAATGTTGCCGGCGTTATCGGTTCGGCAGTTGCGGCAGGCGTATTGCTTTCAATTTTCGGATAATGCTTTCTCTTCGGCAAACCTCCGGCAGGAAATACCGTGGACCGACAGTTGCTCGCATAATTCCGGCATACGCTTTTATGTAAAGCGAAACGGCGCGTTAAAGCCGAAAATAAGGAAAAGTATAACGGATATGGATTCTTGACGGCAGCAGCAAAGAAATCATTCTTTAATGAAGCCGTAAAAACGGTAAGACCAGCGGCGCATGAAAAACATACAGATATGTTTGCATACGTCAAGCGGCATAAGCAATAAGTCAAAATCAAAGGGAAAGTCATAAAACGGTATCGCAGGATTATTATAGCTATGGCAATCCAATGTTTTACCGCAGTCCGTCAATTCAAATTACGTATACCTTGCCGCAGCCCTTGACGGCGTCAATCCGCCCGGCTCCTTCGCCTTGCTTCGTGCATTCTGCTTTTCCCCCTTTGCGCCAGATCATTCATTGGATCGCAATAAAACCAAAATACGGCGAGGCTTTTCTGTTTTGGCATTAACCGTCAAAGCCGCTTCTAAAAAAGCGGCGGAGGCTGATTTTGCGGAAAACGCACCTTAAACCAACCGTGGACAGCCGACGTTCAATGTTATCTATATTGGTTTAAAATCAAAAGCTGCCTCATAAAAATCTTCCGATTCATATATCCGTATTCAGAATATGGCTAAACGGATATATCCGGATAACGATTAAAAATCAATGTATAAAAGCAGATGACTATTGTTCATCTGCTTTTATTACATTCAAAATTTCTCTCTTTTCGTTGACATTTCATCTTAATAATGCTAAAATGATAATATATATACCGATATGTAAGTGCCATTTTATGAATATACCGTAAAGGAGTTTGTTTATGGATACAATAAAATGTCCCGCCTGCGGAACAGAGGTTGAGGTAGGGACCGAAAACTGCCCTTCCTGCGGCGCTCCCGTAGGAGTAATAAATGAGGATAACATCGCAGGAGTCCCCATTGACAACCGTGCGGCCATTGACACTATGCTGCGAAGCGCCTCTAGACTGGTGGACGAAAGCCAATCGCTTGGAATAGGCACCGTGGGAAAGGGCGATGCGGACGATGCCGGAGATGAAAAAGATTTTAAAAGAGTCAAGCTTACGGAGCTTCCTCCCGAACTGTCGGAAAAGCAAAAGGACGAAATCAAATCGGGAGGAGTAATAAATCTTTCCCCCGATAATAAAGCTGCGGCTTCGATCCCTTCTTCAAATAATAATTCCGTACCTGCCGCCGGCTCACCCGTAAGAGCCTCGGATGTTGCGGTCAATTTACCCGGTGCCGATATCGGGATACCCGGATCGTCACCGGATCCGGATGTGGAAAATGCTCCCGGGATCACGCTTTTTGAAATGGATGAGGACGGAAATGTAATCGAACCGGAAGAAGACGAAAAGAAAAAAAAGAAGCCGAAAGAAAAAAAGCCGAAACCGAAAAAAGATAAACCGGATAAATCAAGCAGCACAAAATCCGCTAAGAGTAAAAAATCCAAAGGCGCCGGCATCTCCTCCGTATTAGCGGTAGTTGTTGCTTTGGCAATCGGACTGGCCGGAGGCTTTTTCGGAAAAATGTTTTTCTTCCCGGAATTTGTGTCCCCCGACTGTCAGGAATTTGCCGAAAAGGCAGTAAAATCGGTCAATCACGTGAAAGAAAGCGGCGAAAAAATATTCGTTATGGAAGCCTATGTCAAAGACTTCACCAACTCGCGCCAGTGCATTATCCGCGCCGTTTCGGAAAAAGACAACAATGCGGAAATAAAATGGTACAGAGTTAAGGTAGACAACGACGACAAACAAAAGATCCACGTTTATTTGCAGCTTAGTCAGGAAGAATATGAAAGCCTCAAAAATTCGGATAACAAAGAAGATCAGATAAGAGCTTCGGTACTTATGAACGCCCAATCGGAGACCGAACGGTGCGTGGAGGAAATGAAAAACGGCGACGGATGGGAATCCGCCAATACCGCGCTTCTCAATAATGCTATAAACCCTTATACACCCTCCGAAAAAACAGACAAAAAGACCTCTGAGGCGGATAAAACAACCGTCGTGACCCAAAACGACGATTAAAAATCATATACGAAATATTTCCGGACCGCCAAAACAAAAAACTGATCGTATGTCCCAAAATAGGAAAGGTTTGCCATAAATGGAAGGAATCTATTTTGAACACTGGGTTTTTATGTTTTTTGCATTCACTATTATAGGATGGATACATGAAACCACAGTGGAATCTCTTTACCACAAGAAATTTGTGAACCGCGGTTCTCTCAGAGGTCCGTATATACCTATATACGGATTCGGAGGCTGTGTTATTATACTTTGTGCAAATCCATTCAGGAACAACGGATTTTTTGTTTTTCTGTCCGGACTCATATGCTGCACGCTTCTTGAATACTTCACCGGCTGGCTCATGGAAACAATATTTCATAAGCAGTTCTGGGATTACAGCATGATGAAGCTTACCTATAAAAACAGGATATCGCTTTTGAGCTCCCTCTGCTGGGGTGCATTATCACTGCTTCAAGTATATATTGTGTTTCCCTTCATGAAATGGTTAGGACTTTATCTGGGCAGTACCTTCATGATTATATTCGACTGTATAATGATGATCTCGGTAGCGATTGACGCTATTTTAACCGTCAGAAGAACCATAGGATGGCACAATATAGCCAAGAAGCTTTCTCCCGAACAAATAAAAACAGCAATAAGGCATAAACGAATGCAGATAGGCCGCATTTTCGGCCATTTCAGCAGCGCTTTACGCCGCGGTAAACACAATGCCGATCCCAACGGAGAAATATCGGAAAACCTACAGAAGGAAAACGAGATAAAATGAATGCCGAAAAAGATTTTTTTGCATACTCAAAGAATATTTTAAAGGACAGCAAAATGCGCTCCTCGGTCAGAAATACCCAGCACGGATCTGTGAGCGTATTTACTCACAGCGTAATGGTAGCAAGGTATTCTTATAAGCTGAATAAGCTGTTAGGCCTTCGCTGTGACGGCAGATCGCTTGTACGCGGCGCTCTGCTGCACGATTTCTTTCTTTATGACTGGCATAAAATACCGAAAGAAATAGCCAAGGAGGGACTTCACGGATTTAAACATCCCGTTATTGCCGCAAGAAACGCCAGAAAGGAATTTAAGATCAGCCCTAAGGAATACGGCATAATCGTAAGCCATATGTGGCCTCTTACGTTTACAAGAGTGCCTTTTAATAAAGAAGGCTGGCTTGTCTGCGGAGTGGATAAGTACTGCTCTATTCTCGAAACGCTTCGGATACAGCCTTATAATAACAAAAAGGTCATAAATTGGGTCAAAGAGGGATGCAGAGACAATTAAGGCAATACCGCACAGTGACCGCCTGACGGCTTTGCGTGCGGCTTGCTTGCATATTTTCCGTCTTCTTACACAAATTCTCCTTGAAATACGTCAGTATTCCTGCGCCCAATTTATGCAAGCTGACGAAATATCTGACTGCGCAATTCATACGCAATCATTTTGCGGTGTTGCCTTAAAACAGAACACATGGCTGTTCCTGTCAAAGCGAATCCGAAATATGAGCGTTCGGGATCTAACAAAATTTTTTGCGTTTTCGGCAAAAAACAGGCGTATAATCCGGTTTTCTCTCATAAAAAGGTTTGGTGAAGTCAGGGATCGTCTGAAAAGCCGCAAATTGCACGATTTATACTAACGGCGGACGCTTTCTGCGTCAAAAATGCCTATGATCAATCCAAAGGGATAACTAAGAAATATTCTCCCGTTTCACCGCTTCTTTCTTGAAGCCTCCTCGATTTTAGAATCATACTTAATTTGCTGTCGGTTCGGATACGCCATAGCCGAGGCCTTGAGAATCCGGGGTCATCGAACAGAAAATAGACCTTTTACTCAAATATTATATCATAAAAAGAGCATAGCGAAGCGGAGCGATTCCACTGAAACGATACAATGTTCTCAGACATTAAAATAAAATCTTCCTCTTTCTTAAGTCTGAGGTAATTATATCATAAAAAGAGCATAGCGAAGCGGAGCGATTCCACTGAAACGATACAATGTTCTCAGACATTAAAATAAAATCTTCCTCTTTCTTAAGTCTGAGGTTATTATATCTGCCCATGCTATTTGTGATAACAAAAAAATATAAACGGTCCCGAGGGAAAAACCCCGGGATATTTTTTTGAATCATAACCGTGCGTTGCCGCCTCCTACGAATTTGCCGTATTTTAGTGCGTTTGAATTTAAAGCCGCAGGATACGAACGTATGGATTTACAAAAAAGATATGATTTTCGGAAATAAAAAGAACGGGCAAAAGCAAAGGCTTTATGTCCGTCCTTTTTTGTATGCTGTCAGATATTATTTATTATTTTTCAGCTTATGCCCCTTGTCCTTTAAATCAGATGTTTTTCCTTTTTTGTCTGTTATACGCAGCTTTTCCGATCCCCCAAAGCATAGCGGCCACAATAATAAAAATCAGAACAAAGAAATTTATTTCGCTGTGCCATCTTAAAAATAAAACCGCTGCGTCACCGATAACCGCAATCAATACGGCATATAAGCAAAAACTTGATACACCCTTGTTCTTAAAAAAGCTGTGAAGCATTATCGTAAACAATATCACCAATCCGGCGGAAACCGCAATTTCAACGGGATAAAACACAGAACACAGCTTGCAGCGAACGATTTCACAATCGTTTTTATATACCACGGGAATTGCCATTGAAAAAGCGGTTATGTAAGCGAAGGTAAGCCATCTGAGCACAGGCTTCCCGTCAGCCCTTACACATTGCCATGTATACAAGGCCATTGCTCCCAGCAAAAAACCGTAAGAAACAAATTGTAAAGGCGGTATTGACCCGTAGGTATGCACCATTCCTCCAAAAAGAAGTATTCCCGCCGCGATCGAAGGCTCCAGATAATCATTTCCTGTTTTTTCGGATGCAAAACGGAACAATGCCCTTCCTCTGACAATAAGCCAGCCCCATCCTCCTATAATAGAGATTATCGTAACCGACGTCATATAAATATCAAGGAAAAATCCATGCTGCATAACATCGGGCAAGCTTGCCGAAAGACTTATGAGTCTTTCAGCCGTCAGTATGACAAAATATAAAAGAAAAAACAAGGATTTCAATATATCGTTGATATTTCTTTTATTTTCCACGGTCATAACACTTCCTTCCAAAATATTCCGTAAGTCAATATGCGTTTTTACATTTCAAGAACCTTTTCCACATCGCTTCTTATGCTTAAAAAAAGCCTTGCAAGCTCGGGATCAAAATGAACGCCTCCCGATTCCCTTATTATTTCAAAGGCTTTATCCACCGGCATGGGCTTTTTATAGCAGCGTTTTGAAACAAGAGCGTCAAAAACATCCGCAACAGCCATAATCCTCGCACAAAGAGGAATATCGTCCCCCTTAAGACCGAGAGGATATCCGCTTCCGTTCCACTTTTCATGATGGGCCGCCGCAACCTGTGACGCTATCTCAATATAGTCTTTATCCTCTATATTGCCGAGAACCTCGCCTACAATCCGTCCGCCTTCGGAAGTATGTATTTTCATGCATTCAAATTCTTCATCCGTAAGCTTCCCGGGCTTTTGAAGAATACTGTCAGAAACCGCTATTTTTCCTATATCATGCAAAGGAGCCGCTTTGACGGTAAGATCTATATAGCTTTCATCAAGGATATCCGGACAATAACCCGCCCTTTTCGCTTCCCTGGCCAGAAGCTCCACATATAATCTGGTTCTTTTTACATGCTCTCCCGTCTCCCTGTCACGGTTTTCGATAAGATTGGCCATTCCGATAATAGTGCTTTCCTGAACGGCCAGCATTTTGCGGTTATGCTCTATAAGCTCCCGGGTTTTATTTTCATTGTCAATTTCAAGCTGATTCTTATATCTTTCAAGATTTGACGTTATACGTACACATAATATAATGCACAAAACCATGACAAAACCGATAAGCAAGCTGCACACGATTTCGCTTATATTTGCCGTTAATATACTGTTTTCCATCTTTGAACGGATCAAATCCATTTCTTCATTTATATATCCGTCCATGATATCCGCATTTGTATTGATGCTTTTTATAAATTGCGACATTACATATGTAATGTAATACTCGGCGGTAGCCGTACTTCCCTCGCGGCTTAGCGTAAAGACGTTTTCCGCATTTTGAAAATAGCTTACGGCATCCGAATATACCGCATGAAAAAGCTGTTCCTTTTCGCTTCCCTCGATCCCTTCGTTCATTTTTTCAAGGTTGCTCATTATCAGAAGCTTAAGTTCGTTTGCTTCCTTCTCAAAAGCGTCCCTGCTTTCCTCAGAATTCGAAAAAGTATGCCACGAGACTATGGTCTGATGATGATACATCTGATTTTTAAGCTCCGACATATCGATCCTATCCTGAAGATTCTTATCGATTATCTGTTCATAATTTTCCGCGATCTCATTGATATGGTACTTCATTATGATCATACCAACGATACCCGCAATACCTGCGAAAAGTACAAGTATAAAAATCTGAAACGGAATACGTTTTATAAGCTTCATCTGAATTCTCCGAACATTTTAGTGCAGTGCTCCCGACTTTTCCGGACGCCTCTGTTTTTACAGCATTTCTAAAACATAAAAGTACGGGCATGATTCAATTATAATAAAGCCGCTCGAGATTTAAGGCAACACCGCACAATGATTGCGTGTGAATTGCGCAGTCAGATTTTACGTCAGCTTGCATAAATTCCACGCAGGAATACTGACGTATTTCAAGGAGAATTTGTGTAAGATGTCGGAAAATATGCAAGCAAGCCGCACGCAAAGCCGTCAGGCGGTCATTGCGCGGTATTGCCTTAAACTATAAAACGGCAGTCATATCTATGCCGGAGCACGGTAAAGACGTCAGGATCTTATCCGACTCCATAAAAAGGCGCCGGCTTTGCATGAAATATTAAGGGATAAGCTATGTCCGTATTTACGTACATAGGCCTGAGAGTCTATCCGTTGTCAAAATAAAAGGTTATAACGAAAAATAATTATATATCGATTGACCTCAAGAAGGACTCCTTCACCGAAAAAAATTTACAAGCCGTTCTAATATTTTTAAAGATCCGGAATAAAGCGGCCGGGGGATACTGACGGCAATTCGTTTTAAGATCTTATTCGGGCCGCTGCGATCAATTTCACTGCGTTTTTTCCGAGGTCTGCTCCTCCTTGGGCTTCGGCATTTCGGTAATACCCGCCACCATAATGTCCAGAAGCTCCTGCAAGCTTTTATTATCGGGATTTCCTCCGGCAATTGTAACGCCGAATATATACGCCGGATTCCAGAAGGTATCGGCAACGCTTTGAATATATGAGAATTCCGATTGTTCAAAAAGCGCGGCGATCGCGGGAGAATTCTGAACCTCTTGTGATCGGGCTGCATTTATGTTTGAAGGGCATTCGCCCACCGCCTTAAATCTTTTTATCTGACTTTGTTCATCGGTTATTTTTTCGGCGAGGCGCATAGCCCAATGCTGATTTGACGAATATGCGTTTACTCCGACTAATTTATACCCCAAGAAGCTGCACATCTGTACACTGTCTCCGGCAACTGTGTAACAAGGAAGCTTGGAGGCGGCGTAATTTTCTCCCCAATTCTCCTCTATTACGGTTGCATTCCATGCTCCGCTTACTCCGGCTATTATGCTGCCGTCTTTTATTCCGTTTATAAACCCGGTATTATCACAATTTATAAAGCCCTTGTGTCCCGCAATATTAAGCATGGCTTCGGCTACGTCGGTACCCTTATATTCGGATTCCGATGAATTCCATGTGCAATAATTTGTGATCTTGTCATCATTGAGTCCAAGTTCCAGACCCGCTCCCTTAAAGAAAGAAAAAATATACCATCCGCTCGAAAAATCCATACAGGTTTTCTTTCCGTTCTTTGCCGATACGTCGAGTATTCTGTCGAGGCTTTTAATATCCTCTTCGGTAAAATACGCCGAATTGTAGTAAAGAAAATACCCGTTTCCGGCAGTTTCAGGATAAGCAAAAAGCTTTCCGTCCCTCATTGCGGAAATACATGCTCCGTTATTTACGCCTCCGTTGGCTTCTATAATTTTATCCGAATTTTCCGTAACCTCCAGGAGCGCACCGGCGCGCCAAAGATCATCAAACTGATCATCGGCAAAAACATATATATCCGCCGCCGCTTTGGGATTCGAAAGCACGGTCTCTTTACAGGTCGAAATATTTTCGGTGCTTACCGTTATGTTAAAGGAAGCTTTATCTGCGTTTTCCGTTTTAAATTCCTCGATGATTTCATTTATTATATGAACATCCTCGCTGCTCCACCATACGGAAAGCTTTACTTCCGATTCCGGCGCGGAAACGGGCGACTGCGAACATGCCGTCAGATATAAAGCGGAAAAAACAGCCGCAGCAAATTTTATCGGGGAAGAAGCTTTAATTTTGATCATTCCTCTCTTAAAATTGATATACCCCCGCCGGGTCAGACAATCTGCTGTGCGGTTTCAATATCAAAGACTATCTTGATCCTTTAACGATATCCACCACTTTTTTAAACTCAAGCGCTTTATCGATACTTCCGTCCACCTTCAGCTTTCCCGTCAAAAACGCCTTAACAGGATCAAGCTCGCCTTTTGCCAAGGATATGAAGTTATCCGCCGTTGCGGTCAAACGAACATCACGGTCGTTATAATCGTATGGCTCCACGTTTACCCTGCCATCCTTGGCTTCTATATAAAATACTCCTTCGCCCTCACCCTTAATGGCAACCTCTACGGCAAGATGATTTTTATAATCGCCCAGATCGGCATCCGCACAAAGCTCTTTTATTTTCGATACAATTTCCTGATAATTCATTTCCACACGTCCTTTTTTCTTTTATTTTACCATATTTTCAGGAAAAGTCAATGTTTGAAGGCAAATTTGAGCGGAAGAAGGTCATATGCTATTGCAATAAAAACGAAAATGTGATAAAATATAAACATACGGAATTTACATCCGTTCCGCCGCTTTATTTTTTATTATTATATTGCTCTTACGCCTTATGAGAACATGTATAAATTATCGGCATTCAGCATTACTGCATAAGGCTTCGCAAAACGGATCCACAGAATTCTTAAAGCTTTTTTCAAGCAATATACGTGAAAACCGATACATTTCTCCCGACCGATAACCGAATCATAACAATTCTGCCCGTAGCACAATGGATAATGCGTTGGACTCCGACTCCAAAGACTGCCGGTTCGACTCCGGCCGGGCAGGCCATATCGTTAAAAAACCACGCAGTAGACTGCGTGGTTTTTTAAACGGGAAAAGACCCCGCCATAGTTCTACTCCCCCCAAGCTCTTATACGTCCCTATTTTCTCTCCGGCTCACTTAAGGGAACTCGTTTTTTCTTTGCATAAACCGAAAAGTACGAACGAGCCTCAATTTCTTATTCAAATAAATCCAGTCACATCACCTTCCGGCATGTTTCACCGTATGCTTCTTTAAATTTTCGAAATACGCAGGTATTTTTTCAAAACTTTGCCTTATCTACGTTAAAATTATGCCAGAATCACGTATGTCGGTTTTATGCGAATACGCTTTAAACCCCATCAATATCTGAGAAGTATGATGAAACCGGCGTATGTATCATTTTTCCGGCTTCCCGCCGATTACGGCGGTGAAGTTACCGGGAGGCAGCTATATACCTCCGTCAGAAAGGTGTCCTTCAGGCTTTTTCAAGCAAAAAACGTACCGATCGTATGATCATGTACGTTTTTTCGGTCATATCAATCCGATATCTTATTTATCGCCTCTCTGTAAAGCGCCTGGAGCTTCTGAACCCCGTTCTCCAATGCATAATAATGAAAAATATAAGGCACCTCAAGAACCAGAAACAAGATAAACAAAGGCAGAAAATATATTCTTGCCACCGTAAGACCTAAGGATACAACCGTAAGCAGCGCAAACGTCATGGTAACTATAAGATGCACCAGACGCTCATGCTGAAAAAACTCAATATTGGTTTTAATTCCTTCAAGGCGTTTATCAAGATTTTTATCCAGATCTATCCAGGCTCTAACCTGTTTTATGTATTCCAAAAGCTCCTTTTTCATTATTTCCTCCTTAAGGCCTTTCACCGCAGATCAGCTTGCCGTCATAATAAACCGCGATCCTTTCCGCATTTCCGAAAGAAAAGTCATTGGTCTGATCCGTTTCGCTCCAATCGCTGTTATGAACCACCGCATTAATGATCCAGCCGGAGCCCGCCGGTAAAACACCCGTAGCGCCGCCGATAACAACCGCTCTGTCACAATCCGTTCCCGTCATGTTCTCAAAATTCCCCGAAACGCCGCTTAAGGACCGATAGGTATCGCCCTCAACCGCACTGTAATAGCATTCGAACACCGGGTCTTTACCGTCGGCCGTAAAGAAATAGAATATCCGAAGCCTATCCAGATCAATATCATTACCGCTGCTGTTTAAAACCTCCAGATTCAGAGAGATCGCGTTGCTCTGCGCCTCCCCTCCCTTAAGATTTACGGTAACGCCGTCGCCGCTTGCCGAAGGAGCATTTGTAACAGGAGGATCGGTAATTTGCCCTATGCCGCTGTCTTGCTCCGGATAAGCAGGAGGCTTCGCCTGCCCGTCAGGCTCGCTGCCCCATACCAACACACCGCCGTCGTAAAGCGCAATGGTTTCCGTCTGCCGTACCGTACCCTGCTGAGGCCCAAGCCCCGAATATGAAAAATCGTTTTCGTTGTCCCATTTGTCGGAAGACGAAATCCTGAATTGTATCTCGCTCCTGTAAGCATCCTGTCCTCCGGGATATATAAGAACACCGGAAAAATCCGCCTCTGCACAGTATATGTTATTTTCTTCATCCCAGGGAATCAATGTGCATACCGCATTATCCATCGAATATCCGGTGGTGACCGAAACCAAATCAAAACCGGTCTCGGAAAGATCAACAAAGTATCTCAGCTTAAGATCATCGCTTATACGGGCGGGCCATCCCGTTTTATTATATAGGATTGCTTTTATTTCTACAAAATTATCCCCTGCGGCATTAACACAAGCCTCTACCTCGTATTCACTCTCTATCGGCTCAATCGCCCCGAAGCCTATAAGCGTTTTCCCTCCGTATACTCCGTACAGCTTGGCAAGAGCGCAGGTATATCCGGCATTGTAGTCACAGGCTACCTCATTTGCCGTATAATCGGAAACCGTATCATTATAGCTGTCGTTTGCATCAGGTCCTCCCACAAGCGCCCCGTAAAGCGTATGTCTTGCCTCCCCGGGGGTATTCATGTTGTCGCAATAGGAGCCTTGAGCGGTACGGTGGTGCGGATGACATGGAGGATTTTCACCGA
This sequence comes from uncultured Ruminiclostridium sp., assembly GCA_910579265.1. Lineage (GTDB taxonomy): Bacteria > Bacillota > Clostridia > Oscillospirales > Ruminococcaceae > Ruminiclostridium_E. The sequence continues at coordinate 107,114 of CAJTTE010000009.1, read as the reverse complement.
ACCCGCATACAAAGCTTCTGCCGGTGCTTCCCAAAGCATAATCCACCTGACTGACGGCAAAGTCCCAGTATATCTCCTTTTTGTCTGCGGGACAAGCATCACATTGAGAATAGCTTGCCGCGATAAACGCCATTGCTGTAGCATAACGCAGACTGCCCCAGCTGTCAAGCCATGCCAGACCCTTTGGAGTATAGGTTATTCTTTCTCCCCCGTTTCCCGTAGTCCAGAAGTCAAGCGTTTTTTCAAGAAAAACGGCGTATTCTTTTTTCCCGGTGAGCTGAGCCAATCTTAACGCCGCGCCTATACCTTTGTCATCCCAGCACATCGCCCATTTATAATCCGGCTCGGCTTCATCGAAGTAAGCCTCGGCTTTTGCCAGATAGACTTCATCCTTTGTAACGGTATAAATCCATGCAGCTGCCCATGAAAGCTCGTCGTAAAACCCGCTCCAGCTGTTGTAAAAACCGGTGGCAGCCGTATAGCCGCTGTCGCTTTTTGTTGTTTCCGCAAAGGAATAAAGCTCGCAAGCATGTTTCAGGCATACACGGGAATAATCAGGGTCAATGTCCTTAAACACCGCCGCCGCTGCCGCAAGGGATGCCGCCGCTTCTCCCACAACGGTCGAACCCGGAGCGTCCTTTGTGACTTTAAAGGAAGGCCGGTTCATCTGCATAACCTCGGCAGGGCCCCACCATGAATGATCCACATTTCCGTCCCCGACCTGATAATAATATTCGTTTTCCGCGGTATGACATTTTATAAGATAATCGTTTATCCACTTTATGGTGGAAAGGATATAATCAAGCTGCCCGCTTTTTTCATAGCTGTCATAATCTTCGTAGACGCTCCATGAAAGCATAGAAGCCGTAAAGGCCATCGGAAGATTGAACTTTGCGTTGTCTCCCGCATCATACAGACCACCGGTAAGATCGACGCCGTTATCCGCGCCGTCCTTCATTCCCGAGTCGCCGCGCCAGTTTGTACGCTCGCTGCCGCTGAGCTTTCCCGACCGCTGAAGCTCATAAAAAACAAGGGACTTTTGAAGGGCTTCACCATAGTTAAAAGCGCCTGTTCCTTCGATTCCCTCATATTGATCGGCAGACTCGGAAAGACCGCCTTTGTCCGCGGTGCCGGGTATGTCTTCCTCTTTAGAAGAGCCGCCCCGGTTTGGTTCGGAACCGCTGACCGTACCGCCTTCAAGAAAACCGTCCCCGTCCATACCGTCTAAATCATTATACATACACCCTGTCAAAAAAACACACAAGCTTACACATATTAGAAACGCAGCCGCTTTTTTCATATCATTCTCTCCTCAAAACCCCTTTTTCTTAAGATCTCCGACCAGCTGGACATAAAATTCACGAACATCAAAACCCCTTATATTCTCCCTATTAAGGTCTATCATATCTCCGTGAGAAATTCCGCGGTTTCCTGTAGGCTTAAGAAGCGTATAGCTTTCACCGAAGCTGAATGCCGGCTCGGATACAAGTCCGTCATTCGGACCGTCGAAATATTTTACAAGATGATAGGAAAAATTAAGCGGGAACTTTCCTCCCGAAGCATGCTTTAAAAGTGAACCCACGCTTTGGGTAAACACGCTTTCCGGAACAATAAGCTCTTTGTCATATACGGCGCACACATCCGCCTTTAAATCGCTTACCGCCGCAAGAAAATCCGGATCTGCATCCCCTAATCTGCGCATGGCCGCATTATATCCCGCCGCCGTGCTGAGCTGAAGGTTTCTCGGCAGCTTTTCGAGAAGATATTCCGCAAAAATACAGCCCCTATGAGGCGTGTTTATCGTAGTGAGAGATGCCACCATATCCGCAATCCCGCATTTTGCTATGGCATAGCGGCTGTCCAGCCCGCCCTTCGAGTGGGCAATAATATTCACTTTTTCGCATCCGCTCTCCTTTATGATCTGTCTGATACGTTCTGCGAGCTCCTGACCGCCGCTGACGACCGAGGCCGCCGACTGATGATTTCCGTAGTAGATTTTGCCTCCGTTTTTTATAATTGCATCCGGAATTCTGCCCCAGTAATTTATATGTTTAAAATCTCTGAAAAAAACTCCGTGAACAAAGAGGATAGGATACCTTGTTTCACATATTTTTTCATCTGATCTCATCTTGTCGAGTTCCGCCTTATCCCTCTCAAAGAAAACCTCTTCCCTTACGATACGGATAATTTTAAAAAGCATAACAATATTTGCTATGGGCACAAGACCTAACAGCAGACCCCTGATCCTGCCCTTAACTCCAAGCTGTACCGAAGCGCAATAAACGCTAAGCATGCCGTTCCAGAATAAAACCGAAAGCATTCCCGCACATACTATCCCGCTGCATACCAACTCCCACCAATCGTCTGGCAGAAGATATATTCCAAGAATAATATGAATAATAACCGAAAATACCAATGCCCATATAAAGCTCTTGAGACAAATGACCCCGTGATAGCATGCCTTAAGCCGAAAGCCCGGCAATTTCAAAGTAAAAAGGATAGGAACGGCATTTAATATAAAATCAAAAACCACAAGTCCCCCCATAAACATGGGAAATAAAAAACCCGGAGCCGCATTTTTTACAAAAAGAAAGCAGCAGCCTAATACCGCAAAAACCGCGCCAAGCACAATACATCCAAATACTTCCGTCAGAATTTTATTTTTCATCACTTTTAAAACGTTCCTTTTAAATATAAATATATTGAAAAACCGTTTCCCGAGCCGCTGATAAAAGCTTAATTATCCTGTTATTCGATCCTGTGTATTTTCGGAAAATAAAGGATCTATGCCGTAAGCCCTTGTTTGATGGAAAACAGAGCATTTATCCTCGGAAACTGCACGGTATATGTTTAAAAAACAGTTTACTTTAAGCGGCATTCGCGTCTCTTTCAACGCTTTCCACTTCATTCATCATATCGATATACATAGAAAAATCCGATATGAACTCCCCGTCCTTTTCAAAAATCCCTTTTTGATCCAATCTGTAGCAATACCCGTCTTTGTTCAACCAGACAGAGCTCTCAAAGCTTTTCAGCTCCCCCAGCTCCGACAGAGACGAAGCAAGATATTCCGCATTATACTTAAAGGAGACCTTTTTCCCCCCGTTTTCCGTATCCTGCACATCGCTTTCTGTAACGGCATATGCATTGACCGAAATAACTCCCGAAACAGTATAGGGATGCTTGTCCTTTCTTGAATAGGAGTAGTAATCCGGATCTCCCTTGGATACAAATTTCCATTCGTCCGCAGCGCTTTTCTTGTAGTTTATTTCGGACCCGTTGTGGTATTCAAAGTAGACATTATCACCGTCCGTCCCCTTGTACAGATAGGTAAGCTGCCCGTCGTCACGGTATTTAAAAGTAAATTCTTCGGTGATTCTTCCGGATGTGTTGTCGATCATATAAAAATGACCGCTGTCAAGCTCCTCATAAAGCTTTTTGGCCTCCGCCACTTCAGGGTATCCGATAATATTGCTGTAATCGGCATTCCCCGGTAAACATCCGGTTAAAATTACAAACAACGAAAAAAGAAGAACCACATCAAAAGCCTTATTAACCATATTTTTTATCATATAAGCCTCCCTTCGCCCATAGCCGGACCCAACCGGCTCTTTAAATATTCTTTATTTTTTCCGAGATATAATCACAAATATTTTTTGTTCCGTTCAAGTATTTTTGACAGGAAGGATTAAAATTTATATCGAAACGGTCACGGACGCGCTTATAATTTCTCCTGCAGTAAATCCAGGGCATATCTTAAAAATAAGCGATCTTGTACGCCTTTGTTAAATACGCGGCGATTTCAAGGAAAAAGGCGGAGAAGGACGATAATGCTCCGGCATTTTTGGCCTGCAAGCCTCCGACGGTCGATAGAAATTATGCAAATTGCAGCTTTTCAGACAATCCGTAAAATAAAGGCAAAAATCATCTGTCAGAAAAAACTAACGAACGCTTTTATAAGGATTTCAAAACGATCTTATACAAAAAGGAAATTATTCGTCCGCTTTAAAAAACAATGTAATATACGATGATTTCCGGATCGTCGCACCGATCTTATACCATAAATACTCCGGAAAAAACACTCCGGAAAATCCGATACGGTTTCTGCACCCGAAAACAATTCAAAAACGGTTATATGCAAGCTTCACCTTTAAACCGCTGTCTGCTGCAAATATACTGACCTCGAAAGCAGCGCTCACCCGATTTCCGAAGGACAAAAACTCATAGCTTCACAGTTGCTGAACAGCGCATGCTTAATGTCTCGATCTCATTTCTTTATAAAGCGGCTTTATAGATCTTTTTTCTCTATCTTTAAAATAAAACAGCCGCTTTTAATAAGCGGCAGTTTATTTGGTTTCTCGGTAAATATTCTCAATTATTCAGCAAAGCCGCTTTCAACCAGCTTAATGAGACCCTCAACTGCGAGCTGCTCATCGGAACCGTCGGCGATAACTCTTATTGTGGTACCGCCTACAATGCCTAAAGAAAGCACGCCCAAAAGGCTCTTAGCGTTTACTCTGCGTTCTTCCTTTTCAACCCAGATAGACGATTTGTATTCATTTGCTTTCTGGATAAAAAAGGTTGCAGGCCTTGCATGAAGACCAACTGAGTTTTTTACCTCTACATCTTTTGCAAACATGTTTTTTCCTCCGTTACGATTAAAGGGTTTTCTATTTTCCTTTATCTGTTTACAGTATATATCGAAAACTCGTATTAGTCAACAGGCATTTTTACATTTTTAGGCAGCATAGGGTGATTTTTTCAAAAAATAACAGATTGTTCAATCAAAACGGCGCGTATTTGTTGATTTTGCACAAATATAATCCACATCTATGTGATACTCGACCAAAAGTTTTCCCCCTGATAATATCAAAAATATTATTTAAAGTACTTTATGCATTTTTGATTGCTTATAAAACAGCCTTACGGTAAAACATATGAAATGTATTTACGAAAAAAAGCCTTTAAGTTGGACAATTTTACATAACGGCTGTATTAAGCATTCGGTTAATTTAATAGCGGATTTAAAAGATATTACCATATTTTACACTACCGAAAAGCGCCGTTATTCGTTTATTATTCTTACGTACCGATATAAGCATGCTTACTGAATTCATACCGTTATGGCATGAACGGTAAGCCGGACGGAGCGATTCCTCAAAAACGATACAATGTTCTCAGACATTAAAATCATATCTTCCTCTTTCCCCAGTCTGAGGTTATTATATCATAAAAGGAGCGGAGCAAAGCGCAGCGATTCCTTTAAAACGATACAATGTTCTCAGACATTAAAATCATATCTTCCTCTTTCCCCAGTCTGAGGTTATTATATCATAAAAGGAGCGGAGCAAAGCGCAGCGATTCCTCAAAAACGGTATCTCAGACATAAAACAAATACTTCACCATTAAATATCTGATGTTGTCGTGCATAAATAAATGCCCATGTTCTAATCCTTTTTTATCATATCCGGTCTTTTTAGCCTTGTCGTTTCTTCCGCCATTTCCTTCTTCCACTTTTCAACGTTTTGGTGATGTCCGGAAAGGAGAACATCGGGTACTTTGCGGCCCATCCATTCTTCCGGACGCGTATATTGAGGATATTCCAGCAGTCCGTTATAGTGGCTTTCAATAGAGTAAGCGTCCTCATTCGGAAGAACTCCCGGCTGAAGCCTTGCTACTGCGTCTGCAATGATCAGCGCCGGCAGTTCCCCTCCCGTGACCACATAGTCGCCTACGGATATCTCCTCCGCATCCAATTCGTCCAGCACCCGCTGATCTATGCCCTCATAATGCCCGCAAAGCAATATGAGGTGCTCCTCACATGCAAGCCTTTTTACAAGCTTCTGGTCAAGAAGCTTTCCCTGGGGAGAAAGGTAAATTATCTTTGATTCCTTAAATCCGGAATTTTCTCTTATCGCCGATATGCAATCGTAAACCGGCTGCGGCTGCATGACCATACCCGTACCTCCGCCATAGGGCTTGTCGTCGACACGACGGTGCTTATTTAAGGTATAGTCTCTTATATTATGACATCTGATATCAATAAAGCCTTCCTTACGTCCGCGTCCCACAATGCTTTCTGACAAGACAGCCTCGCACATATCGGGAAACAGGGTAGCTATATCTATTCTCACAAAATTCCCCCTATTTTTTTCTGTGGAAATCTACTAAAAACCTGTTCGGTATCTGTCGGCATGTATCCTGCCTGCATCTTTTGTGCATTCCCCCGCTGATTTTTCTTGATGTACATCAAGTATGTATGAGAAAATCACCTCGAAATACGCAAAATCCGCTGCCCATCCACATACCTTGAGATACTAAACAGGCTCTAAAACAAATCTTATTCGCCCTTCTGCCTTAAGCCCCACGACTTAAAAGATCGTTTATATCAGGCGTAAGCCATACAAGAACCTGCGATCTCACCAAAAGCACCGGTTAAAGAAAAAATCGCAGGAATACTCTTATATTCCTGTCATTTTAATTTCTAAGGAGCCGCAGTCATCGAAAATATGTGATCATGCCCTTACGGACACACTTAAGGCAATACCGCACAATGACCGCCTGACGGCTTTGCGTGCGACCTGCTTGCATATATTCCGTCAGCTTACGCAAATCCTCCTCGAAATACGTCAGTATTTCTGCGTCGAATTTATGCAAGCTCACGTAAAATCTGACTGCGCAATTCACACGCAATCATTGTGCGTTATTGCCTTAACATTAGAGCGTGTTCACATAAAGCTCAGCACGCATATTTTCGGCGTATTTGACTGCAAATGATGTATCCGCAAAGACATAACGTTTAATCTTACTTTAGAGTGTAAACTTTAGAGTGTAAAAAAGCAGGTTCTTATTGCCCGATGATTACTCATCGTCAAAAAGTCCCTTAAGCGGCCGTATTTCTATTCTTTCTTCTTCGGTATCCACTTTTATCAAAACCTCCGGAATTGCGGGAAACATTAATTCTCTACCGTCACTGCCCTTTAAGAGATAAACGTCAGTCGGACCGTTTTGCAGTATGTCCTTCACCTTTCCGTAGAGCCTGCCGCTGTCTGCGTCATATACCGGAAGTCCGATTATATCGGCAATAAACCATGTATCCTCAGGAAGCTCGGCATCCTCACGATCTATATACAATATTTTGCCCACAAGCTTTTGCGCTTGCTCAATACTGTCCACTCCGTCAAGCCTCAGCTTACACATATCTCCGCCCGCAGGAAAAGCGGAAACAGCATGAACAGGGTTATGTTCCTTCCCCAAAAACAAATCGAACTCCGTAAGGATACCACAGTCGTCACAAAGCACCTGAGCTCTCATTTCCCCTTTAAGCCCCACGGTTTTTGTGATCCTTGCCGCTTCAAGATATCTCTTTTTCATCAAATCACCTCATATCCGGATGAATTCCCTATCCCGTAATTTTACCGACCCAATTGAGGATATCCTCATAAACCTCCTGCCTGTTTATTTCATTTATAAGCTCATGCCGGGCGTCAACATAAAGCCGTATGCTTACATTCTTCATACCGGCCTTGACAAGCCTTCTGTAAACCTTACGTACTCCCTTTCCGTAATCTCCTATGGGATCCTCTTCACCGCTCATAAGCATTATCGGCATATCCACAGGAAGGGAATACGCCCAATCTCTGTCTGAGATCTCTGACAAAAGCTTTACAAGATCACGGTATGCACCTGCGGTAAATGCGAAATCTCCAAGGGGATCGTTTTTGAAAAATTCGGTTTTTTCCTTATCTCTTGTTATCCAGTCAAGCTCCCCCGTTTTATCGGGAACACGCCTTGTAAGAAAATTATAAAACATCCACTGACCGGAATTAAGATGGGTTTTCGTCCCTGCGGCGTTCTCCAGAAGCTTTACAGCCGTACTTGCCGCTCCGGCGGGCACACCGCTGCTGGTACCCATAAATAATGCTCCCGCTATACCGTCGGGATACCACGACATATAAAGCCTTGCAATAAAGCTCCCCATACTGTGCCCGAAAATAACTATAGGAACGTCCGGATACTTTTCCCTAAGAATATCGGTCATTTTCTTTTCGTCACGGACAAGAAACCTCCAGCCGCTGCTGTATGCGAAAAATCCGCGTTCCTCCTCGTTTGTTGCGGTACGTCCGTGTCCCAGATGATCGTCTCCGGCTACGACGTATCCGTGCTTAGTCATGAAATCCGAGAACTCCTTATATCTCCCAAAGTATTCACACATACCGTGTATGACCTGAATTACAGCTTTCGGTCTGCGTCCCTTTGCGGGCTCTATGATTTCGTAATATATCTGCTTTTTTCCCTCAGAAGAAGTAAAGTATGCCATAATTTCCTCCTAAAATAAAATAAGCTGCCATGCCCGGGTTTTTCATACGGAGCCAAAGTACCGTAATTTATGACAAGCCGTCAAGGCTAATTTTCCCTGAAGTCTCTCCGGCTATTCAAAATATAATCCGTAGTTCAATTATACCATTACCGAAAAATTTGTCAACCATAAGGACGTCCGTGATAGCCATATTATTTCCCTTTTTATGAATAGCTCTTATATCCCTTGATCTATCATGCTAAAGAGTACCAATATTTTTGCCCGTAAAACCGGGTTTTAATAACAAAAACGGCTGTCGCAAAAGCAACAGCCGTCATAAGATCCATTAGGCTCAAACAAGCTCGATAATTGCCATTTCAGCCGCGTCTCCACGACGGGGACCGATTTTGACTATCCTTGTATATCCGCCGTTAACGTCCTTGTATTTAGGAGAAATTTCATCAAACAGCTTCTTGCTGACTTCCTCCTTGGTAATATAAGCGAATACCTGACGCTTGCTGTGAAGATCTGTGCTCTTGCCTAAGGTTATCATCTTCTCAGCTTCGCTCTTTACTTCCTTTGCTCTGGTAACCGTGGTTTCTATTTTTCCGTTTTCAAGCAGAAATGTAACCATAGCTCTGAGCATCGCTTTTCTATGATCGCTGGTTCTTCCCAGTTTTCTCATTTGCATATACTCCTTTCTGTACAGAGTTCATTCAGAGTTTATCCGAAGAAAAATTGCACTCGATTTTGCATCTCCATGCGTATCCGTTATTCTTCAGGCTCGGCAAGGGCAAAACCAAGCTCTTTAAGCTTAGCATTTACCTCGTCGAAGGATTTCTTGCCTAAATTACGCACCTTCATCATTTCTTCGGGAGACTTTGAAATCAAGTCTTCGACCGTGTTGATGTTGGCACGCTTCAGACAGTTGAATGAACGCACCGAGAGTTCAAGATCCTCGATAGTTCTTTCAAGGATCTTATCCTTGCTCTTGTCGTCCTTTTCCACCATAAGCTCGGGCTGACTTGCCTCGTCGGAAAGCTCAACGAACAATTGTAAATGTTCACAAAGAACCTTTGCCGCATAGCTTACCGCTTCCTTGGCGGAGATGGTACCGTCAGTCCAAACCTCAATAATAAGCTTGTCAAAGTCGGTTCGCTGTCCTACACGGGTATTTTCAACAGAGTAATTTACCTTAAGAACAGGTGTATAGATACTGTCTACGGCTATTACTCCGATGGATGACTGGGTTCTGGATTTATTTTTTTCCGCGCTTACATAGCCTCTGCCTCTGTCAAAGGTCAGCTCCATGCAAAGCTTTGCCCCGGGAGTAAGCGTGGCAATGTGCATACCGGGATCAAGTATCTCTATCTCGCTGTCGGTTTTTATATCGCCAGCCAATACCTCACATTCACCCTCCGCCTCAATATAGACCGTCTTGGGACATTCACCGTACATCTTAGCTATTAAACCCTTAATATTAAGAATTATTTCGGTTACGTCTTCCTTTACTCCGGGTATGGTGGAAAACTCATGCTGCACCCCGTCGATCTTAACGCTTGTAACCGCAACTCCGGGCAAAGAGGAGAGCAAAACACGTCTGAGGCTGTTGCCTAACGTGTTGCCGAAACCGCACTCCAACGGTTCTAAGGTGAACATTCCGTATTTTCCGTCGGGCTTGAGCTTCACGGTTTCAATTTCCGGCTTTTCTATTTTTTCAAGCATTCTTAAATAACCCTCCTGCTGTTCGGGATTTACCCCCTTTACTTGCTGTGCGGGTAAATCTATTAATTGTTGTGCTCAGGGGATTCCGCCTCAGTTAAATCGGATCGGCGCCGTATAAAATTTATACCGGGTATCCGAAGTACCGCAAATCGTGGCAGAAAATATCGGGCATTACGCCCCGATTAATTTTAAATTACGATAAGTTCTATTGTAAATTAAAAATAACCGCACCGGATATATCATCCCTCCTGTGAGAGATTTTTCGACGCCAAATAATGACTTTTTAAAGCTATTATTTGGAGTACAATTCGATTACAAGCTGTTCTTCTATCTCGAAGTCAAGCTCATCTCTCTGAGGAAGACGAGTAACAACCGCGCTGGATGCTTCCTTGTTCATGTCCAGCCAAACAGGAATAAGTCTGCCGTTGGTAGCTTCTGCGATCTGAGCGAATTTGGGGCTCTTCTTGCTCTTTTCGGAAAGCGCTATAACATCCCCGGCCTTAACTCTGTAGGAGGGTATGTCCACTCTCTTGCCGTTTACGGTAAAATGACCGTGACCTACAAGCTGTCTCGATTCACGGCGTGTTGTAGCGAGTCCCATTCTGAAAACAACATTGTCGAGACGGGATTCGAGAAGCTTGATGAGGTTTTCGCCGGCTACGCCCTCTTCCTTGATAGCCATTTCATAATAATGATGGAACTGCTTTTCAAGAACACCGTAAATAAACTTGAGCTTCTGCTTTTCCTTAAGCTGCAAACCGTATTCTGAAACCTTCTTGCGGGGATTGCCGTTGCCCTTTCTGTTGGTCTCCTTGCTGTAACCTAATACCGCCGGGCTTATTCCCAGTGCTTTACATCTTTTAAGCACAGGTGTTTTATCTACTGCCATATAAATTTCCTTTCTTTGAGTAACACTGCTTTTTTCGCATACTGTTCTCATCACGTTTATTGATGCTGATATCGGAATTTATCGTAATCTGCGGAAATGCACCGGGAAAACCGTTTTAAAAACATCTTTCTGATACCGTCCGCAATGATCCTTATCCGACTCTGAGCAACGACGCTCAGTATAAACTATACTCTTCTTCTCTTGGGAGGACGGCATCCGTTGTGAGGAATGGGAGTTACGTCCTTTATCATCTTTACTTCGAGGCCTGCTGCGGAGAGAGCTCTGATAGCCGCTTCACGTCCCGCGCCGGGTCCCTTTACATATACCTCGACGGTTTTAAGACCGTGAACCATAGCTGCCTTGGCTGCTGTTTCCGCCGCCGACTGAGCTGCGAAGGGAGTGGATTTCCTGTTTCCTCTGAAACCGAGTCCGCCTGCGCTGGCCCAAGAAAGCGTATTTCCCTGAAGATCGGAGATAGTAACGATTGTATTGTTAAAAGTGGACTGGATATGTGCCGAACCGTTTTCTATATTTTTACGGTCACGGCGGCGAAGTCCTGCCTTTTTAACATTAGCTTTGTTGCCTGCCATTTATTAATTTCCTTTCTGTAAAAATCTCGGCCGCACTTTTTGAGTTTTGTACCTCAGCCGATGTCAAATCTTACTTTTTCTTGTTAGCTATTGTCTTAGCGGGTCCCTTGCGTGTTCTTGCGTTAGTTTTTGTTCTCTGTCCTCTTACGGGAAGTCCCTTGCGATGACGGATACCACGGTAGCAGTTTATTTCTACCAAACGCTTGATGTTAAGAGCAACCTCGCGACGAAGGTCGCCTTCCACACGGTAATTTGCATCGATTACTTCACGGATCTTAGCTTCCTGATCCTCGGTAAGATCCTTAACACGGGTATCGGGATTAACGCCCGCTGCTGCTAAAATGTCATTTGCGGATTTTCTGCCTATTCCGTAAACATAAGTCAAGCCGATCTCAACGCGCTTTTCCTTAGGCAGATCCACACCGGCGATTCTTGCCATACTTTAAACCTTTCCTTTCCAACAGAGGCGCGCATGCTTCCTTTTCTAAAAGCCGGCGACGGGTGAAATCACCCTTCACCTCCTGTTTTGATGGGGCATCAGCCCTGTCTTTGTTTATGCTTAGGGTCTTTACAGATAACCATAACTCTACCCTTGCGCTTGATTACCTTGCACTTGTCGCACATAGGCTTTACTGAAGGTCTTACTTTCATTTCGGTTACTTCCTTTCTGAGAGCTTTTTCACGCTTCGGCTTCTGAATACCGCCTGCTTGATGCATACGTGAAAATAGGTGTTGCTTTGCGGCGGAATTATTTCGCTCTCCAGGTTATTCTGCCCTTTGTCAGATCATAAGGAGACATCTCTATAGTCACCTTATCTCCCGGCAGAATGCGAATATAATTCATGCGCAGCTTGCCGCTGACATGAGCTAAAATCACATGACCGTTGGAAAGCTTAACATTAAACATTGCATTGGGCAATGCTTCCTGAATTACGCCTTCTACTTCGATTACATCTTCCTTGGACAAACTATGATCTTCCTTTCCACCGGAGGAAATTCCGCGGCATATGCCGCATACGACATCTTGAATACATTTTACACCCGGAAGTGTAATTTTTTTGTTGTTATCTGTCGAGAATGCTTCAAGCTTGCCCTTTTTCCTCAAACGTACTCAAATTTCTCAGAAATACTCTGAGTTTTTTATCCGTCAATTGCTCCAACTCAATTCTGTGATTGGTTTTCTGCAAGTGTTTGGGGTTCTTGCGTTTAGGTCTGCCGATTGGACGTTCTTTTCCGTCGGCAACTAAAAGTATGCCTTTATCCTCACCGACTACCGCCATAAAATAGCCCTTGTCGCGTCCTGCCCTGCTGACCACCACGCTGCCTTTTATAATTTCCATATCTACCGTCGCTTCTTCCCTTAAAGTATGAGAGATCCGGCACGTCCCTGCCGGTTAAAGACAGTCTGATTCTGATCTCCCTACCTGAAAGGAGAATTTCAGTACTGTGCGTCAATGACTTATCTGTGTCATAATGACAGGATCTCCCTCGGTTATCAGAACGGTATGCTCAAAATGGGCGCACATTTTACCGTTGCCTTCTGTTACGGTCCAGTTGTCATCCAGAACCTTTACGCTTTCCGTAGACATATTTACCATTGGTTCAATGGCTATAGTCATTCCGGGTATAAGCCTCGGACCTCTTCCCGGCTTGCCGTAATTGGGGACCTCCGGATCCTCATGCATGTCTTTGCCCACGCCGTGACCGATATACTTCTTTACAATAAAGTATCCCTTTTTTTCACAGCATGTTTGGATAGCGTTTCCGATATCCCCTATCCTGTTTCCCTTACGGGCCATTTTGATACCCTCGTAAAGACTTTCTTCGGTGGTCTTCAAGAGCTTTTGGGTTTCCGGTAAAACGCTTCCTACGGTAAAGGTGTATGCGTTGTCTCCGTGAAAGCCTTCAACACATGCTCCCACATCCACCGAAACGATATCTCCGTCCTTTATGATCTTATTTCCGCTTGGGATCCCGTGAATAAGCTCCTCGTTGACGGATATGCAAGCGCTTCCGGGAAAGCCGTACAGTCCCAGAAATGAAGGCTTTCCTCCATGCTTCAAAATAAAATCGTGAATGTGTCTGTCAAGCTCCAATGTGGACATTCCCGCCTTCATGATCTCTCCTGCATACATGAGTACCTGTTGGGAAAGCTCACATGCCTTCATCATAGACTTGATATCTTTTGCGGATTTTACCTGAATCATTATCTCATCCTTCGATTGCCGCCAGAGTCAGTCTTGCCGTATCAGCGATCTCTTCCTGACCCTCCACGGTTTTTAATATGCCCTTACCCTCATAATATCCCTTAAGGGGAGCTGTTTTTTCGCGGTAAGTTTCAAGCCTTGATAATACCGTTTCGGGCTTATCGTCAACGCGCTGTATAACCTTTGCGCCGCAGGCGTCGCATACGCCCTCAGACTTTGTGGGCTTGTAGTCAAGATGATAGGATGCCCCGCAGCCCTCGCAGACTCTTCTGCCCGAAAGACGCGCAATTATCTTTTCATCCGGAACATGAATCTCGATGACCTTATCGATCTTAACGCCCATCTTTTCAAGAGCCTCCGCCTGCTCCACCGTTCTGGGGAAGCCGTCCAGGATAAAACCGTTTTTACAGTCATCCTGTGCGATTCTGTCCTTAAGAATGCCTATTACCACATCATCGGGAACCAGATCTCCCTTGTCCATCTTTTCCTTTGCGGCGAGACCTGCGGGAGTACCGTTCTTAACGGCCTCTCTGAGCATATTGCCCGTAGAGATTGCGGGGATACTGAGCTTGTCGCAGACTATTTCCGCCTGCGTGCCCTTGCCTGCCCCGGGAGCACCTAAAAAAATCAAATTCATAAAAGCGTCCTTTCTGCCCGTATTGATTTACGGCTGATGCTTTTCTTTTTACATATGAGTAGTCATAGGAAATTGAACGGAAGAAGCCGGGATTCAACATTCGGATTCTGAAGCATATATAATCTTTTTCCGGCTGTCTGCGACTTCGGACCGTCTCTGTTTTTCCTTTGTTGATTCTCACCACTGATACGTTTTTTACTCAAGAAATCCCTTGTGATGTCTCATCATCATCTGGCTTTCCAGGGATCTCATCGTCTCAAGTGCAACACCGACCACGATAAGGATCGTTGTTCCTCCGAGTGAAAGCCCTGTGATTCCCGATACATTCTGGAAAATAATGGGGAATATTGCTATGAATCCCAGGAATATCGCTCCGATAAGTGTAACCTTCGTAAGCGAATTGTTGATGAAATCTGCGGTTGGCTGACCCGGTCTGTATCCGGGAATAGCTCCGTTATTTTTCTTAAGGTCGTTCGCTATCTGTATCGGATTATAAGTGATGGCTACATAGAAATAGTTGAATCCGATGATAAGCAGGAAGTAAAGCAGCGCATACAGCCAGCTTGATGTGCTGAACAGTCTTACAAATCCGTCCCAGAATGATGTTCCTCTTCCGTCAATATGGAAGAAATAACATATTGTCGAAGGAAGGGACATGATGGACATTGCGAAAATAATAGGCATAACGCCTGTCATGGCAACCTTTATAGGGATGTAGGTAGACTGACCGCCGTACATTTTTCTGCCAACTACACGTTTAGCGTACTGAACGGGAATTTTTCTTTCCGCATTGGTCATCAAAACGACTAACGTGATCATAGCGACGTAAATAACCAGAATTATGGGAACGAGAATGACGTTCTTAAGTTCGCCCGCCTGCATCGTCATCACAAGCCCGTAAATGTCATTGGGCATTCTGGATACAATACCTGCAAACAGGATCATGGAAATACCGTTTCCGATACCTTTTTCGCTGATCTGATCACCCAACCAGATAATAAGCGATGCGCCCGCCACGAAACAGGCTACGATCGTAATGGCGGCCAGAACACCTTCAAAACCTGATTTATAGTGAACAGCGCCGCCGTTGCGAAGCGTAATATAGAACGCAACTGCCTGGAATATCGCCAGGCCCAATGCAACAAGCTTATTTATCTTATTGAGTTTTTTTCTGCCCTCGTCGCCCTCTTTGGCCAGCCTTTCGAGAGGCTTTATAGCCACCGTAAGAAGCTGGATAATGATAGAAGCGTTAATATAAGGGGTGATGGACATTGCAAATAAAGTACCCTGACTGAGCGAGCCGCCCGTCATTGCATCCCAGTATTTAAACAGGTTACCGTCTGTTTGATTGGTGCCTAAAATACCTGCGATTGCATTCGAATCCAGAAAAGGAACAAATATGCTTGCTCCTAAGCGGAAAATTAAAATGATGAACAATGTGTAAAGAACTTTTTTCCTTAAGTCTGGCAGCTTCCATGCGTTTCGGAAAACTTCAAACATCAGATCACCTCAGCCTTTCCGCCTGCGCCTTCTATCTTTGCCTTTGCGCTCTCGGAAAACTTTGCCGCCTTCACTGTGAGAGATTTAGTAATTTCGCCTCTGCCCAGAACCTTGATTCCGTCAAAGGTCTTTTTAATAAGCCCCGCCTCAACGATTGCCGCCTCGTCAATGACTGCGCCGTTCTCGAATCTTGCTTCAAGATCGGATACATTGACCGTAGCGTAAACGGTAGCAAAATTCTTGTTGTTGAATCCGCGCTTAGGGATACGCATAGCCAGCTTGGTCTGACCGCCTTCAAAGCCGGGCTTGACGCCGCCGCCCGAACGAGCCCACTGACCCTTGTGTCCCTTGCCCGCCGTCTTGCCCCAGCCTGAGCCGTGTCCGCGTCCTATACGCTTAACCTCTCTCGTAGAGCCGGGAGCGGGTGATAATTCGTGTAGCTTCATTGGTTAGTTACACCTCCTTAGATTTGAATAGTTACTCTTCGGTAACCTCGATTAAATAGCTTATAGCCTTGATTTTACCGTTGGTTGCCGCATTGTCGGGCTGAACTGTCGTGTCGCCGATTTTACGAAGTCCGAGAGAATTTGCCGTGGCGATGTGACTGTCCTTGCGTCCTACCAATGATTTAACCAGCCTGATCTTTTTTGCCATTTTGGTAGTTTCCTTTCAATTAGTTGAAAATTTCTTTAACAGTCTTGCCTCTGAGCGCTGCAACCTGCTCGGCATCTCTAAGAGATGTAAGACCTGCCATAGTAGCTCTTACCACGTTGCAGGGATTGTTGGAACGAAGAGATTTTGTTCTGATGTTCTTTATTCCTGCCATCTCGATTACGGAACGAACGGGGCCGCCTGCGATAACGCCGGTACCTTCGGGAGCGGGCTTCATAAGAACTGCTCCTGCGCCGAACTTACCTACTACCTCATGAGGTATTGTGGTGCCCTTCAAAGAGATCTTAACAAGATTTTTCTTCGCGTCCTCGATTCCCTTGCGGATTGCATCGGGAACTTCGTTGGACTTACCCATTCCGAAACCTACGATTCCGTTGCCGTCACCGACTACCACCAGCGCGCTGAACTTCATTATACGTCCGCCCTGAACGGTCTTGCTTACTCTGTTGATTGCAACGACCTTTTCGGAAAGCTCCAATTTTGATGCGTCTATAAGTGCCAAAATTATTTCCTCCTTCTTTAGAAATTCAGTCCGCCTTCACGAGCGCCTTCTGCCAGCGCCGCTACTCTGCCGTGATATACATATCCGGAACGGTCGAACACTACGTCGACGATTCCTTTTTCCTTAGCCTTTTCGGCCAGCTTCATTCCGATCTTCTTGGCTGCCTCTGCGTTACCGCCGAAGCCTTCAAAGCCTTTTTCCAGTGTTGAGGCGGAGCAGAGAGTTACACCTGCCTCATCGTCTATGAGCTGTGCGTAAATATGCTTTGCGGAACGGAAAACGTTAAGGCGGGGACATGAAGAAGTGCCGCTGATCTTACCGCGGACTCTCTTATGACGCTTGATTCTGTTTTCCTTTTTGTCGATTATTTTAATCATTGCTTATGACCAATCCTTTCCTAACGAGGAACATCTGCACCCGCTTATACGGTACAAATGTGATCTGTCCGCAAAAACCCATCCACATCTGCCGGCGCAGTGCTTCCTCAGGGCTTTCCCGAACCTTTACTACCTTACTTTTTACCTTTGGCGGCTTTTCCTTCCTTACGGCGGATTACCTCGTCCGCATACTTGATTCCCTTGCCCTTATATGGCTCGGGCGGACGTATGCCTCTTACCTCGGCGGCAAATTGTCCCACCTTCTGCTTATCTATACCCTTTATGATAATCTGGTTGGGCTGAGGGGACTCAATGGTGATGTCCTCGGTATCAGATACGACAACGGGGTGTGAAAATCCCAGCGTAAGATTGAGATCCTTTCCCTGCTTCTGGCATCTGTAACCTACGCCGTTTATCTCAAGTGTCTTTGAGAATCCGTTGGTAACGCCTTCGATCATATTATTGATAAGCGTTCTTGTAAGTCCGTGAAGCGCACGGTTTTCCGCCTCATCGTCGGGACGTGTGACCTTTACCTGTCCGTCCTCCACCGTAATTGCCATCTGAGGCTTAAATTCCTTTGTAAGGGTACCCTTGGGTCCCTTTACTGTAACTGCGTTTCCGTCAACCTTAACGTCGACGCCGGCAGGAACAGCAATAGGTGCTCTACCAATTCTTGACATATTCTGTTCCTCCTTACCATACAAACGCAAGGACTTCGCCGCCGACATGCGCGGCTCTTGCCGCTCTGTCAGTCATAACGCCCTTGGAGGTGGAAACTATTGCGATTCCAAGACCCTTCATTACCTTGGGCATATCCTTGCTGTTTGAATAAATTCTGAGACCCGGTTTGCTTACTCTGCGAAGTCCGGTAATAACCTGCTGTCTGTTTTCTGTATATTTGAGAGTGATTCTGATGATACCCTGCTTATTGTCCTCGATTACGCGAAAGTTTTTGATATAACCCTCGTCAACGAGTATCTGAGCGATCTGCTTTTTCATATTGGAGCAGGGAATATCAACAGAAGGATGCTTTGCCGAATTGGCATTGCGGATTCTCGTGAGCATATCTGCGATAGTATCGGTGATCTGCATCTTTTTGACCATTCCTTTCCGTCGGAGGACGCGCGGTTTCGCCCTTAAGGCTTCCCCTTATCTTTTCCGGCTGCATTGACAATTGCTTTGCGGAAGCTTCCTCCTGATTTCTTAGAGTTCTAAATCGGTAGTTAGCTTTAACAGAAAGCGTTGACACCGCCTGCGTCTCAGGCTCAAAACCGCTTCCGTATACGCTCTTGCCGTTTCGGGTTTAATATTTCCGTCCTGTTAAAAGCCGGAAATAAACTTTACCAGCTTGCCTTCTTGACGCCGGGAATCTGTCCCTTGTAAGCAAGCTCTCTAAAGCAAATTCTGCAAATTCCGTACTTACGAAGGTAAGCATGGGGTCTTCCGCAGAGCTTGCATCTGTTGTAAGCTCTTGTGGAATATTTTGCAGGACGCTGCTGCTTTGCAATCATAGATTTCTTTGCCATTTACAGTTTCCTTTCCTTACTTAGAGAAGGGTGCGCCCATAAGGGACAGCAGCTCTCTCGCTTCCTCGTCGGTCTTGGCTGTGGTTACGAAGTTTATATCCATACCACGGATCTTGTCGATTTTTTCATAGTCTATTTCAGGGAATATAAGCTGTTCCTTGATTCCCACGCTGTAGTTTCCTCTGCCGTCGAAGCTGTTGGGATTGATGCCTCTGAAGTCACGGACACGGGGCAGTGCAACGTTAAAGAAGCGATCCAGAAATTCGTACATGGTTTCGCCCCTGAGAGTTACCTTAACACCGATGATATTTCCCTCGCGAAGCTTGAAGTTCGCTATAGCCTTCTTAGCCTTGCATATAACGGGCTTTTGACCTGTTATGGCGGACAGATCGGCCATTATTGCCTCAACCTTTTTATGGTCGTCCTTTGCTTCTCCGCAAGCCACGTTGACTACTATCTTATCGAGCTTGGGGATCTGCATTACGCTCTTGTAGCCAAACTTCTTGAACAGTGCGGGAGCAACGTTTTCCTTATAATAGGTTTTCATTGTTGACATACTGTTTTCTCCTTACCGGTGACAGCAGGAAGCTGCTTTATCCTGCCCTTTCACCATTCATTAGAGCGCCGCACCGCAATGCTTGCAAACTCTTACCTTCTTGTCGCCTTCAATCTTGTGGCCGACTCTGGTAGCCTTATTGCACTTAGGGCAAACAGGCATTACCTTGCAGGCGTAGAGAGGTCCTTCTGCCTTTACTATACCTCCGACCTGACCCTGTCTTTGAGGCTTAACATGCTTTGTAACCATATTTCTGCCTTCGACAATGACCTTGCCCTCGGAGGGAGAAACCTCAAGCACCTTGCCCTTCTTGCCCTTGTCCTTGCCGGAAATAATCATTACCTCGTCGCCTTTTTTAACGTGTAAAGTGTTCATTCCTGCTCCTCCTTAAAGTACTTCCGGAGCAAGCGAAAGGATTTTCATATATTCCTTATCACGAAGCTCTCTTGCCACAGGTCCGAAAATACGGGTTCCTCTTGGATTCTTGTCTTCCTTGATTAAAACGGCTGCATTTTCGTCAAAACGGATATATGTGCCGTCGTCACGTCTTACGCCCGTTGCGCTGCGAACAATAACGCATTTAACAACGTCGCCCTTTTTAACTGTGCCGCCGGGAGCCGCTTTCTTAACGGAAGCTACAACTACGTCGCCGATATTGGCGTACTTTCTGCGTGTGCCGCCCAACACTCTGATACACATCAGCTCTTTTGCGCCGGTGTTATCAGCCACTTTAAGGCGTGTCTGCATTTGTATCATATTTTAATCCTGCCTTTCATATGGAGGAGTGTTGACATCTCCGATGTCAACACGACGGGTTTGAAAGAACCAATTTTTCCAAGTTCTTTCAAACGTGTTTCCCCTTCCATTATCTTACTTGGATCTCTCAAGCACTTCGACAAGTCTCCATCTCTTGTCCTTTGACAGAGGTCTTGTTTCCATGATCTTTACCTTATCGCCCACGTTGCAGGTATTTTCCTCATCATGAGCCTTAAGCTTGATCGTGCGCTTGATGATCTTTTTGTACAAAGGGTGGCGAACATTGTCCTTAAGAGCAACCACAACGGTCTTATCCATCTTGTTGCTTACCACAACGCCAACTCTTGTTTTTCTAAGGTTTCTTGTATTTTCCAAAGTTCGTTCCTCCCCTCTCACTTATTAGCAGCTTCAATCTCGCGCTGGCGGCGGATTGTCTTAACTACTGCAATTTCTTTTTTAACGGCCTTGATTCTCATGGGATTCTCAAGACGGTTAACGGCGAGCTGAAAGCGAAGGTTGAACAGCTCCTGCTTAAGCTCTGCTTCCCTATTGTTCAGTTCTGCTGCGCTAAGCTCTTTGATTTCCTTTGTAGCCTTCATTACTGTTCGCCTCCTTCTTCCTTCTTAACGAACTTGCACTTGATGGGAAGCTTGTGCATGGCGAGACGCATAGCCTCTCTTGCAATCTCTTCGCTTACCCCTGCAATCTCAAACATTACTCTGCCCGGCTTTACTACCGCTACCCAGTATTCGGGTGCGCCCTTACCGGATCCCATACGGGTTCCCATAGGCTTCTTTGTTACCGGCATATCAGGGAATATTTTGATCCAGACCTGACCGCCGCGCTTGATGTAACGCGTCATGGCGATACGGGCTGCCTCGATCTGATTACTGGTGATCCAAGCCGGCTCCAGCGCCTGAAGACCGAACTCTCCATAGCATACCACGTTACCACGTGTTGCCTTACCGGTCATACGACCTCTCTGCACTCTGCGGTGCTTAACTCTCTTTGGAAGTAGCATTATGCGTTACCCCCTTCTTTTTTCTCTGCTCTGGGTCTCGAATTTCTTCTGTCCCCGCGGTTATCCCGATTGTCTCTGGGACGTCTTGCAGGCTTGTCGTTATTTCTTTCCTTGCCGATCTCGCCTTTAAGAACCTCGCCCTTGTAAAGCCATACCTTTACGCCGATAACGCCGTAAGTGGTATTAGCCCTTGCAACGCCGTACTCAATATCTGCACGAAGTGTCTGAAGAGGAATTGTTCCCTCATGATAATTTTCGGTACGTGCGATTTCGGCGCCGCCGAGTCTTCCGCTTACCTGAGTCTTGATTCCCTTTGCGCCGCATTTCATGGTGCGTCCGATGCAGGATTTCATCGCTCTTCTGAAGCTTACGCGTCCTTCAAGCTGAGAAGCTATGTTTTCTGCGATAAGCTGCGCGTTCATATCGGGATTCTTTACTTCGATAATATTGATGTTGACCGGCTTGCCCTTTGTCATCTTCTCAAGCTCGTTTCTGAGCTTTTCGATCTCCGCGCCCTTCTGACCTATTACCATACCGGGCTTTGCGCAGTGAATGTGAACCTTTACTCTTGCTGCGTCACGTTCGATTTCGATGTCGGGAATTCCGGCTTTATAAAGCTTTTTCTTCAAAAACTCTCTGATTTTAAAGTCCTCGACCAAAGTGTCGCCGAAGGTTGCCTTCCCCGCAAACCAGCGAGAATCCCAATCCTTGATAACACCCACTCTAAGACCGTGTGGATTAACCTTTTGTCCCATTGTTATCCTCCCTTACTCTGCTTCCTTGACAACCAAAACGATATTGGATGTTCTTTTTAATACACGGTGAGCCGCGCCCTTTGCTGCGGGTCTGATTCTTTTAAGCGTAACACCTGCTCCGCACCAGCACTCGGAAATATAGCAGCTTCCCACATCCATATTATGGTTGTTCTCTGCGTTTGCCATTGCAGACTTGAGAAGCTTCATAAGCGGCTCGCTGGCAGCCTTGGGCGTCAGCTTCAACGTAGCCATAGCCACGTCGCAGGGCTTGTTTCTGATAAGATCAAGCACTATCCCTACCTTACGGGGAGAGATGCGAACGTGCTTGAGTTCTGCTCTTGCCTCCATACGTTACTCCTCCTTACTTCTTTGTGGTTTTGCTTCCCACATGACCCTTAAAGGTTCTTGTGGGAGCAAATTCACCCAGCTTATGTCCTACCATATCCTCGGTAACATAAACGGGAATATGCTTTCTTCCGTCGTGAACCGCGAAGGTGTGTCCGACAAAATCAGGGAAGATAGTGCTTGAACGGCTCCATGTTTTAAGAACCTTCTTCTCTCCGGCCTCGTTCATAGCCAGGACTCTCTTATAAAGAGCCTCTTGCACATATGGTCCCTTCTTGATGCTTCTGCTCATATTATCTTTTCCTTTCAATTGCAAGTTAAATGTACTTTGGCGCTTCGCACCAAAGTACGTCCATTCGCCTTTGCGGACACAGTCCGCAATTTTGCTTTGCAAAACCGGCTCATGGACAGTTGGTGCATTACGGAATGTGTTTACCGCTTTGCGTCAAAGTACACCCGTTCGCCTTTGCGGACACAGTCCGCAATTTTGTTTTGCAAAACCGCTGCATGGACACGTTTGTTCTTTGCGGCGTAAAGTGCCTGATCGTTCACTTCGCCGCTCTTTGATAAAACGCTTATTAACAATTGCGGTTAAAAAATTTAATTATGCTTACTTACCGTTTCTTCTCTTTACGATGAACTTATCGGTAACGTTCTTTTTCTTACGGGTCTTGTAACCCATAGCGGGCTTGCCCCAAGGAGTAACGGGTCCGGGTCTGCCGACAGGGGACTTACCTTCACCGCCGCCGTGAGGGTGATCGTTAGGGTTCATTACCGAACCTCTTACGGTAGGTCTTATGCCCATATGACGTGTGCGTCCCGCTTTACCGAGGTTAACATTGGAGTGATCCTGGTTAGATACAACTCCGATGGTAGCCATGCAGTTTTCCGGAACATTGCGAAGTTCGCCGCTGGGAAGTCTTACGAGCGCATATCCGTTTTCTCTTGCCATAAGCTGCGCCATATTTCCGGCGGAGCGAACGAGCTGTGCGCCTTTTCCGGGATGCAGCTCAACATTATGGATAACCGTACCTACGGGGATATTCACCATGGGAAGTGCATTGCCGGGCTTGATATCCGCGTCGGCTCCCGCTCTTACCTTATCTCCTACCTTAAGTCCTTCGGGGGCAAGAATATATCTTTTCTCACCGTCTTCATACTTGATAAGAGCTATAAATGCGGTTCTGTTGGGGTCGTACTCGAGAGTCATAACCTCGGCGTCCATACCGAGCTTGTTTCTCTTGAAATCGATGATCCTGTATTTTCTTCTGTTTCCGCCGCCCTTGTGCCTTACGGTGATTCTGCCGTAGCTGTTGCGGCCTGAATGCTTCTTGACGGTCTCAAGCAGACTCTTTTCGGGAGCAACCTTGGATAAACCGCTGTAATCTACTACCGTCATGCCCCTGCGACCGGCGGTCGTGGGCTTATAAGTTTTTATAGCCATTTAACTCAACTCCTTACTTAAATCATGCCGTCGAAGAATTCGATGGTCTTGGAATCGGGGGTGATGGTAACGATAGCCTTTTTCCAGGCTGTTGTGTACCCCTCGTTTCTTCCCATTCTTTTCTTTCTGCCGCGGACGTTCATGGTATTTACCTTCTCTACCTTAACGTCCTTAAAAAGCTGTTCAACAGCCTTTTTTATCTCGATCTTATTTGCGTTCTTGGCAACCCTGAAGGTATATTTTCTGTCGGCGAGTCCGTCCATGGAAGCCTCTGTAATAATGGGGCGGATAATGATATCCTGTGCTGTCTTTTCCATTATGCATATACCTCCTCTATTTTTGCTACGGCGTTCTTAACAACAATAAACTTGTCATAATTAAGAATGTCATAAACATTCAGTGTGTTCACCTGAGTGGTTTTCACACCGGGAATGTTGGCTGCGCTCTTGATGACCTGACCGTCTACGCCGTCAAGGACGATAAGAGCCTTGCCCTCTACGCCGAGAGCCTTTAACATATTAACGATGGTCTTTGTCTTGTAGCCGTCAACAGTGATACTGTCAACAACAACAACTTCGTTTTCCTGTGCCTTTGAGGACAGGGCGGAAAGGAGAGCCAGTCTCTTTACCTTTTTATTTAATGTGTAGCTGTAGCTTCTGGGCTTGGGTCCGAGAGCAACACCGCCGTGACGCCACTGAGGGCTTCTGGTGGATCCCTGTCTCGCATGACCTGTGCCCTTCTGTCTCCAGGGCTTTCTGCCGCCGCCGCTTACTTCGGTTCTTGTCAGTGTGGACTGAGTGCCGTGACGCTGATTTGCAAGGAAGTTGACCACCGCCTGATGCATAGCGTATTCACTGGGCTCAATACCGAACACCGCTTCATTAAGCTCAAGCTCGGAGACAGCATTGCCGTTCATATCATAAACAGATACCTTTGCCATAATAAATCCTCCTCCCTTAAGCCTTGACCGCATCGGTGAGGCATACCAGTCCGCCCTTGGGACCGGGAACAGCACCCTTGATTGCGATAAGATTGTTTTCTGCGTCGACCTTCACTACTACAAGATTCTGAACGGTCACGGTCTCAAAGCCCATATGACCTGCCATGCCCTTGCCCTTGAAGATTCTTGAAGGGCTGGAGCAAGCGCCCATAGAACCTGCCTGTCTTGCAACAGGGCCGCTGCCGTGAGTTTCTTTAAGTCTGTGCTGATTGTGACGCTTGATTGCGCCCTGGAAGCCCTTACCCTTGCTGGTGCCCTTGACGTCGATAACGTCGCCTGCGGCAAAAACGTCAGCCTTGAGTATATCTCCCACGTTTACTGCGCTTGTATCGTCAAGTCTGAATTCCTTAAGGAATCTCTTGAACGCTACGTCATTCTTTTTGAAGTGTCCCTGCTCGGGCTTATTAACGCCCTTGGGCGAAACATCGCCGAAGCCTAACTGAACTGCGTCATATCCGTCGTTAAGAACGGTTTTCTTCTGAACGACAACGCAAGGACCTGCTTCAACAACCGTTACGGGAACGACCTTGCCGTTCTCGTCGAAAATCTGTGTCATACCGATTTTCTTTGCGATTAAACCTTTTGTCATTTTGACATTTTCCTTTCATTGGTTATTGGTTGCGGAAATTCTAAAATCTCGCAACATGACCAAGTGCAGCGTATCTGCCTTGGTTAGAGGTAAACAGCTTTATTCACGGGCCTGCGGAAAACCTCCGTTATGCTCCGCGGCAAAAACCGCTTACTTAACACATTCTCGAAATCTCATAGGTTAGATGTCCATGGAAATTTCAACACCTGCGGGAAGTTCAAGGCTCTGAAGAGCTTCAATGGTCTTATTGGTAGGTCTTATGACATCAATGAGACGCTTATGTGTCCTCTGCTCGAACTGTTCGCGGCTGTCCTTGTACTTGTGTACGGCACGGAGAATGGTAACGGTTTCCTTATCCGTGGGAAGAGGAATAGGGCCGGCTGTTCTCGATCCGGTGCGCTTGGCTGTTTCTACGATCTTTGCCGCCGCAGCATCGACAACGGTGTGGTCATAACCCTTTACCTTAACTCTGACTTTTTCCTTAACTGCCACTTTCGTAACTCCTTTCAACATATTTTGAATTTTGAAAGCATCTGCATAAATGCAGCGATAAGGCAATTCGTGAACCAGCTCTTTTATACTATAGTATCCGGAGCTTTGCCTGTAATTTTTTTCGGTTCTCTCTTTATCAAGCGTTCATTCGATTTGCCGCTAAGCTTAAAGCGCATTTTTAACAAGACACGTGCACATCATATAATGCACACGCCGCCGAGCGTTTCAACACCTTCCTTAAAACACGTCCGGCAGAAATATAAGGGGGTTTCTGCTTAAAGCGGATCCTTCCCTTGCTCCCCGAACGCAGATTAATATTGATGCTGAATGCGCAAAGCCTTTTTCGCCCGATTTTAAACCGGACATACTCCGCTGAAATTACCGGTTTTTACCGCAACCTTCAGCTTCAACGCATTATCAAGCAGTTGCCGCACAAACCCCGGACAAACCCGTCCGCAATCGTGCAAAAATTATTATACTACAATCCAAGCCCCATTACAACAGCTTTTTTTAAAAAAGTCAAAACAAAGGTGTAGAAAATCATGAAATATTTTCATGATTTTTTGTTGAATATTACCATAAACACGTCAAAAACATACGATCAGGCACAGCTGGATGTATTTCGATGCATTTAAGGCAACACCGCACAATGATCGCGATGGATCGCGCAGTCAGATTTTTCGTCAGCTTGCATAAATTCGGCGCAAGAATACTGACGTATTTCAAGGAGAATTTGTGTAAGATAACGTAAAATATGCAGGCAAGCCGCACGCAAAGCCGTCAGGCGGTCATTGTGCGGTACCTTAAATATAAAGAGATTCGCTGTACGGGATCAAAATAACAGCTGTTCGGTCGTCTGATAACGACGCGTTTATAAATTTTTTAAACAAAGGTCAGCATAAATCATAAATACGGCAAAAACAAGGATTATTTATATGTCCTGATATGTCCTGATGTTTTGCACCTGTTTTAAAAAGTATCCGCTGCCTTAAGAATTTGATTTTCCTGACGAAAAATTAAGCGGTATTATGAAAACCGGCAATCATATTTATCATCCTGTCCGGGAAATGCATCTCTTTGCATATACAATGTCAGTCTTCGGGATTTATAAGCTGCCGCAAGGCATCGGAAATCCCGCATTAAACCCGGAAATAGAAGAAACATGTTATCCCCCGTCCGCCCCTGAAGGAAAAACATCCAATCCGCAAATTTTTATTCTTATTCCTGCGAAGCTTATGGCATACGATCCCGCGCCTGTGCTCCGTTTTAGTTTACATATTTAGACAAACCGACATTGTCCCTTCGCCCGCCTAAAATAATGCTTACAACTGTCCGCTTTTTTCGGCGAACCATTCCCGATGTCCTTTGGTAACCGTTTCAAATCCTTTTTCTGACAAAAGGGGTCTGTTCAGCTTTTTCATGGTCACGCCGCTTATCGTTTTGTCACGGGCGAACTCTGCTCCGGCTTCCTTTACCGTCTGCAAATAAGCTTTACGCTGTCTTTCTGCCGTTCCCGAAAAGAAGAGCTCCCCCTGCGGACAGAAAATACTTGTGTATCTCCCCTCTCCGCATATAAGCTCCAGCTGCTTCAAAAGAGCCGGATACATTCCCTCTGCCCTTGCATATCCGCAGCTTGATATTATAACAAGCTTTTTCTTTTCCATATTCTTATCCCTGAGTTCATGAAAAAGAACATGTCCGCCTTCGTCGAAGCCCCCGCCGTAAGGGAGCATCATAGGAAGGCATCTGTCGACCATAGCCTTTAATCCTGAAGGCATTCCGAAAAAATATAAAGGAAAGCTTTCCACAATAACATCGGCAAGCTGCATCTTAAGCCTTATTATATCCATATCATCCTTTATGATACAGCGCCCCGCGGTTTTCCCCCAACAAGAAAAGCATCCTTTACAAGGCTGTATATTATATGTATTGAGATCGATCTCTTCTTTTTCCCAGTATTCCGGAAAGCCGCTTACAAAAGCTCTTGAAATATTGAGCGTATTGCTTTTTTCCCCTCTGGGACTGCCGTTGATAAGCAGCAGCTTCATAAAAACGCCTCCTGCCAGAGAACATCAATAAAATTGATGACACATTGCCCAGAACGCCCGTCTCTCTCCGTCAGAGACAACGGACGAGCTTACGCCTTTTCCGGACAGTTCTTTCATATCGTTCCATACGCTTCCGCCAAAGCATTTGATAACCGCCTCTTTCTTTGACCAGGCGGAAAAATAAAATCCGCTTTTATCCGCTTCCTCTTCATATTTAAGAATTTCTTCGTCATTCATGAATCTGCGTATAAGCCGGTCTCTTTTTTCGGAAGCAATATATCTTTCTGCCTGAATGTCACATCCGATGATGCCGCCCTTTATTGCGCCGCAAAGAACGAAGCCCTCGGAATGAGATATGTTAAAATCATACCCATTGCCGCAAATACAGGGACGCCCGTCGGAATTTCTCCTGATAATGATATGGGAAGGCCGCGCCCCGAGCCTGATCAGAAGATCGCGCATAAGAACGATCCCTGCCGCGCTCTCCTTAAAAGCGGAATTGGATTTATTCAATATGCTGTCGAAATAAAATCCGGATTCAAAATGGAACTCCTTTTTTATTTCCGATATTTTTTCTTTGGAGCATTGAACATTATCTGTAAAACAGATCTGCGTCAACACATTATCCGCCATAAATATCGTCCTTGCTTACTGCGGTAAACATAAGCGTTCCCTTTGCCTTTAACTGTTCTCCCGCCTTGACCACCGCACCGAATTCATACAGTCCCGATGAATCCAAAGTCTTTTTTACATCAATAACAAGAGTATCCCCCGGGATGACGGGTTTGATAAATTTAAAATCCTTTATTTTGAGAAGAACAAATATCTTGTCCGGGTCATTGCTTTTTTCCGGTTCAATGACCAGGGAGCATAACTGCGCACAGGCTTCTGTGATCAGCACTCCCGGCATTATGGGCGCCTCCGGAAAATGTCCCGCAAAATAAGGCTCGTTAACGGAAACGTTTTTTATTCCTTTGGCGGATTGACCGGCTTCAAGCTCAAGGACCCTTTCTATCATCTGAAATGGCGGTCTTTGTTTTATTC
Organism: uncultured Ruminiclostridium sp.; assembly: GCA_910579265.1. Taxonomy (GTDB): domain Bacteria; phylum Bacillota; class Clostridia; order Oscillospirales; family Ruminococcaceae; genus Ruminiclostridium_E. The sequence continues at coordinate 78,140 of CAJTTE010000009.1, read as the reverse complement.
GTTTGTTTATCTCGATTATATTCACTTTTGATCCTTTCTCCCGACGAGGAGTCCGTATTGTTTTTCGGTTTTCCGAAACGCTTCGGCGGAATGTTTTTTCTTTGCCGTTTCACTTATGCCCCAGCATCAATAAAAACGCCTTATATCGACCGTAAGGCATCCGATCCAACCCGTTCAGCGGTCTTTTATGCCGTTATACCAAAAATCATCTCCCAGTTACGATTGTAAATCAGACCTTACAGCTTCCTTTAAAAGATAAGAGCCTTTATCCGCTTTTCTTCCTACTTATCTCGGTATCCGGCTTTTTTCAAATTTCTGATTTCCCGTTTTTGCTTTTATTTTATGCTTCTGCCCCGTCCGCACAGGCCCCCGGTATCCGCCGCCTGCCCCTAAATAAAAATCTGCCCATCCGACGGGGCGAAGCCGATTTCCTCCTTAACGTCGGAAATCCGACAAAGCTGACGCTTTGTCCCGCTGAGCTGACGCTCAGCGGCGGCTTCGCCGCCCGCAAACGTCCCGCGCGAGTCACCGCCGTTTTACGGTCAGTTTAAAAGCTCCGGACTGTTCTGACCGGAAGCGGCGTCCTTTAACGTTTTGCTTGTTTCCTTTGTAAATGCGCTTTCGGTTTCCGGCGTACCGGCTTTCTCCGCGCCCTTCTGACGAAAACACGTAACGACGGCCCGCCGGTGCAAAAATACGCATAGACCCGGAAATAAAAAGCTTTAAAAAATCTTTTATTAAACCGAAGGCCCTTGCCTTCGGCTTGTTTATGAAGGATAATATGCTTTTGCGAAGCCTGCGCGGAGAGCCAAGATTAAAATCCGGACCACTCCGGGTCAGAAGCTATCCGAAAAGCTGCAATTCCCACGATTTCTACTGACTGCGGACGCCTTTTGCGTCAAAGGACGCCGATAGATATCCCAAAGGATAACTGCGGGATACCTTTGCAGTTATCCGCTTTTTTCCTTTAAATCAACTTGCTTTTAGCGAAATTGTAAAAGCTTGCCTTGTTTTCGGATACGCACTAAAGAGCCAGCCCGCCGTCCATCACCAGCACCTGTCCCGTCATATAAGGCAAAGACCCGTCTGCCAGCAGCGACACGGTTTGCGCAACCTCCTCCGCCTTGGCGAACCTTTTCATAGGAATGACATCCAGATACCCTTTTAGCTTTTCATCCGGGACCGAATCTATCATTTCCGTTTCCACAAATCCGGGCGCCACGGCATTGACCGTTATCCCGTAAGGCGCCAGCTCCTTCGCCAGCGTTTTGGTCATTGAGTTTACGGCTCCCTTTGTTGCGGCGTATACGCTTTGTCCCGGCAGAGAAAAAACGCTGCTTACGGAAGATATATTGATAATTGTTCCGCTTCTGTTTTTCATCATTTTAAGAGCGGCCTGCTGAGCACAGTTAAAATACCCCTTGACGTTTATGTCAAGGCTTTTCTGCAAGGATTCCCCGTTAAGCATCAAAAGGTATGCATCGTTTACGACTCCCGCATTGTTCACCAATACGTCTATGCGGCCGAAGATCTTAAAAGCCTCGCGAAACATATCCTGAACCTGCTTAAGATCCGACGTATCCGCTTTTACGGCGGCAGCCCGTCTGCCCAAGCTCTCTATCTGCTTTACTGCGGACGCCGCGGCTTCCTGATTGCTGTTGTAATTAACGATTATATCAAAGCCCTTCTCCGCCAGCCGCATTGCGCATGCTCTGCCTATCCCGCGGGAAGCTCCCGTAATAAGCGCAACCTTTTCCATATCTGCAAAAAACTCCTTCCTGTATCATGCCTTATCTGCGAATAATAAAGTTCCTTTCGGATACTTCCTGAAGCTCCGTATCATCTTACATATTACATAAAAACCCTGCGGACATACCGTCGACTGAAGCACCGTTCGCCGTTTCGGATCGTAAGATCCGAAGCCGAAAAAAACCGAAAAACCGTGTTTTTAATAAAAATGAGGTGTACGGGGATATTCCTGACGTTCTGACCCTTAAAGCGCCCGTATCAGGGAATAGATAAAAAATAAAGGATTTTGTACGATCTCACCGGGGATGTGCCGTTCTATACGGCGGCGGTTTTTCAGTTTTTAGCTGTCACTGTTCCGCATATTAGGATCGATTTGCATGCCGTCATTTGATTTTGCATATAAAAGGTGTCTTTCCAATTTATCAGAAATATTAAAATATATCCTGCATATCTGTTTTTGCATCTTCCCGGGGGATATCCGAAAAGCCTCAAGCCCCGCGATCCCTGACTGACTGCGAACGTTTTTGCTTCAATGGATACCGATAGTTATCCCGAAGGAAAAACTATCGATACCCTCATATGAGCTTACACCCTTTCTATGATAACTGCGGAATATGAACCACCTGCCCCGAAGCTTACCGCGACGGCATATTCGCCGTTTGCAGCATCCGCTTTTTCGATCCCTTCATCGGTAAGTCTGAACCATTCCCCGATCGTCTCTTCTCCCGAAAGCGCTTTGGCTGCCTGTGCGAGCTGCATGGCTGCGGAAGCGGCGCGTGCGTCTCCGGTAGCGCTCTTGACCGACAAAAGAGGCTTGTTTGCTCCGAAAAGTTCGCGGTATACACGGATCTCCATATCGTCGATTTCCTTTATACCACAGCCAAATCCGCTTATAAAACCGATTTGATCCAGGAATATCCCGGCCTTTCTGCAAGCGTCGCCGATTGCTCTTTTCATCGTCTCTGCGCTGCCTGTAACGGAAGAAATTTCGGTGCCCAGGTGAGCCATGCCGCAGCCTGCGATACGGGCATATCTTTTGGCTGCGCGCTTAACGGCATACTCCTCCGTCTCCAGCACTAAGGAGACCGAGCCTTCTCCAAGCACAAAGCCGTTGCCTCCGCCATAAGGAGAACAACTGTCCGTCACTCCGTACTTTCCGTACAGATATTCCGTAACCTCTGTGTTTTCATCGGTGCCGGCAGCCACCATAACGCTTTCCTCGCCGTTCCTGATAACGTCATAAGCGTAGCATACGCTCTGAAGTCCCGCCTGCCAGCCGTTGGCAACGGTAACATTGTATCCTTTTATACCCGAAAAAATCGAAAAATAACCGCCCGCCGCATTATAAACGGTGTTGGGGAACGAAAAGGCGCTTCCTCTCTTTGTCCCGTTATCTATAACATTCTTCTGAAAATTGACTATTTCGGTCATAGGCCCGTCGGACGTACCGATAATTATGCCTATATCGTTCTCGTTGGTCTCGTCGGTTACGAATCCCGCGTCAGAAAGAGCCCTGACCCCGCTTACCAGCTGTAGCTGGCTGAATCGGTCAAGCTTGCGGTAAAACGCCATCTTTATATTATGCGCCTTGTAATCCTCAGGTGTAAGAAGAGCCTTTACGGAGCTGCTGCCGTCTGCCGTACTGCTTACGGTTCCTATTCCGGTAATATAAACCTCCCGTTCACTGCGATTGTCGGGGATCTCCCTGTGCTCCTTTGAGAAAACGATGCTCGCGTTATTCCCCCCGAAGGCGAAGGAGTTGGACATGGCATAAGAGATCTCTTTTTTCTTGCTGTCATTGGGAATAAAATCAATATCGCCCGCCTTCTCCGAAAGAAGGGCCTTATCTTCCCCCGAATATCCTGCGGTAGGAGGTATAACGCCCTCGCAAAGCGCTTTCACGGTAAACACAGCCTCGATCGATCCTGCCGCTCCGAGACAGTGGCCGGTCATTGATTTTGTGGAGCTTACCGAAAGCCTGTCGCCCTCACGCCCGTCGAAAATGGTGTGAAGCGACAGGAATTCCGCTTCGTCGTTCTTTGCGGTTCCCGTGCCATGGGCGTTTATATAATCTATATCCTGAGCCTTAAGCCCCGAATTGGCCATTGCTCTTCTGATAGCGCTCATCTGTCCCTGTCCGTCGGGTCTGGGGGCAGTGATGTGGTGAGCGTCTGAGCTGACTCCCGAGCCGAGAACCTCGCAGTATATCTTAGCGCCTCTTTTTACGGCATGCTCATAGCTTTCAATTACAAGTACTCCCGCTCCCTCTCCGAGTGTTATGCCGCTGCTTCGGTTAAAAGGCGAGCATGCCTGCTCGTCAAGGGCGTGAAGAGCATGGAATCCCGCAAAGGCGAGAGAAGTAAAGGCGTCCGAGCCGCCTGCGATGAAAACCTCCGCCTCTCCGCCGCGGATAAGGTCACAGGCATAGCTTAAACTTATGGTACCCGCCGCGCAGGCATTGACGATATTCGCCGTTACACCTCCCAGTCCGAAATGAGCGGAAACATTGTTTGCGATCGCGGAAGCCGGCATCTTAAGTATTTCCTCTTTCGGAACGTTTTCCTCTCCCTTTTCCTTGACCGCGGAGTAATATTTGTCTATACTTGCCGCCCCGCCGACGCAGTTCCCCACAATAACGCCTATGTTCTCTCCCTTTTCCGGAACGATTCCTGCGTCGTTTAACGCCTCCTGCGCGGCTTTGATGCAAAGAAGGGAGGAACGATCGTAATTTTCCTCCGACAGCTCTTTGTCGGTCATGTCATTCACCGCGCCCTTTTTGGCATAGCAGCCGTCGGTATTTATAGCGGTCACATCGCGGATGCCCGAAATGCCGTTTACCGCGTTTTCCCAGCATTCGCCGGCATTGTCCCCCAGAGCACATATAAGACCCAGCCCTGTAACGACGCATCTGTTTTTATCCGACATCTTCATCGTCTCCTTATAAAAAGCTTTGAATTTTTTCCGATATGTATCCGAAACGGATACACGAATCTCACATTTTAAGTTATTTAGACCTTTACGACCTGATCTTGAAACTATAGCGTGTTCACATAAAGCTCAGCACGCATATTTTATGTGAACACGCTCTAAGTCTTTTATGCTTTTTCAGGTCATTTATGCCAAAATGCTTTCCTTAAGCGGAATAAATCAGGTCGCCTCCTGCGGCGGTCAGAATATCCCGCGCGTCCCGAAACAAGTTGCGGCTTCTATGCGCACGGTTATCCCGTTAAAGTTCGGAAAACGTTAGCCTCGCAACCGCCGCAGAAAATGATATCCCCCGTTTTAAGCGATATGGGATCCGACCTGCGCAACGGCGTAAACAATATTTTTCCTTAAAAAGCCTATTCCGTCGGCGGCACGGTTTTTCGGGTCGGCCTTGCATTGGACAAGATAAAATTTCCCGGGCTTGTAGGCGAAAGCAAAGGATTTTAACGCACGATTAAAAAATGCGTTTATGCTAAAATGTGTTTATACAAAAACATAGCAGGCTCGGGTTTTTCTGCATGACGCGGAGCGTTTATACATAAACTGCTATCCGGTCTTTTACGCATGCTCTTACCGATGGAGATCAAATCGTTTCAGGTTTGCCCCGTATCAGGGATTTCATAAAAGCCGGAGGCATTTGTATACCTGTCCGCACGACTGTCCTCCGACCGTATCGGTCCGGCATAAAAAAGCCCGTCTTCTGCCCTGCAATAAAAACACTCTGCAAATGATGCGTTAAAAACACTCCTGCTCCCTGTACAAAAACCGGAGGGGATCAGCGGCCGCCTGACGGGCAGCGGGAAAAGGGCGCTTGACGCTTATGGGCAAACGCCCGCTTGCCTCATCGCGCGATCACTCCATATGCTCCTTAACATAAGCGGTAAGGGTGTTTATCGACTGAAAGTTTTCCTTTGCGACGCCTGTCATCTGTACTCCGAAAAGCGTGTCGATACCCGCAATGATTTCAATTGAATCGATGGAATCGAGTCCGATGTCGTCTCCGAACAATTCGGAATCATATTCCAGAGCCTCCTCGGGAATTCTGAGATTTTCCACCAGCATAGCCTTGATCTTTTCCGCAATTTCCTTTTCGTTCATAACGATTGCCTCTTTCTTTAAAATTTATTTACCCGTCCCCATAGAAACGGCATGGCTTTACGAGCAGATTTTACCTAGGACAAGACAAAATTTCGGCGGCTCACCGACGCAAGTCAAGAAATTTCAACATCCGCCGCATGTTCGGTCATTTGCCCAAAGTCAGCGCAAGCAGAGGCCAAAAGCAGATGACAAAACACGAACAATCGGTAAAATATGCCGGAAAACCGTGCCGATCCCGGCATGGACAAGTTCTTATTTCCGGAAAAGCTTCCGGATTTTATGAAAAGCTTCAGTCCGGAAAACTCACGTCTTAAAACGGTCTGTTTCCGGATCATATATGATTTTTCTTTTTTCGTTTTTCTCTTTCTGAAAGGTATTTCCGAAAAAACACATTCTTTTATGCGTCGGCCGCGATATCGATCAAAGTTCGTTTGCCGCCTCTTCATAAACTATATCACATTTACGGCGGACTTTCAATGGCCTGTTTATTGAAAATCAAAAAAATTTTCAACCTGAAAAATGCCGGCCGTCATCATAAAAATCAGGATCCATAGCCTGCCTAACGGTTTTAGATAAATAACCTTTTATCTGACTTACCGATAAAAACTGTCCCGAAAACATTTTAAACAGACCGTTACCGATTCCGAAATATCCCGGCATCCCGAAGGCTCGGAAAACCGTTAAGTTTATCCGTCGTTAAGAATGCGGATCAGGCTTTGATTGCCCCGTTACCGCTTCTGTTCTTATTTTCTTCGAACCTTTCGGTCATCTCCGGGTATGGGCTTTTCCGGTTATATCCGTTTTTACGGTTCTGCCGGATATACGGCCGAATTTCGTTTGCGGTGTGGTTTCGGCCGCGGTTATAAAGCGTTTTGCCTCATGTGGTCATATGCTTATCGGATCTGAAAAAGCCGATAAGGCGCCTGTTTTTTGGATCAATGACGTAAAATCCCGGTACGGTACTGACGAGTCCGGTAAAAGAGGGTCCCGGAATAGATTTTATGTGGTTTCCCGAAAATCCGGATCGTACCGAAAATAGGATACCCGCGGATCACGGACGCCGAAAAGCCTTCGCGTTTGCTTTTGTATGCCCGAAACCTTTTTCGGAACAAAGAGGACCATACATGCCTGACGGACGGCAGACCGTCCCTTGGATCACTCCGCGCCGCCTGAAAAAATCATCTCCCGACAGCTTGTTCGGCGCTGCCGTATATTTCCGCAAGCTCTTCGACCTGTCTGCGTATGATCTCCGTCTGTTTTTTGGCATATACGGAATGCCTCATGTTTTCCGGACACTCCATTACGACGGGCTTGCCTATGACAAATACCTGACGGGGACCGAAAAACTTACTGTATCCCCCTACGATAAGACAAGGGATAACTGGTACGGACATTTTGGATGCCAACAGTGCGGCGCCGGGCTTGAATTCCTTCATTCTTCCGTCCTTTGACGTGCTTCCCTCGGGAAACACCAGCATGGGCTTGCCGCCCCCCAGGATCTCCTGCCCTGTTATATACCAGTCTGCGTCGGGATTATACCTGTCTATGGGAACTGTGCGGGCATGTCTGAGAAAAAAACCCATTCCTTTTTTGTCGTACCAGTCCTTTGCCACGAGCGAATAAGGCTTGAATCCGTTAAGAACGGCTCCTGCAAAAAGGCCGTCTGTATGGGACGTATGATTGGATACAAAAATGCACGGCTTTCCTTTAAGAGCTTTTTTAAGCGAAGGCTCGGCCCATATCACCCTGGGGCGGAACATTATATATATCCCCGCCTTCACAAGCCCAAGCACGATGTTCATAAAGCACCTCCGAGAGCCGCCGAAGCGGCGGATTCCAAAAAAACGGTACGGCTGTTATTGTACCATAATTCGACATAAAATGCAATAGCGGAGAAATAAAACCCGGAGCTGAGGACGTGTTGTCCTCTGTGCGTCTATCTTTTGTTTATCGCCCGAAGATCGTTTCCGGCATAGCTTGGCTGCATTTCGAAAGCCGTAATGCTCAAGGGTCTTTGACTTTTTACCGCGCCGCTGTCGGACAATCGGCAAGGCGGGTCCTTCTCCCTTTGCTTCCGCCCGCTGTCCAAAATAGGGTCTGCACGCTGCCTGATGCGCCTTGCCCGTAATCGCCTTGACGGATCGCTAAAGATCTTTAGCGCCGTTTCGGTATCCGTAAAATATCCGTATGCTTTTCCGTCTTTTTTATGTCATTTAGAAAATTCTTCCGATGACAAATCCGCATAAATAAAGCTTTAATGAAATATACCGTCGATTTTGCCCACGGGACGCACTTCGGAATCTACCCGAAAAAAAGAAGCCCCGTAAAAGGAGCTTCCATGTATCCAAGATCACTCCGCCGCGCAGGGCATCAGTCCCGGAAAACGGTCCGATATCCCGCACAAACGGCTTTTGTATAAATTTTCCGGAAAACATCTCCGCCCTTCGAAGCGGGAAAATTTCGAGCGAAGTACAAAAATCCGCAGGCTTAAAATCAAAAAGGCTTTTCCGAAAATCGATACGATCTCTCTGAAGAGATTTAAGGCAATACCGCACGATGCCCCCCTGACGGCCTTGCGTGCGGCTTGCTTGCATATTTTCCGTGATCTTACACAAATTCTCTTTGAAATATGTCAGTATTCCCGCGCCGAATTTATGCAGGCTGACGAAAAACCTGACTGAGCGATTCACACGCGATCATTATGCGGTGTTGCCTTAAAAACAAATGCCGATCCGGTAAGCTATTTAAGCACATACGCCTTAGCGCCGTGACTCGGGATCTCGGCTATTACCGATCGTCCGTACAGGGGAGCTGCTCCGCTCCATAAATCGGTTATTTCCGCTTCCGTATAAATTTCGATATCCGAAAGCGGTATCTCGACCTTCGAAGACCTTTCCCCCGTATTGAATACGGCAAGATAATTGCCGCCCTCGGCGTTTGACGCGGTCCACAGTATATGCTCGGCGCCGTTTATCTCTCTTCTCCATACCTGATGAGAATTTCTGGCGGTCTTATGCATCTTGAGTACGGCCTCATTGGTGAGAAGGCCGGCAGTGAATTCGTCCAGCTTGCTCAGCTCTCCTCCTATCATAAGCGGCGAACGGAATATACTCCATAGTGTCAGCATGGTTATCTGCTCGTCCTGGGTAAATTTTGTACGATTGCTTTCGTCATAGTCCTGCAATATGGCGCCTACCGGAAGCATATCCGCATCGGGATAATGTCCGGGGCCCGTATGAGTGCACCATTTTTCCGTCCGGTCAAACATGTCGTATAAAAGCTCCCATTTATCCCAGAAGTCATCGGTTATTCTCCACATATTTGATATACGCTTAAAAAGCTCCGCCTTTTCAATAGGCGCCGGACCGGGAGAAAGACTTAACACCATATCTCTGCCGCAGCTACGGAGGGATTCGCTGATCATTATAAGCTCCTTTTCCTCATGAGGAAGCTCTCTTGCTATATCGTCACATTTTATAAAATCGACTCCCCACTCCGCATACAAAGCAAAAATACTGTCATAATAGGCTCTTGCGCCATCCTTGTCCGGATCCACCCCATACATGTCCGTGTTCCAGGAACAGATGCTGTCGGTTTTTGCTATCTCACCTGCCGTTTTGTCAGTACCCAGGATTTTCGTGTTCTTATGTACGGCTTGCCTCGGTATCCCTCTCATGATATGAAGCCCGAACTTGAGTCCAAGAGAATGAACATACTCGGCAAGCGGCTTTAGTCCCCGTCCTCCCTTGGAGGATGGAAAACGGTTTTCGGCAGGAAGAAGCCTCGAATATTCGTCCATACACAGAGGAACAAATGGACGGTACTCATGGTTTTTTGCGCCGGGCTCGCTCCACTGGATATCCAGCACCACATACTCGTACCCGTACGGTTTAAGATATTTTGCCATATATTCGGCGTTGCGCCTGATAATTTCCTCGTCGGCAGCCGCCCCGTAACAATCCCAGCTGTTCCATCCCATTGGAGGCGATATGATCATGTTTTGATCCATCCTTTCGTTTTTTATGATTATAGCGTATCACTTTTCGGAGCATGTGTCAAGATTAAACTAAAGGAATAGCCTTTACCGATTTTTTCTTAAAGTCAAAATCGCCCCCCATTCTCAAAAGCTCCGCTCCCCGATCTTTCATCAGACCTGTAATCCGAACGCCTAAGCACCGCCGCCTCAAAAAACTCAATTTACTTATAACAACGCAAAATATTCAAGTAAACGCCCGCCCAATCCGACGGTCGGAAGTTATACCGCGCCGCCTTAAGAACAAGCTCCATGACCGAATTCTTTAAAAACAAGCTGCCGGTATCCGAAAAATCGAACGTCAAAAACACCCTTTAAGGAAACACAACCCGTTATTCCCGGATCCTCCGCTTCCCGATCTTTCACTAAGCGCGCAAACCGAACGCCGAAGCGCCGCCGCCCCTAAAACACAATTTACGCATAACAACAAAATAATTTAAGTAAACGCCTCCGAATAAATTAAGCGCATTACGCGCAAAATCGGATCCGTTCTCCCGATATATCTTTGTAAGCAATGTGCCATGTGCCGCCGCACCCCCGTCATTGCGCCGTTTTAAACTGCACCTGACCTATTTTTAAGGAAGCACCGAGCAGTGACCGCCTTAAGGCAATGCGTGATCCATGCTTGCATATTTTAAATTATCCTGCACAGATCCTCCTTAAAATAAGACGGTGCTGCCGTACATGGCTTGTACGGTATGCCGGCGCAATCCGCAAGCGGTCATTTTATGCTGTTGTCCTGAAATTAATCGTTTTTTCGCCGGAATGCAAAAAGCAAACCTTCCGACTACGATTTTGAAATGCTTCCCTGATACTTCATATTTTAACCTCAGCACCGGATGGAAAATCCAAACGCGCCATACACTACGTGCCATACACTGCCGGGAAAAATCCTCCGTTCTTTACAAAAATTACCCGATTGACATATGCATCAAACACTGGTATAATATAAAAAGCGCGTAAAAACTCGGATAAGATCGTTTTTATGCCGAAAGAGCCTTCAATAACCCAATGACCCAAGGAGTACATATTATGAAAAAAATACTGTCCGTTTTACTTGCTGCGGCTTTATGCATAAGCATAGCCTCCTGCTCCAAGGAAGTGACAGATAACGATATTTCCCGTTCCGAATCCGCATCGGACACCTTGGCCGAAACCGTTCACACACAAACCGAACCGGCGGCTGTTACCGTGACATCACCTGAAGAAACCGCGGAAAACACGTCTTCTGAAAAAAAGGATACCGTTTTAACGGAAGATAAGACCTCTGACACGGAAAAAACCGTGCCTCAAACCTCTCCGAAAGCGGAAGTCACACCCGGCGCAACCGAAGCTCCGGTTCCCGGATGGACGGAAACCGCCGTATCCGGCATCATGTATGTCAGCACTGACGGGATCTACAGCCGGGTAAACGCAATCCAGGGAAGCACAAGAGTTAAGCGCTATTCGCTTAATCAGGCTGTAAATGTTGTGGCGAAAACCGATACGGGCTATTATAAGCTGGAAAACGGCGCCTTTATCCATGCGGACTACCTGAGCTCATCAAAAATAACGTTGACCACAACAACAACCACGGTAGGATCGTCCGCTGCCGCTACCACCCCCGCGCCTCCGGCTGCAACGACTCAAAATCCGCCGTCCTTGCCGGAATTTGCCGCGCGCGTTTTCGAGCTTACCAATCAGGAACGCATCAAAAATGGGAAAAAGCCCTTTGAAGCAATGATCGTCCTGAACGATATAGCCGATACGAGAGTCGGTGAAATTGCGATAAAATACGGTCATACACGTCCCGACGGACAAAAATTTTCCACGGCCTTTAATGATAAAGGGATCGTATACGGTTACTTCGGCGAAAACATAGCCGCCGGACAGTCTACCCCCGAAGCGGTGGTCGCCGCATGGATGAACAGCGAAGGCCACAGAAAGAATATTCTTTCGGATACTTATACGCATTTGGGTGTCGGATATTGTTTTAAGGCGTCCGACCCCGAGAATTACAATCATTACTGGGTACAGAATTTCTACGCATATTAAAGGCAACACCGCACAATAATTGGGTGTGAATTGCGCAGTCAGATATTTCGTAAGCTTGCATATATCCGACCCAGGAATACTGACGTATTTTAAGGAGAATTTGTGTAAGATGACGGAATAGGAATATATGCAAGCAAGCCGCACGCAAAGCCCTCAGGCGGTCATTGTGCGGTATTGCCTTAAAAACATTTGAACTGTCATTGCCGTGTGATCAAGCTCCCGGGCTTGCGTCCGGATCTCGGAAAACTGCTGAAATTTCCGGGACACGGCGGCAATATATAAAGGCGGTCCCGAAACGGCAGATATGACCGTGCGGCAGCGGCATTGCCTTAAAACAGGAAAACAAAAACAACCGAGGTATATATGACACAAAAGCTTATTAAACTTCTGCTGATTATGAAAAGTAAAGGACTTCATATTTTTCTGTTCTGCGTTCTGATATTCGCTTTTTGCTTTCACGGTCCCAATCCCTCCGCCGAAACGGCTTCGGTAAACATCGATGCCGGGCTGAAAGAGCAGCAAACGGATGAAGAAAAGACCGAAGCAACGATGACGATATTTTCCGAGGCCGTACCCGAAGCTGACAGACACAGATTCTACGGTTCTGCGTCCGTCGGGACAAAGGCTTTGACTTCTGCGGAAACCGCCGTATCCGATACGCCGGAATCGAAAACATCCGAGACTCAATCTATGACCGCCGTAATTGAAACCACAGTTGAAGCTGCCGAAGAAACAACTGCGGAGGAAACCTCTGTTGAAATGACCGGCCCGATCGAAACATCCGCTTATATCGAAACGACTGTAGCGGAAACCACCGTCCGGACCGAAGCAATAACCGAATCGGCGCCCCCTTCCGTACAAATAAGCGGAAATTACGGTCAGCGCAGTCAGGAACAGTGGGAAATAGACTATGCCGACAGCCTTTTTGATTTGGTAAATGCCGAACGCGCCGGGCTTGGACTGGCGCCCCTGAAAAAAATGGATGCTCTTACGTCCGCCGCAACCGACAGAGCGTGGGAGGTAAGCTTTTACAACTCTCATACCAGACCCGACGGGACAAGCTGTTTTACCGTTCTTTCCCAGTACGGGCTGAATCTGTCCGGAAGAGCGGAGAACATTGCATACTGTTCCTCCACGCCGCAGGCTGCCTTAAATTCCCTTATGAGCAACTGGGCGCACAAAGAACCTATGATCAGCTCAAAATTTGAATATATGGGCGTAGGATTTTACTATGTACATAACGACCCTTACGGTTACGGATATTATTGGACTCAGATATTCTATACGCCGTAAATCCTACCGTGAAATTTAGGTGAAAAGGTAAAAAGGCTTTCTGAAACGGCTTTTTTACCTTTATTTGTTATGATTTCACCATTGCTTTTTTTATTAAAGTGGTGTATAATGATTAGCAGCGGTCACAACGGCCTTAAGAAATAACTTTTCTTAACGAAAGGAAAAAATATATGTTCCATATCGGACTTGACGTTGGTTCCACAACGGTAAAAATAGTAATCATCGACGAAAACGGAAAAGCGATACATAAAAAATATCAAAGGCATTATTCTGACATAAAGAAAACCATTGCCGAGGTCCTTACCGAGGGGATAGACAAAATCGAAGGCGGCAAAGCCACGGTTGCCGTAACCGGAAGCGGCGGCATAAATGTGGCCAAATGGCTTGATATCCCTTTTGTTCAGGAAGTTACGGCGGGTGCGGTAGCCATAGAAAAGCTTATTCCCGAAACCGACGTAGCTATAGAGCTTGGCGGCGAGGACGCTAAAATAACCTATCTTAAAGGCGGCATAGAGCAGCGCATGAACGGAAGCTGCGCCGGAGGAACGGGTGCTTTTATCGACCAGATGGCGGCATTGCTTAATACTGATATAACAGGACTTAACGAGCTTGCAAAGGAAGCGGAAACCATTTATCCTATCGCCTCGCGGTGCGGCGTGTTTGCCAAATCCGACATACAGCCTCTGTTGAATGACGGCGCAAAAAAAAGCGATGTTGCCGCTTCGGTGTTCCAGTCGGTGGTGAACCAGACCATAAGCGGACTGGCCTGCGGAAAACCTATAAGAGGCAAAGTCGCGTTTTTGGGCGGACCGCTCCACTATCTTTCCGAGCTCAGAAAGCGCTTTATAATCACTCTTCATCTTGGACCGGATGAAATTATTTTTCCCGAAGACGCGAATCTTTTTGTAGCGACAGGCGCCGCCTTATCGGACAGCAGAGGCGAAGTGTCCTTGAAGGAACTTAAGGAAAACATCGGAAAGCTGTCTCAGGTGGAAACCCATGAGGTAGAACGTTTGGCTCCGCTGTTCAAAGACGAGGATGAAAAAAAGGCCTTTCTGGACAGACACGCCAGAGCGGAAATACGTACGGCCGATCTGTCATCCCACAAGGGGAAATGCTATCTGGGAGTAGATGCGGGCTCCACCACCACGAAAGCTGCTCTGATAAACGAGAAGGGTGAAATACTTTATTCCTACTACAACAATAATATGGGAGATCCTCTTAAATCCGTTATCGGTATTTTAAAGGAGATATACTCCCTTATGCCGGAGGGCGCATACATAGCGAAATCAACGGCTACCGGATACGGTGAGCATCTGATAAAAGCCGCCCTGAAACTGGATTACGGCGAGATCGAAACAATGGCTCACTATAAGGCTGCCGAACGCATGCTTCCGGGAGTTGAATTCATCCTTGATATCGGCGGTCAGGATATGAAATGCATTCGTGTTAAGGACGGCGAGATCCAAAGCATACTTTTGAACGAAGCCTGTTCAAGCGGATGCGGAAGCTTTATAGAAAACTTTGCCGCCGCCCTTGGCATGACCAGCGCCGACTTCGCCCAGCTGGGGCTTACCGCCGAGCATCCCGTGGATCTCGGCTCACGCTGCACCGTGTTTATGAACAGCCGCGTTAAACAGGCACAAAAGGAGGGTGCGAGCGTTGCCGATATTTCCGCCGGATTAAGCTATTCCGTAGTGAAAAACGCTTTGTTTAAAGTTATAAAAATACGTGATCCGAAGGATATGGGCGAAAAGATAATCGTTCAGGGCGGAACGTTTATGAACAATTCCGTTCTAAGGGCTTTTGAGCTTACCTGCGGACGCGAAGCGGTACGTCCGGATAAAGCCGGCCTTATGGGAGCATACGGAAGTGCTCTGATCGCCCTTAGTCGCGATGACGGTCAGGGCTCGTCGATAGCCACTCTTGACCGCCTGGAATCCTTCACCATCACCAAATCCACCGCTCGCTGCGGCAAATGCAGCAATAATTGTCTGCTGACTATCAGTAAGTTTGGTGACGGGACCCGTTTTATAACCAACAACCGCTGTGAAAGAGGTGCGGGACTGGGTACAAAAAAATCCGGTCTTCCGAATCTTTTCGAATATAAATACAAAAGATTATTCGGCTACAAATCTATTGACAGGGAAGCTGCGAAACGCGGAGTCGTGGGCATACCGAGAGTTCTGGGCATGTATGAAAACTACCCCTTCTGGCATACTTTTTTTACAAAGCTCGGTTATAGTGTTCTGCTCTCCCCGGATTC
The DNA here is from genome assembly GCA_910579265.1 of uncultured Ruminiclostridium sp. GTDB lineage: Bacteria > Bacillota > Clostridia > Oscillospirales > Ruminococcaceae > Ruminiclostridium_E. The sequence goes on along the minus strand of CAJTTE010000009.1, from coordinate 62,682 downwards.
GGGACGCGAAATATACGAACTGGGAATAGAAACAATGCCAAGCGAATCGGTATGCTACCCGGCCAAGCTTTCCCACGGCCATGTGGAATGGCTTATTAAAAACGGCGCGGATATGATCTTCTATCCCTCCCTGCCCTATGAGATGGATTGCGGAGGAAAAGGAGACAATCACTATAATTGTCCTGTTGTGGCTACCTACGGCGAGGTAATAAAAAATTCAATTCCGGAACTTAGGGAGCATTCGGTTTGCTTTATGAACCCCTTTCTCCCGATTTATGACAAGGACAGAATGGCCGAAAGGCTTGTTGAGGAATTCAATCCTTTGGGAATCGGAGGGGCTGAAATAGGAGAAGCATTGGCAGCCGCCTATGAAGAAGACAAACGGTTTAAACAGGATATAAGATCAAAAGGCGAGGAAGTTCTCGAAATGCTTGAGAGAACGGGTCAAAGGGGAATTGTATTAGCCGGAAGACCATATCATATCGATCCCGAAATAAACCACGGTATTCCCGAAATGATAAACGGCTACGGTTTTGCCGTATTGACCGAGGACAGTGTTGCGCATCTGGGCGTGGACAAGCTTAAAAGGCCTATAAGAGTCGTTGATCAGTGGATGTATCACAACCGTCTTTACAATGCCGCCGCTCTGGTCGGCGAACGTGATGATCTGGAGCTTGTTCAGCTTAACAGCTTCGGATGCGGACTGGATGCAATTACTACCGATCAGGTCCAGGAAATAATGCAGGGGTACGGTAGACTGTATACCGTTCTTAAGATCGATGAGGTAAATAACCTGGGTGCTGCCAGAATTCGCCTGCGTTCTCTTATATCCGTATCCGAGGAACGCCGAAGGGACGGATACATAAGCGATAGCAAATATGACGGCTACCACCGTCAGCCGTACTTTACCAAAGAAAGCCGGAAAACCCACACGATACTCGCGCCCCAGATGGCGCCCATTCATTTTGACCTGTTGGAACAGGCCTTCAGATATTCCGGCTATAATATGGTGATCCTTAAGGATTACAGCAAGGATATAGTGGATAAGGGACTCAAATATGTGAATAACGACGCCTGCTACCCTACTATATTGACTGTGGGATCGTTGATGTCTGCATTGGACAGCGGCGAATACGATCTTGATAACACATCGGTGCTTATTACCCAGACCGGAGGCGCATGCCGTGCCACCAATTATGTGGGAATGATAAAGAAAGCGCTTATAGAAGGCGGATATCCGCAGGTTCCTATAATTTCCGTGAATATGGTGGGAATGGAAAAGAATCCCGGGTTTACTTACACTCCCCAGCTTATTATGAGAGCGATGCTGGCCTTGGTTTACGGTGATACTCTTAGCCGCTGCCTGTACCGCGTTCGCCCCTATGAAATCGAAAAGGGCAGTGCCGACGCGCTGTATGAAAAATGGAACGAAAAGCTCAAGATATCCCTTAAAAAGCTCAGCCTGAAAGAATACAAAAAAAATATAACCGCTATAGTAAAGGATTTTGACGGCCTTCCGGTATATGATATTGAAAAACCGAGGGTAGGCATTGTGGGAGAGATCCTGGTAAAATACCATCCCGTGGCCAATAACTTCGTGGTAGACCTGGTTGAATCCGAAGGCGCCGAAGCGGTGGTTCCTGATCTTATGGGATTTATTTATTTCATAATGGATCATGCGAATACAAGAAGAGAGCTTCTTACCGTTTCAAATTCAAGGTATTTTTTCATGAATAAGCTGATCCATATACTTGAATGGCTTCAGAAGCCCTATACACAAGCCGTAAAGGACACCAAATTCGGCGTGCCGATGAGGATAAGCGATATGAGAAAGTTGGTGGACGGTATAGTATCCACCGGCAATATTGCGGGAGAAGGCTGGTTTTTAACCGCCGAAATGGTTGAGCTTATGCATAGCGGAGTAAACAATATAATCTGCATGCAGCCCTTTGCCTGCCTTCCGAACCATGTTACGGGAAAAGGCGTTATAGGTGAATTGAGGCGCAGGAATCCCCTTTCGAATATAATTGCCGTGGATTATGACCCCGGAGCCTCCGAAGTAAATCAGATAAACCGCATCAAGCTTATGCTTTCACACGCCGTAAAAAATAACGACGCTGTTTTAGGAAAAACGGAAGTTGATAAAATAGAAGTGAAAGACAAATACTCGGATCTAATAAACATAAAATAACCGAAAGGAAAAACAAAATGGCTGAAGTTAAATTTACTACGTCAAATGACAAAAAAGCTCCGGAGGGAAGAAAATACGGAAAATACGTATTGATAGGAATTATCGCTTTATTTCTCATAATAGTTCTTTTTAATTCATTCTCCATTGTAAACGAAGGCTATATCGGGGTTAAATACCGCTTCGGTAAAATCGTTCAGGACAATCTTACCGCCGGTCTCAACATCCATATACCCTTCATAGAAGAAATAAATCAAGTCGATACGAGAGAACAGGTATACGCTATAAGCACCGATGCCTATACCAGCGATACCCAATCGGTAAAACCCATAGAGCTTAAGCTGAACTATTGCTATGACAGCACAAAACTAAGTGATATTATCAGAAATATCGGTATTTCTAACGTGGAGACGAAGCTCCTTGTTCCGAACGTGCAGAAAATAGCCAAGGACGCGATAGGTAAAGTAAAAGCGGAACAGCTTGTTCAATCCCGTGCCGACGTGACCGCCGAGATACAGAACACTCTTACCGAAATACTTAGCAAGGACGGAATTATCGTTACTGCGTTCGCAATAGAGAATCTTTATTTTGATTCCGCTTTTGAGGAAGCGATACAGGCTAAAGTAATAGCTGAACAGGACGCCCTTAAAATGGAAAACAAAACAAAGGAAAAGCAGGAAGAGGCGAAGCAGGTGCTTATTGCCGCCGAAGCAGATGCCGAATCCAAGAGGATTGCCGCAAAAGCGGAGGCAGACGCCATAGAGCTTATCCAGAAGCAGCTTGCAACTTCACCCAACTATATCGATTATCTTAAAATAGACCGCTGGGACGGTAAGCTCCCGCAAGTTGTAGGCGACGGTGTAAATCCCTTTGTGGCGCTTAATGGAAGCACTGTCTCCGTTAAGGAAGATAACGAATAAACCGCCTTAGAGCCTGTTTAGTATCTCGAAGTATGTAGATTGCGCAGCGGATTTTGCGTATTTCGAGGCGATTTTTCGAAGGCGTACTTGATGTACATCAAGAAAGATCAACGAAGAAATACGGCAAAAGACGCAAGCAAGATGCATGCTGAGAGATGCTAAACAGGCTCTTATACAAGAGCCGCATCAACGCAGCTTCACGGCATTCCATAAACTAAAGAAACGGACATAATAATGAACAACTTTACGCAAATAAAAAAACAATGTATTGACAGATTTTTCAGCCGCACAAATCCTATGCAGCGGGAAGCCATCTACCAAACCGAAGGCGCTCTTCTGATAATAGCCGGAGCGGGAAGCGGAAAAACCACGGTGCTGTGCAATCGCATAGGCAACATGCTTTTATTCGGGAAAAGCTATAACACCGACTTTGAACGCGACATTTCAGAGGCGGACGAAGCCTTTCTTTCCAACTATGCGGAAGGCGGGCTGGAAAATACGCCTGATAATGTTTCCCGGCTTTCGGAGCTTTTGGGATATTACAGAGCCGCCCCATGGAAGATTATGGCCGTTACCTTTACAAATAAAGCGGCGGGCGAGCTGAGAGAAAGGCTGGCACGAATGAACGCCGGCGGGGGGGATGTATTCGCGGGGACCTTTCATTCGGCCTGTGTTCGTATTCTTCGAAGAGGCATAGAAGCTCTCGGCTACAAAAAGTCATTTACAATTTATGATACCGACGATAGCTTAAAGGTCATAAAGGATGTTATGAAGACGCTCCAGATTTCCGACAAGGCTTTTTCACCCAAGGAATTTCAAAGTAAAATAAGCCGTGCAAAGGATAAATTGATAACTCCGGATCGCTTCCCCGTATATACCGACGGCGGCAAAGCTGATTTTAAGCTTGAAAAGGCCAAAGAAATATATACCGAATATCAGCGGAGACTGAAAGCATCGAACGCTCTTGATTTTGACGACATAATTATGAAAACGGTAGAGCTGTTTGAAAAAAATCCCGAAATCCTTAAATTGTGGCAAAACAAATTTGATTACATAATGGTGGACGAGTACCAGGACACCAATATGGCGCAGTATAAGCTTGTATCCATGTTGGCGGCGGGAAGCGGCAACCTGTGCGTGGTGGGCGATGAGGATCAGAGCATATATCGGTTCAGAGGTGCTACGATCGAAAATATCCTGAGCTTTGAAAAAGAATTCGGCGCAAAGGTGGTTAAGCTTGAACAAAACTACAGATCCACCGAAACCATTCTCGATGCGGCTAACGCCGTTATTCGGAATAATACCCAGCGTAAGGGCAAAAACCTTTGGAGCGACATAGGCGAAGGAGAAAAAATACAGCTTCACTTGTTCCAGAGTGAGATAGATGAATCAAATTTTATCGCATCGGCGGTTATGGAAATGAAGGGTGACGGCGAAAGCTTTAAAAACAATGCTGTGTTATACCGTACTAATGCTCAGTCGCGTTCTGTGGAGCTTTCTCTTTCAAAAAGCGGTATACCTTACAGGATAGTTGGTGGAACAAAATTCTATGACCGAAAGGAAATAAAGGATATACTCGCCTATATGAGCGTTATCAACAACAACTTTGATACCGTCAGACTCAGCAGGGTCATTAACGAGCCGAAGCGGGGGATCGGAGATGCGACACAGCTTGAAATATTCAGAGTAGCCGACGGCTTGGGAATATCCCCGATCGAGGTAATGGAACGCTCGGAAGAATTTGCGGCTCTTTCAAAAAAAAGCAAGACGCTCGAACCCTTGGGAAAAGCGCTTCGCGAATTGGGTCAGGATGAGGAACGCCCTCTTGACAGCCTGCTGGATGATATCATGTTGGCGACCGGATACGAGGCGATGCTGAAAACCCAGGGTGACGAGGGTGCGGCAAGGCTTGAAAACATAAACGAGCTTAAATCCGGAATGATCAACTTTATGGAAGAAAACGAAGAGCATTCACTTTCGGATTATCTTGAAAACATTGCCCTGATAACCGATCTGGACAATTATGATCAGGATGAGGATAAGGTCGTTTTAATGACAATGCATGGAGCTAAAGGTCTGGAATTTGATAATGTATTTATAGTGGGCGCCGAGGAAAACATATTCCCGTCCTACCGTGCCCAGCTTGATATGAACGAGATCGAGGAGGAGCGCCGCTTAGCCTACGTTGCCATAACAAGAGCAAGAAAAAGACTTTTCATAACTCATACAAGACAACGGCTTCTTTACGGTTCGACCCAGCGTAACAGACTCTCGAGATTTATAGTCGAAATCCCCGAAAAAGATATTTCGCTTACCGATCATACCCTTCCGGCCGCCTATGAACGTCCGCGTCAAAAGACGGCAAAAACGGGATATTTGCAGCAGGAGACCCGCCATGCTCAGGTGGAAAAGCTTGCTTCAAAAATAGCAGCACGCTCCGCACCGGAAATCTTTAACGCCGGAGACAGGATTGACCATAAGGTGTTCGGCGAGGGAACGGTGCTGACCGCTAAACCAATGGGTAATGACTGTCTGCTTGAAATTTCCTTTGATAAGGTAGGGACAAAGAAAATTATGGCAAACTTTGCAAAGGTTCAAAAAATAAAATGACCGGCGTTTATAAATCCGCCGGTCATTTTGTATATTCCGGAGCATTGAAATAAACCTCCTGCCTTGTATAATGCCGTTTAAGCCCGTTAACGGTTTTAAACGAAGTTTACATTTGAATCATTGAAAAAGCATTGTCGAATCATGCCTTTTGAAAAGTACGGTTATGCTTTAGGGCATATATGAAAACAAATCAAACCCACCACTGAAGCGGCGGTTTGCACACGCCCTAAAAGTGCGAAATACAGACTCAGCCACTAAAGAGGTGTATTGAAGCCCTGACACAGCATTACTGGTCACAGACGGCCGCCTCAGCAGCTGTTTATTTTTTACATTGATTCTTGCTGCCCGAAAACGGGTCTATAAATTTCCTTCAATGTCATTTGATCATATTCATAATCTTCATTCAGTTGATTAGTATATATTGTTTTACTGCGGTTTCATTTCTTCCCACCATATTAATAAAATAACCTCAATATAAAAATTTCGTTTTCCGTATTTATACTTTAAGTTAGCATGCCGTCAAATTTCATCAAAGTACTTTTACCTTTGAGAAATCCCGCAAACCCTGCTACGCTTAAATACGGCGAGATACTTACAAGCATGTGAATATGATCGGGACAAGCATTGGTTCCTATCATTTCTGCTTTCCTTTCTTCGCACAGCTTTCTGATATTTTCCCTATGTATCCCTCACCTGCCCGTATATTGCTTTTCTGCGGCATTTAGATACAGAATATAATGTAACATTCACATCCGTATGTTGAGTGTGATAATATTTTTATTTCATTTTTCATCTGCTAATGACCTTCTTTATGTTAAAGTAATAGTAATGCGGCTGCAAAAACCTTACCATTAATCATAAGAAGAGCGCAGCAAAGCAGAGCAGTTCCTCTAAAGCGGTAAAATATCTCAGCATCAAAATAAAATCACTCTCCTTATTTTGTCTAAGGTTATTATACCATAAGAAAAGTGAGCGAAGCGACTCTTCCTTTAAAACGGTAAAATGTTCTCAAACATCAAAATAATCACTTCCACTTTACTTCGTTTGAGGTTATTATACCATAAAAAAGCGAAGCAAAGCAGAGCGATTCCTCAAAAACGGTAAAATATCTCAGAATCAAAATAAAATCTTCCTCATTTCGCAGTCTGAGGTTATTATACCATAAAAAGAGCGCAGCAAAGCGGAGCGATTCCTCTAAATCGGTAAAATGTCCTCAGACATCAAAATAAAATCTTCCTCTTTCCCCAGTCTGAGGTTATTATACCATAAAAAGAGCGCAGCAAAGCGGAGCGATTCCTCTGAATCGGTAAAATGTCCTCAGACATCAAAATAAAATCTTCCTCATTTCGCAGTCTGAGGTTATTATACCATAAAAAGAGCGAAGCAAAGCGGAGCGATTCCACTGAATCGGTACAATGTTCTCAGACATCAAAAACAATTCATCCACTTTCCCCAGTCTGAGGTTATTATACTATATCGTAATCAGAGGCCGTTATTTCTCCAAAGCTTTTTATTCCGCCGGCTCAGCCGATGGTTTTTTACGCTGGAGCTACAGCAAAAAAGCGGAGAGCAGCCGCTCTCCGCTTTTTCTTTGATTATAATTTCAGCCGTCGGTAAAAACCGTATTATCGGTCATTTATCCGTCCGGAGACGTTAAATCAAAATATTTTGTAGCTTACTTTCTCTTCTTAGCAACTACAACAGCGCCGCCTGCAATAACTGCAAGACCTGCAACGATAGCTACGCCTTCAATACCGGTATCGGCATTGTTCTTGTCATCGGTAGGCTTATTGGTATCGCCTGCGGGCTTATCAGTTGTTTCAGTGTCAGAACCTTCGGCATTGTTGTCTTCCTGAATGCCGGAAACTGTAAACGTTATAACCATTTCAGCCCATTCGAAGGTTTCAACATCTCCTCCGTCCGTGCCGAACATAGGAGCCCATGTAGCGTCACTTTCGATTGTGCCTGCTTCCTTTGTTCCCTTGGCTGTTCTGGCGTCGTCAGGAATACTATTTACCCAGGGATTGCGAAGGTTAACACGCGTAACCTTACCGTCGTCGGAGTTGGTATAAGGTGTGCCCTTAAGGTCAACAGCCTTTCCGTCAAACTCAACCTTATCGATAGTGATGATCATTCCGGGGAAGAGAACCTCGCCGTTATTTACGCCGAGTGCGGCAAACATAACGCTTGGTGCGGTTTCGTAAAGATCCTCGTTGTCATCCTCGAACTCTCCGTCTACCTTAAGAGAAACGGTGTACTGGCCGTTTCCGGTGATCTTTGCAGTAGTAGCGTCAAGACCTGCGCGGTCAGTTCCGTCATCCCACCACTCAAATCCGGGAACACCTGTGCTCAGCATGATATAAGCTGTGCCTTCTTCGGTTGTTGTAGCTGCACTTGCAAAAGCGGCAAGTGAAGATACAGCCATAACGGAAGCAACGGCACCCGCTAAAACTTTTTTCATTTTCATTTTAGGTTTCCTCCATATAATAAAGATTTATATTTGTATTATACAGGCTTATAACCTAAAATACAATCTCTCATTTACACAAAGTTAATCGTTTACATTTGGTGAAACTCACGAGGTTATATTGCGGTTTGTTAGTTTTAAACGAAAATACAGTTTCGCCTTGTCACAGCCTTTCGTTTCCCGGAATTACTTTGATTCCTTCCCGATTTACTGAGAATATGACTTTGATACATATCTTGCTTTTATGCCTGCTGCTAAAATATATTTAAAAACGAAATGCGCTTTGATCTTATGTTTCGGGATTGTGAAAAATTTGATTTAGCCCGTCTATAAGTCTGAATCCGGTTTCCATTAAGACGTATCCGAAAAAAGTAAATTTTGTACGATTTCACCGAATGAGTGACGATTTCAGGGAAAAGGCGGAGAAGCCTGGTAATACCCCGAACGTCCTTTCGCCCAAAGCGCCCGAGGCCGGTGAGATTTGTGCAGCCTGCGGCTTTTCAAACGACTCTTTTCCGGACGACTCATGATATCCGTCTGATATAAAAAGCGTCCCCGACAATACGGCCGGGGACATGCGCCTTTTATTTGATTTCCTTTTCACCGAATCTCGCCCATTCAAAATCAAAATCCGACCCGGGCATGAAAACGAGACTCAGATTATCTATCTCACCGCATATACTCTCGATTTGAAAGCTTTGTTCACCGTACTCGCCGCATTGTTTGAATTCCACGAGCTGAGTCAATTGACTTTCCCCCTTGGGAGTATATCTTATCTGAATGGGATTGGCGGCGTTTCGCGTACGCCCTCTGACGGTCAGCTCATTTACTCCCCTATCTCCGAAATCCAATCCGTTAAATCCGATAACAACATTGTTTCCGATATTTTCAATGCATTTACCGTTTACCGTATAATCATCTCCGTAAATCTCGTCATGTTCGCCGCCGTAAAGCTTGGCTCTCGCCCTGTCCGTCTTCACGAAGCAAAAGCCTCCGAAGATGCAGTTTTTATCCAGCACAAACGAAAGAGACGTTATTCCCTTAAGCTTTTCCGGCAAAATAAATTCTGCCGGCATAAATCTGTCCCATCCCCCGTTCGGTAGAAATTTGACCGTATCGATAAGACGGGGCTTTGTTTCGCCCTTATCGGGGTTCCCTTCCCATACCTGAATATCCACCGGTTCGCTGCCGCTGTTGCCTGCGAAAAGCGTGAGCGTCTCGCTGCCGTAAGTGCCGAAATCCATATTGTCGAATCCGATAACGGTACGCCCGTTAATTCCGGAAATTGCTCCTCTGTCAATAATGGAAGGCGTAACATTGGAAAACGCCCAGAGACTCGCCGAAACAAAGCTGTATGGATCGCTGAGTGCTTCTCCCAGACCGTGCGCGGTAAAATAAAGATCGCTTATTACCTCGGGATGTCCGGTGCCGTTACTGCATGAAGCGCGCAGAATAAATTTTCCGTCTCCCTTTGCCGTAACCTTTATTTTGTCTCCGTCGGGATTCGCCGAAGCAACGGGACTTTCTATACCGCTCTCCAAAACACACTTCCAGCTTATATCCTTAAAATCTGAATTTTCGGGAAGGATTTTAGCTGTAACCTCCGCTGCCGGATTATCCTTATCGAGCGCATGTCTGTCTGCGGAAAGCTCGATTTTTCTTGTTGAAATTCTGTCGTCTGCGGGCTGTATATATACCGGGAAGCAAGGATGAGGCGTTGAAATGCCCTCCGGTATCTCGCAGGGCGTGGCAGTAAGCACTAACCTTGCCGCGGGAAGTCCTTTTGACGTGACCGTAATATTAATATCTCCGCTTTTACGTGTTGCCCCGATCATTGCGGTGATCATTCCGCTGAACAGTCTCTTGCTGTTTCCCTTATAGCTGTCATAATCGGTGGAATCGCCGCTGTCGAGTCCTACAAGTCTGCCTGCTCCGCTGACCTCCACCTTTATCCTGTTGCGGGCGTTGGCTACCCTTTCTCCGTTTTCGTCCAACGCTGCTATCCTCAGAAAAATTATATCCTTTCCGTCTGCCTTAAGAGTATTTTTTTCGGGGGAAAGACACAGCTCCGCCGCCTCGCCGAAAGAGGCCAAACGGTCAAATGCGGTTTCATTTCCGTTTCTGTCGTAAGCCCTTGCAATAAGCTCGCCCTTGGTATAATCAACTCTCCAGCTTCCGTGAAGCACCCTTCCGTGTTTTAAATCAATATGCTGCCTGCCAAGCGACTTACCGTTAAAAAACAGCTCCACATCCTCAACGTTTGAGTAGGTTCTGACTTCGATCTCCTGACCCTCGTTAAAATCCCAGGCTGGAAGGATATGGACAAAAGGAGCCTTTTCTCCGTCCGTCCAGACGCTGCGGTAAAAATAGTAGCTCTCTTTAAAAAGACCTGCCGTATCAACGATCCCGAAATAAGAATTCTTTGTACTGTAAGGCGTAGGCTCGCCAATATAGTCAAAGCCTGTCCAAACGAACTGACCGCCGCAGTAATCACGGTCTCTGTCCATTATCCATGCTCTTTCCATAGGAGAACCCCATCCCACACAGCTATTACCCATATCGCTGCACTGTAAATCCTCATGGGTAAGTATATCGGCGGAAGCGGGCAGGTGATAAACGCCCCTTGACCTGACTGCGGAAGAGGTCTCGCTGCCGTATATGAACCAGTCCGGGTGTTTTTCATGATGCTCGTCGTAAAGTCTCTCGGCGTAATTATATCCGCCCTGCTTAAGATAATCCGAAACCTTCTGAGCACCCTCCCATGGCATATAATTAGAACCGATGGTGCAGATTGCATTTTCACGGGGATCATGCTCTAAAACCGCTTTCTTAAGCATTTCGGCAACCTCAAGTCCCCTTGGGGAAGCATGGGTATCCGCTATTTCGTTTCCTATCGACCACATTATAACCGAAGGGGCATTTCTGTCCCGTCTCACCCATGAAGCCACATCGGCTTTGTACCATTCGGGAAAGAAACGTGCATAATCGAACTCCGTCTTAGCCCCTTCCCACATATCAAAGCTTTCGTTATCAATGAGGATTCCCATTTCATTACATATACGGACAAGCTCGCGGCTTGGCATATTATGACTGGTTCTTACGGCATTGACCCCAAAGCCCTTCAAAATTTCAAGCTGCCTTTTTAAAGCCGCTTCGTTCATAGCCGCGCCCAATGCGCCCAGATCATGATGCATGCAAACGCCGTGCAGCTTTTCATGCCTTCCGTTTAATATGAATCCCCTTTGAGGATCAAACTCCGCGGTTCTGAAGCCAAAAGTATTTTCCTGTCTGTCAATCACCTTATCCCCATGGTACAAAGCGGTATGCAGTGTGTACAGATTTCCCTGATAAATATCCCATAATCTGGGCTCCTTTACCCTGATAACACATTTTTCACCTATAGCATATCCTACTTCATTGCCGTTTACGTCAAAAACGGAATTGGCAACTCTGCCCTCGCCCGAAATCTCGGTATCTATATAAACATTCCATGCTCCGTCCTCGAGGCGGGGAGAAATATATACGCCGTCTTCCTTTATATATTCACTGTTTCTTATTTTAAGCCGGACGTTTCTGTAAATTCCCGCACCGCTGTACCAGCGGGAATTCGGTGATTTATACCGGACCTGAACATAAATCTCATTTTCTCCCGGATTCAAAAGTTCGGTTATATCAAAGCTGAAGCTTGAATAGCCGTATTTCCAGTCGCCCGCCGACTTTCCGTTTACATAGACCGTGCTGTCCATATAAACCCCGTCAAACGCAACAAACACTCTTCCCGACAACATTTCGTCCGTTACCGTAAAAGTCTTTCTGTACCAGCCGTCTCCGCTTTTGTATAAGTTCCGGGTATCGCCGATAAGCCAGTCATGGGGCATTTCCACATCCGTGAACCTTTCTCCGGTTATACCGCTCATATCAAATTCGTCGTTTTCACAAAGAAAAAACTGCCAATCGTCATTCCAAAGTATATCTCTAAACATAAAAGATCCTTTCTTTTCTTAAACGAAAAATCCATTTTTATTTTCAACAGTAAGATCAAAACATTTCCCGGAACAAAAGCCGCCGTCTTACTCTGGCGCGCTGTATAAACCTCGTTAAAGCATTTGTCGCGGAATAAGCATACGCGATTCTTAAAATATTCGATTATAAATCACAGCTTTAAAGCATGCGGGTTAAAAAATACGGCGGGAATTAAATTTTAAGATTGCTTTTGCCGCTTCTCTTTGTGGAAACCGCTTCCACACCGTCGTCATAATCGTCAAATTCCGCCAGCATAAGCTGATCCACATCTTCAGGCTTTTGAAAAAGCTCTACCCTTATAAATCCGCGCGGACGAATAATAACCGTTTTTTTCCTCCGGCTTTTCGCATATTCGACAGTATTTCGGGTGCCGCCGTTCTGCCCGTCATAAACCGCTACGAGCACGGCGGACGTATCTACCATATATTCGTTTCTTTTCTGCATACATCCGCTGCAATAAGGTCCGTCCGTAACATAAGTGACCACGCTTTGCTTTTTTATTCTCTCCAACCGTTCGATGTCCCTGCATTCCCATTTGGAGGAATGTCCGTAACACGGAAGGCAAAGCTCGTGATATATGGGGAGCTTGGAATATTTTTTCTTAAGCTCCAGTATGACCTCGGCCGTCATCATATCGCTGCCGAGGGCGCCGCCTGTAAGGAAAAAACGGAATCCTTTTCTTATAAGCCTGTCATATTCATTATAAAGCACCGCCCTGAGCTTCTTTGCGTCAGGGTGATCCCAGTTGTCTCCGAAAGGCAGTTTTTGAGGGCGGTATCCTGTAAAAGCCACGGATATTCTGATTTCATCTTTTGTTGTATCGGGGAGCATTGCTTGTTCCTTTCCTGATATTTTTCTTTGGCGGAGGAAATTTAAAGGATCGTCACCCCATTAAAGTCGTTCAACGCCACCCGGTCTGATAGAGCTGTAAGGCTGAAACGGGGAGACGACAGGGCGTATCTGAAAAAGCGATTTTGTAAGATCACGCCTAATATGCGGCGCTTTAAAGAAAAAGCGAAAAAATATTTCCGGCATTTCCGGCATCAATGTCGTCCGGGGTCAGGGCATATCTGAAAACGAAGCAAATTTGTACGATTTCGCTAAAAGCATGGCGGTTTAAAAAAACGGAGATATACAGAGATGTTCGCAGCTGTTCCCTCGGGATAACTGCCGCATTCTTTTACCCGCAAAGCGCACGCGGTAAGTAAGGATCCTGATTGTGCGGCTTTTCAATAGCCTCTATTGGAAATCGAACATATTGTGCCTTTTCCGATAAGCCATAATATTATTTACAGCTTCAAATTTCCTGCGGCAAAGGCATAAAGCAGCGAATGACCTTGATCCTTTGCTTTTTTCGGCTTTTGTCCGCCGACCCGGAATATATATACGGCTAAAAGTCAAACACATACTCCTTGCCGCAGATGCTTTCCACCGAAACAATACCCTTCTCAAAGGACCAGTCTGCTTTTTTACCGTCAACGGTAACACTTACAGGGCTGCTGCACCTGATCTTGAGCGTCCCGCCCAGCTTGGACAGCACCTTAATACATGTCGGCCTTTTTTCCTTCCAATATGCGCTTACCTCGAAACCTCCTCTGGCGCAGAGGCCCTCGAACGCTCCCTCTTCCCATGCGTCCGGAAGCGATGCAAGAGGATGGATATACCCCTCATGGCTTTGCAGGAGCATTTCCGCTATCCCGGCGCTTCCGCCGAAATTGCCGTCAAGCTGAAAAGGCGGATGAAAATCAAATAAGTTAATGTAGGTACAGTCGGAAAGAAGTCCGCTTAAAATACCGTAAGCCCTGTTTCCGTCCCATGTCCTTGCCCATAGGTTAAGCTTGTATGCCCTTGCCCAGCCTGTGGATTCGTCGCCCCTGTCATTCATAGTGTTTACGGCGCCCCTCATAAGCTCCGGAGTCATATGGGTAATAGCTTTCCCGGGATATAAGCCCATAAGGTGACTTATATGACGGTGGTTTTTCTGTACCTTCGAATTGTCAAATCCTTCCTCGTCCTCTTCGTACCATTCCTTTACAAAGCCCTTACTGCTGATATGATAAGGCCTGAGCATTTCAACGTCCTTTTTTATTTTTTCCCTCAGCTCGGCGTCCCTGTCCAGGATCTCGCTCGCCCGTATAAAGTCGCGGTAAAGCTGTTCTATAAGCGACTGCTCATAGGTATTTCCTATAGTCACAGGACCGTGCTCCGGAGAATAGGTAGGCGTTGATACAAGTCTGTTTTGCTTGTCGTCGTATATTAGCCATTGGCTGTAAAACCTGACGCTTTCCAGCATAATCGGATATATCCGCTTTTCAAGATATTCTCTGTCTCCGGTAAATTCAAAATGCTCCCAGATATTCTGCATGAGCCAGGCTGCTGCTGCGGTGGACCAGCCCCAATAGAAATCCCACCCCGGAGCGGTCCAGCCGAAGATATTCACGGCGGTATGGGCGGTCCAGCCGTTTTCGGGATTTTCATCGTCAGAAACTATACCGAAATATTCCTTTGCGGTTATCCTTCCCGAAGGCCTTAAATCGTCAATAAAATCTATAAGCGGTATTGCCGTTTCGGCAAGATTAGTGTTATATGCTCCCCAGTAATTCATTTGTAAATTAACGTTTATATGGTAATCGCAATTCCACGGCGGACAGTTGGATTCGTTCCATACTCCCTGTAAATTTGCCGGAAGAGAACCGTCCCTGGAGCTGCTGATAAGCATATATCTTCCGAACTGAAAGTAAAGCTCCTCCAGCTCGGATCTCAGCTTGATATCGCCGTCTGCGTAGCCCTTAACGAGCTTGTCGGCGGCAGCAGGCTCTCCCCCTGCCCCGTTAAGCGAAAGTCTGCACCGGCGGAACAGCCGGCCGTAATCCTCGGAATGCTCGCTATAAAGACGCTCATACCCTGCGTCCAACGCCTTATCAAGTCTAAGGGAAACCGGTATCAGCGGATCCGTGCCGTTTCTGAATTTCTTATTAAGATCGGAACTGTAATCGGTCGAAGCCGTAACGAATAAAATTGCCTCATCCGCGCCCTTTATGTAGAGACTGCCGCCCTTTGCTTCGATTTCCCCGCTCTGTGCCAGAACTCTGATCCCGCAGCAGTACCGGAGCATGTTTTCCTTAAGCGCTCCCTGATAAATAAGCGAATCGCCCTTTGCTTCAACGACTCCGTCCTCCTGTATTTCACCCGGATAAATCCTTGCATTTATCATAGACGCCTTATCCGATCTGATTCTTATACAAATGACATTGGACGGGTAGTTTGCGAATGCTTCTCTCGTATATTTTACGCCTCCGACCGAAAAAGCGGTCGTAAACAGCGCCTTATCCATATCCAGCTCACGGCTGTAACCGGTTGCCGCGCTTTCATCCACGTCCTGCTCCAGATAAAGGTTGCAAAGAAGCTGATACGCTCCCGAGCCTGTTTCGAGGCCGGTAAGCTTAGGCAAAACAGCTGTGGCTTCGTCATATCTTCCGTCATGAAGAAGCTGCTGAACCTGTTTGACATAGGGATAACTGCCGGGCTTGTTGCCTCCGTAATAATCCTTGTTATTTTCCGACGGCCCCCCTACCCAAAGGGTTTTTTCGTTAAGAACGATTTTTTCTTTTTGTATACCTCCGAAAAAGCTTGCGCCCATATACCCGTTTCCGATAGGCTGACATTCCTGTTCCCATTTTCCGAAATCACCGGGATGGTCAAATTTGATGATGTTTTTTAAATACTCCATATTTTTTCCTTTTTAAAATTTTTTTGCATTTTTGCATCAATGATCATGAGCATTTTCAAAAATCGTCGGAAATTGCCTGTGTAAAATAATATGCGGATTTCCGGACATAATTTTATTACCGGGACGGCATAAATATAACTTTTTTACAAACTGAAGCAATATGACCCTGCAAGACGCAGGCGCGTCAGGTTTGACTCGGCGTCCCATTCCTGCGATGGCTTCAAGCGGCCGATACTGAAGCAAGGCTTCGGCTTATCCGAAATTATTTGCTTATTGCTCCCCCAAGCAACTCTTGAATTATTCTGCTTGCCCGGCTGCCTAAATACTTCGTTGGAAGCCCTTGAAATATGCGCATATTCCTGCGGTCTTCTTCCTTGTCTTTCCACAGCCATTCGGAGCACAAATTCTTCAAAAGTTACCTGGTGGAGCAATAATAAAACCGCTTTCTGCGAAACAATGCCCGTATTCCGGCCTTATATCCGTACCGCTATCCGCCTCATCCTGTAGCGGCTTACCTGAACGGTACGGAAAAACTTTTATCACTGCTTTTCATTATAGCCTACAACGGCTCAAAAGTCAATCGCGGCGAAAATAATAAAACGGATATACCCTTGAATTTTTTTCCGGAAAATGATAAAATGAAATCATTGAAACGAAAGGACTGCATAAATGAAAGACGGATTTATAAAAGTTGCCGCTGCAACCCCCTCAATAAAAGTGGCGGATGTTGAATTTAACGCGGACAGCATAATTAAATGCATCAAAGACGCATATGAAGCGGGAGTCAAGCTTCTGACGCTTCCGGAGCTGTGCGTCACCGGCTACACCTGCGGCGACCTGTTTTCTCAGCCTTTGTTGATTAAGGGAGCGGCGAAGCAGCTTCTGCGAATAATGAAAGAGACCCGTGATCTTGATATAATATCTGTTGTGGGGCTTCCTGTTATAAAAGACGGAAAACTCATAAATGCCGCCGCCGTTTTACAAAAGGGTGTGCTTTTGGGAACGGTGGGAAAGAAAAACCTCCCTAATTATAACGAGTTTTACGAAAAACGGAATTTTACCGAATGCCGTGAAGAACAGCCTACGGTATTCAGGTGCGGGAACATGCCGGAATTTTCCTTCGGGGTTGAGATCTGCGAGGATCTGTGGGTACCCGCCCCTCCTTCCGCCGAGCTTGCCGTAAGCGGAGCCGCCATAATACTTAATCTTAGCGCAAGCAATGAGATGATCGGCAAGGAAGAATACCGGAGAAACCTTGTGACCGGACAAAGCGGCCGTCTGATATGCGGCTATGTGTACGCCTCTGCCGGTGACGGCGAAAGCACCTCCGATCTTGTGTTCTCAGGTCACAACCTGATAGCGGAAAACGGCGTTTTGCTGGAAGAGACAAAACCCTTCGAAAACCGGATGATAATATCGGAAATCGATGTTTTCGGCTTAGCTGCGGAACGACAAAAAAACACCGCCTTTACCTTTGAAAAAGCGGCCAATGTTATAGAATTTGAGACCGAGCTTAAAGAAACGGTGCTCACAAGGACCGTAAGCCCCGCCCCCTTTGTTCCTCACGATGAAAAAAACAGGGCTCGGCGCTGTGAGAGCATATTGTTGATGCAAAGCAACGGATTGAAAAAACGGATCGCGCACACCGCTGCGAAGACCTTGATCATCGGTATATCCGGCGGACTGGACAGCTGCCTGGCGCTCCTTGCGTCTGTAAAGGCGGCCGATATCATGAACCGCTCACGAAAGGATATCATAGCGGTAACTATGCCCTGCTTCGGAACCACAAAGCGCACAAAATCAAATGCAATACGTCTTTGCGAAGCATTGGGGGTTGCGTTGAGAGAGGTTGACATAACAAAATCGGTTATGCAGCATTTTGAAGATATAGCTCATGATCCCGAAGACCGGAGCGTTGTATATGAAAACGCACAGGCAAGACAGCGCACGCTGATACTTATGGATATAGCCAATAAGGAAAACGGCCTTGTGGTAGGCACCGGAGACCTGTCGGAGCTGGCGCTGGGCTGGGCGACCTATAACGGCGATCATATGTCGATGTATGGTGTCAATGCGGGAATACCAAAAACCCTTATCCGTCATATAGTACGCTTTTATGCCGACTCCTCGGATAATGCGGAGCTTCGCGAAGTGCTTTACGACATACTGGATACGCCGGTAAGTCCGGAACTTCTTCCCGCCGAAAACGGAGAGATCAGTCAGAAAACCGAAGATCTTGTGGGACCGTATGAGCTTCATGATTTCTTTTTGTATTATGCGATCCGGCGCTGCTTTCCGCCAAAAAAGATTTTTCGTCTTGCGCTCTACGCCTTTGACGGAAAATACTCGTCTGAAATCATAGAAAAGTGGCTTAAAAACTTTTACCGCCGCTTCTTCTCCCAACAATTCAAACGTTCGTGCCTCCCGGATGCGCCTAAAATCGGATCGGTGTCCCTGTCCCCCAGAGGAGACTGGAGAATGCCGTCTGACGCTGTTTCAAAGCTTTGGCTGGAAGAAATATAGCGCATCATGCCGGCTACGCCTTTATTTCGTCTTTTAGAGCCTGTTCAGCAGCTCAAGGCATGTGGTTTTCGCAACTTTCATGTATTTTGAGGCGATTTTTTTAAGACGCACTTGACGTACATCAAAAAAACGATGAAACACAAAAAAGAGGAAGCAGGATGCATTCCGAAAAATGCTAAGCAGGCTTTTTTCGTTATTTTCGAAGATAATCGATTCTGAGATCAGAGCTTTATAGCCTGATCATAACACATATTTTTTGCCGTAGCCTAAAAAGCAACGCTCTCAATGATATTGAGAGCGTTGCTTTTATAAAGAATCGTTTATACGATCCTTGGTCCTCCATATTATTTCTCTATACCTTAACCGAAGATCAAAGGCGTATCTTAAAACCGTTAAAATTCCTGCATAAGAATAGCGGGTTGATTTTCGAGCTGGTCTACCGAGGAAAAAGCAAAGTTTCGATGTTTTTCCGGCGCAAGCCAAGAATATTTAACACACAAGATGTTCGGTCATCTGACCAAAGCCGCCTCAAGGATATGCCGGCAGCAAAGCAAATGACGAAACGCAAGCCGTCGGTAAAATAAACCGAAAAGAAGCGTACCGGTTTCTACGCAGACAGATCCTAAGCAATTTTGTATGTCCCTGATGAACAAGCGGCCGTTTAAAGGAAAAAGCGGAGAAATACGGTAATGCTTCGGAAATTTTTCATGCACCGGGCGTCTGCGGTCAGGAAGTATCTGGAAGTATCTGAAAATAAAGAAAATTAAGGCAACACCGCACAATGATTGCGTGAATTGCGCAGTCAGATATTTCGTAAGCTTGCAAAAATTCCACGCAGGAATACTGACGTATTTCAAGGTGAATTTGTGTAAGATAAAGGAAAATATGCAAGCAAGCCGCACGCAAAGCCGTCAGGCGGTCATTATGCGGTATTGCCTTAATAGGATTTCGCTAAAAGCATGGAGATTTCAAGAAAAGACGAAGAGATGCGTGGGTATTTCCCGGTTATCCCTTTGGGATAACCCACCGTTGTTCTTTAACGCGGAAAGCGTCCGCTGTCGGTAAAGATCGTGCAAATGACGGCTATTCAGATACCTGTTATATTACATACCCATATTTTTCTTTATATCCTCGCCCAGCTTCTTAAGCTTATCCTTAAAAGTCTCTTTTTTCTCAAAATTCTTTTCGGTCATATGCTGCTCAAGCTGCTGCAAAAGCTCCCTTTGCTGTTTTGTAAGCTTTTTGGGCACTTCTATGATGACCCTTACCATCATATCTCCTCTTCCCTCGCGCTGAAGAAATTGAACGCCCTTGCCCTTTAGCCTTAGAACATCGCCGGGCTGAGTGCCTTCGGGGATTCTGTATGTTACATTACCGTCGATGGTCGGTACCGTTACCTCGTCGCCCAATGCCGCCTGCGTGTATGAAATAGGAAGCTCCACCCAGATATCAAAGCCTCTTCGCTCGAACAGGCTGTCCCTGCGGACGGTTATCCTTACGTTAAGATCGCCCTTGCTGCCTCCGTTTGTACCTGCGTTTCCTTCATTTCTTACGGTAAGGGTCTGACCGTTGTCAATACCTGCGGGAACATGTATTGTCACCTTTTTGCGCTTCTGTACTCTTCCGTTGCCGTTGCAGGAGGGACAGGGATTGTCTATTATCTTTCCCTTTCCGCCGCACTTGGTACAGGTCCTCTGACTGCTCATGGAACCAAGCATTGTGCGCTGAGTGACCCTCACATATCCTGAGCCGTGACAATCCGGACAGGTCTTGGGAGTCGTGCCGGTTTTTGCACCGCTGCCGTTGCAGCTGTCACAGGTTTCCGCACGGGTTATCTCCACATCATGAGAAACGCCCTTACACGCCTCCATAAAACTTATATCAAGGCTTATGGCTATATCCGAGCCTCTCATCGGCGCGTTTGGATTAGATCTTCTGCTGCTTCCTCCTCCGCCGAAAATACTGTCGAAAATGTCTCCCAGATCTATTCCGCCGTCTGCGGAAAATCCTCCGAATCCTCCGCCGTAACCGTATCCCCCTGCTCCGCCGCCATAGGACGGATCTACCCCCGCGTGACCGAACCGGTCATACTTAGCTCTTTTGTCAGGGTCGGAAAGAACGTCGTTGGCTTCGTTGACCTCCTTGAATTTTGCTTCAGCCTCAGGGTTGTCGGGATTAAGGTCGGGGTGGTATTTCTTTGCTAACTTACGATAAGCGGATTTTATTTCCGCCTCCGATGCTCCCTTTTGTAAGCCGAGAACCTCGTAATAATCTCTTTTTTCTGCCATAGCTATCTCCATATTATCGGGCGCTGCCCGGAATCATACATTATGCCGGGCTTTGCCTGTGAAGTTGTTTTTCCGTTGCCGTCCCCGGATCGTATACATATTAAATGAAAAAGCGGTGTGACCGGCTCGTCTTGACCGTTTAAATGTTCGACCCTCATCCGGAACGTGCCCGAAGCGGTATTCTGTTTATCGCCTTTGAACGGCTTGAATGATACGTATGATCCGCCTGTGTTTTAAAAACGTTTTATACTGATCCCTTTTAAAGCTATCGGATTAGTGTTCGGGTTCGATCCGTTTTTAAACTGCGGATATTACGTCAGTCTAAAAATGGATGGGTATTAAATAGTCATAAAAACACGTCCGCGGAAATACGAAATAATTCCTGCCGCCTAAAATATATTGCCTTAAAACAGCGCCGCGCAATTATCATATGTGAATTGCGCCGTGGATGTTTTCTTGATATTCGCTTTGATCGGATATTTTTCTACTCCATGTGGCGCGGTATCATACAAATCCTATGCGGAAATATCGGCGTATTTCAAGAAGGCTTGTGCAAGGGGATATGCAGGCAAGGCACACTCGAAGCCCTAATCCGGTGATTGTGCGGTGCTGCCTTAAGTAGACACCTTAAGGCAACGCCTGTTTTCCGGCGCTGCCTTAGGTCAAAGGTTTCGTATCAAAGAACGGGATCTTTTTCTACCGCTCAAATTACGCCGCTTTTTATTTTTGCTTTTTTCTTATAGTGTTGAAAATCAGTCGGCGTCTTTATAATCTACATCTACGACATTATCGTTTCCGCCTGCGGAGCTGCTTCCCTCTCCGCTCACGTTTACATCTGCCTGCTGGGCCTGTGCGCCCTGCTCCTTATAAACCCTTTCTGCTACTGCGTAGAAGGCTGTCTGCAACTCATCCTTGGCGGATTTTATTTTTTCCGTATCCGTACCGTTAAGGGCTTCCTTAAGAGCGTCGATTTTAGGCTGCACCTGTCCTTTTTCCTCGGCGGTCACCTTATCGCCGAACTCGTTTAAAGACTTCTCTGTCTGATAGACCATCGAGTCAGCTTCATTGCGGAGATCCACCTCTTCGCGGCGCTTCTTATCTTCTTCCGCAAATGCCTCTGCCTCTTTGACAGCTTTGTCGATATCCTCCTTGCTCATGTTGGTGGAGGCGGTTATGGAAATATGCTGTTCCTTACCGGTTCCGAGATCCTTTGCCGAAACGTTTACTATACCGTTAGCGTCTATATCGAAGGTAACTTCTATCTGAGGTATTCCTCTGGGAGCCGGAGCTATACCGTCGAGACGGAATGTTCCGAGGGACTTGTTATCCTTTGCGAAATCACGCTCACCCTGTAAAACATTGATATCGACGCTGGGCTGATTGTCGGCATAGGTGGAGAAAATCTGTGATTTCTTTGTAGGTATGGTGGTATTGCGCATGATCATCTTTGTGCAAACGCCTCCCGCAGTCTCTACGCCCAGGGAAAGAGGAGCAACGTCAAGAAGGAGAAGTCCGCTTACCTCCTTGTTGAGAACGCCGCCTTGAATAGCCGCTCCCACGGAAACGCATTCGTCGGGATTGATGCCCTTGAACGGATCCTTTCCGACATAATTCTTGACTGCCTCCTGAACTGCGGGAATACGTGTTGAACCGCCTACGAGAAGGACCTTGTCTATCTCGCTGATCTTAAGTCCGCTGTCTTTTATAGCCTGCTCCAGAGGTCCCATGGTCGCCTTTACCAGATCCGAGGTAAGATCGTTGAATTTTGCTCTGGAAAGAGTAATGTTAAGATGCTTGGGGCCATTGGCGTCTGCTGTGATATAAGGGATGTTTATATTGACCGAGGTAGTGTTTGAGAGCGCGATCTTCGCCTTCTCCGCCTCATCCTTTAAGCGCTGCATAGCGAATTTGTCGTTTCTGAGGTCGGTTCCGTCGGATTTTTTGAATTCATCTGCCAAAAAGTCGATGATTCTCTGATCAAAATCGTCACCGCCGAGACGGTTATTACCTGCGGTAGCCAGCACCTGCTGAACTCCGTCCCCGATCTCGATGATCGAAACGTCGAAAGTTCCTCCTCCCAGGTCATATACGACAACGTTCTGTTCATCGCCCTTATCGATGCCGTAGGCCAGAGCTGCGGCGGTCGGCTCGTTTATAATACGGTGAACGTTAAGTCCGGCTATCTGTCCGGCGTCCTTGGTCGCCTGACGCTGTGAGTCGGTAAAGTATGCGGGAACTGTGATTACGGCATCGCTCACCTTTTCGCCCAGATAATTCTCGGCTTCCGTCTTAAGCTTTTGAAGGATCATTGCCGAAATTTCCTGAGGAGTATACTTCTTACCGTCGATATCTACCTTATAGTCGCTGCCCATATGGCGCTTGATTGAAATTACCGTCTTATCAGGATTTGTAACCGCCTGATTCTTTGCGAGCTGTCCTACGAGCCGCTCTCCGTCCTTGGTAAAGGCAACGACTGAAGGTGTGGTTCTGCTTCCCTCGGAGTTGGTGATGACCGTAGGTTCTCCGCCTTCAATAACCGATACGCAGGAGTTGGTTGTTCCCAAGTCGATTCCTATAATTTTTCCCATAAAATATCAATCCTTTCTTTATGCTGCATTTTATTTGATGCAGATGTATATATTTTGTCTGCTTGCTTGTCTGTTTATTATGCTACCACCGCTACCATAGCGAATCGCAGTATCTTATTTCCGATCTTATATCCTCTTTGAAAGGTAGCCGCTATTTCTCCGCTGGTCTGTCCTTCGGAAGCGGGAACCTGCTGCACCGCCTGATGGACCGACGGATCAAAATCTCCCTCGGCGGGTATCTGCTCGACTCCCAGATTATTAAGGATTTCCATAAACGACTGATAGATCATTTCCACGCCTTTTTTAAAGTTTTCATCGGCGCATTCCGTATCCATTGCTCTTTCAAGGTTATCCGCCACCGTAAGAAATTCCGTTACTGTCTTGGCGGTTATCTCCGGCTCAAGCTCCATGCGTTCGCGGCTTGTTCTCTTGCGGTAATTGTCATATTCGGCCATATTTCTCAAAAGCTGATCCTTGATTTTTTCTATTTCCTCATCCTTTTTTTTAAGCTCCTCCTGCACGGGATCGATTTCGGAGTCTTCCGTTTCGACAACTTCATCCTCTGTCTTCTCCTGTAACTCGGTTTCCTTTTCGTCCTTCCTTTTGCTCACTTTTCTGTTCCTCCTTTCAATTCTGAGGCATTGCGCTGCGCTTTCCTGCTTATAAGCGTCAGCTGTTTTTGCCTTCTATCGTCAACAGCTCCTCGTCCTCTCTGTCCGAACTGAGCAAATTTGTGATCTTATTTGAAAAATATTCCAGGTAAGGGATAACCTTTTTATAATCAAGTCTCATAGGCCCGATTACTCCGAAGCTTCCCGCCTTGCTTCCGTCTTTTTCGAAGGAACTGGTTATAATGCTTGAGTTGGAGATTACGAAGGTTTCGTCTTCTCTGCCGAACATTATGTTTATTCCCGAAAACGCGTTATTTAATAGCTCCGTAAAACGATTTTTATTTTCCAGGATCGCCGCTATCTCATGCCCCTGAAACTGTTCGCAGGTTATAAGATTTGCCTCTCCCCTGACCTCCACCTTTTCGCGAACCATTTCCGCCGACATTTCGGCGACTCCCTTCATAAGAGGCGAAAGCATCATCATATAACTGCCCAGGGCGGAAGAAAGATTTTCGATAAATTCATCGGATACATTTTCAAGATTAAGTCCCGTTAGATTCTCGTCGGCGAAACGGCTGAAAAACTGGACCTGTTCATTAGTCAGATCGAACTGTAAGCGGCAGACCCGGTTTTTTATGCTTCCTCCGGAGGTTATAAGAAGCAGCACATACATTCTTTTTCCCGTAGGAATAACCTCTACCTTGGTTATTACCGAAAACTTGCTTGTTTCGTTGGCTGTAATAATAGCGCACTTTGTGACCTCTGCCAAAGCCTTTCCCGCTTCCGCAATAAGCTCGTCGTCGGTATCGGCGTCTATATTTTCGAAGAGGCGGTCTATCTGTTCCTTCTGTTCATCGGACAGCTTATTTTCCGGCATAAAGTTTTCTATATAAAGTCGGTAGCCGCTGAAAGTAGGCACTCTCCCCGCGCTGGTGTGAGGATGCTCAAGATAACCGAGCTGCTCCAGCATCGCCATCTCGTTGCGTATGGTGGCTGAGGAGATCTTCATATTGATTTTTTCCTGAACAAGCTTTGATCCGATAGGCTCTCCGCTGCGGATATATTCATCAACTACCGTTTCAAGTATCTTTAAAGTCCTTTTTTCCATCGCTCGACCGTTCTTTCATCATAGTTACAATGCGTCAACACGGCGTTTGGCACTCTTTATGATCATCTGTTAGCACTCTTTGCCTTCGAGTGCTAATCATAATGTATCACTTTTTCTTCTTAATGTCAAGAGGTTTTTTAAATTTTTTTATTTTTTTTACGAAAGTCCGCAGAACGGGTCGTCTTAAGGCAATTAAGTCAATTAAGTCAACACCCCACAATGATTGCATGTGAATTTCGCAGTCAGATTTTTCGTCA
Source organism: uncultured Ruminiclostridium sp. (assembly GCA_910579265.1). Lineage (GTDB taxonomy): Bacteria > Bacillota > Clostridia > Oscillospirales > Ruminococcaceae > Ruminiclostridium_E. The sequence continues at coordinate 37,369 of CAJTTE010000009.1, read as the reverse complement.
GCTTGCATAAATTCGACGCAGGAATACTGACGTATTTCAAGGAGAATTTGCGCAAGATGACCGAAAATATGCAGGCAAGCCGCACGCAAAGCCCTCAGGCGGTCATTGTGCGGTATTGCCTTAAGTAAACCGTTCGGACTTATAAGTTTTATTGTACATAACGCGAAAAAAAATAATCGGGTTTTATTATCTTTGTGTAAAATAAACAATATTTTGCTTTGAATTTCTCTAAACTGTCAGTTGAATTAAAAGCCTCTTTGTGATATAGTGATATTGCGATGTAAACGATTGCACTGTTATTATGCCCTGATTTTCGGGGATTTTACAGGTGACGGGACAATTACATTGAAGATTGACATAAGCCGGACATATGCCCGGCTCGGAGCTCGTGTAAAGACACGGCTCCTTTGACCCGGAGTATGCCCTGACCATGAAAAACTGATGTTTTCCGGATTATAAGAGCCTGTTTGGTTTTTTTAAGTATTCGGCTGTCCGGTTAACGGTTGCTTTGTTTTGCGTGAGGGGTTCTTGACTAAAAAAGCGCTTGAATGCATACGCTTTAGGGCGTATCTGAAAACAAAGCTGATTTGTACAACTGTGCTAAAAGCTTACTCAGCCGGTATAAACTGTGCATTTTGCGGCTTTTCATGTGACCTGCGGTCGGCAGCTTGAAACTGCGCGTCCTGTGGTTTTGGGTGGCTCCCGGTATCCGTCAAATCAATATTATTCAGATCGGAGGACATAATGAAAAATTTTAAAAAGGCACTCGCCTTGTTGCTGGCAGGTTCGACTGCTTTGAGCATCACCGCCTGCGACCAGAGCGGAAGCGGTACAGGCGACAATACTAATGGAAGCGGAGACGCAACTAACGCTCCCATGCAGAGCTTTGAGGAACAGACCCTGGCGCCTATAGACACCGAGGCTCCTACCGGCAAGCTGGTTTATCTCACCTATGAAAACAACTGGGAATCGTCAAACGAAGAAAAGCTTACCAAGTTTGAGGCTCAGTACGGCGGAACCTTTGAGCTAATTACCTGCGGAAGCGGCTCGGAATATTTCCAGAAGCTTGGCACATATATTTCCGCAGGTGACTCACCGGATCTTGTGCGCTATGAATGGATGAGCTTCCCCCATGCCATGAGCTATAACGTTTATACCCCGCTGGATACATATATAGATATAAACAGCGATCTCTGGAAGGATATGAAGCCCGTTGCCGACCAGTTTATGTATAACGGAAAGCATTATTACTATCCTAATGTGCTTAAAACGAATTTTGCGCTCAACTACAATAATCGTATACTGGAAGAAAACGGTATGACGGATCCTATGACCTATCTCGAAAAGAACGAGTGGACATGGACCAAGTTTAAAGAAATGCTCAAGGAGTGGTGCAATAAGGATCCCAATCATATCGGATATAACGGCGTAGGCGGTATGAGCTTTATACTCACCACCGGTAAAAAGGTTATCGACGTTCAGGGCAGCGAAATAATAAATAACCTTAAGGATCCTGATGTAACAAGATGCATGACATGGCTCGGAGACATGCATAAAGACGGATTACTGGGAGCTAATGCGGAGCAGCAGACCAATACCGGTCACGCCAACGGCTATGAAGACCCCGGCGTAGCCTTTGTAGACGGAAACCTTCTCTTCCTCGGCATGGATCCTTCATGGGCATACGGTGCTGCAAAAGAGAAATTCTACAATAACGGACAGGAAGAGGATATTAAATTTGTACCCTTCCCGAGAGACGATAACTCCGACACATATTACCACGGTATCGATACCCTGGGTTATCTTGTTCCCGCAGGAGCGAAGAATCTTAAGGGCGCGATCGACTGGATCAACTTCTCCCATGCGGAAGAAATAGATCCCGAAAATCTTGCAAAAGCCAAGGCCGACGCAATAGCCGACGTACCCGCATATAAAACCAAGTGCGGCAATAAGGACTGTGGAGACACATCTGAAAATGCCGACAAGAGCGGCAGACATATATTCACCGCCGAAGAAAACGAACAGGGTGTTACGACCTGCCCCGTATGCGGAACCGAAAGAGAAACAAAATACAAGCTTATTTGGGACGAAAAAGTTTATGACCTCTGGACGGAGCTTCACAGCACAGACGGACGCTTTACAATGCTCTTTGATCACTGCTACGGATTTAACGACGACGTTTCCAAGCTGTTCCAGACCGGTGATCAGCCCCTTCTTGACGGCCCCGTATTCGGTGATTTCACCTATACGACTCTTGTTGAAACACAGTACAGCGTTGTAGAAGGCTATTTGGCCGAATACCGCGAGATCATGAAGAAGAATGCCAGCGGTGAAGAAGTAACCAAGGACTGGGCGGCTACAAACGCCCCCGCCGCTTCCACACCCTCGGCTGAATCAACAACAGCATAATGATCAAAATAATACTTTATAGTTTATTGTAAATCCCCTCCTATGCCCCTGCCGTATCTGCGGCAGGGGCATTTTTTTAATTCATATTCCAATTCCAAAAGCAAATAAAAAAGCGGTCTGCCTTTTATTGTTTTATGACGCTGCTTATCGGAATATCATGCCGTCTGCCGTTTTCCGAAGATATCCGTGTGAAGATATCCGTGTATAATATAAATATAAAATGATACTGTACGGTTTGTATACGATTCGATTTTGTCAAAAAAATTATCCCCGGTCCGGACTTTTTTTGTTTTACCCCTTGCATTTTATTTTATCTATGATATAATACAAGCATAACAAAAAATAAACGCTTCTGTAAACGATTACATTAAGCTGAGGGAAGCGTTTACGCAATTAAAATATTCAGCATATGAAAGGACAAAAACTGTTATGAAATTTTCTGACGGCTTCTGGCTTAACAAACCCGGCTACGATGTTAGCTATGCGACGCAAATGTACGAGATTACCGCTGACGAAAGATCCGTAACTGTTCTCGCCACATCCCAGTGGATCGGAAACAGAGGTATGACCTTAGGCGGTCCCGTTCTGGAAATAACCTTTACATCTGTTCTTTCCGACTCCATAAAAGTTACGGTTGAGCACTACAAAGGGGCAAACAAAAAAGGGCCCGACTTCGATTTATATGAAGATAAGAATTTTAAGCCTGTCATCCAAAAAACCGAAAACGGCTATACTCTCACCTCGGGAAAAACCTCCGTCGTTATCGGTGCGGAAGGCGGCGCATGGGATATCAGGTATTATTATGACGGCAAACTGCTGACAAAAAGCGGCTGGCGTACCACCTCTTATATTAAGGAGGCTGAATGGCGCACCAATAACCGAATGCTTGAAAAACAAGGGGAAAACTTCTATGCCGACAGCTCTAACTCCTGCTCGGCAACAATGCGTGAAATGCTGAATATTTCCGTCGGCGAAAACATTTACGGCTTCGGCGAAAAATTCTCCACCTTTGTTAAAAACGGACAGACGGTTGACGTATGGAACAACGACGGCGGCACCTGTTCCGAACAGACATACAAGTCGATTCCCTTCTATGTTTCCAGCAGAGGATACGGAGTATTTGTAAATCATCCCGAAAACGTAAATTTTGAGGTTGCCAGCGAAACCGTTTCCAAGGTTTCCTTCAGCGTTCAGGGGGAAAGACTCGAATACTTTGTTTTCGGCGGAGATACGATTGCCGATGTTCTGACTCATTATACCGATCTGACGGGCAAGCCGGCGCTTCCCCCCGCCTACACCTTCGGCCTGTGGCTCACCACGTCCTTTACCACCGACTATGATGAAAAAACCTGTTCCTTCTTTATAGATGAAATGGAACGCAGGGATATTCCCCTGGAGGTATTCCATTTTGACTGCTTCTGGATGAAGGAGTTCAATTGGTGTGATTTCACCTGGGACAAAAGAATGTTCCCCGATCCTAAGGCTATGCTTGCCCGCCTTAAACAAAAGAATATCGAGATATGCGTTTGGATCAACAGCTATATCGCCCAGCGTTCAAGTCTTTTCGACGAAGGCGTAAAGGGAGGATACTTTATAAAAAACAAGGACGGCTCGGTGTTCCAGGCCGATATGTGGCAGCCCGGAATGGCTATAGTCGATTTTACCAATCCGGCTGCCTGCGAGTGGTATAAGAGCAAGCTCAGGGTACTCTGCGAAATGGGCGTTGACGCGTTCAAGACCGATTTCGGAGAAAGAATACCCACCGATGTCGTTTATTATGACGGTTCCGATCCCCTGAAAATGCATAATTATTACACTTACCTGTACAATAAAACGGTATTTGAGGTCCTTGAGGAGTATTACGGAAAGGATAAGGCATGCCTCTTTGCGAGAAGCGCCACCGTAGGGGGTCAGAAATTCCCCGTACACTGGGGCGGCGACTGCTTCAGCAATTACGAATCCATGTGGGAAACGATACGCGGCGGGCTTTCCCTCTGTCTTTCCGGCTTCGGCTTCTTCAGCCATGACATAAGCGGCTTTGAGGCCACCGGTTCACCCGATCTATACAAGCGTTGGTGTGCATTCGGCCTTATGTCTACTCATTCAAGGCTCCACGGAAACAACTCATACCGTGTGCCCTGGAACTTTGACGAAGAAAGCTGCGATGTGCTCCGTCATTTTACAAAGCTTAAGGGAAGGCTTATGCCTTATCTTTATGCGAATGCCGTAAAAACCCATGAAACAGGTATCCCCATGATGAGAGCTATGGTAGTGGATTACAGCAGCGACCCCGGCACCCTCAGTCTCGACAGACAGTATATGTTAGGCGAAAGCTTATTGGTTGCTCCCGTATTCAACGAAGAGGGAACGGCATCCTTCTATCTTCCCGATACGGGACGTTGGACTGACATTCAGACCGGAGAGGTTTTGGAAGGCGGCCACTGGTATGAAAAGAAATATGATTACTTCGGAATGCCGCTGTACGCCAAACCCGGCAGTATTATTGCATACGGTGATTTTAAGCGCAATTTCACTTATGACTATACTGAAAACGTCCGTCTTGTTGTATACGGCTTGGAGAACGGCAAGAGTGCCGAGTGTGTTATCTGCGATAAGGACGGCAACAAGGTTCTTACGGTTACTGCCGAAAGACAGGGCGATAGTATAAAAGTCAAGTCCGAAGGAAAGGGTACGTTTACCGTTGAAAGCGCGGACGGCCTGGAAGTTATCATGTGATTTACGTAAATCAACGGAACATCGTATAGTTTTATCGATAGCCTTGAGCATAAGCTCAGGGCTATCTGCAATTTGGATAAAAGAAGGTGAAAAGATGCTTTATCACGCCTCCCCCGTACCGAATTTGACCGAGCTTTCCCCAAAAATTTCCAATCATATGAAACCCTTTATTTATTTTTCGGAGAAACGGGAAAACGTTCTTGTATATCTCAGCAATGCCGTTGAAAAATGCTGTCGCGAACAAAATTTCAGTCATAACGGGATCTATAGGAAATGGGGCTCCTACGGCTTTAATAGCGACGGCATACTTATTCTTGACGAATATTGGCCCAACGCCACCCGGGAAACCTACAAAGGCGTAAGCGGATATATTTATTCCGTTCCCGGCGGCATTGGTATTGCCTGTCTTAACGAAATACCTTTTGTGAGGACCTATGATAAACCCATACCCGTAGCGGGCTGCGAATATATACCGGATGCCTATGAAGCTCTTTTGACAGCTGCGGCGGAGGGACGGATAATTCTAACGAACTACAAGGATAACAGCCCTGAGAAAAACCATTGGATCAGAGAAACGATATCGAACGAATACCGAAATGCAAAAGGCAGCCCTGAATACCGATTCTTTTTGAAAAATAAATTTGAATTCATACCGGAGGAATAACGCGGAAAACTTTCAAAAAGCCCTTAAGGCTTTTTATCAAAAAAACTTATCAAGGACGGGAAAAGGAGGACAAAAACCTCCGTAGACGGTTAGAAGCCGTTTTCGGCGGCAGGCAGTAAAAAAATCTTACCCTTCCCTGCACCGGGGCTTACGGCGCAGCAGAAAACCCTGATCATTCGAAAACGGTGACTTTGCCGCAAGTATAAATGTCCACATCCGCCGGTTATGCATTTGCCCATATCCTGTTCTTCATCAAGACCGCGGGCGCGGGGGCTAAACCGCGCAAAGCCTACAGCCGCCGCACCGGTGCAGACGGTTTTTCCGTTGGATCGGAGCGGACAAAAGCGGGGACAGGGTTGTAAAATCCTGTCCCCCATTTTCGGCGGCGAAATTGCGGCGGCAAAGATCTATGCGCTCAAGGGTTAAAGAGTGGAGATTTTTCGCGGCGCCCTATGAGAAAAAACTATCCGTTCCCTGACGGTACGGATAGTCGAAACGGACATAGAACAAGGATTGATTTCAATGGGAACATGTGCTATACTTTGAACAGACAGATTAATCGATAAGCGGGAATTTGTATTAAACATTATAATGAGATTTTGTGTTTAATATCATTAGGAGGTTTATTGTATGCTTCAAGAAATATCGTTTCCTGAACATGAATATGAGTCAATTCAAAATTATTTAAATAAACTGGGGTATTGTTATACCACGAGGGTATATAAAGAAATCGGTAAATATAAAGTCGGGGAATTATATATTGCCCCATGGGGTGATGTATTGAAAATAGACGAAGTTAAAACATACTGGAAATTAGCAGATCGCCCTTTCTATGATGAAATGAATGATGACGAAAAGAAAGAAATCTGTAAATATTCTGAAGATATAGGATTGCCATATGAATTTATAAAATTTTCTAAAAGTACAGTGTGATTATATTTTAAAAGCGATTAATTCCCATTAATCGGGTAGATAAGGCGGCGGCAATAGGCATTGACTATCCCGCCGCCCTATACGTTACCGTTCCATATCCTGCGCCCTTCGCGACAGGATGCCCTTAATCGGCAAGAGCGGGCGTCTCGGTATTCCCGGCTTATTCTTTCAATCGGTTTTGCAGCTTGAAGATAAGCGCCGCGCTCCTTTCTTTTTCGTTCTATTGCTCCACCAAGTAACTCCTGAAGAATTTGTGCGCCGAAGGGCTGTGGAAAGACAAGGAAGAAGACCGCAGGAATATGCGCATATTTCAAGGGCTTTTGACGAAGTATTTAGGCAGCCGGGCAAGCAGAAAAATTCAAGAGTTACTCGGGGGAGCAATAATATAAAACGTTTTACCGGTATATTTAAATTAAGCTCAAGGATCATTTTTATCTGTATCGTTGATGGTACTATGGGTGTTGATAAAAAAGGAAAACGAAAAATTATCGTGGATAAAAAAGTGTACTGGTGGTTCGCGGACGATACGGTTTGGGATGAGCCTTTTGTACGCATTATAGCTGATGGCCACTCATTTGAAGCGGAATGTAATTTGTACTGCCCGTTTTTAAGAATTATCAAAGTTTATACTGCCTTCATAACAAACCTTTCGGCGAAATGCATATTAAATTCCGTACAAAAAACATCGGCGCGGCAGACAGTATATTCTGTATAACAGATGTTTCCGCGCTGCGGGTCATATATGAAAATTAAAAGCATTAGAGCAATTTATTGATATGCAGCTGTGCGGGAAAGGGAATACCGAACCATACCGGACGCTTAAGATATGCAGGACCGTCCGCCCTATGCGTAAGTTGTGCCGACCAAGGCATTCCGGATTTTCTCTAATTCCGCGCGTCAAAATATACGCGCTTTGCTTTTTTATAATTTTTCCAATTCAGTTTTTGCCCGCATCTGTCACAGTAGGACATAAATTCACGCTCTATTGTTATTTTGCAGCGCGGACAAACATAATATCCGTCATAAACACCCGAGCAGCTCCTGAATACACGCAATTCGTCAACTTCCATCGGAATACGGTAAGATTCGCATTCCCGAAGCCTTTTAAATTCTTTTTCTGAAACAGTTATGTTGTTTTGTTTTTCCTTCATTGTCGCATATCCCTTTTCACTGGTTATAAAAAGCCTACTTCATAAAAGAGGATACAAGGAAATACTCGAGTTGAAAGCATATAAATAAGGCGGAAAAAATCCCGCCTTATTTACAACCTGTGCATATAAAAGGAGGCGCACGATTATCGGCTAAAACAACCCCGACCGCGCCAAACAGACTGTCATATGATTTTTTCACATAAAAACGGTCTTTTCTAAAAAATCCGCCCACTTATCCCGTTATGGACAAAAGTATTTTTTTCAGTGTTGTTAAGACAACACCGCACAACTATTGTCGGACAATTGCGCCATGTTTTTATCATCCGTCCAAAAACGACATAAGACATTAATGTGCTTCGGAGGATCGCTGATAAAAAATTACAGGCATTAGGAAGTCCGGAGTACGGTAGTTGTGCGGTGTTGCCTTTTGGCTGAATATAACTGCCGGAGGCTTTACAATTAAGGCAACACCACACAATGATTGCGTGTGAATTGCGCAGTCAGGTATTTCGTAAGCTTGCATAAATTCGACGCAGGAATACTGACGTATTTCAAGGAGAATTTGTGTAAGATGACGGAATATATGCAAGCAAGTCGCACGCAAAGCCGTCAGGCGGTCATTGTGCGGTATTGCCTTAAATATACTGCTGAAGCTCCGGATTTTATGAGTTAGAACCTTGCGTTTTACATGCCGGACAAAGTATAATATCCCCGGTCGATATATGAACTCTTAAAAGCGTTATGTCAACCTTAAACAAACGATATACCGCCAACATGATTTAATCTGATATATGTAAAATTACTGACCACACTTTGTGTGTCTGGTGTGTTCGTCCGATACTGTTTTTGTCTGACCGCATATGCATTCATATGTTCTTCTGACGGTTACTATTCTCTCTATGATGCAAGTACCGTATACGGGCTTGTTATTTATAACACTTTCTACAATAAGTATGCGGCGTAACACCTACAACCGTTAAAGTGGTTTTCATTAGTGTATTATAATTGTGAGGCGGACATGTAGTTTCTGCACTTGTGGACATAGCCAAGCCTGCTGCGATTATACCGGCTATAGCAACTGCACTGATGGATTTAAATAATTGATTCCTCCTGAAAAAATTTTAATTCCGATGTCTTTAAATGCCTCAGAGGACCTCCGGACTGCTTTAAAACTTTTTTAAGCGCTGAAAACAAGCGTTTATGAAAAAGCTCCGGGTTTCTCTTTGCGGGTTTTATCCGGTTTTTTCCTAACCGGCCAATATACAGCATGTCCGCACGGAAAACACAGCAATATCCCGACGGCTTATGACCCGGAAATATGCATATACCCGAATGCCGGTTTTATGCGGACACGCTTTATTTTATTGGCATCTAAGAATAGCTGCAAAACCGGACCTAATTACTTGCCTGCCTTTTTCAGAGCTTCCGGTTCCTTAGGCTCATATGAACCGTACTGGGAAGCTGTTCCGCATGACTTCTTGGCCATAGTCAGAGAAATCTTGGCGATTTTTTCGGCCAATACTTTCTTAAACATCATGATAGCCCCTCCTTTGCATAAATATTTCAATTAAGATCATAACCGATACGGCTGTTAGCGTTATGACCATTATTGATCCATATGTTTCACGAATGCAGAAAAAGATTGAAATCAACGCTAAAACAATATAAATTAAGATAGATATTATTCTGCATTTTTTTGCCGTTGAAGCACTCAGGCTCTTATGCTTGTTCTTTACCGGAGAAAAAACCAACACGGGAATAAACCCAAGCATAAGGATCGCCTCGGCAATATTTAAATTCGACTTGAAGACAGGGGAAAGTAAAACGCTGATAAAAAACACCATGGCATATGTAACGGAAAAAACTATATTACATCTTAAATAAGACGTTGCATGGTATCCTCCGCAATATGTTCTTAACGGAATAAAGAACATCAGGAAAATTATCCCCGATACGATGTCCCCCAGTAATAAGCTTATAATTATAATCAATGATATATTTAATATTGAAGAAATTGTTATTTCGATACCGTATTGATATACTTCCTTCATGTCCGTAGGAAGATTGCAATTTTTATAAATGAAATTAAGTATTATATTTTTCGAGATATACTTTATCATTTTCCTGCTCCTTTTTTCGCGCTTATTCTATCACCTTTTATATCCGATGTCAATTTTTTAGGTAAGCTTGGTCGAATATTGTTAAGTTTGGTAAAAACGCTTCCGCCGCAAGGTTTTTACCTGCGGCGGAAGCATCGATTATATAAATAAGATTGATCATTTAAATATATTTACTTGACATATGAATTTATCGTCCTCTTCATAAAAGCTTGCGTTACCGCCGTATTTTTCGGCGATGGATCTTATGGTTTTTACTCCGTATCCGTGAGATGCTTTGTCCGGCTTATCCGTTTTTAAATCCGGATTCTTGTTAAGTACGGAAGAGTCGGTTGTGTTGATAACCGTTATAATAAGCTTATCGCTGTCAGAATAAATCGTCGAATCTATATTTTTTACCGTACTTTTTTCGCAGGCTTCTATCGCATTGTCAAGTATATTTCCCAAAAGAACGCAAAGATCCACATCCTCTATTCCCGTAACATCCTTTGAAGAGCGGCAGACCATACTTATTCCCTTTTCTTTCGCAAGACTGAGCTTTGTGCTTAAAATCGCGTTTATAAAATCATTTCCCACATTAATCGGCATATCGAGCTTTGACATGTTATCCGTACATTTATCGGTAAAAGCCATTGCCTCCGTAAATTTACCTTCTTTTTGAAGAGCGCTGATAACGGCAAGATTTTGCTTCATATCATGCCGTATGGAACGAATTTCCTCGTATTGCTTGCGTACATTTTCCGCATACTTGGCGCGCTCTTCATGAGTCTGATTGATAAGCTTTAGCTTTAAGGCCTCCTCATGGCTTTTATTTAACGTTATAGTCATATAGAAGCATATAATGTTTACTGCTATTATGCCGAGCTCAGATATAAAAAGAAGCTTTGTTTCGTTTGCCCCGGAATCCGAACTTTCGAGCAGCGTTATATGAATAAACATAAGTGAAACAAATGATACCGTAAACACCAGAATAATTAAAAACCACTCCTTAAGCTTAAGAGAAAATTTCTTATCGGAGGATAGCCTCAGAATTAAACCGCAGACATAAATTAAAATTGTCTGCACCGTTACGATTAAAATAAAGCGCTCCGGACCTTGCTCTGCGTATATATAGTTGATATCCTTGTGAAAAGCGGTCGTTAAAATATTTGTCACAAATATATTGGTGCATACCGATATTATATTTGTAAGTATGGAAACAAAAAGCTTTTTTATAAACGTTCCCTTTAAAAAGATCAGCGAAAACAAAAAATAATATATAGAGTAAAGAATACCTAAAATGCCTTCATATATTGTCAGCGAGTTAAAAATTACGGTTATTACAGCGCAGCCTATGCTGCCGATAATATATACTAATTTTCCTTTCCTGGTTTTAAAATTGTGACCAAGAAAGGCACAGACAAAATGCATAAAAACAAAGGCTTCAAATATCGTTACGATAAATTCGAATAAATTCCAGAATATTTCCACTCCAAGCACCTCATTATCCGGGTGTAGCTTAAAACGATAGATCGTTTTAAGCTTCGCCGATGTGACAGATTTTTAGTGTGAAATCGAAAAAACAAAATGCTTTCCAGGTTCTTTGAAAAAACCTCGTATGGTTTTTATAATACTTAGGAGCGCTTCTTATCGGACACGGTCAAACCAGGCTCCGAAGAAATATATTGTATTCCTGACCGAAAGACTTTTTATAAGCTCTGCTTATCTCTATATCATCCCCGTTATCCATAAACACTATCGAATTCGGATAATCGACCTTTGTAATATGCTTCATATTGACGATATACCTGTTATGTATTCTGCTGAACATAAGGGAAGGCAGCTTGCGCATAGCATATTCCATATTTCCTCTTACTCTTAAAACCTCATGCTGTGTTCGAGTTAAGTCAATATAATTTTTATAGCTTTTAGCATATATTATCGTTGAAGGCAAAACATACTTTTTTTCATTATAAGGTAATTGGAGCTCTATCGGTTCGGCTGCGGCCATATATTTTATCAGTTTTTTGACAACATTACCCACATTTTCCTTAAGCCGCATAAAGTCTCCTTTACATATAAAATGAAACGGTTGAAAGTCGAAGCTGTCATATACAAGGCTTTCCTCTGTCGTAATAAAAATAATGTAGGTATTTTTTGACATCTGCCTGATTTGCTTCGCGACCTCAAATCCGCTCATATCCGGCATTTTTATATCCAAAAACACAACGTCAAAAGGAACGTTCTTATGTTGTGCAATAAAATCGGAGCCTTTTGAAAACTTGCTTATACCGTGAGGAATGGAATTTTCCGAAAAACCGCTTGAGATACATTGAGAAAGATATTGCAGCATTGCCGTATTATCGTCGCAGACCGCTGTTTTAAGCATATTTACCTCCGAACCTTATGACCTTATTGGCGAGCGGTATATTTGACAATACCCTATACCTTTATATCAAAAGAATATTTACAAAAATCCGATTGCGGATTTTCAAGTATGGTTGTGTACCCGCAAAAAATTCTGTGTAAAACGAATAACCTAAAAATACCTTTTGACGTTATTGATTTGCCTGAAAACAATTTGAACATCGGTATGAACATATACGTATTCCTTGACGCATAACCGAAAACAAATTACGAATATCCGAAGTATCGCCTTTGAATAGCATTATACCAAATTAAACCGGTAATGGCAATATATAATTCTATAAAAAACAGGTGTATTATAACTCCCCTGCTTTGGCTATGCTTTCATATTCCATAAATCTTCAGAAAAAAAGACAGGTACGCTCACGATCGCATACTTGTCTTTTTTTGATATAGGGCTTTGTTATATTTTACTGTTATTTTCCAAGCAAAACCCGAAAACGGTAAAACACGGAAAAACCCGAAAACAGACGGTAAGTACCCAAGAAAAAGCCTTTGTCAAGCGGATTTTCGAGGATTACAGCGACATTCGGCGAAGTTAATTAACACACTAACTTGTCAAACGTTAGGGGGCAAATCCGCCCCCTTTTTTCTTTTTAGGCAGGATCTGTCAAATCATTTTAATGAAATGTTTTAAGAGCATTTTAATGAAAGTAAAATCGTTTAAACGTATACTGCAAGCGGATTTCATCATTTTAAGATTTAAATGAACGAATGGGACAAGACGAGAATTTATATTGAAAATCGCAACGAACTCAACGAACTTTTTTTATCTTTTCGACGAACTGATTCGTTGAAGAGATAGAATGCCACAACTCAGTTATACAAGCGGATTTACAAAGATTATAAATTTCAAGAAAGATTTAGGTTATAACCTAAACAGCCCCTTCTTTCGCCCTGTTTATTCTTCCAAAAATCGTCAGATTTTTGTGCATAATGTATAAAACGCCCTGTTCTCAAAGGATTGAATGTAGTGCTCAAAACTGAAAATAATAGTAGAGTTGTAAATATAATTCTTGTGAAAAGTAAATTTAATCCCGCTAAAAGCCCATGCTCAATGCATAGGCTTTTTTGTTACTATTCGTACAATCGTTCTTGCTGATAAACCGAATTCCCTGCCAAGCTCAGCGGCATTATCACCGTTATACCGCTTTTTTATACTGTCCTCAAGCTCACTGCGCTGCAAAGCCGATAAGGTGGGAACATAAATATAGCTGCCGCCGTATCGGCGTGCTAAGAGCGTTAATTTATCCTCGCCTATAAGCTCCGCAATCTCCCGATCCTTCTCCTTGAGCCTGCTAATATCCATTCCCTCCTCCTTTCTTTTTGGCACTTCTGACATACCGTTTAAGCGCATCAATAAGCTTTGCACCCTGCCGTTCGGAAAATCCCTTGAAAATATCAGTCCGAGGATTGACCTTAAGCCCAAGCTCCTTCTGTATAATGCCGCAAAGTCTGTCTTTAACCTTAGCCTCGGAAGGCGATAACGCCGCCAGCTCATATGTTAAGCCGAAAATCTTCTTTATCTGAGCCTCGCTTATGTAAGCCTCAGTCTCCTCATCGGCGGCGTTTGCCTCTGCGTCCTTGAGACGGCGAATGACAGCAGCTGCCTGTTCTTCTGTAAGCTCCGATATGGATTCCTTTTCGGTGAGCTGATAAACAAGGGCGTGAAGATCATCCTCCCTGTTTCCCCGCTCCACAAGCCCGCATTTTGCGGCGATTACATAAATACACCGTATTTGTTTTTTGGTAGCTGCTGCCATGGTTCCTCCTTACTTTATGCTGATTTTTGTAGTGTCATCGACGGAAACCGCAACGGTAAGCCCCTTTATAAATTCCTCGGGATTTCCGTCCGCTCCGCTTAATTCCATAAGCCTGCGGAAAGTGTCGTACACAACAGCCTCGGCATATAAATAGGCATAGTCGGAGGCGTCCTGCTCGGAAAAACCGCCTATCTCTCTTATGTTCTTTACGTCTGTTTCAAAATTCGCCCCTTTAAGCCTTTTGGATAAAATTGCCTGCTGTTCGGACGAACAGGGCAGCTGTGATATTACTTCGGAAGGCGAGATCTTGGTGTAATTTCCCGTGTACAGCCCTATCAGCATACGCTCCACGGCAGCGGACTTTACCTTGTAGGTCGGCTCGCTCTTTTCCTCGATAAAATCCGAAAAAGTATTTCCCAAAAGCTTTTTAAGTACGGCAGGAGCTTCAAGGGTAAGCTTCTGGGCTTGGGTGTAGATCACGCTGCTGCCGTCGTCGGATTGGTAGCAAACGGACTTTGCTTTGCTGTCCTTCAGGGCTTCGCTTCCTAATGTTAAGAACCACGCCTCAAGCTCCGACTTTTTTGCTTTAAGGGCATTGAGCTGTGCGTTTATCTCCGACAGTTCCTTGACCTTATCCGAGTATTCGAGGTTATTCAGCATTTGCGCCCACCTCCTTTGCAAGCCTCTTGGCGCAGGACGGGCAAACATCAATACCCATAACGTTTTTTGCATTTACGTTATCGCCGCAAAAACGGCATTTCGGAGAGTGCCTGCGAATCGTCACCGTACCGTTGTCCTCGGCGATCACGTCCACCGGATCGCCGCTGTTAAGTCCCGCAAATGCGCAAATATCCTTATTAAGACATATACCGCGTTTTGCGTTAAGCTTTTTGTTTCTTAAAATTGCCATATAATACACCTCCTTGGCTTTAATGTTTATGCAGAATATTCGACAGATATCATGGTTAATTCGACGCCTTCGGATCCAGCACCGTTAATTATCAAGTCCCTTGTAAAATCTACGATATTGTCCTTTAGGCTATCTTCGCTTTCATAACCCGATTCTGCAATTCCTACATCAATTGTTATTGTAAGCTTCAATATTTGACCTCCCTGTTATTTTTCCTCACTCTGCATTTAACGGGCTTGTGACCGCCTTTGGCTGCATTAAGGCGGGGCTTGCGCCCCGTTAATTTAAAGTTTAAACGTTGCCGCTATCGCACACATAGCTTGTGTATTGGCGGCACAGTGTTCAGGGTACTGAGCCGATTGTTTTGCCAACAGTTGAAGCTGATCCATCAGATTTTTCGTCAGCTTGCATAAATTCGACGCAGGAATACTGACGTATTTCAAGGAAAATTTGTGTAAGAAGACGTAAAATATGCAAGCAAGACGCACGCAAAGCCGTCAGGCGGTCATTGTGCGGTGTTGCCTTAAGTTTTATCAATTTTTCCTTCATAGCCCGAAACCATGAGCGTTGAAAGAAGAAACCTGTTAAAAGCCTACGGTGCGGAGCTGGTTCTTACCGAGGGCGCAAAGGGCATGAAGGGCGCAATAGAAAAAGCCGATCAGCTTGCAAAGGAAATTCCCGGCAGCTTTATTCCGGGACAGTTTGTCAACCCCGCCAATCCCGCCGCTCATTTTGCCTCAACAGGACCTGAAATCTGGAACGACACAGACGGCAGAGTGGATATATTTGTTGCGGGAGTAGGAACGGGCGGAACGATTTCGGGGGTAGGCGAATATCTTAAAAGCAAAAATCCCGAAATTAAAGTTGTGGCAGTTGAACCCGCAGGTTCGCCCGTGCTTTCAAAGGGAACGCCGGGAGCACATAAAATACAGGGCATAGGCGCAGGCTTTGTCCCCGATACTCTTAACACAGAGATCTATGATGAGATAATTACGGTTGAAAACGACGACGCCTTTGAAACAGGCAGAGTCTTGGCAAGAAAGGAAGGCATATTGGTTGGCATTTCCTCGGGAGCTGCGGTATTTGCAGCCGCACAGCTGGCAAAGCGGCCCGAAAACAAGAGTAAGATGATTGTTGCACTGCTGCCCGATACAGGCGACCGATATTTGTCTACGCCCATGTTCAGTGAGTGATACTAATCCCTTTTAAAACTGTGGGATTAGTGTTTTGGGTGCAACCCTTTTTAAACCATGGATTATATCCATAGTTAAAAAAGGGATTGGTATGATTTGGTAATTTAACACACTTTTGGAAAAAAGCTGTCCGATTAAAGCACAGCCAAAGCTGTAAAAGGATTATAAGGCTCGGCGGGGAATTTTATCCTCCGCCGAGCCTTATATTTTCATGTTCGTACTATTCCTGCCCTTTGTATACGGGGTTTTTGGACGCCGCCCTAAAAAATTCCGCAACGATTCTTCCTATAAGCTCAAACTGCTCCGAAGCGAGGTTCTGCTCCTTGGCTCGGTTGATATCCCGAAAGGCTTCGGCAAGGTGCTGCATAATATCTGCCTGCGCCGCAGTAAGTGCCGATATATCAAGAGTGCTTCGTTTTTCCATTCCCGCAAGGTAGTCCATCGATACATTGAAAATCGAGGCCAATGTCCGCATGGTTTCAAAGGGCACAGCCTGATAATTGTTTTCATACCGCGAAACGATACCTTTATCGCGGTTTATTTTTTTTCCAAGCTCCTGCTGGGTCATATGCGCTTTTTCTCTCAGTTCCTTTATGATAAGTCCGCAGTCGTATGCTTCTCGCATTGTTTATACCCCCTTAAAGTTGTGCTTTATTCAATTTTATCAAAATTGGGGTTGCAAAAAATAAGACTTTGTAATATAATATATGAGAATATAACAACTTTATAAAAAATAAGTATTATTATTTAAAACTTCACAGAACTTTTCGGTGCGGGAAAAGTGTGTAACGACGAGTATTGATTATACGACATAATAAAGACCAAAAAATGAAAAGGAGGTATCCAATAAAAATATCTTTAAAAGAGAAAAAACGAAAGAATTTAAAACAAGAAACCAAACCTGAAAGAAAGAAAACAATGAAAGGCAACGAATACTAAGTTTCGATAACCAAAATTATCAGAAAGGCGGAAAACATGAAAAAAGATAATATCAAATTAGTCGGAGCAGCTTTAATTGCAGGAATCTTTATGTCAGTATGCAGCGGCTGCTCTACCGCAAATGGCGGCGATAATACAGAAGCCGCCGACAACACGGATAATCCTGTTTCCACATTAGGTGTTGTTACACCTGATAATGAGGGGAATGTATTACTGTATAGTGTTAACAGCGATAACACAACAATAACGATTACAGGATTTCAGGAGATATCCGGCAAACTGTATATACCCGAAACTATTGATTCTTATACCGTAACAGATATTGGCGATTACGCCTTTTTTAAAACAGACGTAGTTGAAGTCAGTTTTCCTAAGACAATAATAAAGATTGGCGAAGCGGCTTTTTACGGCTGCCCAAAATTAAAAACAGTTTCTTTTGCTGAAAATGATACGCCGTTAGTAACGATAAGCAATTATTCGTTTGCAAATTGCGACAATCTGGAATCTGTTGTTATTCCCATACCTACTACAGTTATTTCCAACTATGCTTTTACGAATTGCTCAAATCTGTCAAATGTGGTCATCGATGAAACGGCAATATTAAAAGAAGCTGCTTTTTGGGGATGCCCGAGTTCTCCGGTAGAATATGAGGAGCACACCGCTAACATCATCACTGTTAACGTACCGGATGGATATGAATATTCCGATTGGACTACTGTGGATTCGATGACATCTGAAACACCTATACAAACAACGCAGAATGACACGAGAAGAGTTTTATCAAACGGGTATACAATAACTTCTTCAGAGAAAGGTTATAAAATAGTATATAAATACATCATTCAGGAACGTCAAAGAACTGAAAAAATGACAGAAAAAAAGATAACAACATATAATTACGGAATTTTTGCTGAGGAAGATGGAAAAGTAGACGTGAAATGGTGTTATAATCAACCCGATATTCCTAATGGGGCTTTCCCTTTGTCTAAGGCTGACGCTGAATTAGAAGAACTGGTCAAGGAGCTTGAAGAAAAGTATGAAAAAGGCGAACTGCTGATACAATGAGGCAATTAAAAGAGAGCGACCATGACTGACGCAAAAGTCAAACACGAAAAAGAACTTATAGGTTATTCCTCTGCAAATGGAGTGTTATTTAAAAAGCCTGATATCCAAAAAGGCGAGCTTAACAACGACGGAAAAATCACTTCCGTAGATGCCAAGTGGGTTTTACAGGCGGTGTCGGGAAGCAGGGTACTGGTATAACCCCTTGTAATAATAAGTTAAAAGGTGCGTTAAATAATGGCACTTTAATAAAAAAGGAGTAAAAAATATGAAAACAATCAAAAAAGCGGCGGCAATAACAGCTGCTGCGGTAATGGCGGCAAGCGTAATAACTGTAAGCTCATTTGCCGCAGCGGAAGAGAAAGCATACAAGGTGTATGTAACAAGCGAAGCAGCAAGTATAGGCGATACCGTTTCGGTATCCGTCGCTATTGATGCAACCGGAGAACAGGGAGTAGGCTCTGTTTCCTTTAAGCTTCACTTTGATACCGAAGAGCTGGAACTACAGACGGATTCCGTAAAAGCGGGCAGTGCTCTGGACTATTGGATGGGAGATATCAATCTTGCCCAAGCCGAACAGGGCAGCGTAGGCTTCGCCTATACTACAATCAGCAAGGGAGTAAGCGGCGAAGCCACAGAGCTGCTGAGCCTTTCCTTTAAGGTACTTAAGGTCAACGGCACATTGACCTTAGACGAGGTGGATATAGCTGCTGACGACGATGACGGCACAAACCTTACCGACAAAACCACGGTTTCCGATTCTGTCATAAAATGCTCCCACAAAAACACCGAAACCAAAACCGAAATAACCGACTGTGAAAAGGGCGGAAAATCCGTAACAGCCTGCAAGGACTGCGGCGAAACGGTAAAAACCGAGGACATAGCTCCCTCCGAGCATAAGATTGACTCATGGACGGAAACCAAAAAAGCCACCTGCACCGAAAAGGGCGAAAAGGAGGGCGTTTGCACCGTCTGCGGAAAGACCGTTACCCAAGAGCTTGAAAAGCTGGAGCATAAATTCGGCGAATGGAAGGTGACCAAGCCTGCCACCTGCACCGAAAAGGGCATAGAAGAAAGAACCTGCGAGCTTTGCGGAGTTGAAAAGGAAACAAGAGAAATCGAAATGACCGAGCATGAAATTGAATGGACTGTGGAAAAGGAAGCTTCCTGCACGGAAGCAGGCGAGAAAAAGGGCGTCTGCTCCGTATGCGGCAGTGAATTTACCGACGAGCTTCCCGCCTTGGGTCATTCTTGGGGCGATTGGGAAACCGTTACAGAGCCTACTGTAGACAGCGAAGGACTGGAACAGCGCAAATGCGGCCGCTGCGGAGAAACCGAGGAGCGTTCCATAGCTAAGCTGCCCGAAACTCCCACCACCGCACCCGTTACAACCCCCTCAGAAGCACCCGCTGTAACAACAGAACCTTCCGTAACAACAGCTCCCAACGGCAGCGGCAGCAGCGGAGACAACAATTTACCCACAGGAGCTGCCATTGCGGTAGTACCTTTGGCCGCGGTGTGTGCGGCAGTGGTAATTATAAGCAAAAAGCGCAAATAATTTTGCTTTAGCCGCACCTTTAAAAATTGTCTGCAAAAAATATTGCATATATCCTTTCGGCAGATTTTGCCAATGGTGTCAGCACTTAATGAGCTGACAGAAAACGGCAATATTAACATATCTAAAGACGAAAAAGAGCTGCTTACTTACTATAAAGAGCTTGACGATTATGAAAAAGGCAGAGTAATCGGAAAGGCTGAGGAATTAGCCGAAGCTGCCCGCCGAAGGAAAGCGGAGCTTGAAGCTGCCGCCGCGGAAAAAGCCAAGCCCAAAATTAAAGCTCTTTCCGTTCCGGCTTCCGTGTCTGAACCCGACCCCGGACCAATTGAGGATATTGAGGAAGAGGACGAAGAAGACGGCTACATCTATCTCGACTTCCCCGATCTTCCGGTAAGTGCGGGAACGGGAGTATATCTGCATGACGACTACACCGAACAGATAAAGGTTGTTGCCGATGAGGAAACCACCAGAGCCAACTATGCGCTTAAGGTTGCCGGGGACAGTATGGAACCCCGTTTTTATGACGGTGATATTGTTCTGGTCGAAACTCAGCCGTCGGTTGAAATAGGCGAGGTAGGAATATTCATTTACGAAGGCGAAGCGTATATAAAAGAATTTGGAGGAGATCGCCTGATCTCGATCAACCCAAAATATGATGATATAAAGATAACCGATTCGAATAGCTTTTACTGTAAAGGCAGGGTGTTCAGCGTGTTAGACCCGGTAAAAAACAAGTATAATTAAACATAATCCGCTATAAGCAAAAACGCTTATAGCGGATTTTTTTGCGCTCAAAAAAAGGACAGGTTTTGTTGGACTTGTCCTATTTTTAATGGTATACTAAAAACAGTGATAACACTGCGCCTTAAACAGTGTTTTAATATCATTTCAGAAATTATTTAAGAAAAACGGGGGGAGCTATGGATTACGAGGTAGTAACAACAGTGGTGGGAATAATTATTACGGCAGCCGTCAGTGTTGTGGGATATTTTTTAAAGCGCACCATGAACCGACAGGACGATTTCGCCACAAAAGAGGATATAGGGCGCATTGAAAAACAGGTTGAAGAGCACAAGCAGGATATTAAAACGCTGAACGACAAATACGCCACCAAAGCCGAATTGAAGGAGATAAAAGAGAACATAGCCACAATGCGGGAATCTATTGAGTTTGTCAAGAATAACACCATAAACCGCGAAGACTTTTTGAGAAATATTTCCGAAGTCAAAGGCGATATAAAGGATTTAAAGGACTATTTAATGAAAAAGTGAGGTGAAGGACGTGGAAGCGAATGAGGAAAAGCTTAAAGCGCAGGCGCGTAAGAACGGCTTCCGCCGCAATAACGGCGCAGTAATCAGAGCGGTGAACATAATCCGCACCGATTATGTGCAGCTTGATACCGTTCTGTCGGCATTGCAGCCTAAAATCGGCAAAGCCGAGGTTATGGACTGTGTAAATTACCTGACCGAAGCAGAGTATATCAGGCTGAGGGTAATAGGAACAGACAGGCAAAGCACCCTTGCGGACAGCGACTTTTCCGAGTTGGAAGCAAAGCTCACCGCCAAAGGCATAAGGCTTATCAACGGTGCGGAAGCCGATCCCTGCATAGACCTGTAAGGAGTGTGATTTTGTGCGGAAACAAAACAGAAAGCGGGGAAAAATAGACAAGCTGCCGCAGAGCTTACGGGAGGCGGTGGATATGATGGTGCAGAACCCCGCCGAATATACCTACCTTGATATAGTGGACTTTATCAGGGACAACGGCTTTGAGGTGTCCCCGTCCTCCGTGGCACGGTACGCCAAAGGATTGAACGCCAAGCTTGAGGACGTAATGTTGATCAGCGAAAGCTTTAGGGCAATCAACGAGGAGCTGCAAAAATACCCCGAAATCGACACCACCGAGGCTTTGTGCAGGGTTACGGCGTACAAAATGCTGGAAGCGGTGCAGGCAATGTCCCCCGAGCAGTTAAAGGAAAGCGACCCCTTGAAGCTTGTGAATAACGTTGCGCCCTTAGTCAGAGCGCTGTCCTACAAGTCGGATACTGTTCTGAAAAACAAGGAGCTTAAAGATGTGGCTTATGAAGCCGTTAAGGAAGAAATATTTGAGGATATGCAAAAGACCGATCCCGAGCTGTACGCACGGTTTACCGCATATCTGAACAGAACGGAGAAATAGAAAATGTTTGTTATTTACGTGCAGACAGGGCGGGAGGATTATGTTCGGTGTCGGTTAAGGCAGCTTGATTATGCCGCCTATGTTCCAAAAAGGATATTAAAGCATCGGAAAAAAGGCATTTATTATAGTATCCCGCAGATACTTTTTACAGGTTATGTATTTTTGGACACCAAGCGGATTTCCGCTGAAGACTATTACAAAATACGCAGCATAACCGGTGTGGGAAATTTCTTAAATCGGACAATCCCTTTACCCGAAGCCGAGGAGAAATACATAAAGGATTTGTGCGGCAGCGAAGAAATGGGTATAAGCAAAGGGTATATAACAGACGGCAGGCTGATAGTCACCGAAGGCTTTCTGAAACGGTATGAAAACAGGATCGTGAAATACAGCCGCCGCCAGCACCGTGCCACCGTTGAGCTGACCCTGTACGGCAAACCGCACCGTATGGTATACGGGATAGACATTGAAACCGAAAAAGAGCATAAGGAAAAGGCGTTGGTTGATCCGCTCCCCGCCCTCTGCCGAAATGTTGATATTTAGGGATTCGATATTGTAAAATATCGAAATGGCGAAGCATACCCCAAAGAAATCAACTCCAAGCAAGTCGGCATACCTGTTTAAATTCAACATAACACCCGTTTAAATCGTTTAAATAACCGAAGCAACGAAACTATACCAGTAACAATTTTGACCGCCCTTAAATTGCAGATTTAAGGGGCATTTTTTATGAAAGGAGAAAATCAATGACAAAAACAAGGAAAAAAGACCTTGCAAAAGACATAGCCGAATATGAGAAAAAGCGTTCGCAGTGCGATTTAAACAGTGTGGACGCTCTTATTTCCTGCTGCATTATACCCGATATCAATCAGCGCAAAAAAGTTGTGACGGAAATAGCGGAGAAAAGTTCCAAGCTGCTTGTACCGCAAATAGAGATTCTGAGTTCGGGAAGGAGGTGAACTGTAATAACAGACTGTTGCCAAAGCTGAAGGGAGGTGATGAATATTGATATATGCTTTAGCAAGGTTTTTGAAAAGCGGCGGATATGATAATGTATATACGGACAATATGCCCAGTGAAGAAGCCCTCCCCGAAGCAGTCGGATTATTTTGCCTTGAACATACCGTTGCTCCGGAAAATGACGGAACCGGAACATTTTTTGTTCAGATCAAGGTAAGAAGAAAAAACGGGGAAAAGGCTTACAACGATTGCCGCAGTATATTCCGCACGCTTGACAGCGGTCTCGACGAAATGCCCATAAGATTTACCGATGAAAAATGGTGTATTGCCCGTCCGCAAAAAGGCGCGGTGATTGTTGAACGCACCGCGGAAACAACAACATACGGCTGTGAAATTGCCCTTTGGGGTGAAAATTGAAAGGAGAAAATATTATGAACAAGAAAATAGGATTAAAAGGCTTTTCAGGAGCGGGAGTTTTCCCAAAGATAACCGATACCTCAACCGAGTACGGCGCAGAGGGTACAAAAATCATATTTGTAGGAGCCACAAGCGGAAATGTTACAGATAACCGTGAGGATTTCAGCATTATGGGAGATGATACCGTATATGACAGCGGCTCTGAATGGACTTCGACCGATGTTGAGATTACCGTACAGGAAATGGCTCTTGACGCTATTGCGGCATTGGTGGGCTGTACGCTGAACGAAGCGAAAGCGGCTATTGAGGAAGGCGTATTCGATATTCCCGCCGCCGTGGCGCTTGTATACCGCGCGTTAAGAAGGGACGGCGGGTACAGATGCTACCGCTATTACAACTGCAAGCTCAAAAGCGTAAGCGTAAGCCACACTACCAAGGGCAGCAGCAACGACGGTCAGCCCTATACTCTCATTTTTACATGCCTGCCCCGCATGATAGACGGAGCAATAAGGGGAACCGAGGACGTGGCCGATATTGCGGCGGCAGA
Organism: uncultured Ruminiclostridium sp.; assembly: GCA_910579265.1. Classification (GTDB taxonomy): domain Bacteria; phylum Bacillota; class Clostridia; order Oscillospirales; family Ruminococcaceae; genus Ruminiclostridium_E. Next base: position 13,428 of record CAJTTE010000009.1, on the reverse strand, counting down.
TACATGGCTTTCTTCAATTCCGGCGGTAACGGCAGAGTAAATAAATCAAACAGCATTAAACACAATTTAAGGGACCGTAAAAAGTCCCTTAAATCATGTGTTTTAATAATATTAACGCTTTCGGCTTTTATGACAGGTCAATAAAAATATAAGAAAGGAACAAGCACAATGTTTATAAAAAAGGATAGAAATAAATCTCTTCAAATAAGCGCACCTAAGGAAAAAAATCTTTACGGCGTTTGTATTCGCAAGCTTCCGATTGCCAAATATATTAGCTTTCTGCGTGCAGCGGAGGAGCTGCCTCAAATTCTGATAGGAAAAATGTTCCCCGACACCGGCGTTAACGGTATCGTGGAATATTTAAAAGGTCTGGACAAGGATAAGGTTTTTGATTTGCTGACAAGATTGCTTGCTGTTGTGCCGGAAGAACTTATGGGATTGCTTTCGGAACTGCTGGATATTCCCAAAGAACGGCTCACGGAGGACACGCCGAGCTCTTTGTCGCTTGCCGAGCTTCTTGAAATTATTTCGGCATTTTGGGAGCTTAACGATATGAGCGGTTTTTTTGTGACCGCCCGTCGGCTGGCGGGGAAAATGAAAGCGGCGACTATTGGTTCCAGAGTTGGATCGCCATCGCCCAAAGCATAGGGATCACCCGCTCGGAGCTTATGAACTATTATTTTGATGAGTTTATTGCGGTTATGGAGGAATATAACGCTATGCACGATACCGAAAGAATTGCCGAGGCTTATGCAGATGAGATTGAATAACGCATAATCATTTATTATATACGGTTTGTTCAAGAAAATCATAATTTCAATTCTTACAATTGACATAAATGGAAAAAAAGTGGTATAATTTCCTTAATAAAACGTTTGGAGGTAAATAATGTTTGACTTAAAAACATTAAGAATGTTGGTAAAGCATGGTTTTTATACCGAAGAAACAGTGCATCTTGAAGAAGGACAAACAGAAGATGAATTAAAATCCCGTTTTCCTGAAAGTATTATTGTGAATGTTGGCGGACAAACGTATATAAAATATACATCTAAAGATGATGTATCAAATGAGAAAATTATGATGCTGTTCGCTCAGGAAGAATGGAAAGATGTTAATACTATTAAAAAAGTGGTTATATTCGCCTTTATTTTTTCCATAGCGGCGGCATTAGCGTATTTGGCTGTTAATTTTTGCGTTTAGTAACCTCTATTAAGTGGTTTACCGAAGTTTATGCCGAGGAATTGAGTATCAATGATTGTATATTAAGGCAAGGATTGACATAAATGATAAAAGATGATAAAATAAACAGATAACTTTTAGGGGGGATATTATGAAAAAGGCGTTTCTTTCATTTTTGCTGATCATTGCTATAGCAATTACGGGTTGCAGTGCAGAACCCTCTGATGACGCCAACGCAAAGTTTGTCAAGGGGGAGGACGGCGATTGGATATTTAATTTTACGGCGGATGAATTTGTTGAAAAATGGATTAATGATCCTTTTTTTAAAGGTACGGATTTTGAGGTTGGCAGTGATGAAACTATGACTTGGATGATAGATAAAAAAAAGAATGTATATATTGTTCTTTCGGAAGACTCAAAAAAATCCAAGGTATCCGGAATTGCTATTGCTACTGACTATGATATTAGTGTCTCACAAGTACTTCAAATAGATCTTTATGCACTGGTTGTATTAAAATATTTGGATGAAAAACTATTTGATAAATCTATATCTGAACAGACCTCAGATGCTCTAAATGATATTTTGAATCATAAAAAAGAAGATACAACGCTTGTAATTGATGATTACTTGTATAATATTACATCAAAAAACAATAAATGGATTCAAATACTTATACTTCCTCGACCTGATGCAAACCAAGCTTACAGCACCTAATTGAAGGTGCTGTTTTTATGCCAATTTTCAGGAGGTGAAAGAATGGCAAATGAACTTGACGCTGAGCGTATTGCGGATAAGATCAGTCTTGCCGCAATCAAAACCGATAAGGCTTTGGATAATACTTACAAACAAATCAACATACTGCTTACCGTATTTGAAAACATCATAGGGTCTGTTGATGAGCTTCAAAACAGGGTAGTAGGTCTTAACATTACATTTTCGGAATCGGCTAAGACCTCAGGTCAAACTGCTCAGTATATAAAAGGTATGGTAGAAAGTGCAGATCAAGCCGCCGAATCAGTTAGCAGTATAAACAGTGAAATGGCTTCAAACGATGTAAAGGAATATACGATCAGTCTAAGCAATGTAGATAATCAGCTTAAAAATGTTGCCAAATCTGAAAAAAGTGCTTCCGAAACAATAAAAGAACGTGCCAAAAGCGAAAATGACGCTATTAAGATGACCGACGCTGCCGTTGACGCATTCGGGGAAATTATTTCTATCTCGGGAGTAAGCTCTACACATATTTCCTCCTTAACAAAGGGGATAAAAGATCTGATGCATTCTGTAATGGAAGGAGCCTCGGCAGGTTCTGTAGTAGGCGCGGGAATATCACTTGCAATGGCATTGATTACAACCGGTATTGAAGCAATAAAAAAGGCGGAAGAGAAGCGCAAAAAGGTATTTGAAGAAAGTGTGTCATCTCTTAAAAAATATACAACAGAGATTCAAGCATTAGAACACTATCTTAACACCGTAAAAAACACAGAAAGTACTACAGAGCAACTTGTCAATGCCAAAGAAAGACTTATATCTAAACTCGATAATGTAACCGAAGGTTATACTGTGGAAGGCGAAGCGATATTAGCAAATAATGAGGCACTTGAAAAAGAAATTGAATTGCTGAAAGCAAAAGCCACCTTGGAACGTAAACAAATTCTTGCAAATTCCAGCGAATTTTCAATTGATGATTATAGGAAAAATACTGCTTGGCTTAAAAAATTATATTCAGACTATGATGGCTTTGTACAGCGGTATAATAAAAGCTTTTCCTTAAAGTTTGGAGAATTTTTTGGACATACCGAATTTAATCCAGACACACAAATTGAAACATATGAAAAATTAATTAATAATGAAGAGCAAGCACTTAAAGCCCTTTTTGAACTTAACCTTGAGATTAGAAACAGTAATGGTGAATTGATAAAAACATGGAATGATTTAAATGATAAAGAAGTGGCTGTTGCACACACTTTAGTCAAAAGTGTTAAAGAAAAGCTTTTAGATGGAACATTTAATTCTACGGACGAAGCTCAAGCCTATATAAACACCATGATGTCCAACAAAGAGTTTGTAAACCAATACTACCAAGAATTGGAAACCCAAACACAAAAGCAAGCGGAAGCAGTAAATGCGCTGAAAACCGCTTATGATGATCTGAACACGGCTATAAGCAGTTCGGTTTCGGAAATAAGCGGCTTTAAGTCCAAAATGTCCGCCGCCTACGCCGAACTGACGGAAAACGGCAAACTGTCCCAATCAACGGTAAACAGTCTGATAAGCGCCTACCCACAGCTGATAGATTACCTGGATTCCGAAACAGGACAGCTGAATCTGACAAAGGAAACCATGCAGGATCTGTACGAAATACAAAAGCAGCTGCAAATAGCGGAGCTTGAAGGCGCAAAGGCAAAGCTTGAGCAAAACGAAGCAAAAATCAAAAGCAACTATAAATTAGCGGAGTCCGAGCTGCTGGCGGCACAGTCGGCACTGATGACCGGCGGCACAAGCGAATGGAAAATAAACGATTATTACGAAAAGTCAAGTGCCTTTGAGGACGCCAAAAAGGAGCTTGAAGAAATGCAGGCAAGCTATAACCGCATTGATACCTTAATTTCAACAATTAACAATACTCAGCTTGATTTGACGCTTGAAGGAAACGGCATGAAAAATGCTGCCAAATCCGCAAGCGAATACTCACAGGCTCTTGAAAAGCTCAACCATCAAAAACGTATGGGACAGCTAAGCACCAAAGAAGAAATAACGGCGCTGGAACAGTTAGGCAAAAAATACACGCTTACCGCCGATGAACAAATCGATCTTGAATACCGTATCTATTCGGCAAAAAAGCAGTACGCCGAAGAAATCGAAAGCGCAAGAGCAAAGGCTTTACAAGAGCAATACACTCAAATGGAAAATCTGAAAGCCTTGGGAAGGTTGAACGCAGAGCAGGAGCTTGAATGGCTTGAAAAAATCCGAAGGACGTATAAGCTGAACGCCGAAGAGCGTATCGCTCTGGAAATCAAAATATACAACCTGAAGGAAGAGCTGAGACAAAACGAGGTCTCGGCTCTTGATGATTTGGGAGCGGCTGTTACCGAAGCACTGAAAAACCAGTATGAGGAGCAGCGTAAGGCGGAACGGGACAGAATAAACGAAAGCATAGAGGCTTGGGAGCAATGGGAAAAATCCACGGTAGAATCCATACAAGCCGAAATAGACGCTCTTGATGCTTTGGAAAAGGAACAGGAAAGTCAATCGGCGGCAGCGGAATATTATAGGAAATCACAGGAGCTGAAGCTGCAAATCGCCTATGAAAAGGACGATTATCAGCGTAAGCAGCTGGAAAAGGAGCTGAACCGATTAACGGAGGAAGAGGAGGAACGGCTCAGAAAGGAACAGCTGGAAAAACAAAGAGAAGAACTGCAAAATCAAATAGAGGAAGTAAGAAATACGGCGGAGGAACGCAAAAAGGCTCTTGAAGAGGAATTGGAGGTTATAGATGAAAACTATGACAAATTAACCTCGGCTTTATCTTTAAGGGCGCAAACCGAGCAGATCATAATGCGGAAGTCACAAGCGGATATCGTTTCGATGATAAAGTCCTATGCTCCCGAATACGGGCTTGCGGGAGAAACAATAGGCGAGAGCCTGTACAACAGCTTCAAGGACAAGGTCGATAATATTTTCGGATACGTGGAGAGCGTGATGAACGCTATCGAGCGGTATCAGACCGCCGCCAAATCAGCGGCAATAAAGGCGGCGGACGATTTTGAAGCGTCGTACAAAGCCTCCCAGGCAGCCGAAAACACAAAAACCACCATAATACAATATACCAGCAACTTCAACACGCCCGTGCAAAGCCCCGTACAGACCAAAAGAGCGATAGAAAGCACAGCTGGCAGCATAGCCGCTATGATCAGGAGGTGAAAAATAATGCAAAAAATCATATATGTGCCGCCTTGGGACGTTCTCGGCGGCGATGACAATGTAACGCTGCATTTCGGAAAGCCCGTGGTATTGGGTGCGGTAAGCGGCACAAGCGGAACGGATACAACGGTGCAAAGTAGCGGTATTCCCGGTATGGACGGCGTGTACCTCAATGACGTAAGAATCGAGCCCGCACAGATAAAAGCAAGCGTAAACGTACACGGAAGCAGTCGTGAGGAAATGTATAAAAACCGATTCGAGCTTATCCGCTGTCTGACACCGAAATCAACGCCTGGAACGCTATACTATCATAATGATTATATAACCGCGAAAATAGGAGCCGTTCCCGAATCCTCGCCTAAATTCACAAAAAGAATAAAAAACTACAACGGGGCGGAAATAACCTTCTTTTGCCCCTCGCCCTATTGGGAATCGACAGAGGAGCGGCGGGTAAAGATAGCGTGGATCGGAAACGCCTTTGAATTTCCCATAGCGATAGAGCCTGATATGAAATTCGGGGTAATACAGTCAAAGGAAGCGGTTAACATTACCTCCGCGCTTAATACCTCCATCACAATCACAATAACAGCTCCTGCAACCGATCCCATTAAGATAAGCAATAATACTACGGGACAAATAATCGAGCTTGAACATGCTCTGACAGGCGCCGAAAAGCTTATAATCAATACCAAGCGAGGCGGAAAAAGCGTCACCCTTGTGCATAACGACGGCACAAGGGAGGACGCTTTTCATTATATCACTCCCGACTCGGAGCTGTTCGAGCTTGTGCCGGGAAAAAACGAGATCGAGTATGTCAACTGGGACGAAAATGAGCCTACAAGGGTTGAAATTGGTTTTTGTGAAATGTATATGGGGGTGTGAAAATGAAAGCGCCGATAATTACGGTTATTGACCGCGAATTTGCTTTACAAGCGCAAATTGATATTTACACATCCTTCTTGCTGAACAGAAAATGGCAGAGCGTGGGAGATTGGCAGCTTGTGCTTCCCGCCTCGGCGCAGGGCGCCGATAAACTGAAAAAGGGGAATATTATTTTGCTTGGCGCGGACGGTCATCGCAGCGGATATATAGAATCTACGGTAACGGACGAAAATGAGAGCGGCGTCGTGCTTACCGTTTCGGGAAAAACGCTTCAGGGACTGGCTTCACAAAGAATCACACTGCCGGATAACGATAAATTCAATTATGGATATGACAATGTGCCCAAGCTGACAAGCAATGAAATCAATTCCGCTCCCATTGCCGCCGAAACGGTTCTGAAAAGCTACGTAAGGAGGCATATGACCGAGCCTGACGACCCCAAAAGGCGCTTTACCGCTTTGGAAACAGCCAAAGACCTGAAGCGCGGAGCGAAAACCCTGTGGTCGTCACGGCTTGAAGCTCTCTCCGACGTACTGTGGGACATATGCGAATACTGCGACATTGGGTGGGAGATATACGCCGACATAAAGCGCAAAAGGCTTGTTTTTGACATTGCAGAAGGCGTCGATCGCTCATACGGTCAATCCGAAAACAGCCGCGTCATATTCAGCCGAAGCTTCGAAAATATTCTCAGCAGCAGCTATACAAGCAGTTTTGAGGGTTATCGGAATCTTGCATACGCGGGAGGAGCGGGAGAAGGCGCTGACAGGACGGTATTAAAAATAACCGCCGAGGACAGCGAGCCTGAGGATTGGGAACGCAGGGAGATATTTCTTGACTTAGGCTCGTTGGGCGTTGTGGAAACCGACACCGCTATGAGCCTTTCCGATGAGGCTCTGCACAAAATGAAGGAATACGTCAGGCTTGAAACGCTGACAGCTTCCATTGCCGAAACAAAATCCTTTGAATATCTTGAGAAATGGGATTTGGGCGATAAGGTCACGGTTGTAAACAAGGCGGCGGGCGTAAGGCTTAACACCCGAATTACGGAGGTATCGGAGCGGTACGAATCGGGAAGCTGCGGCGTCGATGTTACCTTCGGAGCCCCCAAAGCAGAATTGGGCAGGGTTATACGTTCTATCAGGGGTACCCCAAAATAAGAATCAAAAAGAAAGGAAGAAAAAATGGCATTTTTATCACGTTTTTACAACAGCAAAAACGGAGACCGCACTTACGATTCCGCCGATTGGGCGGAATATTTTTCGAGCTTTGTGGGCAACGGTGTGTTTGCGCAGCCCACAAGCGGCTGTCAGGTACAAGCCGACAGCGGAATGAGGATAAAGGTATCGGCGGGCAAGCTATGGATCAACGGATATTACAGCGTTAACACTTCGGACTATTCTCTGAGCCTGTCCGCCGCCAACAATGCCAATCCGAGATACGACCGAGTTGTGGCAAGACTCGATTTAAGTAAACGCACAACCGCCTTAACGGTTATCAAGGGCACAGCGGCAGCGGTACCCACTGCCCCCGCTATCGTAAGAAATTCGGGCGTCTATGATTTATGCTTGGGAATCGTTACGGTTAAAGCAAACGCGGCGTCGATCACCCAAGCGGATATTACCGACACCCGCACCGACGAAACGGTTTGCGGAATCGTCAAGGGCGTTATCGAGCAGATCAGCACAAAAAATCTGTTTGCACAGTATCAGGCGGCTTTTGACAAATGGTTTAAAAATCTTGCCGCCGAGCTTGACGAAAACGCCGCCACACATCTGTATACTCTCGTTCAGAGCAACTACAACAGCATTCAAGCCCTAAACAATCAGCTTAAGGACGATATAACGAACAAGCAGTACCACTTGGGCGTTTCCGACGGGCAGCTGTACTACGAGGAGGGCGCAATAGCGGCTGACGGTGGCTTTACCGCTTTGTCAAGCGACAAAAACTATGTTCATAATCAGACAGCGTCAAGCGCACTGTGGACGGTTACTCACAATCTCGGCAAATACTGCTCCGTTACCGTTGTGGACAGCGGAGGAAACATTATTGTCGGCAATGTTACGTATGTCGACACAAACAAGCTTCTGATACGGTTTTCCTCTGCCGTAAGCGGTAAAGCTTACTGCAATTAAGGAGGCACAATGGACTATTTTAATAATATCAATCTTTCGCAAAACGAATTGCAGAACGCAGTTCTTCAAAACCTTTCTGCTGCTCCCGTCAATCCGAAAAATGGGCAGCTTTATTTCAGCACCGAAAGCAATAAGCTTTTGTATTATAACGGTTCAAGGTGGGTCAGCGCTGTTGATGACAATACCACATATACTTTTTCTGCGGGAACGGTCAACGGTCAAATTAAAGTAACCGACAGCAGCGGAAATGTACAGAATGTTTCCGTAAAAGGCTTAGCGGGAGCGGCTTACAAAAGCGTTGACGGTTCCGTCCCTGTTGGGTCGGATTCCTCCAACCTGCCTACCTCGGCGGCGGTGGCGGCTGCTATTTCTGCCGCTGTGTCCGCTTCGGACGCTATGAGGTTCAAGGGTACGGTGGGTATCGGCGGCACCGTTACCGCACTGCCCACGGCAGGCGTTGCTGTGGGCGATACCTATAAAACGGTATCGGCGGGAACATACGGAGGACAGTCGGCAAAAGCGGGGGATATGTTTATTGCACTGTCCCCGGAACCCGCATGGGCGTATATTCCTTCGGGCGACGACGGAAACGCATACAAGTACACCGTCTCAAATCCCGCTCTGACAGCTTCGGGAGGGATATGCACATGGACGGTAAATCACGGAAAAAACAACAAATACCCTCTTGTGCAGCTTTATGAGATTTCAACGGGGGAAATGGTGATAGCGGACATCACCGCCGTTTCCGCAAGCCAGCTTAAGGTGCTTATCAACAGTGCGGCAAATATTGCGGCGGGAGCTTATCAGATTATTGTTATAGGTTAAGGAGGATATATGAAAAATCTTACCGTAAGAAACGAAGCAAAAGATATCCCCTGCAAATCCGATGTGGACGGGAAGGCGGCGGGCAATCACACTCACCCGGCGGCTACGCAGTCCGCCGCGGGGCTTATGTCGGCGGCTGACAAAAAGAAGCTTGACGGCGGGTATTTGGTTAAATCGGATTCCAACGGCTTATATGTTGAATATTAAAAAGCAGAAAGGAAGATATTTAAATGAGCAAAAAATATTTGGTAACACAGGATCAGACCGTAGACGGCATGGTGCTTGACGGTGATCCCGTTCATTATGCCGTATGTTCGACAGCGGCTGCTGCGGCTGCAAAAACCGCTGCATTAAGCGGGTTTAAGCTTGTAACAGGCGCTTGGGCGGCGATAAAATTCACGGTCACAAATACGGCGGCAAATCCCACCCTTAATATTAACGGTACGGGGGCAAAGGCTGTTCGGTACCGCAGCACCGCCGTAAGCGCGGGGGCGCTTGCCGCCAACCGTATTTATCTTATGGTTTATGACGGGACTTATTGGCAGATTATAGGGGATTTGGATACGGTATACACTCATCCTACATCCGCAGGAAATAAGCACATACCTTCAGGCGGCGCTGCCAATCAGATACTGTCCTACAGTGCCGCCGGTACGGCTAAATGGAGCAGTAGTTGTAACGCGGCAGCAATAAACGTCATTACAGGAACTTGCAGCGCCTCCTCGAAAACCGTACCATATCAAGCGGGAAGAACAAAGGCTCTGATAGAAGCATATCCTAACAGCTGTACAGAAGGAAAATTTGCTTATTTGAGTGTTCTTTTAACAGGGCTGTCGTCTAATATGACCGCAAGAGAACCGGTTAGTGTTGGTGCTTTTGCCAATTCAAACGGATTAGTTTATGACGTGGATTCAAACGGTAATATTAGCATAGCAGGATTTTATGGTAATTACTGTGTGACCTGGTTTAATTAAAAGAGAGGTGATTTAAATGATTATTTTTGAGGATAGAACATGGCAAACAAGCACTTTCTCCCCTGATACAAACTATCTTGAAGGTATTGACTGTGAGCAGCCGAAATGGGTGATCTCCGACAATTCGGAATTGACGTGGAAAATTATGTCAACGCCTTATTGGGAACCTATCGAGGACGATAACGGAAGACTTATTGACATTGCTCCAGCCGAACGTCCGATCAGCAACGGGGAAAGAATTGCAAAGCTTAAAAACGAGCTTGAAGAGCTTGACAGCCAGGCTGTCCGTCCGCTAAGGGCTATTGCTGCGGGTACGGATGACGAGGAGGACAGGCAAATATTAACCGATTTGGAACAGCAAGCCGCCGAGCTTAGAAAGCGGCTTGCTGTTCTTGAAAATCAATGAAAGGGGGTAAGATAATGAACAAAATCAACTGGAAAAGAAAGCTTACAAGCCGTAAGCTATGGATAAGTCTTGCGGGCTTTGTCGCAGGACTGATAGTTGCCTTCGGCGGCAGCGACGATACAGCCGGAACAGTCAGCGGATGCATAATGTCAGGCGCGGCGGTTATCGCCTACGCGGTGGGCGAGGGATTGTCGGATGCAGCAGGGGCGGCTGCAACAAAAGAAAGCAAGAGGGGCAAATAAAAAATGAAAAACGGAATCGATGTCAGTTACTGTCAGGCGGGGCTTGACCTCAAGCAGGCTAAAGCGGAGGGCGCGGAGTTTGCCATTATCAGAGCGGGAATATCCACCCGAACCGACACTGAGTTTTTGAACCATGTTAAAGGCGCTAAGGCGGCGGGGCTTCCCTACGGTTTTTACTGGTACAGTAGAGCTTTTTCCGCTATTGAAGCAAAATCGGAGGCGGAGGCTTGTTTAAAGGCTATAAAGGATTACAAGCCTACATATCCGATTTTTTACGATATGGAGGAGGGAGACCAGATAGAGGGGCTTTCTTTGAAGGAGAGAACCGAAATTATATGCGCTTTCTGCGAGGAAATCAAAAAGGCGGGATACACAGCGGGCGTTTACCTTAACCCCTCTTGGATTGAAAGCTATGTTGAGAAAAAGGCTATCCTTAACCGCTATCCTCTTTGGCTTGCCCACTGGACGAACTCTCCCGACAAAGAAAGCTGTTATGATTATGATAAGGTTATATGGCAGTGGGGCGCTAAGAAAATATGCGGAATGGAGATTGACGCGGATATCTGCTATATGGAGCTTGACGAAAATGTTAAGGACAAAGCCGAAGACGGCGGCGAAAGCACAGACGCAATGCTCCCGCCGGGAATAGAGGCGGATTTCTTGGGAGGGGAGCAGTACAAAGCAAGCGGCGCCGATGTGGGCGTGAAAGCTCCCGCCGACAGGGTCAAAATCACCAACATGGCAAAGGGAGCTCCGCACCCCTATCACGTTATCAGCACCGGCAAGGGCGGCGTTTACGGCTGGGTTGACGCGGATAAGCTCAAAACCACTGATAGGAGGACAAATTTAAGCGCCGATGAACTTGAAAAAACAGCCCTTGAGGTTATCGCGGGCAAATGGGGCAACGGCGAGGAGCGCAGAAAGCGGTTGACCGCCGCGTGCTATGATTATGATAAGATTCAGACGATGGTCAATAAATTAATCAAATAAAAGCCGGCAATAAATATTTGCCCGTCTCATACGTGGGCGGGCAATATTTATATTTATGAGAGGAGAAAAAATGACAAACAGTCCGATCCCAGACCCTCCGTATTACGGAACAGAAAAAATGTATGATGTTTCTTTCACAAAGGACGATCATTTAAATTTAAAACAGCATTTAAGCGTTACTAAAGGGCTGTTTCTGCTGTCCTATAACGACAATCCATTTATACGTGATTTGTACGGCGGCTTCAACATTCGACCGATCGAGCGCGGCAATAATATGTCCGCCGGCAAATACAAGGAACTGTTGACAAGCAGATACTGATATTATTTTTTTGAGCCATTTCTACCGTAATCCGTTATGACTTAAACAAAATAATATTGAGAATGGAGAAAAAATGAAAATACTGTTGTCCGAATTACTTGAGAGTAAAAGAATGACGCAGGCTGAGCATGCCCGGCTCACGCAAATTCGTCCCTCTACCGTTTGCGGCATATATAAAAATAATTGTAATTTTATTAAGCTTGAGCATATTATGAGAATTTGCAAGGTACCTGACTGCGGGATTGAGGATCTGATCATACTTTAAAAGCATTATTACAATGATTTTCTTACGGCAATACAAAAAGTTATAAATGTCAGTCCTTTTTGTTGTATAATTTGCTTATACCAATATCAATTTTAATGAAAGGGTCTATATCAATGAACAACACTCAAAAAGGCTTAGTAGTATTGGAAAAGGAGCTGAGAAAGCTCCGGGAATCGGTATCTTATCGGAATCCTATGCAAATATCAGAAATCATTATCTATCATGATTCTTATTTGGGTTATGTCGGAAACTATATTTGTCCAAGGTGTAAAGCTTCATTAGAGCGTGATTTCATGTCTTTCTGTGATAGATGCGGACAAAAGCTGAGCTGGAAAAACTACAAAAAAGCAAAGCGGATTTATTCAGGTGAAAATAGCAAATAGTCCGGAATAATCTTTTAAGAAAAAACAAAATACATTATTCTATTAAAAACAGGCGGTAAACTTTTTCACCGCCTGTTTTTAAAAAATCCCGATTTGTTTAAGTTGCACAAAATCTTTAATGTTTTCCACAATTTCAACACCCTGTTGAAATTTCGCGTTTTGCGTGTCAATTTTTTGGATTTTGCATGGCTGACAACACCCGTTTCAAAATACTTGGGTCACGCTAACATTACAATTACATCTAAGCTATATGTACATGATAGTCCTGATCTTCTTAGGGAATCTCTTTCAATATTATGACGACTTTTTGACGACTAAAAGGGTCATTTTATAGGTACAAAGACTCTATTCGCCAAAGAAACATAGATAACAGTAGAAAATAATAAAAGTCATAAATCCCTTTGTTAAGCAGATTTATGGCTTTTATCTTTGGCTCCCCCTACTGGACTTGAACCAGTGACATCTTGATTAACAGTCAAGCGCTCTACCGACTGAGCTAAGGAGGAATATATCAGCTTTCACATTATATGCGGTGAAAGCAAAAGATATACGAAAAACCACTTAAAGTGGCTTTTCTTTTTATGCCGGCATCATCTATCTTCCCGGGCCGTCACCAGCCAAGTATTGTGGACGCGAACGAGCTTAACTACTGTGTTCGGAATGGGAACAGGTGGGACCTCGTCACAATGGACACCGACTAAAGAGAAAGAACTATTCTCTCAAAATTGAACAACGAAACGAAGAAGTACAAGACATAAAACTGAAAATGAAGGATAAGCCCTCGACCGATTAGTATTCGCTGGCTGAACGTCTCACAACGCTTACACCTTGAACCTATCAACCTCGTAGTCTACAAGGGGTCTTAACTCATAAGGAGTGGGATATCTTATCTTAAGGACGGCT
>CAJTTE010000008.1:36814-129687 GCA_910579265.1 uncultured Ruminiclostridium sp. | reverse complement strand
GACCTCCTTTATGTTAAAGTAATAGTAATGCGGCTGCCAAACCGTTACTATTATATCATATCAAAGGTTATTATTTTGATAAAACTTTTTTCACTAGTTGATCTAGTGGCTTTTTGCACTGAAGTTACAAAAAAACACCAACACCATAAGGTATTGATGAATTTCCACAAACTATTCAAGTTTTATTTTGTTCTTTACTCAGTCAGCTTAACAGAGGACATATCACGAAATAATTCACAGGCGGTATATACAATCTGCACAAAACAGAATTGGGAAACTTTGTTAAAATTTTTGGGAGAGTTTGAATCCATTTTTTAGACAAAAAAATCTACGGAAAAACAATCCTGTTTTTCGCAAGATTTATGCGCACAAATTGCTTTATACAGCTGTTTGCGCGCATAAAATTTATTTGGTCACAATACGATGTGATATCGTGACCAAATAGATTTGGACATGCATGTGGATTTTGAATTATTGGTATCCATGGATATTTGTATGACACTCTGAAAATAGACACCGTCTTAACACTCCTCTATATTATATGGATTTTTTACATTTCAAATCGGACACTAGGGGTTCGGATTCCGCCCTTTATTTATGATTAGTATCCGATTTTGAGCTGTTTTGTATTTGGTTTCCATTTTGAAGTCCAGATGGAACAACTGTAAAACCGCATTGGGAAAGAGATTATGTCAAAACACCTGTCATTGTCCGAACCGCGGGAGTTCAGATTCCGATAGGTGTCCATGTCCATCAGTCATTGTGCCTCTTTATGGAAAACTGTGCTTTGTATTTCAAAAACTCATCTTCAAGTTTCTCTTCGATAGCAAGTGGCATACGTCGGTATGGTTCGCAACGTTCAACCTTGCTGAAAGTATTTTCAGGATTTCGTAAGTAATATTTGTAATTCGCAAGCATTATAATCTCTTCATAGTAATGACGAGTGGCAAACATTGAGAGTGTGTCATCTGAATAAAGCGGAGTTTGTTTAACTGCTATGATATCCCCCTCATCAACATTTTTATCAATATAGTGCAATGTGTTCCCTATGGGCTTATGATCAATAATAGCCCATTTGAATGAATCAAGACCCCGAGTCATTGGAATTATTCCAGAATGACAATTGATAATACGTTTGCCTTGAATGCATGCTTCAGAAATGATGCCAGCTCCTGTGATCATATACAAATCACATCCAGATGAAATATCTATGTCCGTCTCGCACTCTATAAAAGGTAGTCCATATTTATTTGCTAACTCCGAAGTTTCCATACCAGTAAATTGATTCGGGCGATGACAAAATAGTTCTTTGCGCGGAGAACGGGGGGTAAACTTAAGAGCAAACAGGGTGTATTGATCTCCGTCAGTATTACCGGCAAACAAATTCCTCAATACTTGCTCTGTTTTTAAGTGTTTGTAATCATAAGTTATAATACCTATGCTTGCCACATTAATCGCCTCACAATCATGTGTGTTTAGAATCTATAGTGATTCCCAATCCTCCAATTATAACCAACAAAAAACCTACAAGTGAGATTAGACTTATTGTCGTCCGAAAGATAGCGAATTCAATAATCATACTCAGCGCAGGAACAAATAATAAAAACGCTTTTACAATCCAAACCGGTAGTTCCTTTAGATTTCTATAATAAGTTATCATGAGACAAGTTTGGCATACGCTACACAACACAAAAATTATGACTACACTCCATATATCATCCGCATTAAAAAATAGGTCTATAAATTGCTGCCTATCAAAAGAAGCAGCGCAAATCCCATATAAAACAAGAGAAACAATGTTGTTAGTATAAGCTATGGCGAAACTTCCAGTAGAATATTTCTCTTGTATATGCTTTATTGCAAATGCACATATAGCATTTAAGGCGGCGCTTGCTATAAAAAGCAGGCTGTACAAGTTAAAAGTCATATCTGATGATTGCAAGTTCATGCATAGTATTACACCAAGCAACATTAGTGTAATAAAAAGATATTTTCGCTTTTCAATTCTAACTTTAAATAACAGCAATGAAAATAGCAAAACAAATAGTATCTCGGTCTTTAGTAATACCGTACCTATAGATACTGGTATATATTGAAATCCTATGTTAATGAGCGCATCAAATATAAATGCTATTATCCCTATCGAAATTGTTAAAAGAAAAGGCTTTGCAGGGTTTGAAATGGTGTTTTCTTTTTTTGTTATTACCCAATAACTGCTTAAAAAAGTTAACGTCATAGTGCGCAGTAATAGACCTGCAACAAACGGCGAATCAGTCGCAGTTATGCAAATCCTACACAATACGAAATAGAACGCCCATGCCACAATCATCAATATGGCAAATATTAGGTTCTTTTTACTCACTGTACCCCTCCGCAAAAAATGAGCGAATGGCTTCACTTACACAAAATACTTCTTCATCTGTCATATACGGATGAATCGGAAGCGACAACACCTCCTTCGTTGCATTGATTGCATTTGGACACTCGCTTGCTGTTTGTATAGCCGTAAAAGCTCCTTGTTCGTGTAAAACACGAGGATAGTAAACTGCGGTCTGTATATCTTTAGCATACAAGTATGCTATCAATTGGCGTCGAATTTCAGCATTATTAACTTTGATTGTGTATTGAGACCATGAAGACGCATAACCTTCTGGTACAACTGGTATATGTACAGTATCTTTAAGAAATACAGAGTATTTTGTTGCAATACTGTTTATCGCATCAAGTTCCTTTTCTTTAAAAGCTTTGAGTTTTGGTATTAAAATAGCGGCTTGTATTGTATCCAGACGAGAATTAAATCCGCATATTATATTTTCATACTTGTCTGATTTACTTCTGCCTTGAACCCGCAAAGAAACACACATATCATGAAGGTGTTCATCATTTGTGAATACGGCACCCCCATCACCATAACAGCCTAAAGGCTTAACTGGGAAAAATGATGTTGTGGCTATATCTCCAAATGAACAAGCTTTTTTTGTTCCGATGGCACCGCCGAACCCTTGAGCACCATCCTCTATTATTTTTAAGTGGTATTTTTTCGCAATAGTAGTTATTTTGGCATAGTCGCAGGGTAAACCAAAAAGATCAACTGTTATTATCGCTTTTGGAGTTAACTTACCCGCAGATAAGGTATCCTCAATAGCCTTCTCAAGAGATTCAGACGACATGTTATATGTGTCTGAGTAAATATCCACAAAAACAGGCGTAGCCCCAAGTATATATGCACTACTGGCTGTTGCAACAAATGTAAAGTCTGGGACAAAAACGGCATCCCCTCGCTGGACGCCGCAAGCCATTAAAGCAAGCATTAATGCATCTGTTCCATTAGCACACGTATCACAAAAAGCAGTACCCACATAATCAGCCAATTGCTGCTCTAAAAGTGTTACTTGCGAGCCTTGTATGAAATTCTGCTCGTCCAAAACCGATGATATGGCCGAATCTATTTCATATTTAAGGTGAGCGTATTGTCTATGCAAATCCTTAATTTTCATTGTAAGCTTGCCAACCTTTCATTTCATATAAAGAAGAGTCCCTGTCTATTGGAAAACTTATTGGCAAATGCGTTAATGCGGATTTGTACACGGCAAGCACGAGTTCTAAAGAATCACGAGCTTCTTTAATGGTAATGTATGGCAGCCGTTTTTCTGTCACTGCCGCACGAAAGTCCTTGTACAACGACGCATGACCATTTCCATATATATTTTTTGGATACTCGCTATGTTGAGTTTTAATAGCTTCAGCATCACGATCATCAGCCGCAACTTTCCATAGTTCGATTGCATTTATAGATTTACCACCAAGCTTAATGGTTGCATCCTCTCCAAATAGATATAGAGTTTCTTCCAAATTCTCGGGATAAACATTGGTGGTAGCTTCTATAGTGCCATACGAACCATTATCAAACTTAACAAGAGCTAACGCCATATCTTCAACCTCGATTCTCTGGTGATTCAATCGATCAATATAAGCAAATACTTCTTTTACATTCCCGCCTGCTAACCAACGAAGTATATCAGCGTTATGAATACCTTGATTCATTAGAGCACCACCATCGTTCGCCCATGTTCCACGCCACAAATCATTTTTATAATAGTCATCAGTCCTATTCCATCTAATGTGAGCGCAAATATGAAAAATTCTGTGTACAGTTCCAGTATCAATCGCTTTCTTGACTTCTTGCACCGAAAGGTTAAAGCGATTTTGGTGGCATACTGTCGCAATAACATCTTTTGAGGTGCAAAGTGCCATAAGATCGTCCGCATCCTTAAGAGACAATGTCACTGGTTTTAACTGATTTTTTGACTGATCCTCAAACGGCATTTAAATGGTGGGCAATCACAGGACCGGGCGGCAGCGGAAAAAGCAGACTTGCATATGAATTTAAAAAACGGCTTCCTAATGGTTGGAAATCCAGATACTTAGGCTCTGATGATTATGACGATCTTTCCGCTCTTCCGGATAAGCTTACAGAAAAAACATTACTGATTGCCGACTATGTACAGGAGTATGCAAAAGAATTGGGAAAATTCATAGCAAGATTAAATAAAGCTCCCCGCGATCTTCCGCTAAGGGTTTTACTGGTCGAACGTGAAGCAAATGACGAATCGGAGACTGCCTCCTGGGTAACACAGTTATACAGTGATGTTCATGACGAAATAGGATTAAAAAAAGCTTGCTATAAGGAATTCTTAAATTTGCAGCCCTTATCTGACGATAATCTGAAGGAAATAATTAGAAATTACGCTATTGCAGTACAATCAGAGTCAAATAGAAAATTTACTGATAAAAAAGCGGAAATGCTGCTTCAAAGGCTGAAAAAAATTGATCCTGATCTATGCCGCCCGTTATATGCAATGTTTCTGACAGATGCATATATCAGTGAAAATGATCCGGAACAATGGAATCGGGAAAAAATTCTTGATTATGTAGTTGGACGCGAAATCAAAAGGCTTGATTTTAATATTGCACAAGCTACAGGCTCAAAGGACGAAAAGCTTTTATCAGCCTGCAAATATCTATGGTGTACGGCTACGGTCCTTCAGGATATGTCGATGGAGGTTTTAAAAGAGCTTTGCCCCGAACAATGGGATATAATTGAAAAAAAGGCTGAAAGGTTTGAATCCCCTGAAGAATTGCTCACAAAAATCGGACTGGCAGTTAAAGATGAAATCCCTGCATTAAGACCTGATCTTATGGGCGAATATTACGTCCTTAATTGGCTTATGAACCAGAAGCAAGATACAGTCAATGATTTTCTTAATGCTGTATGGAGTCAATCTTTATTAACAGTAATATTTTTTGCCAGAATACTGGATGATTATAAGCAGCTTATAAATGAAAAACCAGAAAATTGGGATTTATTTATTCTTGACTATATGGATTTATCAGAAGATAATGCTTTATTTTATTCAATTTTTTTAGTACAAGTAACAGCTCGTTGTAACATAATCGACCGACTCGAAAAATGTGCAAGCACTTTAGAGAAGCTTTCATATAATTATACTGATATAATAATTCAATATGCCAAAGGTCTGGTCAATTTGATTAATAAGCAGGATGTACATAAAGCAGAAGAAACAATAAGCAAACTTCAAATTCTGAAGTCAGAGTTTCCTGAAAATACAGAGATAGCGGTAAGATATGCCAAAGGCCTGTTCAATTTAAGCTGTGATCAAGATGAACATAAAGCGGAAGAGTCAATAAACAAACTCGAAGTCCTGCATTTAGAGTATCCTGAAAATACAGAGATAACGATAGAGTATGCCAAAGGTCTGGTCAATTTGATTAGTAAGCAAGATGAATATAAAGCAGAAGAAACAATAAGTAAACTTGAAATTCTGAAGTCAGAATATCCTGAAAATACAGAAATAGTGGTAATTTATGTCAACGGTCTGTTCAATTTAAGCAATAAGCAGAATAAACATAAAGCAAAAGAAACAATAAGTAGACTTGAAGTTCTAAAGTCAGAGCATCCTGAAAATACAGAGATAGTGGTAATTTATGCCAAAGGTCTGTTCAATTTAAGCTGTGATCAGGATGAACATAAAGCAGAAGAAATAATAAGCAGACTTGAAGTTCTGAAGTCAGAGTATCCTGAGAATACAGAGATAGCGGTAAGATATGCCAAAGGTCTGTTCAATTTAAGCTGTGATCAAGATAAACATAAAGCAAAAGAGACCATAAGCAGACTTGAAGTTCTGAAGTCAGAGTTTCCTGAAAATACAGAGATAGTGGTAAGTTATGCCAATGGTCTGTTCAATTTAAGCTGTGATCAAGATGAACATAAAGCAAAAGAGACCATAAGCAGACTTGAAGTTCTGAAGTCAGAGTATCCTGAAAATACAGAGATAGCTGTAATATATGCCAAAGGTCTTGTCATTTTGATCTGCGAGCAAGATGAACATAAAGTGGAAGTGGCAATAAAAAAACTGAAAAATCTATATTTAAAACATCCAGACGTTAAAGAAATCACAGCTTTTTATGTCATTGGATTAAAATTTTTAAGTTTGAATCAACATGAAAAAAAGGCTGCTGAAACCGAAAAAGAAATTATGAAAATTCGCAGTATGCACCCTGAAATCGAAAGCATATTATCTGAAATTTTTGACATTGATTAATTTTTTCGGCAGAAAAAGAACGTTATTTGAACATAACGAAAAAACAGTACTCAGGAAAATATCATAACAACATCCTTTTAAACAACATAATTATCGTTCTCTATTGTATAACCTTATCCATCAAGTCAAAATACAAGATTTATCGCAATATTTTAGCCTGCTTTCATAAATCAAATTGAACTGTGGAAAAGCAATTTATACCTCAGCTATAAACTATTTCTACCATTCAGTTTACTTTTACGGGAATGTTAACCAAGCTTTCCAACCAGTAAAAGGCTATTTTGAACAAGGTTAAATCCTTCCTTTTGTCAAGGCAAAAGTCAATCAAGTTTGTTATCGCAAAAGCTCCGTATCCAAAAACATAAATCAATGTGATTCCGGCGCAATTTTACATAACAAATAACATTATCGGAATTTTGAGAAAGAAAACCCAAGCACAAGCGAGGTTCTAATCACAAAGCAAAAAAATTCCTACCGCCCAAAATAGTACGACATAATAAACAAGCTTAAATCATTCTTTTTCAATTTTCCTTACGTTCTTAGGTGCGTTAATATAATAAGCCTTCATCTTACAGGACTGCCCGTTTGAAATTTCTAACAATTTTACCGAAAAAACGCTTTATTCCACCGCGGATACGCCTGATCTTTTCTTTAACTAAACCAATAATTCCGCACCTGTCAGCAGTGGAATTTATATTGTTGTCATCCGGATATACGATCTGACATGCACAATAATCATATTTAACATCGTAAAAATATGTAAGCTCTTCCCCCTCATTTTTTTCAATTTCGGCGCAAATCTCATTAAGAATACCGATATTGCCCGTGAACACCTCCTTAATGATCTGCCAAAGCCCGCAGCAAATATTCTTCTGCCTCCTGATCCAGATCAGAAATTTTGCTGTCCTTTCTTCACCTATAAGTCTTTCAATTTTATTTACAAGAAAATAACGATTATGTCCCTTGCTTCCATCTGCGCGCATGTAGTTTTCTTTGGAAATAACGCTTTTTTCTTCAAGAATTTTATAGCCCTGAACAATGGTACTGCCGCCAAGATGACACAGCTTTTTAATCTGCGAAAAGGAAGGATAACAAAATGGATTTTGAAAGGAGTACATGTATAATGTAAGCATAAGCTCAAAAGCTGAAGGAGGGATTTCAAGCTGAATATATCCAGAAGGAAGCAAAAAATAGTCCTTTTGTGGATCAAAGCCTTTTACTGTCACAGTATTGCATGTCTGTAAACCAAAGTAGCTGTAATTGTGTTCAATGCTGATATACCCCGCTTTTTCCAATGCGCGCATCTGATTACATACAGTAGATGTAAAAGCAACGCCGACACGCTTACGACAGGTCTCAAGCTTTATTTTTACAGAGCTTTTATTCTGAACAGTGCAAAGATAAAGCAAATAAACATACAATACACAATGATAACCCTTAAGATTTCCTATAATGCTGTTAGGGATTTTAATAAACCCATTGGTATTCATAGTGATTCCTCCTACGTCTTAATTATATATTTTTATTCTCCTCAGTAAATTGGTAAAAGGTACAAAAGCAACAATCTAATTTGTTTGATCTGTGGACGCTATTTTTAACCGCAAAAATACTGTTTATGAAGATTTTTAAACCCAAAGCCATTCAATTATAAAAATAAGGCAGATACCATAATCAAGGTATCTGCCTTAAAAGTTCAAAAACATACATACTATTAGCAATATAATGAATAGTTCAGCTCAAAGGATATAAGAGAAAATTGCACAGAGCGAGGCGGAGGACACAGACAAGCTGACGCCTGCCAATTACGACAACGAAACCATGTGTAATTTGAATGACCAACTGTGTGAGATATAAACCGTATTGCAATTCTAAACGGTAAATCCAATTCTTATAATTCCATATTCTCAGCCTCGCAATTCTGCTGAAATTCATCACAGCCTTGTCCAAACTCCAGTTTATCGTTTATTTCCGACTGTTTCAGCGTAAGTCTGTCAAGCTCCTGTGCAAATTCAAATGGCTTTCCGTACTGCTGCCCGGCAATCTCCAATTCTTTTTCAACATTTCCGATTTCCCTGTACGCTGCTTCCTTCCTTTCAGGAATACCGCCTGCAAGATTTTCGATCCTTATGCAAGCACCAACATTTGACAGAGAAAAATCACAGTCATAAACGATCCCGCTGCAACCTGTAAGTCTTACGGTCGAACTCATAATGCTTGCAGCAAAGAAACTGATTTCAAAGCCCCTGAATTTACCTATCATCTCACTTGGTTCGCCTTTTTTACATTCATCCGAAGACATATACTTTTCAAATTCCCTGATAAGTGCTTCTCCTGCTTCTGTACGCTCGGAATAATAATCTCCTTTTACCTCCATTCGAAAACCGTCTGCGATAACAGGATTAGCTTTCAGAAGTTCAATATCCTTTTCAAGCTTAACAATACGCTTATTTAATCTGTCAAGCTTGGAGGGAAGCTTTTCTTCAATGTCAAGCTTGTACCTTGATTGCTGCGTTATCCAGTCCCTTTGCAGAAGCTTTAAGCGATCAACCTCGTTATCCGTCTGCATTTTTTCCGCAATCAGAGGATTATCGGCGGTAGCTGCTTTCATTTGCGCAAAAGTAAGCGCAGTTTCATCTATATCTTGGCATTTTCTTGAAGGTGCTCTGCCTGACAACACCTGGGATATAAGGCGCTGTTTTTTCTCAAGAAGCTGCCAACGGTAACTGTCAAACGTACCTTTGGTACTGTAATACTTGATAAATACTTCATTATTGACATTGCCCTGACGGATGATACGGCCGTTGCGCTGTTCTATATCCTTTGGAACATAAGGCGCGTCAAGATGATGAGCCGCTATCAGATTCTGCTGCATATTAACCCCTGTGCCGAGCTTGGCGGTAGAACCTATAATTACCTTTACATCTCCTTTATTGACCTTGTCGAACATCTGAATCCGTTGCATGTCATTTTGAGCATCGTGTATAAAAGCTATTTCATCAGGCAAAAACGCTCCCGTACTGACAAGCTTATCCTTAAGCTCCTGGTAAACGGTAAATCCGGCGTTTTTATTCGGCGTGCTTGTATCGCAAAAAACAACTTGCGCCGATTCCGTATACCGATCATGTATGCTGATAATGTTCCTTACACATTCATTTACTTTAAGGCCGCTCCAATCCCCTGCTTCAGGATTATTGATGCGAGGATCGAGAGATGCTTTAGTCATAAATGAACAAACTGCCAACATATTATCCTCTTCAGGCTCAACTTTTTTATTTTCAATCATTTCGGCCCGCTTCATGCCCTCCGCTACCTGACGAGCCTGTTCCTCCGATTGATCACAAACAACGATCTCGGGCTTTCCGCCTGCGATTTCAGGAAGCCGTATACCCTCAATATCAGAGGTTTTAACGATATCAAAACATTGAGACAGCATATTTGAAAGCTCGGGAAGATTTTTAAACTCGGCAAATCTCTCACGCATACGCCAACCCGAACCTGTGGGCTTTACTTCGAGTCCAACGGTTATATTCCCGTATACCGACGCCCATTCGTCAAAGCTGTCAATGCCGCTTTTTTGAAGCATCGGGCGCTGAAGGTAATGCTGAAAAACATAGCATTCGGCAATACTGTTCGAAATCGGCGTGCCGGTTGCCATTGTAACTCCTCCCCCGCCGTTTATCTCCTGCAAATAAGCAACTTTCATATCCATATCAAATGCGCACTGACTGTTCACGCTTGAATTAATTCCCTCTATGCGGGTATGCTTGGTGGCAGTATAAAGATTTTTGTAATGATGTGCCTCATCGACAAAAATATAATCACACCCGAGCTGCTCAAAGGTAATAAATTCATCCTTTTTAAAATCTGCCCGAAGCTTGGTAAGACGGTTATCGAGCGTTTTAATAGCGGCGGCATATGACTTAACCGTAAAGGCTCTTTTACCGTCGGCTTTTCTGGCATTCTCCTTTGCAGTCATAAGCTTGTGTTTGATATCATCAAATATCATATTCTGACGTTCAAGAGACAACGGTATTTTCTCAAACTGACTGTGAGACATTATAACGGCGTCGAAGTCTCCCGTAGCGATCTTGCTTAAAAATTTTCTCCTGTTTTTCTTTTCAAAATCCTTTTCATCGGTAACAAGTACCTTTGCCGTCGGAAAGAAGCGTGCAAATTCTCTTCCCCATTGTGCAACTATCGGTTTTGGAACAACATACAACGGTTTCTTGACCGCGCCTATACTTCTCATATACATTCCTGCACCAGCCATTACAGCCGTTTTTCCTGCTCCGACTTCATGAGCGAGCATTACGTTATTTCCGGAAGCTATTCTTGCAATGGCATTAAGCTGATGTGATCGGAATTTAAAAAGAGGATTAAGGCCGGGGATTTCAATATAACTGCCGTCATACTTTCTGACCTTAAGGTTATTAAAGCGATCGTTATAAATCTTTTCGATTTTTGAAACACGTTCGGAATTTCTCAGGACCCAGTTTTTAAACTCCGTTTCAATCTTAGTCTGACGAGCTCTTGCGATTTGGGTTTCAGCCACGTTAAGAACATATTTTATTGCCTCGTTACCGTTTTTGTCAATATAGCTTACGGGATCCTG
Organism: uncultured Ruminiclostridium sp.; assembly: GCA_910579265.1. Taxonomy (GTDB): domain Bacteria; phylum Bacillota; class Clostridia; order Oscillospirales; family Ruminococcaceae; genus Ruminiclostridium_E. Next base: position 118,452 of record CAJTTE010000008.1, on the reverse strand, counting down.
TATGCGTACCCTCTTTTGATTAAGGGAGCATTCCATAATTTCATAAGCATTGATCCGGCCCGTACCATAAACCTGTTTTACACTTATGGAATTATCTGAGGATTTATTGGTTATCCTCCACTCCTTAAGAATACGGCTGTACTCAATATCTATATTAACACGGTAATAAACGGGAGTTTCAAAAGTTTCATAGATGAAATCCCTGTACATTTCTTCAGGAATATACACTGCTCCTATAGAAAAGTCTATATCTGAGATAAAAACCGGATCCGGCTGATTAGTCTCTAACGCTTCAACATTTCTTTGAAATAAATCGGGGTAATGCTCCGCGAACTGCAAAGCAATTTTCAGTTTATCCTTAACATAACCACTCAGGTACTCCTCGGTGGTTTCCCATCCGCTGTAGGGAGATCCGTCATAATCGGAAGGATTTTGATATATTCTTTCTCCAAGCTCACATATGATTTGAGTTTCCGTTTTTCGGCAAAGGCAAGCCATATACGGAATATCAACCCTGTTTTTAAGATTAAGGGAAATCAAAAGAGCCTCCTGCGGACTGTCAACACTTTCAACTGCTTTTTTAGGTGAAACGGTAGCTTTTGTAAAAAAATCGGCTTTCTTATAAACCCCGACTTGTTCGGATTCTATTTCAAGAGACATCAGTAATGTGCTGCGCATATCCTCACGAAATAATGTTACATTTTCGGGGTTGTTTAAAAAGCCGTATTTTTTTATAAATTTATCATAGCTTTCCTCAAGCGACTTCTGAGCGGAACGCAAAACCGCGTTTCCCTCACCGTTAAGCTGAATATCGATTACTTTCTGCATTTTCGCTGAAAGTTCGCACATAGCCGTTATTATTTTCCCTGCCTTAGCCGATTTAGGCTTATAAGGAACAATATATTCATTTTCACGGTAAAAAAGGTTATTGCTTTCATCGACATAAAAGCAGTAGTTTTGAGAGCCTTCGGGAGCAGGAAGTTTGTTTTCTTCAACATTCTCCGTTTCTTCTTCACATTTAATGGTCGGTTCTGCCGTAAATTCGGCCTGTAAAGTATTAAGGGCATCATCCAAAGCGGAAGCAAGCGGCATATTCTCCTTCGGCATGCATTGACATTCATATCCATAAGGTCCGCTGACCAATTTATGCTCACCCAAAACCATTTCGGGATGTCTATGATAATACTTATTAAACGTGCCTATATACCTACCCTGATCATCATAAGCACTTTCCGGCGGCTTTACCCAGTCGGGAAGGTCAGGAGATTGTTTATCAAAACTTTTGACTTCATCTCTCTTTTTTAAGAAGATCATATCCGTTGTGACCGATTTAGCACCTGCTATTTCCTTAAATGCATTGTTTGGAAGCCTTACCGCACCTATAAGCTCGGCGCGGTTAGTTATTTCGATTCTTGCGTTCTGAGAAAACTTATCGAGGGTTCCCGAAGAAGTTATGAACACAGCTATACCGCCCGGCTTCAGTTTGTCAAGAGCCTTAATAAAAAAATAATCGTGCAGCACATATTCTTCCTTGTATGTGCTGTCGGATATTTTGAAGTTTTCAAAAGGCACATTACCTACCGCAACATCAAACGCTTCGTTCTCAAAACTGCTGTATTCAAAGCCCTGCACTCGAATATCGGCATTTGGATACAGCATTTTGGCAATACGCCCCGTAATACTGTCAAGCTCTACGCCGTAAAGCCGGGAATTTTCGGAAAGACTTTCAGGAATAACGGAAAAGAAATTGCCTGTACCCATTGCGGGATCGAGTATATCTCCTCCCCTAAAACCAAATCTTTCCAAAGCCTTGTATAGGGGGCGAATAAGCTCCGTATCGGTGTAAAAAGCAGTCAGGGTACTGTTCAAGGCCGCTTCGTATTCCTTGTCGGTAAGCAATGCTTTAAGCTGGACGTATTCCTTTGACCAACTCGCTGCGCTTTTATCAAAAGCCTTTGACAAACCGCCCCAACCCACATATTTTGACAGTATATTCTGCTCTTCGGCGGTAGCAAACCGTTTTTCCCTTTCGATTTTCTTTAATGTACGTATTGCGGCCATGTTGTCACGGAATTTTGCCTTTTCACCCGTCGAGTAATTAATTTTTTCGTCATCGCATAAATGGAAATTTTTCTTATATGTTTCGGAAAACACATAATCGTTAAGTTTGTTTCTGAAATCCTCGTTTCCTAAATACTGAACGGCAATTTCGGCCCTTGCTATTTCCTGCGGTGAAGAACCGTTCTTTTGCAATTCCGCCGTAACGGCTTTCATAACCGTATCAGTCGTTAATTCCGGAGCTTTTGTTTGGGAATTTGTCTCCGGCTCAATGACGGTTACCTCCGCACCCAACTTCAACGCAAAGTTTCTTATTTCGTCAACGGAAAAGTTCCATGTATCAACATCAAGTCCGTAAACTCCCACGCTCACATCTTGTGCTTGATGTACCGTTGCACCCGTGCGAAGCGCGGCGTCCTTAATCATTTTTATGCTTTCCTCGGATTTAGCCGTAATCCGTAAACGCCAATCGTCAAGTTTTTCCATCAGCGGAGCATTGAAAATCTCGTTTGCATCGCTCATCAGGGTTACCGGGCTGTTATTTTCGCGTTTAGGTTTTGCAGACTCGTTTACCGTTTCACCGCGCTGTTTTTGAACGGCTTCGCGCAAAACAGGCACTATGCTTTCATATGAGGGAAATCGAGAAAAGAAGTCAATAACACCGCCGTAACCGTCACCGATATCCTGCCGCTCGGTGAATGTTCTTCCGTCAGGCATTTTCAAGGTAAATTTGACCTTTTCATAACCCAAAAACCGATCATACTCGGGATCATTCGCTTCATACCATTTTTCCTGAGTCCCGTATTTTTCTATAGCAGCTTTTTTGCCTGCAACATGTTCGTCATCCGCTTTCTGCATCAGCGAATCAAATTCGTCTATAGAATAAGTCTTTCCATTCTCAAAAACACGGCTTTCACTCCACTCGCATAATATAACGGGAACGGTAAGCTTCTCTGTGTTAGAAACTGCGGCGTTGTTCGGAATACCCCCATATTCACCATTTTCAATCAGTTGTGCAATTCTCTTAGCGGCATTGCTCCAGGTAAGGCTTATCTTATCACCGTTTTTAAATGAAATCAAAATGCCTTTTCCGTTATGATTTACAAAACCCACATCATCTTTCCCGCTGTGACCGCCTATGCCGTATTCCTTCTTGAGCATCGAGGCAAAAGTCTTTGTATCAGGTTGATTTTCACGATAATAGCGTTCGATACGCTCCTTGCCTTCCGTGAATCCGCTGCCTCTCAGCAGCTCATCTTTGATGATCTGCTCATTTCTCGGTACCTCCGCCGAAAAAAAAGTTTCCTGACTGTATTCTTCGTTTAAGGTATCGTGAGTGTAAGAAAAAACCGCTTTTGCCTTATCTTCTACGCTTGCAATTATAGTTTTGTTATCGTTAAGCTCCAAAAAAGATAAGGAACCGTCCTCATCGGACGATTCCTCGTTTTCTTCGATATCATCGGTTACGGCAGTTTCCATTCTCTCACGTCTGACAGATGGGGCAGCGTCATTGCCGCTGTTCTCAGCTGGCTGACTAATTCCTGCATAAGCTCGTTCCCTTGTCGTTGCGCTTCCGCTTTGATCTGCATCATTGCCTGCACGTTCCCGCTCCAATCCTTCGGCATTTCCTCTTTCATAGCCTTCGTTATTTCGTCCTCCCTCAGATTCACTCTGTCGGCTATCTCCTCCCATATACGGTCGCTCAGTCCGCTCATATTCACTACGTCCAAAGCCGATGGACTGAGATCGTTCAACATATCCACCGCCTGTCTCGCCTTTATACTCAATTCCGCCCTGCTCACCGGTTCGTCCAGTTTCGGATATTGAAGTCCGTCTCTTTTCTCGTACTCCAGTCCGATCTCCTTGAATCTGATTTTGCTCATAATCTTTCCTCCTTATTGCGTTTTCGATTTCCATCAGCGCTTCGCGCGCCGCCTTCATTGATAAATTTCCTGCCGCTATCAGTAAACCATCCGGCACAACTTCCGAAATAGCGGAAAAATCCAACATTTCCTCTGGAATCTCATAGCCGCACCTTGTCATTATCATACAGAAAGTACTGTCATATATAAGTTTCCTGATAACTTGGGTCTTTTCGGGCTTAAGGTATTCAACCTCTTTTTCAATATTCTCGTTAATATTTTCCAGAGCTGAGCGGTAAACGCTGTCAATGACCTCGCATATATCGGTAAACTCAGTACCGTACTTGGAGTTATACCGCCGTATCACCTTATCCCGCTGTTCTTCGGATTTCTTTATATCCCACCGTTTTTCGATCGGACAACCATACGTCTGGGAAATATCAAACAAATATTTCAGTTTAGTATCCGTTCTGGATGTAAAAACGGCTATACCCTGTTCGCCGCCGTTAATTCTTCTGCCAAACCTGTTCCAATTCTCGAATGTAGCCATTACAGTAGCGCTTTCAGCCTGTGAGTGTATCAAGAGCGCTTCCACAAAGCTGAATTTGTAGTATTTTGAAATACATTCGAGCGTATGCCGCCACAGTTCAGGGTGTTTGATTTTAGCAACCTCAACATCGTACAATTCTCTGACCTGTCTAAGTTTGCTCATTTGAGAAAACCTCCTGTTAGATTATAGTTTAATACTTTAAAGCATAAAAGTCAAGCTTTTATTGGAAAAAAGTGAAAATAAAAAAGAAGCTCGTTTTGAGCTTCCTAAAATTTTAAAGTGCAGCATAAAAAACTGCCGGAATTGCGAAGCAATTCCAAGGTTCGGTGGGGATTCATCCGTCACCAAACCGAAAGAGAAATCGGGGAATATCGGTCAGCAGTTATAAATATATTTTCAATTATTTGAATTAACTCCATCGATGCAGTTATCGTAAACCCACTGCTTCAATTCCTGCATATCGTTTGTCTCATAGTATTTAACAAGCATTGTTTTAAAAACGCCGTCTAATTCAACGGGGACGGAAATAATTCCCTTACCGTTCTGGATAAGTATCTTATTGCTTACCATAGAAGCTACTCTTTTATTTCCATCGGTAAACATCTGTTTTCTCATTATCCAAAGCAGTGCAGTTATGGCTCTTTCGGTAATGTTTTCCGTTTTTAAAATTTCTTGCAATTCAAAATGGAGCTTTTCGGAATCAGGAATGTCCGGTCGCCATACAGTACCGCTTATTAAAACATCGTCCTTACGCAGCCGTCCAAGCTCCTTGTAGCCTAATTCCGCTTTAGCCACTATTTCATGAACGGACTGTAAAAACCCCAAGTTTATATCATCATTAATATGATCCAGCAAAAAATGCCAAGCGTCACGCAGACAGCAGACCTTGCTTATCTCCGAAGGCTTAAGCTGCTCAACATTGACGTCGTTTAAAATGTCGACTGTGTTCGCATAAGTAACGGCGATTCCTTCAAGATTTGCGCTTTTATATACTACATCCACAAGGAGCCTTTTAGCAAGGAAAATGTTTTTTTCTTGTGACATTGAATATTTGTCATTCATTTTAGTATATCCTCCGCTTCGCTTTGATTTGTATGCTGCTATAAATCTTTCATTATTTCATTGGCAATTTTAAGCAGTGTAAGATTTCTCATGCTTTTTTTCTTCGGGAAGATTGACAAGATTAAAAAAGTAAGCCTGATCAATCGTTAGGGTTTTAGTAAAAATTTTTCTCTCCTTACCAACACAACCTTCAGATACTACCAACTCCACGGAACAACACCCTCTCGTTCCGCATAGGCCTGTGTATAATAATTACATACATTGCTCAATGTCATAGGAAGATTCCTGAGCCTGATTTTCAAACTCAAAAATATGTTGTTTGAGTTTGTAGTTTTCTTCCTCTAATTCCTTTGAGGTTTTTAATAATTTTCTATACTTTTCGTCTAACTCATTAAGATTCTTGTTGTAATCCTCTGATTTTTCAAGCTGTTGATGAAGTTTTTTATTTTCATCTTCCAAAGCAGAAATTTTGAGAGATAATGTTACTTTTTCATCCTCAAGGGCTTTTATTTTTATATTGCTTTCAAGCCAATTTGAGTGCATATCTTTGACTTGCTCCGCAACTTGGTTTATGGCAACCTGTTCAGGAGTGAGGTTTTTTCGTCTTTCCTCGGATTTGGCAATTTCGACATTAATTATTTCTTTAACCGTATTAACTTTATTTTCTATAGCATTACGATTTTTTGAAATTTGAGATGTTAAACTGCTTTGTATCTTTTGATGTTCGCTGTGCAGGGTGTCTTTTAAATCCTTGTGTTCAAGCTGCAAATCAGATTTTGCTTGTCTTGTAACATAATTTCCGCTTTTACACGAAGCAGAAAATGCAATAATAGCCGCAACTATAGTGACAATTCCTGTAATTATCGTAGTAATCATTTCTGAATTTGCAGTAAAAGTTCCTGTGCCCATAATGTATTTCCTCCAAATCGGTTTGGTAAATGCATATATTATGGGAATCAAACACGGTATAAAATAAATTAACGGGTTTCTTTCTTTCAATTATATCACCTCAGATATTTTTTGTCAAAGAATAATATTCAGCTGATATATTCAAAAACTCCGTCGCGCTGTTTTAATTCTTCATCTCGCATAATCGTATCCTTCTCGTTGCAAATACTCACCGGGTGAACATCCTCATCCGCTTCTGCTAAATGTCCGAAAGCCCGGTTAAATTCTTCAATCCCCGAATCGGGAAATTTAAGAACATCAACCGCAAAAGGTACAAAAACAGGCGTAGGATAATTGGTAAACAATAAATGCTGCCTTACAGTTTTTTTATCGGAAAAACTAATCATGCAAATATAATCTGACTTCTTTTCGCATAGTTCCTTTTGCGCTTTATAGGTATAGGTAATATCACTGTACCCTACACCGCCGACTAAAACAGTAAGTGAGTCAGGATCAGCATTCGATTTTATCAGTCCTTTGTCCCTGATTATAAAGTTAAAATCACAATCGTTTTCTACTTCTGCACCATGAAATGTGAAGAATATACTGCCTATTTCCGCACCGTCCTTGTATTTTCTTAAACTACTATCATAAAATGTGGAAAATGCATCAAATTCCTTTTTACTCTCAAACACAAACTGAATTTTAGCATTACCCCTTGCCAAATATGCAGATGTCAGCAAAGCGGCACTTGTAGTGCCTACCCGCTTTCCTGCGCCGTAAAAGTCTACAACCATACGGCATTTGCTGTAATCAGGTATGCTCGGCTGTAATGTTTTACCGCCAAAAAGAGCAGCAGGCAAGCTTCCCGCTCTTAAATACGGCATCCATTTTTGAGGCGAAAGTCCTGTTAAGGAAAAACAAGCAAACAAATCGTACACTATCTGCTGCCATTTATCCTTTACCCTGTCCGATGAGTCAGCTATAATATTGGTAAACCCCTGATAAATGAGCTTTTTCAGAAGCTCGTCTCCTGCTTTTGCTTCGGGGGCAAAGACAATGAGCCGAACATCTCTCCGACTAAACTTAATTGAGGTCAAGGCATTGATCAGCTCGTTGTCCTTTTCCCTGACAGCACCCAAATCGATTACAAAAAACTTTTGCTCCTTGTAGTTATCAATCTGCCGTATAAGCTCGGAAAGAGATTTTTTTCTGCCGATAATTTTTCTGACATAGTTTTTGTATTTGCTTTCCAAAGGATTGAGAAGCTTTTTATACTCCCGTCTCGCAATAAGCAAAGAGAAAACCTCGGGTTTTTTCTTCTCAATTTTCTTTTCTTCCATATGTTCCTCCAAACAAAAAGACTTGGAGGCGCATTTTAATGCGCCCCCACAAGCCCAACCAAAGCTTTATCGTCTATCTCGGTTCTGAATCCCTTAAACCAAAGGAGGGGATTGACAAGGTACATATCTGTTCTGTTATTGCTGCTCGTAATTCCCGAATAAACATTGGTATCGGTCTGAAAAATCGTCATTCCCGAGTAGCTCGGATAATTAAGAAATGCAACCTTAATACTTAGATGAGGAGCATTGCCATGATGACGAAACCAGTTACTGCTGCTTGCAGCGTTCTGTTCTGTTTCTTTGTTTATTCCGTCGTGACAGTAACCCAAAGCAAAATTGCCTTCATTAATAATATCTTTAATTGAATCGCCTGCCTGATAGGAAATAGTGGGATAGTAGCTTTCACAAAGGCAGCTGTACTCCACAAGCATTGTGATTGAGCCGTTCATTTCCTCGGTTTCACCAAACGGAGAGGGAAATGGAAAGCCGTAATCCTTTTCAAAGCGCTCGGTATCAATGGTATAGGCAATCGTTATCACATCGCAGTCATAGGTAACAGACTTTATATCATCGCTGCTGTACTCTCCGTTATCGTGTTCGCCGCCAAGCCAAATGTCATAAATAACTATGTCTTCTATGCAATCACGATTGACTGAGGGCAGCAAATCTATTTTTGCTTCTGTATTTGTATCGGACAGTTTTAGAGTTACTCCCGTTTCGATAGTTTTGGCATAATTAAAACCCATAGTGTGGAAATCCGAATAGTCTCCGAATTTGGTTATTATGCCGTTGCTGTTTTCGGAAAGATCGCTGCTGTCAACAGGAAGGTTAAAAAAACCTTCAAAATATACGAACAGAGCATTTTGAAAGAAATCATTGAGATTCAGATAAAATTCGGCTTCATCTATACCATTATCAGTAAGAATGGTTTCTATGGTTTTTTTATATTCATCAATATAATCGGAAAGACTATCGTCAATATTAAAAAGCTCAAGCCACTCTTTCATATCGGGAGCCTCCAACACTATTAACAATTTTTCGGTATTGCCGTCCGTAATTATTTCCGTTTTTGCTCCCACAGCGCCGTCTCTTACGGCTCTGCCGAGTATTCCCGACAAATCCGCAATCTGCATAAGATTTAAAAGCGAGGAAGGCGTATCGTTGCTTATTGCGTCGTTTAACTCCTCCTGGTTTTCAGCCTCGGCAACGTTGCCGCCCAAGCCTTCCTCTATAGCCTGATCCATTTGTTCGCCGTCCGTTCCATGTATCAGTGAATCGTCCAGTAGTCTGACCTGATAATAGGCTATAAATTCCGGCAAATACAACTCAACACCTCCAACAGCGTGATATTCCACAATTTGAGTTTTTCCGTTTTCAGTAACGGTCAAAACCTGTTTTTTGGCATCCTTTCCGTTAGTAGCTGTGTATTCCTCATATTCATAAGAGTATTTGCCCAAGCTGTTTGCCGCAATTGCGGATAGAAGGGAAAGCGTTTCGTCCGAATAGTCGGCGGCTTGATCCAAGCCGTTATTACTGTTAAAAATTTCATCCGCTTTTATAGCATCAAAATCAAACCCTGATATCAAATACTTATTACACATTTCGTTAAAATCTGCTTTGCTCTCACAGTCTCTAATAGCCTCGGCTGCGCTTCTCATTATAGCCTCAGCGGCTTGATAATCTGCGGTATCATACATAAGCAAGGCGTTTTTGTCGTACTTGACCGATATGGCGGCTTTGGAAAGATTTACGGAAAAATCGGGCATAAAATCGTATACGATTTCTTTTACCTCCTTGGCGGCGCTGCGGTCAAGTCCTTCAAAAACTCCCGCAATATTATTGCGAACCAAATTCCAGTTTTCATTTACCGCTAAGCCTGTCAGTAATCCAAAAACACCTGATATAAGGAATGCGAATGCAGTAAGGATTAAAATCACGACAACAAGCGCTCCGCATACAAAACTTATTCCGAGCTTAAATATTTTCCCCCGATTTTCCTTACTAGAAGCCGATGCGGCAATCTTTGCTATTACGGCGGCGCTAATAGCCATTACCTACCGCCCCCCGTTCCGAACATCTTAAGTCTTTCCGAAGAAAGGTCAAACCGTATGCGAAATTTTTCCGCTCCTGCACACATAAGCGCTATCCCTCTTTGCTGAGCCTCTATAATACGCCCCTGCGCATTGTTAAGAGAAAATATTTGCTTAACCTCTTTGAAGTCCTGCCCGTTCATACCGAAAATAAGCTTAATTGACGGAAGGTCAAGCACAGATCGGCCATATAGTTCAATTTGATGGTCAAGAAAGTCCACTATCTGCTGAGTAGCGACAACTACCGAGCCTTCATATTTTCTTGAACGTTTTTCAGCATTACGCATAAATTCCAAAGACTGCGGACATTTGGGGTCGATCATCATCCAACACTCATCGGCGATAAGCATTACACGCTCGGTCTTATTTTTAGACATTTCCTGCCAGCACCAAGACAAGATATTAAAATACTGTGCTGCGAGAACGCTTCCCCCCATACTTGTAACCGCTTTTGTGTCTAAGCAAATACATTTACTGTCAGCTTCAATGCTTGTATATCCGTTCCACAAACCCCTGTCAGCCCCTTCCGCCGCCGAAGATAAAAACAGCTCAAGATCACTGTATATCTCTTTATGTTCTTCCTCGGTTTGCCTTTTTCTTTTTATTAAAGTGTGTAAATCGGACAAAGTGGGGAAATCAGTATTTTTAAGCCTTGCAATATCCGTATCCCAACTAATATCAAAAGAACTGTAAAGCTCTATCAAGGCCTTTTCCAAAAGCGCCTTATGCTTATCGTTCAAGCTTGGTAAATACAAGCTGAAAAAAGTTTGCAGGGTCTTAAGGTGAATGGCAAGATCGCCCACATTGCTTTTTTCCGCTTCATCATCATCCCGGGGAGCGGGACGGACCTGAAGGGGATTAATAATTCCCCCTCGCCCCCCGGCAACATCTATCCACTTACCGCTTACATATTCGGAACAGCAAATCTCCTTGTACTCTCCCTCCGGATCAATTATAATAATTTTTGTTCCTCGGGCAATTTCCGACATTATGATATGCTTTATAGCAGTTGACTTACCCATTCCTGCGTTGCCGATTATTGAAACGCTGCTATTAGTACGGGTTTTTGTGCGTTTCCACAAATCAAACAGCACAATTCCGCCGCTGTCGCTTTTCCCAAGGTAATATCCGCCGTAATCGCAAAATTCGCTTTTAGCAAAAGGATACCCGCCTGTGAAGGATGTAACTGGTACGGCTCTTTCATTGATGTGATTAATTTTTTCCTGATCCGTATATGTGGGCGATAGATGCATATATGCTTCCTTTTGATAATAGCCTACATTCCGCACTTTACCGCCCAATGCGTTTACGGTGCTTTCGACACGAGCGCATATTTCCTTAAACTCCTTTTCATCACGGCTCAAAGCCATTATTTCAACTCCGAGACCGGATACTGCTTCTGATTCCTGACTCATTTTGGTCATAATATACTCTGCGTCGTCCGCCGTTTTAAGCGCTTGTGTGCGTGCAAGCTGATCCTTTGTGATTTCCGCTGTGCTTCGCTTTTCGGAAATAGTCTTGTTCATTGCTTGTATAAACGCTCCCTGATTTATGGGAAGATCGACTATGGAAACTATCGTTCCCGGTATGCGTGTAAGGCGTGAAAGCCAACCGTAAGGCGGATTAATAGGAAATTTTATTATATTATAAATACAGCAGACATACTCACCCAAATAAAATTTGTTGTGCTGAAAGCATATGCCTATAGGGGTAATTTCCGCCAAGAGTTTTTCGTTACGGGGCTTTTCCTGCTCCCGTTTTTTATTTTTTGTCATTATCATCATATTTGCCGTTACTCCTTATCTTATAATGGCTTCAAGAAGCTCATTCCCGAAATCCCAACTGTTTTCCATATGACTGTATGCAGGGATATTAACCACATTACAAAGTCCTGCAATACCGTCTTTATCCAGTATTTCAGCCGAAATACCGCTGTCGGTTAGCGCTTTAAGAAGATCGTCTGCATTCTTTTTTACTGCTTCCTCCTCATTTTCTTCGCCCCAAACAATGGCATAATGCTGACGTTCCAGTGTTTCTCCTCTTTCCGCCATTGCCACAAGCTCGGATATTTCCTGATCCAACAACGCCTTATGACCAACGGTGGCGTTTTGCTTAAGATCTGTGTATTTTTGCAGGGTAGCCTTAAGCTCCATAGGTCGTGAGACAGTTAAAAATTTCTTAGGAAAGTGCAGCCCTATTAATTCTGCGGCAAGCGATTTTGACATATTTTGAATTTCTTCCGCTTCATAAAGCTCCAATGAAATTCCATCTATTTTAATATACACAAAAACCTTTTCGTCTACAGTGTACAGGCACTTATCCCCCGTATCCCTGACATTTATGAAATTCTGAGCCGTCTTTCCGTCAGAGGTTTTTGAGCCGGAAATCTTTTTCTTCCAATAAAAATATATTCCGCCGCCCAAAGCCGCAAGTATGATTATGACGATTAAGATAATAAGGTTTGGGGCGTTCCCTCCACGCCCCATATAATATTCCCCGCCTATATCAGCGATTGCGGTCTCGGTGAACACTGTGGTCTCCCCTGCTGTGCTTTCTACAACAAATTTTCCTGTTTCTGTGATCTCGACAGGTTCCGTTTCCATGCCTGAACCAGTTATGACCGCATTTGTTTCCGCAGGTTGGGTCACCGGCGGCTTGGTCGTTGTAATCGCCGCCGATGTTTTGGGTGACAATGTGACCTTTATCGATGCAGCGGCGGTTCTTGCAGTTGTACTCTGCATTTTATCCTCCTTTTGCAAACAAAAAAGGAACTGCGACTGATAACCGCATTTCCTTACTTTCCTATCATTTTGAATACATACTCAAAATTTTGCTGAGAACGGTAAAATGAAATCATGCTAATCACTATATCAACGACGGATTGGGAATAAGCTCCCCTTTTGGACGCCTGAAAGCTACCCGCAGCTCCCACTACTCCGCAGGCTATCACTGCGAGAGGATTGTCGGTGATAAAATATATCAGCAACGCAAATACAGCGGACAAAACAAGTCCTACAACAAAATGCTTCATCTCCTTTCGTCCAAAATCCGATATGATTTCATTTTCAATTTTTACTCCATAAGGAATATAAAGCTTATCCATTTTTCCTCCTTTAAGTTTTAAAGTAAAATTCCACAAGCGTTCGTATTGACGTAATTACGGTTACAATTACCGCTGCTACAATGGTATTCTTAATTCTTTTCTTAATTTGCACTTTTTCATCTTCATCGTGAGCAAGCTTTATACAGCATATTGCTATCCTTACAGCAAAGCCCAATAGTAACGCACCCTGCATCCAGTTTATGATTTGGTAAAGTGTACTCACATCAAATCACCTCGCAAAGTTCTTTATGAGGTTGCTCATCATAGTCACACTATAAATTTTAGACATTGGTCCTCCGCTATTGGTTCTTGGTATCATAAACTCCTGCAACAGTAACGACATGCTTAAGGATAATGCCATACAGCCTATACCAAAGATTAACGACATACCCGATCCATCCCATATATTTGTGCTAAGAGCAAGCGAAAGCCCTAACTTTGCAACAATGACCTGAAATATGGATGAAATAAGTATTTTGCTGAATTGATTGCAATACGGGCGAAATATACCGTGATCATTATCTAAAAGACCTATGCATGCAAGCGGAACACCGATAATCATTAACGTAAGCTCCAATCCTCGTTTTATAAACTGAAAATACATGATTATTACGCATATTATAAATATCAGGCTAAATATGGTTGGAATTATTCCAAGACTTGTCCAGTTTGCTTCTCCCCATTGTTCCACCAGACTGCCGCTTGTATTTAAAGAATCTATTGACTTATCCAATATTTCCTTTCCAACCTGCACAAAAATATCCCAAATATATGGAAAGCATACGGCTGTAACCATAGCCTTTACAAAATTTATTACTAACTGAACGGGCTCTGCATCAGGATCGCCGTCACTCCATAACACATAAATATCGAACATCTTTTTTAGAAATTTTATTATGAGCAATAGAACAGCAACAGTATAGAAGGTATTACTGAGTCCTGAAATAAAAGTGGAAAACCACCTGTTCGAAATAACCGCCGATATGTTAAAAACTACATCCCACAATCCTTTTAACATATCATCAGCCAATACGATAAGACCGCTGATAAAGCCACCAAACAGCATATTAAGAATGACCGTCATGCGTTATTTCACTCCTTTCCTTTCAAACTTTAACAACGCTTATTATTTAAAATAGCCCACTACCAGATTTATAACAGCGGTTGCCAACAGTCCTATAACCGTCGATACAATTGCCGTTTGTATGCGGTTTGTCCATTGCTTCTTGTCCTGCTCATCGGAATGACCGCGCCGAACGCAGAAATAAGCTACGCACAGCGCACCTGCAACAGGAATCAAAAGATAAAGCCAAGACAAAAGGTCCTGCAAAAGATTCATCGTTCCTGTGGCAATCTCCGAACTGCCAAAGTTTCCCGAAGTCGCCATCATTTTAATAACAAGAGTATTAAATAAGTATCTCATCATAATTTTTCCTTTCCGTACTTATTTTTAAATTTTGACCTGTGTAATTTTTCCATATTCCCCACATCTGCATTTCCTCTTCAACATGGGGAATTTGTTTTGAATTTGAGAATTGAATAAGAATTTTATTGTGGTTTCTGCTGCCGAGACCTAAAATACGGTTAAAGCACAATTTTGACAAATCAGGAAGCTGAAAAACAACAGGGTCTTGTTGAGTTTCAGATATAAGGACATAAGGGTCTTTTATCCTTCCTACTTCGTCGCTTGTAAGAAGGGATCGTCCCATCAGATTGACATTGCTTGAGCTTGAGGGTTGCGTTCTGCGCTGAGTGCTGTTCCCTAAACTGTAGCTGCTTGTGGTGTACTTACCCAATCTTTCCTCAAAGTCCTTAAGAGTTTCATTGTTTCCCGCTCCGAGATAAAACCAGATACAATTGTCCTTTATGGTCTTCTCACCCGTTTTTTCATACTTCTCTTCAAGCTGCGCAAAGGACTGTAAAAACAGATTATATCGAATACCGTATCCTCTACCGACCGTAAGCATATTTGTGAAATCCTTTATTGTGCTGAAATTTCCAAATTCATCAAGAATAAAATTTACACGGTTTTTAAGTCTGTTTCCGTTTCTTTTCGCCGTTTCCGTAAGGACATCGTAAATCTGAGCACAGAAAAGCGATACGATGCCGTAATACGTTGTTTTTGAGTCGGGAAGGACAAAAAACAGAACTTGTTTTTCTTTTCCCATTTCCTCAAAATTAAAATCACTCTTATTTGTAATGTTGTAGATATCCTGAGAAGTAAAAAGATTTAATGTTGTAAGCGCTGAAGTGTAAAAGCTTCCGGCTGTTTTATCCGGAGCAACATTCGAAATACCGAATAACAATTTGGCGGGGTGACTGTCAGGCAAGCTGTTAAGATACATAACAATAGGCTTGATGTTACTGTTGCCAACTTTAACATCCTTGCACATATTTTCGATAAAGGCGTAAACATTGGTCAAATTTTGATATTGCGGATGATCACGGTTATCGTACACCACGCAAAGTATGGCCGCCGAAATAACGGATAGTTCGCCGTTCCTCCATATCGGTTCAGTTTTTCCATTGTTTTTTTCCACAAGAATATTAGCAATATCCCATGTTCTCGTTGCAGCTAAGGTATTATCATTCTTATTAACTGCGTCAATAACCGGTTGCAAAGGATTTAATGAATCCGATACCGACATATCAAAGAAATTAAGAATCTTTACCTTATATCCAAGGCTCTTTAAGAAATCAGCCGTATATGCGGAAATCTCGCCTTTAGGATCGGTAACGACCATACTTTCTCCTGCAAGAGCCAAGCTGCATACTGTGGGAATAACAAGCCGCCTTGTTTTACCTGTACCCGTTGCACCAATAACTACAACATGCTTGTCGTCCGTTATGCAGGATATCTTTGTACCGTCCTTGTTGGCATTAACCACAAACCCT
The DNA here is from genome assembly GCA_910579265.1 of uncultured Ruminiclostridium sp. GTDB lineage: Bacteria > Bacillota > Clostridia > Oscillospirales > Ruminococcaceae > Ruminiclostridium_E. Next base: position 102,601 of record CAJTTE010000008.1, on the reverse strand, counting down.
GCCATCTTAAAATAATTATTCTCAGAGCATACTTTCTTTTTATCTTTTACAGCCTTGATTTTAAGCGGCTTAAGAACAGACGCTCTATATTTCTTATCTGCGGCAAAACAAACAGCACATCTGATTACAAGGCAAAATTTAAGGCAGGACAAATTAAATAACCTGTCCTGCCAAAACCAAAGAAATCTGTTTTTAATGAGCATTAAATATCGCCGGGAAGAAAACAGTTTCTTTTTAATATGCCTTAAACGCCGCTTAAACCGTATAATCTTCCTAAGATATTTCACTTTAATGACGAACTGCTTTTTTCTGTTTTTCTCCCCGGTATTTCGTCCGTGCAGCGCCTTATCTTGCAGCGTTTCCTCTTTCTTCTTTTCTTTATCAATCCTTTTTTGCAAATGCTCAGATTTTGCCTTTAATCGTCTTTTTTTTCTTTCGGTTTTCTCAAAAGCTTTGATTTCTTTTTTTCGCTCATCTCCCTTCATCATAAGTTCCTTAATAACCGCATCGCGCTTATCAAGCCTTAAGGGCTTATAATTTTTAGCTATATCTCGCTTACCCATAAACCAGGCCGTTCCGAATTGTCCTTGTCCTGCAGGGGCAGGAATGGATATTTTATCGGTAATTTTTATAAGCCTTGAAGTGTAGTAATCGCTTCGGGTAAACAGCAGCAGAGCCGAAACGGCCACAGACAAAAGCTCAAGCAATATCCACCACTGAAAGCATTTTTTGTTGTTTTTTATGAGCTCAATACATTCTTCAAAACCAAACAAACGCATACTGCGCGTTAAAAACAGTTCGTTAAGCATCGCACTCAGGAAAACCGACCCGATACTCAGTATAGCAAGGACGGGCACTGCAAGAAGCAGCCTTTTAAAAAAAATTTTCAATTCATTACCCCCTTTCATACCCCTTATCCCTTTGCTTATACAAAATATCAAGCACAGCGGCGCGAGACAAGTCTCCTTTGCCATAAACGTTTTTTGCCGAAGCCGACAAGTCCGTTTGACCTTGTCCGCTGAAATCCCTCAACACCCGAAAAATTGAAATAACAAGTCTGTCAAATTGCTGTTCCTTGATTTCATTTTGCCTTTGCAGAAATTTTTCGTACCCGGCAATACGCTTTTCCGTATTATAAAGCTTTACTGCTTTAAGTATCTTATTGCCAAGTCCCTTATAAAGATTATCCTTAGCTTTTCCTGCGGCTAAAGCAATGTTATATGCTCCTATGCTGCTTTCCGTACTGTTGAACATCTCAGCTTCAGTCTGCTTTGAAAGAATATAATCGTCAAACAGTTCTTTTAAATCGGGAAATGCTTTCATCAGCTCATCGCTGAATTTATCAAGCATGACTTTAACATCTTTCGGCATATAGCCGTATGCAAGCTTACCGTCTTTGGGAACCCTGTCAGTTATTTCGGCAAATATATCCGTTAGTACGGTATACCTTCCGATATCGGGCAATGCAGATACGCCCTTTTTAATAAGCTGATTATACAATTTATTCTGCACTTCGTGATGAGCATTTTGCTCATTGGAAAAAGTATATTTTATCAGCGCCTTTCGAGTTTCATCCCCGTTATCGATTGTAAACGCGTTGCTGTCAAGGACATTTCCGAAGTCCTCCTGCATTTCCTCTGCAATCTCCCCAAAAGTATCAAGTTCAATGCTCTCTCTGATTTCGTTCGGGATTTCAGGATCCACACAATTAACTCTAACCCTTTGATTTTTATCCCAGAAAGCAATATGAACATGTGGTTGTCCTTCCTTATTATGAACTGCCGCCATATATTCAAAATCTTTAAGCCCAATACCGTTTTTTTTGGCGAGAGTATATGCATGATAATGCACATACTTTTCCCAGTGTAACTTATTATCGGCGGTAAGGCCCAAAAGCCCGGCCCGTTCAGGAGTAAATGAAATACAGCTTCTGTAAACCGTCATCCCTTTTTGGGACAGATTTTTAACATAGCTCATAGCCTCGCTTGTCTTAATACTGTTGAACGTCTCGCCATTAAGCTTACCAAACAAACCGTTTTCCGCCTGCTGATCCTTTAGAACGTGAATGCGCTCGCCAATATACTTGATATGGCGTGCATTATTCGAAGGTGTTCCTTTTAAATTCGCGTTTCTGTGCCACTGCTTATATATCAGCAGAGCCATCAGTTATCATCCTTTCTGCCTATGGTTTTCGCACCCGCTATAAACTCTTTGGCTTCCGCTGCATATTCATCATAAGACTTTTCCTTCACACGCATATATAAGGCCGCTTGTTTAAAAGCATTGGCGAGCAAATCATTTGCGCTTACTTCACCTATATAATCATGAAGGAGCAGATTTAGAATCAGATACATCGAAGCTGAAGAGGCTTTCGTTGACTTAAGGACAAGCTTTATTACCCTATCTATGCCATGATCCAAAACTGCTTTGACCTCTTCGTGCACAATTTTTCTTATAAGACTTTCAGAATCATCGATAAATGCTACGCTCAAGCCCTTAACAATAAGCGAGCGCATAACGGACGCGGGTGTTGTGTGCTTCTCCCTTGCCAAAGCACATACATTCTCATAAACATCATCGGGCAAACATACGCTGCGTCTTGTATTGGCGGATCTATTTGATTTTTCCACTTGTTCCTGCCTCCCTTCTAAAAACCGCATTGAAAGGGGTTCTATTACTTTTTTGCCTCTTCTGTCCTCACTTTTTTCTGCTTCCTCATTTGCATTAAAATATCCCTGACACAAACACCACAAAAAATCACCCTTTTATCTCTGTAAGAGGCATAGGGACAGTTGCGGCATTCATTCGTATTTATCCAATACTTACTCACATCAAAATTCCTCTCCTTTCTAAAAAAATCCACATAAAAAAGCGCTCCCCCATCAGGAAGCGCCGGTCTGTATTCCGAAAAGCCTAAACATAAAAAACCTCCTAAAACAAATTAACCCTTACGTCTGAGAACAAACACCAAAGCACCCGCCAGAGCAAATATTGCGAGCCCCGAAGCAGCAATGCCGTAACCCGTCGGTGGAGCCGCGCCCAGGGGCGGTTCTTCAATAATAGGGATGGTAGGCCGAACCGTAACCATCTGCATCATATCCTCGATATCGGCATGAACCGCAAGCTCGGTGCCTTCGCCGTTGTACAATCCTTCAAACACCACAAGCTGAGTATTTTCCCTGATCCCGCTTGCGTCAAAGGTAAAGGTAACTTCGATTTCCCCGTCCGTGCTCCCGGCCACAAAGGTTGTTTCCGCTCTTACCTCTTCGCCGTTCATCAGGAAGGGAAGCCCGGTAGCCTTGTTCATAAGAACCCCTCTGACGGTGTACTCCATGCCTGTAACAAGACCGGTATAGCTTACCGTATCGCTTACCGTAACGTTCTTGACCGCGAATATCTCCTTAGCTCCGTTAATAGTTGCGACGGTGCTGATAGAGGGCTTGTGAAGCTCCACGCTCTGGTTTTCGTCATATATGTCGGCATGAGCGGCTACCTCAACTCCTTCATGATAAAGGGTTTCAAAAGCAACTACGGTTGTGTTGACCTCGATTTCGGAAGCGTCAAAAATAAAAGTGACCTCAACAGTGCCGTTTGAATTTTCAGCGGTAAAGGTACTTTCAGCCGTTACCTGCTTACCGTCTGCAAGGAAAGGTTCGTTTGTAGCCTTGTTCATCAATATACCCCGAACAGTATATTCCTTGCCGATGATCAAATCATAATAATCCACAAAGTCCGTAACGGTAATCGTTCCCACCGCAAATACATCCTTGTCTCCGTTTACATTCGCCGTAGTTTCAAGCTTGGGAGAGCGGAGAACCACCGTCTGACCTTCGTCATTAATGTCCGCATGCTCCGCGATCTTAACTCCGTCAAAATAAACCGCTTCAAATACCACAAGGCTTGTGTTTTTGCTGATTTCATCCGCATCAAAGGCAAATGAAACAACAATCTCACCGTCGTTTGATTCCGCTGTGAAAACAGTTTCCGCAAATACCGGGTTTCCGTCGGTCATAAAGTAATTTCCTGTGGATCTGTCCATAAGAACACCCTTGACCACATATTCCTTGCCGATAATCAGGTCATGATATGTTACAGTATCGTTGATCGTGATCTCACCCTGACCGAATATTTCTTTTTCTGCGGTTACAGTTTGACCGCTTACAACTGCGGAAGTACCGATATCGGGAGTACGTACCTTAATAGTCTGACTTTCATCGTTAATATCAGCATGAGAGGCGATCTCAATACCGTTATGATATACAGTCTCAAACACAACAAGATCGGTATTTTGGGTAATGCCGGATCCGTCAAATACAAAGCTTACAACAACCTCGCCGTTGGCTGATTTTGCAGTAAATTCAGCGCTTGCAGTGATCTGTTCGCCGTTTACAAGAAAAGGTGCGTTTGTAGCTTTGTTCATCAGAACTCCGCTTACCGTATACTTCTTACCTGCGATAAGATCCGAATACTCAACGGTATCTTCAAGAACGATTTCTTTAAATGCAAATACTTCCTTGTCCTCGCCGACCTTAGCGGTAGTCTGTGCGCCGGGCTTATGCAGCTCCACGCTCTGATCCTTGTCGTTGATATCGGCATGAGCCGCGATTTCAAGATCGTTATGATATAGTCTTTCAAAGGCAACTACGGTTGTATTTTCCGTAATGCCCGAAGCGTCGAAAACAAAAGTGATCTCAACAGTGCCCTTTGAATTTTCGGCGGTAAAGGTACTTTCAGCTCTTACCTGCTTACCGTTTACAAGCAGCTCCTGCCCGGTAGCCTTGTTCATTAACACGCCTCTGATAGTATATTCCTTGCCAATGATCAGATCGGAGTAGGAAACAACATCCTTGACCGAAACCATACCTACCGCGAAGGCGTGCTTCTCGCCATTGCTTGAAGCCGTAGTTTCAAGCTTAGGCGTGTGTACGGTAACGGTCTGTCCCCTGTCGCTTATGTCCTCATGACCTGCGATCTTAAGGCTTCCGCAATACAGGCTCTCAAATACCACAAGCTCGGTGTTTTCCGTAATTCCCGAAACGTCAAAAGTAAAGCTTACCTCGGCTGTTCCGTTTACGGTTTTAGCTATAAACTTGGTTTGGGCTTCGACAGGCTTGCCGTTTACAAGGAAAGGCGCGTTTGCAGCCTTGTCCATAAGAATGCCCTTAAGCGTATATTCTCTGCCGCCGATAAGGTCGGTATAGGCTACGGTGTCCTTAAGGGTCAACCTTCCGTTTGCCGGGAAAATATCCTTTTCGCCGCCAACCGACGCTGTTGTTCCGATTTCCGGAGCGTGTACGGTAACGGTCTGACTTCTGTCATTAATGTCCTCATGCCCGGCGATCTTAAGGCTTCCGTAATAAAGGCTCTCAAATACCACAAGCTCGGTTTTTTCTGTAATTTCCGAAACGTCAAAGGTAAAGCTTACCTCGGCCGTTCCGCTTGTTCCTTCCGCAGTAAATACGGCGCTTGAAACAACGGGTTTGCCGTCAACGGTAAATTCCCTTCCCGTGGACCTGTCCATCAGAACGCTTTGAAGGGTGTATTCCTTTCCCGCAATAAGGTCGGAATAAAAAACCGTATCCTTTATGACCACCGCTGCGCTTGCGGAGAAGATATCCTTTGAACCGTTTGCGGTGGCTATTGTTCCGATAGAGGGAGCATGTACGGTCACCGTCTGTCCCTTATCGTTGATATCGCTGTGTTCCGCGATTTTAGATCCGTGGAAGTACAGGCTTTCAAATACTACAAGCTCGGTTTTTGCGGAAATGCACGAAGCGTCAAAGGTCAAATAAACGTCAACGCTTCCCTTCTCCCCTGCCGCCGTAAATCTTTTTTCTGCGGTGATCTGTTTTCCGTTTACAAGAAAGGGCTCGCCCGTCCCCTTATCAATAAGCACGGCACGGAGGATATACTCGCTGTCCACTCCCGCCGCAAAGCTGCTGCTTGAAATAAGGTCAGTATATGAAACCGTATCCTTGATAGTGACCGTTCCGCTTGCGGAGTAGATCTCTTTGACCCCGTTTACGCTTGCGGCAGTGCTGATTGAGGGCACGTGTATTCTTACCGTCTGTCCTTCGTCGTTAATGTCGGAATGCTCCGCGATCTTAACACCGCTGCTGTACAGACTTTCAAATACCACCAATTCGGTTTTATCGGTGATCGCCGATGCGGGAAAAGAAAAGCTTACCTTTACAAGTCCGCTTGTGCTTCCCGCCGTGAATATGCTTTCAGCGGTTATGGGTCTGCCGTTTACCGTAAATGCCGCGCCTGTTGCCTTATTAATTAAAATGCCTTTAACCGTATATTCCCTGCCCTTTATAAGGTCAGCGCAGCTTACGATATCGTCAACGGTTATGATATCGTTCTGTTTGGTAAAGGCCGCTTTTTCTCCGCTTATGGAAGCCGAGGTTATTATTTCGCTTTTCTTAAGAACGTTCTTAAAGCTTACTTCGGCGGTCTTTCCCGATTCTACCGTAACATACTTTGTTTCCTGTTTTTCATAGCCTGCGGGAACTGCTTCGACTACCGCATACTTCCCGGGCTTTAGATCCTCGACAAGTATTTCTCCGTTTTTACCTGTGGTATACGTTCCCAACAAAGCTCCCGTGGAGGTATCTATGACACTAAAGCTTATACCCTCAACATTACCGTCCTCCGAGGTCTTGATTATCTTAAGATCACCTTTTTTAAGGACATTATTGAATTTCACCACGGCAGTTTTGCCCGGCTCTACTGTAACGGTCTGTGCCTCCTGATTTTCATAGCCTTGGGGTACGCTCTCAAAGACAACGTATGTCCCGGCTTTAAGATCCCCGATTACTATTTCCCCGTCAGAACCGGTGGTATATTTACCCACCTCGGTCATTCCGGTGGTTCTAACAGTAAAGGTAATACCGGATACCTTTCCGTCATCGGAGGTCTTGATAATCTTCAGATCGCCGGTGCTTTCTTCGGCGTAGAGTTTAACGGTAACATCAGGCGGGTCGCTTATGGTCTCATAAGTGATACAGCTTTGCTTGTTGCTCTGCCCCGCGTTGGGTATAAGGGTTACCGCCCTTCTACCCGTATATGTGCTGTTATCATATTTCGCTGTAAGTGTTATGGTATCAAAAGCCTTTGTAGAGGTAAAGGTCACTGAATCAGATGTCACACTGGCAGAAAGATATGAATACTTTGAAAGTGCGCTTGCCCAATCAAACTTATTTGTAACGCTATTACTATTGCGATCTGATATAGTATAACTCCATTTTTTAGTAGTTGCGTTATACGCCAATTCGTATTTTAAACCGTCAAAAGACGGCTTTTTATTATACTCCTTCATATTGGCTTTTATTTTGCCATATACGGTTTTAACATTTGCCGCAAGCGTGCTTCCCATACCTGCGGTAAAGCGATCCAAAGCGGTACTTTCGGAGCTGTTGTCATACCATCCGTCCTGAATGCACCAAACCATGATCTGAGTTGCGAGTTGTTCTGTTTCTGCTGAGTAGCCGTATTTGGTCTTGCCTGTATACCCGTAAGAAATGGCAACGCTTAAAGGGTTATTGGGTGTTCTGATCTCGTCAACAGTAAACCTCGATTGAGTACCCGCTCCGTTTCCAGAATCCGCTAAGCTGTCAATACAGTATGCTGTTTGTCCATCTGCGGTCAAATCAGGTATTTGCCCGTAAATAGATGACAATCCGCTTCCTTGAAAATTGTAGTAGTACGGAAAGTAGTTGCAGACAACGGTTACTTTATCGTCTGTTACAAAAGTCGATGCTGAAACCGATTGCGCTATCGGCGTAAAATTAACTGCTGTAAATGCTGTTACAGCAGTTAAAAATGTCGATGCCAGCTTTTTGAAGATTTTCTTCATCTTATCATCCTTTCTTTTAAGTTTTAAGATTTTGTGTTTTTATATATAAAAAGAAGCCTTTGGATCAAGGCTTCTTGAATTTTCCGCAAAAGAAAAAGCGCTTGACATTAAAATCAAGCGCCTTTGTATTCATAAGTATATCATTTACATAAAGTATTTGGATGTCTTAAAGATAATCATGCCGAAAGGAATAACTGATACAAAACAAAAACCGGCAATAATAGAAACATATAGTTTACTTTTATTATACCTGTACCACAGAAAAAATATTGTATCAACTATTAGCGTTAAAACTGAAAGAGTAAAAATTATTATGACATTCGGTTTAAAGAAAGTCATAAAGCGTACTACACCAATTGAGAATAAAGTTGCAAATATGTCCTCAATTAAATGATTTTCAACATCTTCATCACCATATTTTTTCTGTATGTTTTGTTTGTTTTTTATGGACAGATTTAATTTTAGATGAGAGATTAAGGTAAACAATTGCACCGCTATAAATATATTTGCAGGTATATCTATTATCCAACCCGAAAATATATAATTAAACTCATTTTTCATTACCATACCGCCTTTTATTACTGTTACCAACCTATTATATAAAACTCCTGACTTTTAAATCCTATGAATCCTATCATTATCAGCCATTAAAGCTTCAACCTCTTCGACTGCCCATTTACGATTTCAGACTTTATTGTCAACCCTTTCATTTTACACACGATCCTTTCATATCATAATTTCATTTGCATGTTAAATTCAAAATTTGCCCAGATTTTTTCTATTCGATGAAACCCCATTTGAGCGGTAGTTTCTTTTGTATCTGTACTCCAACCCTTCAGCTCACTATTATAAAGCTCACTGTCATACCCGCTTATGACAACCATCGATTTGCTTGTCTTAAGCACTCTAAGCAGTTCAATGTGCTGTTGTTCGCTCATTTCGCAGGCATACAATGATTTTTTTCTTAAACTCGGCAAGTAGGGTGGATCACAGTAAATCAGAGTATTCTTATTATCATAACGGCGTATAAGCTCCACAGCTTCAATGTTCTCAATCTGAGCTTGTTTTAGCCGTTCAACACACTTTACAATGGAATCCGGTAAATAATTCCACATTGTAGCGCAGCGCGGACCACCATAAGTCTGAACGTTTCGCCAGCTGTTCCGACTGCTGTTACTTGTCCCAAATGATTGATGATACCGTACTATAGTCCGTCGTGCCTGTTCAATAGGGTCATCGGATTTCTCGTAACAGGCGTTAAATTCCTCACGGGCAAACGGAGTCATTTCAATCAGCTGTGCAAGCTTCTCCGGATACTTGCGACATATTCGAAACAGATTGACAACGTTCCCGTCAAGATCATTTATCGTCTCTATGTACACAGGCGATTTATTGAAAAACACTGCACCCGATCCGAAAAACGGCTCACAATAAACCTTATGTTCCGGAAAGTGAGAAATTATCCAGTCGGCGATCCGCCATTTGGAACCGGGATATTTCAGTAACGTATTTATTTCTCTCACCGTCCTTTATCTTGCTTATCTTCTCAAATTCAACGACCCATTATATAAAACTCCTGACTTTAAAATTATGAACATCAAAAAAATACCGCTCGGCGTTAGCCAAGCGGACAAGGTAAATAAAGTACAAAGTATTTTCGATTTCGATAATAATATACCATAATTGACACAATATGTCAACACAAAATCAAAAATTTGTTAATATGCGATAAACTTAGTGATGAATTTTTGTGAAGTAAATGTGCAATTTATCCAAAATATTAGAGTTAAGTCTGATATTATGTTTTATATTAATAGAATTTTACTGAAAACGCATATGAGGTGTTAATATCGTAAGTAAAGTTACCTGTTGCGTATTCATTTCGCATATCGTCATAGGAAACTACGCCCCAATCTCCTTTTTCCTTTGCGATATTGTCAAAAGTTTTGAGCTTTGTTCCCGCTGTACTGCAACTTCTCCCTTCATCATGTTCAAATTTTATCCAACTCTTTAGATACTTTATCACCCATTCAATGCTCTGCTCTTTTGTATCACAATGCTCATCATATCCGTAAAACTGAAAGTTGTTTTCATACTTTTTCTTGAAGTCACCCGCATACATAATATAGTGCCAGTTTCCGTCCCAAAAATCCTTCTCGTTGCAGTCAGTAATATATAACGAGCCTTTCCACTCGTACCAACCAACTTTTTCATATGCTTCATCTTGGTCAATGCCAGTGTTTTTATATAAATCTTGAGCTTTTTGAATAAGCACTTCTTCTTCTGCTAAGTATTCATTGTAAGTCACAACCCTATATCCCAAGGATTTCGCATACTTCTGACACTCATTCAAAATATACTGAACATCCGAATTGGAAAGATTTAAATAGCTTCTGTCCTGCTCCGCAGGCTTACTCTGCGTTGAAGTGGTAGTCACAACCGGCTTGGCAGTCGTAGTGGTCGTAACCGTCACCTTATTACCGCTAAGATAGTCCATATGAATAAAAGCGCCGCCGCTGAGCTTATAATACCCGGTATTGGTCTTTGCGGTGACCGTAACGGCTTCGTTAAGACCGTACTGCTTAACCTTTGCGCTGCCCTGAACCGCTTCTTTTCTGCTGTAGATTCCGTTTGTATTTATATACATAGTACCGCTTGCCGCCGTTTCTGCCCATGCCGCCACAGGAGCGGTGGTGGTTACAGGCACGCTGACCGGAGCTTCCGTTTTATTTTCTGTTGCCTTAGTCGTTTCGGTGGCGGTTAAAGTCCCTGCCGCCGAAGTAACAGGCTCGGTGGTATCGGCGGTAACAGTCACGGCGGGAGTGGTCGCTTCCGTTCCCGCAGTTTCGGGAGCGTTAGTCTCGGTACCAGTATCCTTATCCTCTCCCCCCGCCGAATTTTCCGCACAACCCGAAAGGAGCAATGACGCACTCAATATTAATGCCGTTATTATATTTGTTATTTGCCTTTTCATATCTTTGTCCTTTCTTAGTATTTCATTTTTTTCTTTCTGTCTTAATTATACATCTTTTTCCAACTCCTGTAAAGTGGTAAAATGCACAAATAGGAGTGTACTAATTTGTTATATTTACTATCGTTAGCTTTAAAGATTTTGTGTTTTTTATATATAAAAAGAAGCCTTTGAATCAAGGCTTCTTGAATTTCCCACAAAAGAAAAAGCGCTTGACATTCACCTCATTCTTTTGTTTGTGTTTTTGCTTTTATGTGACAGTTGATACTTCGCTCTTCACAGAAGGCGATGACTTCCTCTGCACATTCATTATAAAAACGTTTGTTCTCTTTATAAGCAGAGACCGTCTTATTATAGTTCGTCCTGCCAAAAATAATCCTGTCCGTAAAACCGACCGCTTCAAGAATCTCCCCGAGGTTTTGATTTATCAGGTTCGGAGTGGGATACGGCTCAATGCTTACCCATGTTTTACAACCTGCATTGTGCAAGGCTTTTAATGCGGCAAGCCTATCTGCGTAAGATGCAGCACCGGGCTCCGTCTTTTTACGATAATCTTCATTAAGAGAAATCAGTGTGATTCCGTATTCGTTTTCACTGTATAAGTCCTTTAGTTCTATAGGCAGAAGCCCCTTTGATAGAATACAGCATTTTATATTATCCTCATTCAATCTTCGTATGGCGGCAAGGCTCATTTCCCGGATTTCCGGGTATCCATACATAAACGGATCGGTAGTAAAGCAAAGCTGAACAGACTGTATCTTATCTTTTAACCGTGGTATCTCTTTATTGAGCAAGTCAAGTGTGTTGGATACAAGAAATGGGCGGCACCACTCCTCATATGTCTTGACCTGACCAAATCGCTTTTTGAGCAGAAAAGCATAGCATGGGTAATTACAACCGTGCGAACAGCCGAGTACATGATTCATGGTATAGTCTCCATACTCGACACCGGTCTGGTAGAGCATGCTCTTTCTTTCTATGTGTCCTGCCACTTTCATCATTTCACCCACTTTACTGATACAGTATGATCATTCCCCTCGGTCATGAAGTCTGATGGCTTACCTGTTTTTGTCAAGATTGGGTTTCTGTCTACTGCAAGGTGCCCTTCTTTTTCTAATGCCTTGAGGACCTTGGCGATTTCTCCCGACTTACAAATTGCACCATATCTTACAAAAAATATTGCCTCCGCCTCGGTAAGAGATGTCCATTTACCGCACTGCGAAAACTGCTCGATGACTCGTTCCCTTATTGTAGTATCATCAACAATCTGATTATTGATATCTTCTTGGAAAAGAGTCATCTGTCCACCGTTTTGAATATCTTTCAAGAGTTCCCAGCGGTTACAGATGTTATCCGCCATTATAACACACCCGACAGGATGATTTGTCGCATGAATCATCCTATACTTTGTATGCTGTCCCTCTTTTAAGCGAATGGGCATATTAAGAACATATGTATAGCTTTCACTCAACCGCTGACAATACTGCTCGGAGAAGTATTCTTCGGCTTTGTAGCCGTCAATTGCACCGCTTTTATATTGCGCGATAATTGCTTTCCAGTAGTCACCCCCTGCTATGCGGTTCAACGCCTCTATTGATTTGTCCGTTGCATCAAGTATAGTGGGATCATACTCGATAAGGTCATCAAAGAACCCACTGTCATCGACTTTGAACGTTGTACCCATAGCGTTACAGGCTTCTCGTATAAAGCCGAACGAATTCATGTTAATCAGCAATTCTATGGTGTTAAACTGTCCATTAGCAAAGGCATCGAATTTTGAACAGTCAAGTGCCTTAATACCATATGGATCTATGTACAAAAAAACATTGCAGCCGTTCTTGGACTTCAATAGATCATCAATAGTATCCTCATACGCGCCGGAAACTATCTTCACCCCCGGATATGCGCTCAGATTTGCGTCTAAGTCACTTGCATAGTTCAAATCAATAAAAGTCGCACCGACTTGCGCCTTGCCATCCATTTTTGTTTTTGCAAGACCTTTTTGGAAAATATCAAGGGCAATCAGGGGTGAACCGGGATTTCCATCATCAAATTTACCTTTGCCCGCAAAGCAGTCAACATACACTAAAGGCTTGCGTGTGTGCAGAATCTTCGCCACATAAGGTTTCAAATAACAGCCTAGCAATTCATCCTTAACCCTTGACCACGGTTTCTTTTCTACGAAAAAATCATCATTCTTTTTTGCCATGTCTTTTTACCTCGACCCTTATCATCAATTAAATGGAAAGCTTCTCATAAAAAAGAAGTGTAGTTTCATACTGCTCCGTTTGCACCTATACATGGTTAATCAAACGGCATAACATACCAATATAATTATACAGCATTTTTCACAAAAAATCAATAGCTTTTTTCAATCTTTTAATTGGGTTCATCTTAAATTTACATCGATTCCATATGAGATTTATATTGTCGATGGGTAGTACTGTGGATTGATTCTCGTTTACAGAACTAAACTAAAGCAGAATAGCTGTAACATTTTGAGTATATTTGATATCCGAACGGATGTGATACACAAAATGTCAATTCATCAAATAATCAACTCGTTAGACGAACTTGAAGAAATTTTCCAATACTTCTTCTGCTAATACTATGTGCTGAACAGCTTTATAGTGAATTATAATCGCATAACGCCGTAAAACCTGACGACAAGTGATTTTAATATCGTCCGTTGTATTGTCTACGTTACATACTAGCAAAATGGCACACCTTATTGAGATGTGCCATTTGCTATTCTATTCGGTTTTTCGTGATTTCTCCGTTAAGGATATTACCCATTAAAATCAAGCGCTTCTAAAATGCTTTAATCGTCAATAACTTCTCCGTTTTTATCATGAGTAATATCAAATAAGAGTTTTGCTATTTTAAAAAGAAATGCAAACCTGAAATCCTTAACATCATAATCAGATTCAAATCCTCCTTTAAAAATCCAACGTCGGCCGTCGGTGTCAATATATTTAAACGCCGTCTCAGTATCATAGACAGCAGAATAAATAATACCTTTCTTAAAATGCTTACCACAAGAGATGGAATGGCATACGTTCCATACTGCACAAATATTCATATATGGATAAAAAGTTGAAAAGTGATTGGATTTATCATATTTGAATTCGTTTGCTTTTATATTTTTCAAATTCGGAAGCAATCTTTCATACATACACCAGGGTTTGGTTATGACAATGTTTTTACTAAGGTCGATGGGAACAGTATTCTTTTCATCAACAAGATATATGGAAGTGTTAAAATCAGTATGACAGTATTCGGGAAACGGTCTTTCTGCGGCGGTACAATATGCATCCTTGTAAATATGCAAAGCTTGAACCGATGTTTCAATATCACGACCGACAACCTCAAGAAAATAATTTAAACACGACCGAGCCTCTTCTTTTGTGCTGCAACTTAAAATTACAAAACTTTCTATAAAATTGATCGCGTTTGAATAACTGGTAGGGTCGTATAGAAACACCCCTTTTTTTCTAAACTTTGAGAACATAGCTTCAATTCCTTTAGTGTATATATTTATTCAGCAGGTCAATGAGAGATGTTCTGATCCTCAACTGATATATATCATCAAGAGCGAATATTGTATTGAGTTCATGCAAAGCCAAAGAATAATCGTTTTTTTCGAAGGCTTGACGAATGGGAGCCAGCCTTATTAAATATCTGTAGTGTGTAAACATTCCGTTATATTTTTCATCAGCTTTACATTTAATGTAGAGCTCCTTAAATTCTTTAATAAGTTTAAAGCAGATATCGTTGTTCAACCGCTCATTCCGTCTCATATTAAGACAGAATTTATTTAACCTTTTCCTCGCCCGTCTATCACCCATACTAAAATAGCCATCCTTTTTTATTTTACTTTGTTTTATTTCACGTGTCAACATATGTAAAAAGCGGAGCAAAAGCCCCGCTGTTAATCCCGTTCCTACATCTCCGGCTCAAACTCCTCGGGCGGCGCTTCCTCGGAAGCAAGCGGCGTTTCAGCTTCCGCCGCCGCATTCCTTGCGGCCTTAAATTCATCCCTGGCCTCATTGCTAAGCTTCTTAACAGCTTCTACGCTGTCCTTATGAAACGCAATAGCCGTGCTTTTCTCCCCGACCTTTGCACTGTACTTTATTCCCGCTGCTTCAAGCTTGCCGATAAGGGTTTTGGCGTATTCGTTATCAAGATTCTTCGTATGCCGTATGTCTTCTTTGTCTCCAATATCGGTATATTTGACGTTGCCCTGCACCGTTCCCAAACTGCGGTACTTATTAAGTACAGTTGTCTGTATTCTGTCAAAAGCCTCTTTTGTAACGGGATTTGCGTAATCCTTCCACTCATTGTATCTATCGGTGTAGGAAGGCATACTTGCAAATAATCCCTTTTCACTTTCAATCACCTTTACACCTGTAATGACTAAAGAGTCATCAATTGTGATTTGCCCTGTTGCCTTAACATTTCCCTTGTCCGTGACGGGTTTTAATGACGCGGTGATTTTTGAAGGTGCCGCTGTCTCTTCTTTAGCATTCTGACGTACAAATTCATTTGTGTCAATGCCTGATTCTCTGTAATATGCCTCGGCGTTAGAAAGCATATTATAAAGTTTTGAAGCAGGAACGCCGTCCTTTAAGAAATGTGTGTCATAGTGCTGAGAGTATTCGGTGATCCTTTCCTCCTCAGAAACACCGTTGATCTCCTCAAAATTGCCTATAACCTCAAGCTCACGGATATTAACGGGCTTATTGTACCTTGCGATCACTTCATCGTTGATCTGCTTACGGGCTTCTGCTGTAATGGGAAAGAAAATATCATTGAACGTCCCGTTTACCTTAATCGCAGGCATTTGCACAAACAGACCGCTTGTGCCGTTAACAAGCCTTACATTATGCAGCACAATTTCATCGTTAATTTTAACGGTTGCCATTGCCGCCACATTTGTGTTTCCCTCTGTGGGATATACCTTTGCTGTTACCTTCATATTTTTCCTCCTTTTTTTGTGTCTCCACTGGAAACAAATTTTTTGTTCACAACGGAGGCAAGGTTTAATTAAGGCTTATCTGAAAACAAAGCAAATTTGTACAATTTCGCTAAAAGCATCGCATTTAGTAGAAGTTGCGCAATTTGCGGCTTTTTCATATAGCCCCTAATATATCCAAAAATACAATTTTCCATTGCATTTTTAAGATAACACCCCTTTTTAGGACAGTTCTGCAAATCACACCCCCTGCAAACGCCTTTGGCGTTTGGCTGTCAAGTAGAGGGGACACCCCTCTATTCTTGCCGTTATATTCATAACGTTTTTTGGGAATTTTGAGAAAAAACTAAGCTGATTTTTAAGTCAAAACCATCCTTTTCTAAGGCTCTGCTTCCAAATAATCCTCTTCTGCTGCTTCCTGCTCTTTCTCTGTATGCCGGCAGCTACGGCTGTAATATATGCTCATAGCGTTTTCCATTGATGTTTTATAATCTGCCGCAAGCTTACTAATGCGTGTCAAATCCTCGTTCCAGTCCTTTGAAACAGAAGAGCGGCGGGTAACTTTGTACTCGCCGCTCAGTTTCTCCGATATAATTCCCGCCATTTTATTTCCGGCTTCATCGTTGTCTGTGCATATTACAATTTCGCTGTACTTACCGGGATAATCCTTAAGGTGCTGATCAACTGCAAGCATTGAACAGCCGCCCATCGATAACCTTGTGTCCTGTCTCCAGTCACGCCCTGCCAACTGATTTAATGAAGCGTGGCTCATTGCGTCAATGGGCGCTTCAAAAATATACAGCTTCGCGCCAGTTTCATTACTCCCTTGAAGCTTCCATCCGAATTTCTTATCTGAACCGGTGACCTCACCGCGAAATTGAATATCGGTGTTTGTCCCTCTTTTTGAACAATAACGAGGAACATTGTCCTTGTCATATCCCACAAAGCAGCAGTTGCCAAATTTACTGTCCTGATATAAAATCTTTTTTTCAAATGCTTCCTCAATAACTTTTCTTGAAATACATCTTGTGTAACTTAAATATGCGTAAACTCTGCTTGGCTTGCCTTCCTCTTGTTTAGGCAAAACAAATTCAATATATTCTTTTTCAAATTTCTCTTTATTTGGCTTGTTATAATCCGAATGTTTTTGCAGATTGATTTCATAATCCGATCTGCGCAGAACATTTGAAAAGATAAAGTCCATAGCGCTGATATAATTACAGCCGTTAGCCTTCATCACCAATTCAATAGCACGTCCCTTATCGCCTGTGCTGTGCTGATAAAACCCTTTGCCGCTTTTCCAAACGAAGAGCCCTCCGTTTTCTTTAATACGCAGGGCGCTTTTATCGGAACGCTTTTCATCAAATTCATATCCTAAAGCTTTTGCCGTTTCGATACAGTCCGCATTGGTGATTGCCTTCCACTGTTCTTCCGTATATTTATATCCGCTATTCATTTGTCCGCTCCTTTCGCTTTAAGTAATCCGAATAGTAAAGCTCCAAAAGCTCAATAATCGTTTCTTTGATTTGCTTATTGGTTTCTCCGTTAGCAAAGAATTTTCTGACGTCCTTTTGACTTATCGTTACTATAGTTTCTTTCTTTGAGCGTTTCTTAAGCAGCTCCTTAATATCTTCTTCCGATAAACTTCCATTCCTCTCAAAATATTCTCTGAGAGCTTTGGCTTTAGAAGCCAAGATTTTTATACCATTTTGTACTGCCTTTGCAATAGTTTTTTGCGCCTCCATGTCAGTAATGAATGTAAATTGGTAAGCGGCGGCAAATGCAATATGTCCTTCGTCAAGCAGATTGAGAAGCTCCGCAGACAATTCGGCAATTTTTATATACTGAGATATGGTGAAATGATTTAACTTGTACTCCTTACTTAATAAATCTCTGCTCTTCAACCTGTGCTCAATTTTAGCACAAGTTAAGTTTTCCGCTTCATCATCGTAAAAATCATCATTTTTTTGCATAATGTTTTTATCTATAGCTTCAATCAAGTCCTTTCGTATACCCTGATTCTTCATTGTCTTGTAATGCTCGGCAAGGCTGAATGCCCGATCGGAATGTTTCATATCCGAAAAACTCCGCTGCCTGAAATTGCTCTCACATACAATAAACCTTGCCTCATCCATAGTGAGATCTGTTTTTATTGCGACCGGGCCTTTGGTGTAGCCTGCAAGCATTGCGGCCTTCTTACGGTTATGACCGCTGAGTATGATATACCTTCCGTTATGCTTCCATAAAAGAATGTTTTCCAAAATTCCGACCTGCTTAATGCTCTCCACCATGTCGTCAAGCCGTTCGCCCTCGTAAAGGGAAAACCTGTGCCCCGGGAAATCCTCCATCAATGAAAACTCAAGCTCAGTTTCTCCGGAATTACCGGACGGAATGTTTTCTTCTTCATCTTCCCCGTCTTCACTAAGCTCCATTAATCGCTTTATTATTTCATTATCCTCCACTTTCTTTCACTCCTTTTCACATTTTATTACGGGGTTGCAACCGTCGGAATAACCGCCGCATTAAAGGAAGCTTAAGAAGCTTCCTCTGCTCTGCATATCACATTTCGGGCTCGGGACAATCCGTTTTACCTTCCTCGTTGTCAATATATACATCCTCAAAGTTCTGCTGAGATACATCGTGCTTTACTCTGTCTCTTACCTCTGCTTGTTTGGCATCGTTAAAACGGTCAACCGTCCCCGCCAAATAACCTGTTACTCTACGGATACGCTGAATGGGTATAACGCCGAAACTATATTCGATATCGACACAATTACTGTCAACAACGGAAATGTTTATTCCTTTAATCGGTGTATTCGGATATTTTTTTCGTCCCCTATCAACATAAGCCTTCATTTCCCCTTCGCTTATTTCGCCGTCTAATACCGTAATCTTTATGTGATCTACTTCCGCGGTAAAAGCCTTATCATGCTTCTCTATTGCAATAGGATCGTCCTCCCTTGAAATCTTGAGATAATCAGGATAATACCCTCTGTATGGTACAAACCCCACCTTATTCAGGTTCTTTCCATCATCCGAAACCTCACCGAAAAGAGTACCTTCCTTATCATTATACATAAAATTCATTCCTGCCTTGGTCGCTTCACTAATGTTTTGGTATAACGTTACGTTTGTCCAAGTTTGACTTGACGTTTCCAGTTTTTCAATAACCTTACTCATTTTCTTTCACATTCCTTTCTACATCTCAGGTTCAAGTTCATCCTCAATCACAACAGTCCGTGCGTTTTCATCAGTGTTTACGCCGCCTTGTCTTTTCATATCTTCATAGCCGTCATATCCGTGCTGATATACGGATTTATAATACTTTTTGATATCCTTTGCCGCCTCCTCTGCTGTACTCCTTAAATCCAATACCGCTTCATTTACAATTCCCTTTTCAGCTTGGTCAATTTCTTCACTTACTTTACCATATACTTTGCCTAACAAAACGCTAAACGCCGAAAAATCTGCTGCTCCCTTCGGTTGTTTAGAAGGAGCGGTTTCATCAGCGTTCTGCTCTACTTCTTGGTTTAATTTGTTGGACGATTCCGTTTGTGTTAATTTTAAAAACTTGTCCCAGATTTCTTTGAAAAACTCTTTGATGGTTTCAAGCACTTTTCTTACAATAAGTTCAACTCTGAGAGCCTTCATTTGCTCAGCGGTAAAATCGGGAGAAGCATAAACGTTTGTATCAATCCCATAACGCTCGCCGAGCTTAATTTGCCGCATTTGCAGGTGATCCAAATCGGGATCAAGCATATTCTTAAAATTAACACCGTGTTTTGCCGCGTCCAGTATCTGCAGTGTCTGATCCCGATTATACTCACCCGTGCGCATTACAGTTAGTGCAATCTCCTTCAAATCTATACCTGCCGACGCAGTCTTGCGAAACTCCTTCATTACCTCTGCCGATACCTTAGGCAAACAGTACAAGGAAATGTCAATACCCGCCTTTTTGCCTAGGTATAACTCATTAAGCTGCTTTTCGCTGAACTCCGGGTTTTTGACATCATTAATATCAAAACCCGCCCTGATAAACTTTCGTAATACATCCACCTGCTTATTACTGTATTTTGCTTTTGCCGAATTTTGTGTCTGCTTATCGCTGCTCTTTGAATTTGCCGTATTGATAAACTTCTGCTCAGTTGTTTGTTTTTCAAACCCTGTTTTGTCTTTTTCGACAGCTGATATGCCTTCTTTGCCCTGTGCGGGAATATTTTCCCTCGTATTTTTTTCATCGGCTCTATTGCGTTCAATTTTCGAACATTTTTCTGTAATAGAGTTGATGAATTCTTTGCAGTCCTTATTCACACTGTCAAGCAGTCGCTTTATTTCACCTGAATTTTCAAAATTAATAATGGAAGACAGTGAATTGTGAAACGATATGTTTGAGGTATCCAAGCCGCAATACTCACAAAGAACAAAATATGTGCATTGCTGCATAAACTCATTGGAGCTGGCCGGCAAATCGTTTTGGTATTTTAACCCTTTTACATAGTTGTTTAAAGCCCTTTGCACTTTCTGTTCGGTATTGTTTCCTTCAGTTTTCTTTCCGTAAAGTGCTTCATATATTGTGTTTAAATTATGCTTCTGTTCATTAACAGCCCGTCCTTCCGTTTGAGCAACATCATATACGGTCATTAATTCATAGCCTGTAAGCACTTGCTTTGTGACGGTTTCCATAATCGGTTTCCCTGCTTCATCAATCATAGCCTGCTTTGTTTCGGCATTAAGTTTGGGCTGTTTAACTTGTCGTTCTTCCATTATTGGTTTAAGAATGTTTATTCCTTTCCCATCGATAACACTGCGCCCCTTTTTTTCCCAAGCTTTTTGGGTTGCTACTTGCGTAGCATTTGGCTCTTGAAGATAGACAGCCATTGTGTTATAGGTACTGTATCTATGACGTGCAAAAATTTGAAGATATTTCTTAAGGTTCTCTTCGTTCGATAGCGTTTTAAACTGCTCATCAATGTTTTTTAAAAGCTCCTCGGTTTCAGCAACCATATTACTAATGTTTTGTTCGGGCATTATAGTCCTCCTATCCCCCCGTTTTGCCGATAGGACAGCGTATGATGTCAATTTCTTAAGCCGATTATTATTACATTTTGTGTTTTCCTCCTGTAAATGAAATAATAAAAAAGCACCTGCATTAAGCAAGCGCTTGTTTCCTGTTATATTTTTAGAGCCCGTTTTATTGAGCTGTAATTTCTTTTCTGAAATGCAAATCAGGATAGTCTCCGTATACTGTACATCCGTGTTTTTCATAAAACCGGATCAGATTATCCAATCCTATGGGAGTATGTATATCTACATCTCCGTAAATTTTTTTAATTTCATTTGCCGCAGCATATTTTTCAATACAATCAAAAAGCCTTCCGCCATATCCCATTCTAAAATGTTTCGCGTCGATATTTACAATTTCAAGAGCTCTTCCTTTAATTTCAATTTCTCCACGAGCCACCTCTTGGAAATATCGGGAAGATAACTTTTTCATAATAAAATTCATCTCAAAATACGAATCGTATTTACAAAACAAGCCCGAAACGAATCTATGAATAAAACCTGCCGTATAAATAACAAATTCCTCATCGTTAATAACGCAAACGGAATTAATCATATGAACATTTTCGTCAAACACAAGATCGAAAAGGTTATTATACTTATTTTGATACAGTTCGATTTTTTGCCTGTTTACATAACACTTTTCATACGCTTTTTCTAATTGCTCCGTCAAATATGCGATCTGCCGTTTTTTGCTCCACATAATATTTTCTCCTGTTTGCAAATAATACCGAAAAATAATGTTCGTCAAAGTAATCTTTGTTCTCAATAAGAGGATTCAGCAGTATGCTTTTATAGGCTTCGGAGGCTAATTCGTCCGCTTTTACGGGATCAAACGGAAAAACGGCGTTTTTTAAATAACGAAGATAATATATATATGACGATCTTGTCCTGCATTTCTCAGGCAGCATCATCGGAGTAATCTCGCCTCTGCTTAATTTTCCCGTTATTGCCATATCCGCTGTCTCAATTCTTTTATTTATTGTACTCCTGTGTTCTTCAGACGTCAACATAGAATATAATCTGCTTTCGCTTACATTTAAAATTTTGAACCTTTCGTAACGCTTCTCCAAATTGTCAATATGCATACATAAAATTGCATACGCAAGGTTTGAATTGATTTTTTTCATTATTATGATCCGCCTTTCTGCGAAAGTCACCAATCCGGTATAAAAAGTGCTTTCGCAAAAATATTTCAGGCAACACCGCACAATGATTGTGTGTGAATTGCGCAGTCATTGTGCGGTATTGCCTTAATATTATATAATGCATTTGAGGGAAAGGGCAACCACAAAAACCATGGTATTTTCAAACTTTAATTCTCCGCATCAATTTATCGGAAACCCTATCGGCAATTATTTTGATCTGCAACACCCTTTCATCCACAAGCACCCTTTCATTTTCGAGCAGCATTTTACAAACCCTCTCATAAACCTTATTTGCAATAACCGCAAGCTCCGAATTAAACATATAAGTTTCAATAACTCCGTCCGTTCTGCTCATGGAGACAATATCATTCAAATCCGCCGAATCTTCTGTCGGAGGTTTTTCATGTTTTGCGGATTCAATAATTTTTTCCCATCTTTCAAAATGATTCTCTTTAATGGTCTCGATAACCTTCCGTACAATCAGCTCAAAACGCAGCTGCTGCATTTGTTCGGCGCTGAAATTCGGTGAATTATATACGCTTGTATCAATTCCGTAACGCTCGCCAAGCTTGATCTGGCGCATTTGTAAGTGATCCAGTTCAAGCTTAAGCATTATCCTGAAATTAACGCCGTGTTTTGCTGCATCTAAGATCTGTATTATCTGATCCTGATCATAATTATCAAATACAATGGAAAACGTCCGGCGCAGCTCCTTCATTTCTTCTGCCGATATCATAGGCGAACAATATAAAGAAGTATCCACCCCGGCTTTCCTTCCGAGATACAGCTCTTTAAGCTGATTTGCATTTAACCGCGTGCTTTTGACCTCATCAATATCAAAACCCGATCTTATAAATTTTTGAAATACCGCCACCTGTTCATCGCTGAACATTTCTTTTATCAATTCTATCTCCTCCCTTTCATAAATCAAACCTTAAAACGGATAATCATCATCCTGCTCCGCTTCAAAAAAATCCTCGTTACTGCTGCCTTCATCGGAAAAAGAAGCTGTCCCCTGATCGACAGCAGGCGGCGAAGCTGGAATAGGAACATTACCGCCTCTTACTCCCTCCGGCTTCGGCTTTTCCGTAAAGTGTATCGTTTTGTTAAACATAAAATACTCCTTTCTTTAAGCTATATTTTAAAAGTTTATACGGCAACAAGCCGCCCCCTACTGCAAAATTATCAACAACTATCTCATATCTTTTCTTGTCGAATTTTGTAATCATTTTTTATTACCCCATACTTGACAATTCACTGAATATACAATATAATAAATAAAGAGTATTTGTGTGAATTCCCGCTCATCGGTTTTTCCATCCGGTGGGCGGGAATTTCTTAATAAAAAAGAGCCTTGATTTCTCAAAGCCCGTTTTCATTTTTATTAATCACCTTGTCCCGATAAAAAACCGCCGCCCGGTACAGAAAGTCCTTTGCTTCATCATATCCGGCACCCTCCGGAATAACGCTTTTAAGCCGCCGGTACGGAAATAATCCCTGCGTTTTTCCTCAGCCGATTTTTTGTTCTTTTGCATTGTCAAAGTTTCAAATATACGTTCTTCCGTTAAATTTCCAAACTGCCAAAGCCGTTTTAATTCTTCGGTCTGGACAAGAGAAGGAGAATTGCAACCGTTTTTCATAAAATCGAGCAGCATTTTTTGTTCATCCTTCCCGATATACGATATTTCAACAGCGGGACGAAAAGAAAACTTTTCTTCGTCTACCATTTGAAGCAATTCGGGAATAAGCTCCGTCAGACGAATGAAACGCTGAATCTTAGCTCTGCCTTCTCCCACTTTTTCAGACAGCATATGATCAGATCTTCTTAAATTTGTCTCCGCGGGAGACAAATTTTTTTCTGTCTCCCGTGGAGACGGATTGTTTTTTGAAGGGCGTCCGGCTTTTCTTTTCATCGCCTCCAACTGCATTTTATATGCAAATGCCTTATTACTCGGCAATATCCTGCTTCTTCCCATAAGATTACTTTCGACCATAGTTATCACTGCTTCATCATCGTCAAGCTCCAACACCTCGCATTTAAGAGCTTCAAGACCGATAATTTCACAAGCTCTCCTGCGACGGTGTCCGCTTATAAGCTCATACCTGCCGTTATTTTTTCTGCGGACCAGAGCCGGGGTATCCACTCCCCGTTCCCTTATACTTTCCACAAGCTGATCCATATCCTCATCGTCAAGCACCGAAAAAGGATGCTCGGGAAAGCTGTCGATTTCCGAAATCGGTATCTCCCTGAGCGCCTTTGTGTTCCCGGCTTCGTCTCTTTCTTCCTGCGTGGAGAACAAATCGGCGGCCGGAGGCAGATTAAAATTAAACTTACCCATTCAGCACTTCCTCCGTAAACCTCTCATACGCCTTTGCCGCCGCATTACTTTTATCATATCTGTAAATGCTCTTACCCGCCGCGCTTGTTTCCGCAGCCTTGGTGGCAATGGGAATTACGGTATCATATATTTTAACGGCTTGACCGTAACTTTCACGCAAATTCTCTGCGGTAGATCTGGCAAGATTTGTCCTCATATCCGCAAGAGTAAGAAGTATTCCTTCGACCCTCAGCTCAGGATTGATGCTTCTTTGTACCTTCCCGATAGTTTTCATAAGCTGCGTCATTCCTTTGACCGGCAGATACTGGGCCTGAACGGGAACGATAACGCCGTCAGCTGCTGCCAGTGCGTTAACGGTGATCATACCCAGCGACGGCATGCAGTCGATTAATATGTAATCATATTTTTCTTTGACAGCTTCAAGATAAGTTTTAAGCACTATTTCTCTGCTCATGGTATTGACAAGCATTGTCTCGGTTCCTGCAAGTCCAATATCCGACGGTATCAGATCCGCTCCCTCCGGATGATGCAATATTATATCTTCCGTATTTATAAGATCATCCAGGATTAACTTTTCAAGCCCTGTGGCAAGAGTAGCCTTAAGATCGTTTTCAAACCAACCCAGGGAAGCCGTCAGATCTCCCTGAGGATCAGCGTCCACCAATAATACCCGTTTCCCGCTGTTGGCAAGACCTATACCCAAATTAACGGTCGTAGTGGTCTTGCCAACGCCGCCCTTCTGATTGCAAATAGCTATTACTTTACTCATTTTATCAGTCCTCCGTTTAATTAATCCGTCAGTCCTTTTATGTATATGGCATAGAAAAGACGGTAGGACTGATAAAAACCGCCTTGTCAGGGAGCTGCCCTGTCTATGCCGTTAAAGCTAATCAAAGCGTTTAACCAAATAAAAAAGGACTGTCAAGCAGTCCTCGTTATATCATTATAGATAAAATCACAAACTCTGTTCGTGTTCTCTTCCTTCCGTTTGTCCAACAAATTCACTTAGTTAATCTTTCAGAATCTGATTTTCTTCTTCAAGCTCGAGAATTCTAATATTTTGATTATGTGAATTTGCAGCCATTCGCTGCCAACTTTCCATAAACAGTTTAAATTCATCCAAACTCTTATTAATTTTGAGATTTTCTGCTGATACACAATGTTACTGCCGATGATATAGCAGCAGGAATTACTGCAACCAGAAGTGTCTGCCACCATTCAACGCTTACCGCCCCTTTAAAACATAATAAAGCTACAAAGATTCCCCATGCAGTACAACCCCACATATTTATAAGAAGACCTTTTTTCATTACTTTCCCCTTGTTATATTAAGATCAAGATAGAGCCAATTTAAGCTCGCAAGTAAAGCAAAAAAAGGACTGCCAAGCAGCCCTTCACCTTTCAAATTTGTATATATCCATCAAATCCTGAAAAGCGTAAAATCCTGACTGATGCTGACGTTCCTCAAGCTCCTCGATCATTTCCTTTTCATAGTCCTCTATCTCTCTGAGACAATCGCAGCCATTCTCTAATGGTTCACCACAATACTGGCAAAATCGAGGTGTAATTTTATTAAATATCATTTTCTTTTCCTTTCAGCCCTATTTTAAATATATAAAGCAATACACCTTATAGCATAGCTTCTTCAAGCTCATCTGTTATATCTTCAAAGCTATCATACGATCCCTGCCACATATCATAAGCTGAGTTAAGCCTATCAACTGCTTCTTCTGCGTTGGAGTAACGTTCTGAGCCTTGCAGGTTTTCGGGAATATTATCGAGATATTCCTCTTTCTCATCTTTTATTTCCTCAATTTCGAGTAAAATTTCCTCTACTTTTCCGGAAATTTCTTGCAGCTCTTCAATAACCTTTGCAATTCTTTTTCTTCTATGATTGTTCATATTTTTTTCTTTCTGTCCTTATAACAACTTTTCCATAGGCTTAACGCCTAAACTCTTAATAATAGCGTAATCTATCCTACCCATAATTTCTTTCCCGACAAATCCCAGCTTTTCTCTAAGCCGGATCTTGTCAATTGTCTTAATCTGCTCAAGAAGCACGATTGACCTTTTGTTCAGCCCTTCACATTCTATTTCAATATGTGTCGGCAGTCTGCTTTTATCGACGCTGCTTGTAATAGCCGCCACAATGGTAGTGGGACTGTGTTCATTTCCCATATCATTCTGCAATACTATTACGGGACGAATGCCGCCCTGTTCGCTTCCCACAACGGGAGACAGATCAGCGACATACACCTCCCCGCGCTTAATATGCCTGTCCATATTCATTTCGCGGTCATTCCTCCTTTCAATCTTAAAAAAATCGATATGTAAAGGCGGTTATAAAAAAAACCGCCCGTTCATAAAGCAAATCCCGAAATAAATATATATTAACAAAAAAATATGTTCAAACCTTCAGCTTCGCAATATGACAGTTTCTTTTTTTAAACGTCGTTTGCGTATCCGACGGACAGACTACTTTGCGTCGGCTCTGCCCCACCTGCAAGTTTTCTTTTCCGGCTAAACCCTGCGCCTTTAAAAGCCTGATTCAATTGTGTTTTTATATTATCGCCGAGGATCACTCGGCGGTAATATCGAACTCATTTATACCGCCCCGCTCCGGTTTCAATAGCCTGATAATATTCAGACATACCTTTTCCGACCTTGATCATAAGATTCTTTTCCCATTCCTGACGTTCCTCGTCAGACATACTGTCCAAACGCACAAGCCCTCTTTCTCCGCCGAAATCGACCAGCGAAGGTCCTGCCTTCCAACCGTTTTCAAAAACCCGGGTCCCATCGGGAAGAATTTCGACGACCTCCAATAACCGTTTAATACTTCCATCCGGATTAAAATACTTTTCACGCTCAGCTTTAGTCATCAGAATCACCTCCCTTAAATTTATGCCGGATATGCTTGGTCAGTTGCAAAAATCCGTTAATGATTCGACTTGTTGTTTGTTGCCTGTTTCCACAAAATTTATTGACAAAATCCTGAAAAAGATATATCATATAAGTGCGACCTATATATGATAATATCTTTATTTTATATAAACCACTTATAAACCGCTGATAGTCAATCATTTGGGTTATATAAGCTTCTACGTGTTTATTATATCGCACTATTGATAGATTGTCAATTAAAATCAAACTATTTTTAGATAATTGTGACTATCTCTAAATTTCGAGGGGGGATTTTGTGTATACTTCACAAGAACTTGCAGCAGTTATAAAAATAACAGCAAAAAGATCAAATAAAATTTTAAAGGATGTGTTTTCAAATTGTGGTTTAAATTCAAACACTATGTCTGCACTATACCATGGCAAATCTATCGCTTTTGATAGTTTAGCAAAAATATCCGACGAACTTGACTGTTCGGTAGATTATTTACTCGGCAGAACCGAAAACCCGCAATCTCATAAAGTGGGCGTTTCCGTTACAACAGGTGACATATCATTAAGTGATGTTGGAATTTCTCATGAAGGAAAACTTGGAATTATTAATGTACGTAATGTAGA
This sequence comes from uncultured Ruminiclostridium sp., assembly GCA_910579265.1. GTDB lineage: Bacteria > Bacillota > Clostridia > Oscillospirales > Ruminococcaceae > Ruminiclostridium_E. The sequence goes on along the minus strand of CAJTTE010000008.1, from coordinate 74,730 downwards.
ATCGACTAATGAACAAATGCGGGTCTTGTTAAATGCATTTAACAACCTTGATCCTTTTAAACAAGCGAAAGTACTTGTTTATGTAGATGAGCTTAGCAAAACAGAATGATTAATATTTTTTATATGAAGGATGCTGTACTACTTAAAGTAGACTATGAGCCAAAAAAAATTTCATTATACGATATCCCTAAGAAATTAGAAATAGACTTTGCTTGCTTCACCGTTGCAATTTCTGGATTTTTCTCAATCTTTCTGTATGTCCGAATATGTACTCCAAGCAAACTTGCAATCTCTTTCTGTTTTTTTTCAGAAATCAGACGTGCTTGTTTAAGCGTTAAATTCACAGTTGCCACCATCCTTTCTCTTGTATATATTATATCCTACTTTAAGTAGAATGTCAACCCCCTAAAGTAGATTTTATAAAAAAATATTGATTTTTCTCTCCTTTGGGTATATAATTAACAAAAAGGAGTGATGTATAATGTCTATCGGTGATAATATCAAATATCTGAGAAGATTACATAATTTGTCCCAAGATGAGTTTGGAAAAATTGCAGGTGTTTCAGATAAAGCCGTATCAACATGGGAAACCGGTGTAAAAACTCCCAGGATGGGGGCTATTCAAAAAATTGCAGACTATTTCGGCATTGCTAAAAGTGATATTATTGAAGATAAAATTATTAGTGAAAAATCTAACTTAGGCTATATACATCCACAAGAAAATATATATCAGATTCCGGTTTTTGAAAGTGTCTCTGCAGGCTTTGGCGCATATGCAAACAACGAAATATTAGACTATCTTCCCGTTGTTCTTAACAGCCGGTATGAAGCCGAAAACACTTTAGCAATAAAAGTAAAGGGCGATAGCATGTATCCGAAAATTGAGGATGGAGATATAATAATTGTCCGTAAACAGAACAGTGTCGATAGTGGCGATATAGCAGTATTATTACTTAATGGTGAAGAAGGCTTAGTAAAAAAGGTTTTGTATGGAGATGATTGGATTGTGCTTCACTCTGTAAATCCCGAATATAAAGACCGTAAATTTGAAAAGCAGGAAGTCCTGAGGCTTCAAATTATAGGAAAGGTAATTGGCTCATATAAATCATTTTAGCGTTTAATAAGAAACGGAGGTCAAAATGAAAATAGCAGCCTGTTACATAAGAGTATCCACCGACGATCAATTGGAATACTCCCCCGACAGCCAATTGGATAAAATTCGTGATTTTGCCAAGCGAAACGGTATGCTTCTTCCGGATGATAATATTTTTATTGAGGAAGAGGGAGTAAGCGGAAGAAAAGCCGAAAGACGCCGCGAATTTCAAAAAATGATAGCCGCTGCCAAAAGTAAGCCAAAGCCCTTTGACGTAATACTGGTGTGGAAGTTTTCCCGGTTCGCCCGTAACCGCGAGGACAGCATAGTCTATAAATCGGTTCTGCGTAAGCAGCTGGGAATTGATGTAATATCCGTAAGTGAAAACATAGGCGATGATAAAATGTCGGTAATCACCGAAGCCATCATAGAAGCCATGGACGAATACTATTCAATAAATCTCGGCGAAGAGGTCAAGCGCGGTATGACCGAAAAGGCAAAACGCGGCGAATGCTGCTCCATTGCGCCCTTTGGCTATGAATTAAAAGAAAAGAAGCTTGTCATAAATACCGAACAAGCGGATATAATCCGTGAGGTATTTAAGCGTTATGTCAACGGGTGGGGACATAAACAAATCGCGGTATGGCTGAACGAACTCGGCATAAAAACTAACCGTGGAGGTAAAATAGAAAACAGAACCGTTGAATATTGGCTGAACAATCCGGTTTATCATGGTTATATACGTTGGACGCCTACGGGAAAAACGGATCGAAATTATAATAATCCTGACAGCATTATTGAAAAAGGAGATCACGAACCGATCATAAACGAAGAGCTTTGGCAAAAGACACAAACCCGCCTTAAAGAACAGAAGCTTAAGCATATACGGAACAGGCGGGAAAATCCTCCCAACGAATACGCTCTGACAGGGATCGTCAAATGCTCCTGCTGCGGAGCGAGCCTCGCACGTTCCCAAAAGAAATATCTTCAATGCATAAACTATGCCAAAGGCGTTTGTCCTAAATCCCATCACGTTTCAATGAACGAAATGCAGCTTATGCTGTATTCGGCAATCGGCACGGATCTTACCAGCGGGAACTTTACCCTGGAGCGCGCCAATGCTCCGGAGCTGCATTCAAACAATACTGCCGTTAAAAATCAAATCGCCCGTGCCCATCTTAAGCTTAAACGCATAAAAGAGGCATATGAAAACGGCGTGGATACGTTGGAGGAATACAAAGCGAATAAGGAGCGTATAAATTACGAAATCCTACAGTTGAATTCTATTTCTGCCGATAATGAAAAAGAAATTACCCCCGAAGAAAAAAGAGCCTTTGCAAAAAAGCACTTGAAAACGCTGGAACGCCTTAGGGACCCGAAAACAGGCGAAGCCGAAAAAAACCGCCTGATGAAACAATTCATCAAGCGGGCAACCTTTTATAAGGACGAACATAAAGTAACGGTGATATATTTGTATTAAGCTTTATAACTAATCGAAGTACGGCGGGCCCGACGGAGAACTCAGTGCTTCCCTGAGATATCTGTCGCAAAGATTTACCATGCCGGACAATATGGGAATAGGACTTTTAACGGATATAGGAACCGAAGAGCTTGCCCACCTGGAAATAGTAGGATCAATAGTTGCCCAGCTTACATCGGGTGAAGGCGCGAAATCTTTTGACAGATACGGTGTCGGCGATTATTATGTAGATCATTCAAATGCGGTTTATCCCCAAAACGCTGCCGGAGCTCCCTTCACCTCCGCTTATCTGCAAAGCAAGGGCGATCCGATAGCCGATCTTACAGAAGATCTGGCAGCTGAACAAAAAGCCAGAGCTACCTACGACAACATTCTTCGTCTGTCCGATGATCCGGATGTAAATAATGTTATCCGCTTTTTACGCGAAAGAGAAGTGGTTCATTTTCAGAGGTTCGGCGAACTTTTGGATATATACCAAAGCAAAATCAAAGAATAATTTTTATCACTCTTGAAAAAATCGCTATAAAAAAATGTACGGTTTTCCTGACAAAACACCGTTAAAATGAAAAAATCAGGCATACTATAGTATACCGGATCTATAAAAAATCAGGCTGTTGATATTTATTATTGACAACCGAACGATCAAAAATTTTTTCTCCCAAAAAATAGCACACTTATTAAAAATTTCCTCACATATTGATTTTTCGTCGAGCAATAATATTATCACAAGGGCAAAAGTCCTTGTGATAACATTTCAATGAACGAACTCAAATATTATGGAGGAAATGTAAAATGGCTAATAATAAAAATAAGAACGCAGCGCTTTCTTCTATTAAGATGCAGGCTGCAAACGAAGTAGGAGTACCTCTTAAGGATCATGGCTACAACGGCGACCTTACCGCTAAGCAGGTTGGTTCCGTAGGCGGTCAGATGGTTAAGAAGATGATGCCCGAACGACAATTTAAATTTAACCGAATTGATCGTAGAGCTTACGGGCATAAAAGAGAGGTTTCGTTCTTTGTATCAATAGGATTATAAACACAGGAGAGACCGTATTTGGTCTCTCCTGTGTTTTAATCTTTTAATTTGTCAATCCTTAAAACCATTGCGTTATACCGACTTAAATCAATCATTTTCTCGTCAAGCATAAGTTTTGCCCATGATTTTAAGACTGCCTTTTTTAATTCTAACTGTACTTCAACCATATAAAGCCCCTGACTCTTCACCGTTTGAGTTTATTATCTTCATTCTTTATATTTTTATTCGTCAGATATCCTTTATACTGCAAATCTATAAGATCTGATATCTGATATAGCGTCCTTGTAAAATTCAGTCCGTCACTATTAAGAAAATTTTTTATCTCAAAATCACACTCACCTTTAACTCCGTCAAATTGCCCTATGTCGCTAAGGCTTCTTCTATAAACCTCTTCTATATCATCTCCTCTGTGCAAACTACGGATAAACCTATCTCTTCGCGGAACATTTATGTAGAAAGTGCACAGATTCCTTACGCTTACGCTCTTTAACTGCCTCATACATTTCGGTGTCAATACAATAACGCTATTATCAGCTATATCATCGTCAATTATTTGTGGTAAACCATAATACCATTCATTAAAATTACTCGTTAAAATATATTCGTTTTGAGACTCTCTAACTTTAAATTCCCATTCGCCGCAAAAATGGTAGTCCCTATCCTGTTCTTCTTCGTTTCTCATTGGCCTTGTAGTGTGTAAAATAACTTTTTCATATCCGAATCTGTCTATTAGTTCTTTTTCAATCGAACTTTTTCCGCTGCCGCTCTCACCAATTAAAGCAATCATTTTATTATCACCCTCTCTTTTTACAATAAAGTATCATCGTATGCAAAAAATCCAGATCCTTTATTTCGCTTTTCCCGCCTACAATAAGCCGAGTTCTTTTATTTTTGCTTCAAGTCCCGCAATTTTCTTATCCTTTATGTCAAGCAATTGATTAAGGTGCGCCTGAAACGTATCGGAGTATTTTTCTTTCAACACTAATATTTTATCTGGAGTAAGCCCGGTGTCCTCATAGGCTTGTAAACGTTCGCATATATCTACTTCATTAACTATATTTTCAGTCTTCATGTTATCCTTTCCTATCTTTACACTTTTTTAAAACTATCAGTACTGCCTAACCCTCCGTTACGCTTATTTACCGTATCGTCGTCATATGTAATACCGAATGGCGTTAATATCCCCTGGCAAAAAGCCTGCCCCTTCTTTATCTCTATATCTTTCTTGCATTCCGAGCCGATAACGATTTTAACAAAAATATGTCCTTCGTTTTCTGAAAAATAATAATCACCGTCAATTATTCCCACGGTATTTGCCAGATGTAAACCAAACTTAAAACCAAGACTGCTGCGGGGATATATTTGCAGAAGCCATCCTTGTTTTATATTACAACGAATGCCCGTCGGAACAGTAATTGTTCCCGATGATAAGCCATATGTTTTCTCACAATCCACAGTATTACTATAATATAATGTCATATCGATCGGTGAATAAAAATCATAACCCGCGCTGCCAACAGTTGCTCTCTTAGGAAGCCGAATTGAATTATAAATACTTTCTATTTCCTTATCCGGACATGCAGAAAAACAATTTATCCAATCTTTTTTAAATTGTTCGGGCGACACTTTTTCAAATCGTGATATTTTGTCCATACATACTCCTTTTTGTCGTTTTTAAACGCATTGTATTTTAATTTATCCATACGGCTTCCGTTGTCATATGTAACTGTCCTTGCATATCCTTCAGAGTTTTAAAGGGAAGCCAATCTGCTTTTGTGTTTTCGCAAACAATAATTTGTCCCTTTCTGCTTTTACAATATTCAGCCAATATATCATAATCTTTAAATTTTCTTGCGTAATACTGTCCTCCAATCTGATAAGGCGGGTCGATAAACCATGTAGCCGTTAAAGAGTTTATATCATGAAATTCGTCGTATTCGCCACAGCGTATATCCCAATGCTTTATTTTATATAAATTAGCTGCTATTTTGGACTTATTTACATTCCAATTATTAAAACCGACCTTGCTGCTTGCCGTTGCTTTTGGCTTCACAGAACCTTCGCATATTGAAAATCCTATAAGTTGTCTTTCTTCCTTGCACAAATATTGATGATTATTTAAGCTTTCGCCGCAAGCAATATCGGGAAGAGACAGGATGTCTTGCTCGGAAGCTCTTTGAAGATAATGCCAAATGTTTATAATCACGTTATACTTATCAATCAGATGAACTTCTTTTTTCCAGTTATCGCCGTACAAACTATAAGTTGCCGTCCCGGCAAAAGGCTCAACGATAGTATTGAACATAGCCGGCGGGTATTCTTTAACCACCCTTGTTTTCCTTCCGTAGTATGACCACATTATTATCTTGTTCCTTTTCCCTTGAATTTCTTGAGTCTTTTCCTTAATACTGTTTTAACAGGATTAAGTCTTATACTAATCCCATTTTAATCCATGAGCATTATGAGATTGGTATTAGTTATGCGGTAAATCAGCAATACTACCCTTTGCCGCTATTTTATTAGCGGTGTTTTTATATACTCATAATACCATTTTCTTAAGTTACCTAATGTCCGATGATCACGATCGCATATAGTTGCGTATGCTTTATAAATCAACTTGCGTTACTGCAATCGATAGATTTATCGGAATAAGCACAAAATAACGCCTCTTATTTGTACTAAGCCTATTTCCAATAGCAATAAAGACATCCGTGCGGGCATCTCTTTTTGCTGCTCAAAAGCTCTGTTTTACCCGAATAACACATACAATCTTTCCTTTGGTATCCATAAAATTCAGATTTCTCATCGCATAAATCAAGCAATTCAAGATCTCTTGCCGCAATACATCCTTCATGAATTACATTTTTTAATTGCGGTTCTGCACAGGCTTCGATTGTAAAATCGTCTCCAATCTTTGATTTACCGTATTCCATCAATCCCTTAAGCATTTCATCAACATCTGAAAACTGAGCTTTACTTGGATAAAAACCGCTTTCACCGTAAGGCAGCGGAAGATTATTCTGAGAAAACCTTTGCCTTACATGAGGGTACATATCAATAACGCTGATTCTATAATTAATAAATCCCAAACCAATACCAGCTTTTATAATTTGAGATGCAAGCTTAACCCCTTTTGTAGTGGGAATTATAGGATCTACCCTAACCACAATCTTATTAATTGGAAAGCCGTCATTTATAAGCTCTACAAGACGATCATATTCGTTTTGAGGCGCGGGAACATTTGGTTCGAGCATGGTCGCTCCGTATCCTGTTATTGTCGCGTGAATTATAAGCTTGTTTTTATTCTTTAAGACTGCTTCTTTAAATTGAGGTGTTATCTGCTTAGTTATTACGATCGCCCCGTCAACAAAATTCAATTTATCTACCCAAGATAAATCAATCCCCGCATCTCCCGCTTCCGTTATGCCTATCTTATACTTCATAAAAACCGCTCCTGTTACTATGTGTAAATAAATGGCAACCGCGCAAAGCTTTTCACCTACCGCAGATGTGATATTCGGGCGCGGGTACTTCTTATGCCGAAGCCGTCGCCCTTCATGGAATGTTTACTATGCGTAAGTATTACCAAACGTTACAGAAGTATTTTATTTTACCGCCATTGTACGGTTTCCGTCCGCTTTATCTTTGGGTAACGATTACCATGTATTTTACTATATCATTTAATGCCGTTACATACTATGTTTTGTTCTTTCTTCAACCTCCGCTTGTTTTCCTTCGTTAAAAGCGGTCTTGTAATCGCCGGTTAAATATCCTGTTACTCTCCTGAGCCTTCTTATCTCATTGCAACCGCACATAGGACAGCTTTCTTCAATCTCGTCGCAATATCCGCAGTTCGTACACATATCATTAGGTACATTAACCGCAAAATATGGAATATCTTTATCCATTGCATAATTTACAAGAGTCTCCAGCGCTTCAACGTTATCTTTTATCTTACTTTCTAGTTCAACATACGTTATACAACCCGCCGAGCTATAACCCGTAAGTTGAGATTCAACGTCTATTTTTTCAGCGACGGTAATCTTTTCCCATACGGGAACATGTATGGAATTGGTGAAGAACTTTCTGTCGGAAACATTGGGAATTTCCCCCCATCTTTCTTTAAATTTTTTCATTGCAGTATAACATAAATTTTCCGCAGGGGTAAAGTATACTCCGAAATTTAATTTATACCGTTCTTTAAATTCCGAACATCTATCCTTAAAAAGCCGTTCAATCCTTTTCGCTACCATCATACCCTTATCGGTCGTATGATTTTGCCCGATCAGAATTTGCAAAGTTTCGGCAAGTCCGATCTGCCCGATTGCAAGAGTCCCGTGTCTTAAAGCCGAGCGGATATTTTTGCCGTCATACCCTTCCATTAATCCGTTTTCATACATGAACTTGGCTGAATCGGGAGATTGGCTGCATATAAAATTAAATCTCTCGATAAGCATGTCTTTTGCTACATAAATTTTTCGGTCAAGGATATTCATAAAAACTTCTATGACATCCTCTTCGCTTTTTTCTCCATATGCCAACTCCGTCGCCTCCATCGCAAGGGTTGGAAGAATGATTGTTACAGGACATATATTGCCTCTGCCGTCCTTTAACTGCCCCAAACCGTTTATATCCCAACCGTTTGCCGTTCTGCAACCCATCGTAGAAAAGAATGTCTGAGGATCGTTTCTGTCATACCCATCGTTTCCGCTCCAATCAACATTCGCATAATTAGGATATAATCTTTGTGCGGTGGAGCGCAACGCTAATTGAAATAAATCATAGTTGGGGTCTTCCCTTTTTCTGTTTACGCCTTTCATACATTGAAAAATACCACAAGGGAATATACTTGTTTTATAGAGCTTGCCGATCCCCTTAATTGACACTTCCAATATAGCCTTTGTTACAAGTCTGCCTTCTTCTAATGTGCACGTACCATAATTGATCGAAGTAAAAGGTAACTGATTGCCGCTTCTGCTTTGCAGTGTGTTTAAATTATGATACATTCCCTCAACGGATTGATATATTTCCTTTACGGTCATATCATAAGCATATCTATATGCATCCGGAAATTTATACGTTTCCTTATTCTCGATGCTTACGGAACATATATCATCCGTATCCTCGACAATCTTAAATTCTTCATTCGCCATCGGGCTTTCTAAATACTTTAATCCGTTCTTATAATGTTTAATAAAACTTTTGCGTACATACGGCACCATCGTCCAATCAAGATGGGTGGCTGAAACCCCGCCAAATTGCTGCAATGACTGTAGTTGAAAGATTACCGCTACAAGCTGAAACGCGGTGCTAACCGATTGAGCGGGGCGAACGTCAGTTTGTCTCGTATTAAAACTGTTTGCCAAAAGTTTATCGAAAGGAACTGACAAACAGTTATGATCCCCGACCGCATAATGATCTAAATCATGTATATATATTTCGTTATTTAAATGATTGTTTCTTGACATCTCGGACATACAGCAGTCCAAAGCATAATTTTTCATAACCTCGCTTGTGACGGCGCCCATCCTGCCGCCAAACGAACGTTCGTCAACGTTTGCGTTTTGATTTTCTACATTATCGGCGTCTATCTTTTCAGAAATCTTTGCCATTATTTCTGAATTTCGCTGTCTCATCCGTGAACGGGCGTCTCTGTATAGTATATATGCCTTCGCTATATCCTTGCGGTTGCTTTTCATTAATTCACGTTCGACAATGTCTTGAATTTCTTCAACAGTTAATTTATCTTGCCTTAAATCCTTAATGCTCTTTGCTATTCGTTCGGCCGTTTTTTTAGCTTTAAAGGTTATTTCACCATCGATTTCCCTAAAAGCTTTTAATACCGCCCGACTTATTTTTTCTCTATCAAACCTTACTACTCGTCCGTCTCTTTTTACTACTTCTGTCAACATTATGCTCCTTTTTATTAAACCAACAAGTATTCCGCAATATACTCGGCGATTTTTTCAATACTTTCTTCGTATCTGAAAATGCTTTCTTTTATCCAAGGATGAAGATTGTTATCATCGCCAAAAGCCAATATGTATATGTGTTTATCACATAAAGAATTTACGGCGTTAGCGGTGGCTATCTCATAAATTGTTCCTATACTGTCTTTTATACCATTTAGATTTACCACCATGATTTGACATAGCTTTAAATGTTCCAAATCCCATTTCATTACCTCTTTTTCCGTTTTATGACGCTGAAAATCATAAGTATAATAACGAGGCGGGTGATACAGTTTTACGCTTTTATTAGTTCGAACGCTTAACTCTCTCGTTAAATTTTCCCTCCATTCCATTTGTTCATCGTAAGTTAATCCTAACATTCTGCCCGCCGTGTATATCTTTACGGATTCCATATTTCTCCTTCCTTAAACCCTTTTTAAAAAACAAAAACCTTTTCCGGCGGTGTATCGGTAATAAGCGTCCATCGTAATAAATTAAAATACATTCCATCCGAGCTTCGCAATACCCCGCAAGTTCCCGCGCAATTTCTCAACGGACAATCAGAACATTCCTCATATGCCTGACAGACGTCCCTGAGAATAATTAAGGCGTTTAAAATTTCATCCTTTGTGTGCGGCGGCTTATCATCAGGTTCTTCGGATTTATCCGAGTCTGGATTTTCCGGGTCGGAATTATCCGGAACGGAGTCGTCCGGGTTGAAATTGTTCGCATCAGAGCTATCCGTATTCGCACTATCAGGGTTGGTATTATTCGAACCGGGGCTGTCATGCTCATAATTATCACCCTCCGTGTTTAATTCCCCGAATAAACCTTCATTATATATATCCTCTCCGTTTGTATCGGATTCCGGATAGGTATTATTAAACTTCTCTTCGTTATTTAAATTACTCATGCTTTTTCACCTCAATATTTACATCGAAATTGCGCCGTCATATACTGCGCGAACTAAGTCTATAAAGTCTTTGCTATGGTTCATGAATATTATTCCATTCGAACCGGGGAGAAAACTTTTTATCAATCGCTTTTGTATTCGTAGGTATCCCAGTCCCGCGATTCGTCCCTCCCTAAATATATCATCCCCGTTATGTCTCCTTCGAATCCTTCCAACATATCCAGATCCCCGTAATCATATACCTTGCTATCGAGCACTTTTTCATCAACGATAAATTCCAACAGATTAGCCACGCGATTTCCGTTATAATCAACATAAGGAGTATACATATTCCTGTCGTCGCAATCTACGTCTGCTTTACCGTCGCCAAATATTACGGTAAACGTTCTCCCCGTATCAAGAGTGATTTCAAATCTATCCCCAATTTTTACGCTGTAAAAGCTTCCGAGTGCTACAATATAGTCGTTATTAAACCGCCGTAATCCTTGCTTATCTGTCCACGCCGCCTTCTGTAAACGGTAATGCGGAGTATACCACAGATCGTAGCATTTATAATCGGTAAACAACTTTACCTTTGTGGAAATATCCGGAAGTTCGCATTTTTGATTTACTTTATTTACTATTTCAGGCTCCTTGGGGTAGGTCACAGATTCGGATTCTGTTTCGGAGGTGCTTTCAAAATACTTTTTTATATCCTCTAAGCTTCGCTCTATAACACGTATATCGTCTTTATAGTTACATTCGCTTATCGCCTTGCGTACCTCCTCAAGCTTAGCACTAATTCCCCGACCGTAAGAAAATCCGCAGAAAATTAAAATCAGTAAAAAGCATATAAGTACAAACACTTCTATGTATATGGGTTTTCTTTTCATATTTCGCTTCCTTTCTTTTAATTAAATTACCGTCATCGTTTATATTAATTATTTCAGTAGGCAGATTTTATTTATGTATCTTGTATTGGGGAAACTTTGCAGGCATCTATTAATTCATCCATACATTTACAACACAAATCAAGTTTTAAGTACTCACCGTCGTATAAAGAACCATATCCGATTTGTTTATGTATTGAAAAGTTTTCCTGCAAGTCCCACATATCGAACTCTTTTCCGCATTTGCTGCATTTTTTTAAAATATAGGTCATTTGATCCTCCTTTTAACCGCGGTAATGACAATAACTTGTCATTGTAAAATATGCTCCGTTTCTTGTATAAGAGGTGCACAAAATAATATCATCCACCTTTATCGGGTCGGAGTTAAACACCTTGTTTAATACCGTAAAACGGGATTCTTTGCCGCTTCCTACCGACTTGGTTATTACGGAATATCCAAATTGCTTACAGTCCTTCTTGCGATACAGCGTATATACGTTAAGTACGTATAATACCGGACGTTCATTTTCATTTCCCGAAACATATCCCGCATAACCCATAATATCCTTAAAGTTCCTTGCCTTTAAAACTACGCTTAAATCAGGTAGCTTTAAGCATTTGATTGCGGATTCACATTCCTCTAAAATTGAATCCGTATCAAGCAACGTATAGGATTTCGCTTCTTTACCTGTTTTTGTTAAGCCAACGGAATATTTTTCCACTATTGGCTCAAAAATCGTACCGCAAACACTTTCTTTAGTAATTTTTGACGCTTTTCCATATTTAAAGGTTTCAGAAAATATTTCATAAATCCTGATAAGTTCTCTTTGGTTGCCAAAGGCAGAGAAAAAATCAATTTTTATTAAAATTTTTATTTGACGCGCATCGATAGAGGTTTTCTCCTTTACGTCCCTGAGCAAATTTACAAAACTATGATATTTTTTACTGTTTGCGAGATCGTATAACTCGTCGGCAACCGAAGCGCCCATATATTTAATTGAAGAAATCCCCTTTGCAATGACGTTTTCTTCCTTATCATAAAAGTAATCGTTCTTAGACAATCCCCATTTCGGCATCGTAACTTTTATGCCGACCCTTTCCGCGTATTCGGTACCGTTTTTAACGTCATCATCGTTAGCGGCGTTGTTTAGAAACGCCGTTATAAATTCCAGCGGATAATGACAGCGATAGTAGGCGCAGAGATAAGAAAGCAAACAGTATGCGATCGAATGATTATAGCCGAACTGATAACTTGCGCTATCCTCAATTATTCGTAAAAACTCTTTTGCTTCCCGCTCTGATTTCTCTCTCGGTTTGGGTGATTTGGAACAGTATCCTTCAAGTATCGTTGGCAGCGCTTTATCTAATCTGTCTTTTTGCTTTCTTCCTATGGCGCGGCGAATATTGTCAGCTTCGCTTCCGGATAATCCGCATATTTGCTGTAAAAATTTAATTGTGTCTTCTTGATAAATAAGATAACCTAAATTATCCGCAAGAAGCTTGTCTATGATCTCAGAAGGATTTTTATGAGGTTTTTTAGAAAGCAAATCATCTCTGTAGGAAGCCCCCGAAGGACGGATTGCGGCAGTCACCATCGACATGTCAAAAATACTTTTAGGACGGAATTTTTTTAAGCACTCAAAAGCAAAAGCTTTTTCAAACTGAAACAACGCTACGGGAGATTTTATCATTTCATCCCACACTTTATTGTCACACAAGTCAATCTCGTTGCTTTGCGGGTAAGTTATCCCGATATAATCACAAGTATCCTTTATTACTTGCACGGTTTTCAAAATCAAAAAATCATATTTTGCGAGCCCCGTATAATCATGAACGTTATCCATATCCAACATTAAGCACATATCGCCGTCTTTATCAAAAACGCCGTAATTATCACCGAGGGTTATGGGACTTATAACCATTCCCGCAGGGTGTACCGATTGAGATATCTTAACGTCAAGTAACCCGTCAAAATAGTAGAACAACTCAGGGTATTTTTTGATCGCCGCCTGAAATTCAGGATAATCACTGATTGGCTTTCCGTCTTTTTTTGACTGCTTTTCAGCTCCGCTTATCTCTTTTTTTATAGCGGCAATATTTTTTAAGCTCCACGGATCTTCACCTTTATTATGAGTTTTATTCCATTGTATTGAAAGATATCTACCTACGTCGTCTATGACTCCTTTTACCTGGTTTGTACCAAAGGACGCTACCCTGGCGGTTTTATCCGCGCCAAAACGTTCCGTTATATATCTGAATATTCTCGGACGATCGCATTCCCGAATATCGACATCGATATCTCCTATTTCTTCTCTATCCTCATTGCAGAAGCGTGAGAAAACCGTGCGCCATCGTTCGGGATTTAAATCAATTATGTCGGTAATATAAGCCACTCTGGAGCCGCCTACCGAGCCTCTGGCAAATCCGACGGGAATACCGTTTTCTTTACACCAGCATATAAGTTCGGACATGGATAGCATAAAACCGCTCATTTTTAACTTTTCAAAAACTCGCATTTCTTCGTCTATTGCAGATCTAAAGTTCTCTTTCTGTGATTCGTCGATAATCCCTTTTTTTAGTTTATCTTCGAAACTTTGTTCAACCGTTTCTTTAAACTTTATACTGTCATTTTCCCTTGTACCATAAAGTATCGGGTATTTTATAGAGGTATCGAGTTCGATTTCTTCGGTCATATCGTACAGCAAATTTGTGTTGTTAAGCGCTTTTATGTATTCTGATTCCGACAAAGCGCCTTGCTTCTCAAACATGTCTTTTAATTCGGCGTATGTTTTATATGTTAAATCAAAAGCGTCTTCGTTACCATATGACTTGTGTTTCGATACGGTCAAAACATTTCTGCATTCGGCTTTATATTCTGTGGAGCTGTGGGTATCCGTCCCGGCTATTAACGGCGTGCCTATTTTCTTCGAAATATCCAAAAGCATTTTGTTAAAAGCTATCTGTTCGGGGTGCGAGTGCGGCTGAATCTCTAAAAAGGTGTATTTTTTTGCCAAATCCATATACATGGGGTGATCTTGAGGTAGTTTATTAAGAGGCGAAGCCAAACAAGCGCTGGTCGAAATTATATTGTCCGAGATTCCCAAGAACTCTTCAAAACTAAGCCTGTTAACATAATAAAAGTGGTCTTTATCACATGACAGCGAGACCAGCTTATTCAGCTCTTTGACCCCGTCCATATTTCGAGCCATTAAAACCGTATGATAATTATCACGAATTTTATTTTCCAGCGATTCCGTAAGGTAAATTTCTACGGAATGAATATATCTCAACCCCGCTTTTTTACAGTCAGCCCATTTTTCCGTCCAGTTCAGGGGTTTTCCATGTTCGGAAATTGACAGTGCTTTAGAACCGTTTTCCGCTGATAGATTTATATAATCCCGATATTTGGTACAACTGTCAAGAAGACTATAGTCCGAATGGCAATGATACATAATATAAGAATCTACGATTATCACCTCATTTCAGCTTTTTTCTCGTTCTATAAAGCTCTATAAAAACATCTTCACCTTTATCGACGGGGGAGTCCTTAGCACTTAACAAGCCCTTTGTATCCATTATGTATTCCACGTTTACATACCTTTTCAGTATGGCGATGTTTTTGTCATCAGATATATCCACATCCTTATCCAAAGCGAAAATCACTCTGCATCCGAGTTTGGCAAGCATTTTCATTTGGTTTCTGTTCAAATGACTAGTAAGAAGCGCGGAGGTATTGTAAACGCCCCAAGTATCGGCAATAAGCACACTTTTGCAGCCTTCGAAAAGTATTATTTCCCGCTTTTTCTTAATGTTCTCAATATTGTCGGAAAGTCCGTAAAGAGTGTCTATACTCCCCCACGAATAAAAATAACAATATTTCTTTTGTCCCTTTTCTTTCCATTTTGCATTTACGGCTCTGCCTCCTATGTTTACTATTTCTCCTTTAATATTTCTTATGGGATATACCAAACGGTCTGATATTCTATCATAGCGTATTTGGAATTTATCAAGCGTTTCTTTCGATATTCCCTCCCTTTCCCATATATTTAATTTATCACCGTCTTTTTCATAGCGCTCCATAAAATTATCAGGTAATATCATTGCAGTGCAAGGTTTGTCAGGCGTTATTTTCTTTTTATATTTCCTGCAAATTTCCGAGACGCTCATCCGGTTATGGGAAGCGCCTATATTTCCTTTAATCCCCGCATATTGTTTCAATATTTCCACCGCTTCCGTAGGCGTACAATTATAAAACCGTTTGACAAAAGTATATACGTTGCCGCCAAAGCCGGAGCTGTAGTCGTAAAACAGCGGTGGATTCTCTCTTACTGAAAAGGACGGCGTTTTTTCTTTCTTAAAACAGCTTAACCCCCACCACTCATCTCCTTTTTGGGAGAGTTCCGTATATTGTGAAATAAACTCCACAATATTAATAGATGAAATCAATTTTTCAAGAGTCATAATGTTTCCCCTTTAATATGGAGATTGCGGAATATGTTGCTTGGCTTCCTCGTACAGGATGTGATTACCGTCAAATTTAAGGTCTATGTATTCGTTCTTTGACATTTGCATTCCGTTGCGGTTTAATACGACCCGAAGCTTTTTATTGCCGCATTCCGCTCCGTCCGTTTCAATTTCCTCAATGGTCTTGTCTTGAATTACAGCTATCGTACTGGCATTTCTACCTATTTTTGCCGAATCCGCAACTTTTCCGTTGGAGGTTGCTTGCGCCGCCCCGATTCCGCAAATCTTCATCTCACCGCAAATTTGGTTTTTTATCATATCTACAAAGCGCCCCAATTCCTGATAAGAATCAAAAGCGTCGCCTTCTCCCGAACCCTTGAAATAATCCACTATCAAAACGTCGATTCCTTGCGTGTGCTCTACCTTCTTTATGGCGGTATATATGGTTTTCTGATCGAACATCGGCATGTAAATATGAGTAAATTTCCTTGTTTTTATCCATCGTATTCCTCTTTGTATTTTTTCGATCTCTTCATTATTATAGTTTCCTGAAATCAGCCGTTTGTATTCTATTCCCGTCATATGCGCCAAAAGTCTGGCGGTAAAAAGCCTTGTATTTAACTCGCTATCCAAATACAAAACCGCCTTGCCCTTTTTGAGTAAATCCACCGCAAAATTCAGAAGCAACATTGATTTACCCTGTTTTGCTTCGGCCGCAAATATAACAAGTTCACCCGGTTCTATGGTTACATATTCGTTAAGCGAGCCGAATTTAAACGGAATTCCCGCGCATCCTTCCCGCCGACGAGATTCTATTTCATGCCAACACTCGTCCACTACGTCTTTATACGGGGGAATTTCCTCTACCGACGAGTATTCGGTCAGTACGCTATCGATTTCGGAATATATTTTTTCTTCGATGTTTCCATCACTGCGATCTTTGCAGATTTGAATACATTTTTCGAGACGTCGACAGGTTTCCCGCCTGAAAGCCGCGTCAAGAACGTTAGAAACAAGAAGTTTATATTCTTCGATCGTTCCTCTTGCAATTACGTCGCTCATTTCAACAAGCTCTTGTAATCTGTCAATAGTAAGTTCTTCGGCGTATTTGCGGGTTGCCTCATTAGAGTTTAAATCCTCCATAATATTGTAAGGGTCTATGGACGTTATTCCTTTTCTTACAAGATCACATATTGCCGCATAAATATGGCGATTATCTTTATCGGTAAAGTGATTGGGCAATAAATGTTCGGAATAAAAGCAAAACTGAGGATTATGTATCAAAGAAGCTATAATTCCCGCTTCGCTTTCAATGCTGTTTATATTTGCACATGTATTATTTATAGGCGTCACTTCCTTTACCGTAACAACAATTTATTTGACCGCAAATATTCTTACAGAAAAAGTAATTGATCACCGGAGAAAAAATCTCGGTATTTTTTATCTTTTCAATAATTCTTAACGCCCATTCTATTGTCTCACTATACTTGCTTTCGTCAAAAATCTCGTTAATTAAGATTTGCGAATTAAAGCAGTTAAAGCACAAATGGGTAGGAAATTTCCCGTACTTTGACTTGACGGCAGCGGAATATAAATAAAGCTGCTTCAGCATCCGATCTATTTCTATATCGTTTAACGTGGGCTTCGCCCGGTTTGAACGCGGCTTCAGGTTTTTGGATTTGTGGTCAATAATATAAAATTCACCATTATTTTCACAAAGCAGATCAATAATTCCGGTAAAACACAAATTCCCTATCTTAAAGTCAAATTTTTCTTCTACGGATACTACTCTTATGGGTAAAGGTTTTAAACTTCGCAGAAATCTTACGCCCTTATCAAAAGTATTGAGTACGGTTTTTGTCGAAATTCCGCAAAACGGTACTCTTTTTTTGAAGTTTGTCAAAAAAAATATTTCAAGTTCGTTCGGCGTCGCCTTACCGCCATAATATTCCGCTAAAAGTTCATGCATAAATTTTCCATAGGCCGTATAAAACAGCATATATGAAGGCTCTTTTTCTAAGTACCGCAGATACCAACCGTAAGGACAGTTTTCAAAACTTTCCAACCTGCTGTAGCTCCATACCATGCCGTTTACTATTTCTTTTAACTCCTGTTTTTCTTTCATAACAGCACTCTTTAAAACGGAAGCCCGGAGTTGTTAATTTCCCCGCTATCTACTCCGTCGGAAGAGAATTTTATTTTATTTTCACCGCTTTTAACTGCCCCTGCATCGATTTCACTCCGCTGTGAATTTAGTTCATAGGGCGATTCAAAGCTATAAACATAAAAATTCGTGTACCACTTTTCTTTATCCTTATCGGACTTTGTAATAACATCCACATCTCCAAGCCGTATTCTATCTTTTTCCTTTAATTTTAGCGCTTTACCCGCAGCCGCAGTTCCCGCAAAAGTTATATACCCGCCAAAATCCTGTATATATTTATCCGTTTCCTTATCCTTATGACTTATAGCTATTCTTGCCTTAACAAGATTCGTATTTATGACTTCTATTTCCCAAACGGTTGCATATGCTCCCTTACGAAACCCCATTATTTCTTCTCCTTTTCATTTACGCTGAGTTTATCAGGCGTCAGATATTTTCTTTGAAAGCTCTCCAAAAGTTTTGCCGCAAGCTCAGGGCTTTTTATTGCAAAATAATTGGAGTTCTTTTCGTACGTTCTTATAAATTCCTTTAATTCAGCCGTCTTATCAGGATTATTCGCAAGATAGGATTTAAGCATTGAATCAAATTTCCCGATTATCTCCTTTGCTATCTCTCTATCTTCGAACTCCTCCGCATACTTTTGTTTCTTTCGGTATCCGTCAACATCGTTTTCGGGTTGTGCTATTTGAAAGTAATTCGTCAGAAAATACCTTGTACAATATGTAAGCGCCGACCCAAAGGCCTGTGACGGATCAGCTTGCGAACCGATAAGCGTCCAAGGCACCGCTATAAAGTCTCCGGGATTATCATCATTAACCCACTTAAAGACCATATCTGCCTGAACAAGCATTTCGGTAGTTACACTTTCATACGGATGCCCTTGTTTATCTACCTTAGCATTATGTTGTACGTTTTGAGTAACACGCGTGGTATCTGCGTTTATCTGCGGAATTAGAGAGACCCTGTGTTTTGCCATTCCCGAAGTAATGTTTGCTAAAATTTCGGTTATATCCGCATATTTGTACTTATATCCATCTTTGCTTTTAGTGACCACGCCGGACATTGCCCTTATTCTGGCCAACTTTTGTATAAGGGTCATTTCATTCGTAGCATTCTGTTCTTGCTTTGATTGTGTCATCAATTATTCTCCTTTCATTGCCTCTGATATATAGGTTGCCGCTTCGTCCGCTACATGAACCAACCATGCAAACGGGGTTTGCATATAAGCCGCGCCTACGTCTTTATTTCCATCCCAACAACTCATATGACAGTTTATTGCTATGGCTTCTTCCGGCGTAAGCTTAATAAAACTTTGAAGAATATATACCGACTTGCTGCCGTGACCACCGTAACAAAATTTCTCATTTATCGTATAATAATCGTAAGCTTCCCATTGATTAAACTCGTTTTTACGGTTCCGTTTTTCTGTGATATAGAAATTTGCCTTACATAAGTCGTGGAAAAGTGATGTGATTATTACGCTTTCTTCACAAACGCGCAGTCCTGGATAGGCTTTAATCAATATTCTAAGTTGATCATAAACGTTAAGCGAATGCCTTAAAAGTCCTCCGTTATAACAGCAATGATATTGCTTACTCGCGGGAGCTTCAAAAAAATCAGTACCTTCAAGCCATTCTATCAGTTTATCCATTCCGTCCCGTCGGACTTGACTGCAAAGGGACAAAAATCTTTCCTTGTCGGTCATTTTAAATCCTTTCTTAAAACGCTGTATTATTAGTCTGATTTTAAAACACTTATTTACTTGGAAACTACCGAACGCATTATATACTCTTCATGATTTTAGCGTTACTATATGGCATATAAAAACGAACATAAAATATTAATTTTAAAATAAGGGGCAATTCCTAAAGCAATATTGCAATATTATTAGTCTATATGCTTTTAAAAAAGATACCCGTTTATCACAGGTTCTTTTTTATGGAAAACTATTTTACAAATACGGACTTCCAGATTTTATAATCCTCTAAGTAATTTTTCGCCACTCGTTTACACTTAGAATCAAGGCTCATAGTGGTTTTATCCAATTTGTAATCTTTGCCTTCCATGAATTCCATAGCGGCATTTGTAAAATCAGGCGGTATTCCCATCATTTCATCCTGATACATTCTGTAAAACAAACCGGAAATCCAAACCCTATAATAGCTAAGTTTTAAATCTGTTTTTTCCTCATTAATGGCTCGAGCGAGCAATTTCGATATTTGTACCGTCAATATCTGAAAAGACGCATAATTTGCGTATCCGCGTATTAACGTATCTCCTTCCGCTCTTGGTTTTGTAAACTGTCTGGTCGTGCTGTATTTTGGGTGGATATAATAAAAACTGTTAAGATGTATGCAATTTATAAATGCGGGCACGGATTCTCTGTATATAGGGTACTCTATATCGTTATGAATCAAAACCATTTGCTTTAAATCAACCTCGGAAGTCTTTATATTTAATACTTCCTCCTTCGGAACTCCCATGTATGCAAGCCACAGTACGCATCGGTACACATTGTCGATTCTTTTTTTAATTTCAGGGTCAAATATAGAATTAAAAAACTTTTGTAAATGAGTCGGACTGGTAACGGTTATCTTTTCCATTTTGTTAACCGTCAGTACGTCCATATCCAAAATATCACGGCAAGCCCCTTTAATGTTATTATCAATACACCATTCCGCATACATTTTTAAATATTTGTATTTTGCTTTAATTACTGCGCTTCTTGTACCGGCAAGATTAGAAAAAACGGGCTTTATTTTTTCGGCTTCCACGGCGCAAAGGTCTTTACCCCATTCTTTCTCATACGGCTCAAATTCGTCAAACATAATCCGGCACTTTTCCGTAATACCTTTGCTGAGTTTCTTTTCCTCTATAAAACGTTTTTTAATTTTACTGTTGTACATAACAAAAATCCTCCTATTTTTATGTAATCACAGCTGCATATAAGCAGCTGCGCAAGCTTACTATTCCGATACTAAGCAAGCATTCGCATTTAATAAAGAAGCTTTTTGCCATATACCCAACAGCAAATCGGGATTAATGAACGCAATAGCAGAGGACGCCAATATATTTGCTTCGGCAACCTTACTCAACTGTTCCAGGGTAAGGGTTGTCAGGTACTTACCTATTCTGTCTTTAGCCATTCTTTGCGGATTTTCACACAACACCATACTGTCCTGTTTCAATCCTGTTTCACTTGCAAGCAATAGGACATGGGTAGGTTGATATATCTTTTTCTTCGCGGTAGTAAGCGGCAAGGCGATTATATTGGGGCTATACAAATTTCCAAGATTGTTTTGAAAAACAAGTCCCGGTCTAAGACCGCCCTGTTCGTTTCCAATTCCGTCAAAATTCATAATATATATGTCGCCGATCTTCGGGACTCTTTCAAAGCTTTTCAATCCCATACTCCTTTCGTAAAATGTAAACGACCATTTATGCTGTAATGTTATCTTACCAAAGAATCCGGGATTTGTCAAGCTAATTTAATAGTTTTTTTGAAATTTGTGCAACATTATATCCAGCGAGATGGTGTTATTAATAAGATTCTGTCACAGTATCAATAATTTTTCGTCGGTCGTATCAAAACGAAACATTATACCTTGATTTGGTAAAAAAGCACAAATTATAGGTTGTAATCCGTTTATAAAAAAATTTAATGTTATTCCCCTAAAATCTCCCAATCGTCAGGTCGAGTGTACTTCCCCACGCTTTGATGCATATACCGCAAATAATTGCACCCATCGCCGACAAAAATAAATTTCAGTTCAGGATGTCCCGCATCCGAATAATTTTTTTCCAGACATCTGAGCATTTTCTGATATAGAGGATTATGCCTGAACTTATATGCTCTGATTCCTACGCCGCATTCATAATCAAAACTGTGTATAAGTCCTCTTTTTGCCAGCAAAAGCCTTATTGCCCAATACGGGGCACTGTTAGGATCGTTAAGATCATTGAAGTAATAGTCGTTACAACTCACGCAATAGCCGTCTGGAAGACAAAACTTCTCTTTATAATCATCACCGAAAACATATACTAACTCGTCTTTAAGTTCATTAATGATTTTCTCCGAATTTTCTCCCGAGTTAATATTGTGTATAATTATACGTTCCGTATTTCGGTCAACATATTTTTTTCTCATTTCTGCATTATTCTCACTCCATGATCTTATTTGAGAGGTTCTTTCTTTGTCCTTTGCCTGTGAACTGCCAATCTTATATGCAACAAATAACCCACCAAATAATGCAAATAAAAATTCCGTTTTTATCACCCGTCTTAATTAAATTACATTATTTATATAATCTATGGCTTCAATCAGAGAATTTAAGGCGTTATCCAACGAATCCACATTGTCTTCTGTCTCCTCAAATTGATTACCGCATTGAAAATTTTCAGGAATATTATCAAGAGCCCTCCGTTCCTCTTCCTCTATTATGGAAAGATTGGCTTTTAGCGCTTCAAGATTTTTAAAAATCGCGTTTAACCTCATTCTACGATTATTGTTCATATTTATTATCATTCCTTTTTATCCCAGATTCCCTCAAAAATAAACGCTATGCATATATTACCCTTCGATTCGTTTGGATCGTCTTTGGAAGCGTCATATATTTTCATTTCCTTAGCCATATCCATTACGTCATATAGTTCGGGCATTATTTCATTCGCTTCAAAAGCATGTCCGCATATCTTAAGCTCTATCTCAGCCGTTTCTTCTATAACAGCCGTTTCAAGGAAAATAGGTTCGCCTTCGGATACCAACTTATCCATAGCCATACATACGTCCCTAAACTTTTTCTCTTTCTCCTCATTCAATATCCAATCCTTATGATGTATCCCGCCCGCTTCGTCGATAACGCTCTTACTTACGTCGTAAGTATCAAAAATAATCATATTACTCCGCTCCTTTTTCGCTATTTACAATATCGGATATTTCATTGAACGCAATGTTAATCATTACGCTTCCGTCCGTTTTTGTCTGAAAATCCACAGCGGAAGCAACTCTTAAAACTGCTGAAAAAAAAGCGGGATTATCAATGTATATCGAATCTCCCGAAGCGGTAATAATACCAGACGGGATTCCCATATCATTATTAAAACCGTAATTTATTTTTAATCCTTCTCCTTTTAAGATTTTTGTTAAAACCTTATATACGGCCAAAACTTGTGTTACCCCCTCCTCGTTTATTTTTCTCTTTGCCTTAGCCCGCCATGCCATCATTTTTAAAAGAGGGAGCAGCTGATCATCATTCCATTCTTCCGGCTCATACTGTTCCTTTCCGGGAGAACGTATGCCTGAGAGCATAGCCATAATTTTATTGGCAATTTCATCAGTAAGTTTTTCAAATGCTTCAGTATTTACAAATTCATCCATCATTTCCGGTATAAATCCGTCAACGTCCTGATCGTACTCATCGTCTTCTTCAAAACGGAACCATTCATCGCTCATTTTTCAACACTCCTTTTTATTTTATTATACTATATTTATCGTTTGTTTTCAATAGCTAAAACCTTCTTTCGCCACCAAAAATATCGCGTTTTATTTTGTATTAATTGATTAATTTTTCAACAACTTCTCCACGCAATCCGCTATATGCCTTGCGGCTACAATTACTTCCGTCTCACTGTTAAACCGTGAAAATGCTATTCTTACCGAATTCATTGCTTCTTCAGGAGATAATCCCATTGCGGTAAGAACATAGCTTGGCGTTGTTTCATGACTTCTACAGGCGGCGCCGGCAGAAATATAAATCCCCGTGGCGCTAAGCATTAAAACAAGCGTTTCACCGTCAACTCCTTTAATTCTAAGGTTAATAATTTTAGCCGTTGACTTTTCCGGATTGCCGTTTATTGTCACGATATCGAAAAAACCTTTTTGAGATAAAGAATAGTACAACGAATCGAGAAATTCTTTCTTCAATTCGGCATATAAAACCGAGTCTTTTCCGGCAAGTTCACATGCTTTTCCAAATCCCACTATACCCGCCACGTTTTCGGTGCCGCCTCTCATTCCCATTTCATGTCCGTTCCCGCCGATAATAAGAGGACTAAGTTCGCTTTTATCTTTTACATACAGTGCTCCTACGCCTTTCGGACCGTGTATCTTATGTGATGAAAGAGAAATAAAATCACATTGTATTTCATTGACGTCGATTTTTTCATTACCCGCCGCTTGAACGCAATCCGTATGAAAAAAGGCTCCGTGCTCCATACACATCTTTCCGATATCCAAAACCGGGTTTATGGCTCCGGTTTCATTGTTAACATACATTACCGATACCAAATCGGTATCATCCGTAAGCTTTTCTTTAAAATCATCCATATCTATAACGCCATCGGATGTTATTCTTATCGGCTCTACCGGAGAAGCTTCTCCGATTCTTCTCAGCACTCCGTATGTATTCATTATTGAATCATGTTCCGATGCGGAAATTAAAATTTTTTTTCTGCTTTTGAAAGATATTGGCGAACGGAGCACCGTATTATTAGCCTCAGTGCCTCCCGAGGTAAAAATTATTTGCATGGGGTCGGCATTTATAAACTTCGCAACTTGCTCCCTAGCCTTTTGAACTGCTCTTGCCGCTTCTCTTCCTCCGCTATAGAGTGTGCTTGGGTTAAAATATTGGTCTTTAAGATATGGTCGCATTTCCTCCAACACATCGGGATGGATTTCTGTCGTGGCCGCGTTATCAAGATAAATTGGCGCCATATTATTCTCCTTTAATATCTTCGTCTTTTACTTTTATTAAATCACCTACCCAAAACAAAAAAGCAGAATTTTCCCGAAAAGTAACTATTGTATCACTAATCCGTTGAATTGTAAAAACCGTATCCTTGTTTTGATCCACAAAATTTTTGTAGGGATCGGCAAGACTTGTATATAGCTTTCGTTTTTTGATTTTAGCAACGTCGATTCGTACCCTGTCACCGTTTCTAAAAATCGGTAACTTCATGTTATCGGCGGCGGTTCCTTTTGTTTGATTGTTTTTTGTTTTCATTACGCTACTCCTTCCAAATTTTTTAACAAGCAAAACACCGTCCCTAATCAGAACGATGCATAAGCTTTATAAAACCAAATCCCGCAATCTATATCCCTTACGGATATGCCTCTTTAAGTCCGATTCCGCGACCGGTCTTGCGCGGAATTGGACGCGCGTATTAATCCTTTTACTTTTGTTGACAACGAAAAGTGACGCAATAGCTTTAATTCCCTATAACAATCAAATCATAATCAGGCCTTCCGGATTAATTTATCAAATTTTAAAAAACCATCAACACCTAAGTCCCGCCTTAAAGAAAACCATTTTAAAAATCGGACGTCCTACAAACTGCGCGTAATTTAAAAGCAATATTTCTTAAGAGCGTTCTTTCAGGATATATATAATTGTTATAATTAAGGCAACACCGCACAATGACCGCTCGGCGGCTTTGCGTGCGACTTGCTTGCATATTTTCCGTCATCTTACACAAATTCTCCTTGAAATACGTCAGTATTACTGCGTCGAATTTATTTAAGCTGACGAAAAATCTGACTGCGCTATTCACACACAATCATTGTGCGGTGTTGCCTTAAAAAGCTATTAACATTCAATCTGCATTGCGGGATCATTTTTAGAACTTGTTCTCATATAGCGAGAATTTTGCTTATTTCCTCTGCCATATCATAAGGAAGCGGATCTTTCGGATTAATTTTCCCATGCTTGGTATTATTAACAAAATGATAGATCGCGCTTTGAGTACCGCCGTATAAAACATTTGCATTAATTGTTATCCGGTCGGCCTTCGCATTATCGATTTGTCGCCTCCAATTCAGAGGAGCCTGAATATTGTAATCATCACACCCATTTATATCCGCTGTGTTAAAGACATTAAAAAATTTTAACAAAGATTCTTCTTTTACTCCATAAAACAAAGCGGCAATTACCGCAGAAACTATTTGAACATTACGAACTTCCATCTTTCGTGATACTACCGTCCTATAGGCTATTACTACCTGCGGCTTCAATGAATCAAAAAATCTCATCTGTTCGACATATGTCATTTTTATATGCTTATAGTTACAAGCAACCATTTGATTTATCGCAGATACCATCTGCTGACTGCGCATTACAACGCTATAATGGTCGTCTCCGTTATTTGTCATAACAATCAAGTCTCTAATCGTACGTGACGTACCTCTGTCTACCACGTTTCTCGTTTCTTTTGGAACGCCTCTCGTAACCATCATTTCCACAGGTTTTCTTGCCGCAATCACCGCTCGCAATCGATGTTGTCCGTCTATTAACACACCGTCTTCGTCGAAGGCTATTCCTTGGTGAGTAGTTATAAAAGTTCCTCGTATAATATCGCGGGCTATCGCTTCCACCGTACTTTTTTTCAACGTGCGATTATTAGTGTTCTTAGAAAGATATTCCAATGCCTTTTGCGGTGTTATCAATTCAATTTTGCTGTTCATAATACAGTCCTTTCCGAGTTGAAATATTTTGTTAAATCTTTTTTACTATCTTATTTGATTAATCCATCACACGGGAATTATAAACATGCGGGGTTATAATAAAAGAAGTATCGGAAATTCTTAAGCGAACATGTATCGCCGTTAATATAAACTTCAAATGATTATTTAACTTTAACCTAAATCATATAAATTCTCCGCTTATAGCATCTTTTGATTTTAACCGTAATCCACTTAAAACATTTTTTCTTTTCCGACGGACTCGTGGTAACCGACGTCAGGTTGGGTTTTTATTAAACTTAAAGATTTTTTTACTCCACCGCTTTTTCTTCGCTAAGATGAGCGAAAGAACTAAATTACTATTTTTTAATTAATTGACTTTTTCCTTTTCGCCCGTTGACTTTTAGGCGAAAGTGTGTCATAAAATAGCAACGGGGATCCCAAGTTTGCGGGCAGCGGAATATCTTGTCTTTACAATTTGTTACTTCCGTTAACAACTGAAAGCCGCCTTATTTTTGATAAAGCAAATAGCATTACGGTTATTATTTTTTCATCGTCAGATACATTAAAGTAACCCTGATCATATAATTATTTTACGCCTTATACCAACCAATGGATAATCAGTAATATATCGCCCTAAAACCTGCCTCTTGCCACAAATAAGCGAACGGGTATGGATGGGTTCTATATCATTTTCTTTTAAATCACGTCGCTTTATGCCTACCATATTTCATCCAAAACCTTGCTTATGGCATAAGGTAAGAGATAACAACGCACGGTTACGTCGCAGTATTCGGCGCCTTTTTCCAATGCGGAAGTAGAGTTGTCCCCAAATTCCGTGAACGCTTCGCTAAGCAAATCCCAATTATGACACAAATATTCTTCCGCTTTGTACGAATTGAATGTGTAGCTGCCGCTGGCATTTCCCGTTACCTCATCAGCCGTCCATAGCACTTCATTCAGGTAATTTTCCAATTCCCTTCTGTCAAAGAAATCTTCAAGAATTATATTTTCTTCGATATAATTTTTTATGTCGTCTTTGATCGATTCATGGTAATCATATCTTTCCATATCGCACCTCTTTCGCTATTTGAATTAAATACCCTCGTACGGTTCGGCTCAGACATCATGCTTCACTCTATCCTTTTCCTCAGCTCTTTTTGCGTCGTTAAATTTATCCAAAGTCCCTGCAAGATATCCTGTTACTCTTCGAATGCGCTGAAACGGAACGGGTTTTATATGATATTCCATATCCACATAGTTATCATCTACAACCGTTATTAGCAATTTCTCCAAATCGGATAGACGGTATTTTTTCCCGGCCAATTTGATATAATAATCCATTTCAATATCGCTTATTTCCCCATTTTTAACTTCAACTTTCATTTTTTCTCCTAACTACGTTTTCCTGCCTAAAAAGACGGGAATCATAAGATCGTTGTTTAATAAAGCGTTCATAATCTCATATACCTATTTCTTCATCCGGACGACGTCCTTGACATTTTTTTTTTTTTTTTGAAACGAAGTCTTATGGTCAACATTTTTTGAAATTTTTCCTAATGCTTTCCTTTTCGTTAAGCCACTTAAGTTCGCTCTTTCCGTAGTGACTATGCGGCTCGTTGTTTCTCCAACATGCGTGCTTTTTCTTGGATGAGATGCTTATCGTCCCCCGTGTCGGTATATCGTCCTAAATTCGTGTTACTTCCGTTAACAACGAGAAGCGCATTTGATAAAAATGCAATTTCATTATGATTTTTGCTTTATGCCGCTAAATCCGCTTTTATAAGAGATATGATATTCAACTTGAATTTCTCGCCGATATGCTCTATCAGCTTGTCTATATTATCCTTTTCTATCATTCTGTAGTAATTTCGGTAACCCTCTAATACCTGTACGTCATTTTTATCCCAGTTCCTACCGTTAATCTTGTCCATTACATAAGAAGAAATCATCGCTATGAACTGTTTTTTCTTTTTATGACCAATAGAAAGCTTATTGTCCTTATTAAGCATTATTCCCAAATTCCAGTTTGAACCTGCGGAACTTCCGTATCTTGTTTTTTGGCTTTTAATAGTAAACGGTGCGTTAAACTCAGATAATATGTCCGTTATGTACTTTTCAATTTTTCTAAAATCGAAATTATATTTTGAAGAGACAAGAAAATCGTCGGCATACCTTGTATACACAAATTTTGTATCTTCAAAGCTTCTGAGACTGTTCGAAAGACGATAATCTATAGGAATCATCATCACGTTCGTAAGCAAGGGCGAGATTGGCGTGCCCTGCGGCAAGCCTCCGTTTAAAAAGCACAATTCCAACGCTTCGGATAGTTCCTTTTTTCCTTCCTCGTTTTCCGTTATTAAACAAAAAGGAAAAATCATAGAGAGCATATTAAGCATAAAATCAGGCGTAGTACTGCCAAAGAAATTTGACAGGTCATACTTTGCAAACCACCTACTTTCGTTGGATTGGTGTCTTTTTACCGCCTCGATGGTGCTGCGGTGCTTGATGTATGCAAATGCCGAAGTATGATAAAGCGCCGTTCGACCATCTGACGCAAAATCCTCCTCGAACATATTCTTTAAGTCATACAGCGCCCTCTTAAGTTCGTTATTAGGAGCGTCGATTTTTCTTAACCCGCCGCTTTTTTTAGGTATATAGAATTCGTTGTAAAGGGATTCTCTATCCTTTTCTCTAAGGTCTTTATACGTCTCGTTAAACTGCTTTAAATTGCGTATTAAGGCGTTAGCGTCAATCCTTGTGTTTGCGATATGCCGTGATGAAATAGCCGTAGTTTCATATGTTCTGGTCGCGGTCTCGTCTTTATTTAAAGGAACATGATTTATTTTTCCTGAAAATAACTCCTCTAATGTCATTTGATGACATGAGGTAGGAAGTTTTACCGTAAAATAATACATATTTTCTCCTCTTTTCAATCATAACCGTAATCTATACATAATGCGTATTGGATATTCGTGCTGGCCTTGAGATCTAATCGACTCTTATTTATTCAAGAAAAGTCTGTGTTGGTCGTCTTAGATGTTACATTTTTTTTCTTGTTTTTTTTGGCTTACTGGCTACCCGTTACGGATAGTTCTTTTTCATTTCTCTTCTTTTGAGACGCCGACTTCGATGCTTATTATCAGGCGAGTGACTCTGACGCCGGATGCGGGGGAGATTTCTCGTCCTGACAAATTGTCGCTTCCGTTAACAACTGAAAGCTGCTTTAGTAGATAAAGCAAATTACATTACGGTTATTTATCACTTTTTATAAAACAATGCACGGTTTATTTCCGTATCCCCACTATAAGTAAAGATGGAGGATTTAAATATCGTCAGTTAAAAATTATCTAATAAAAAATCAAATCCGTTTATCATAAGATATTTTTTTATTCCCTTTCCTTTTGTAAAGTTTATGTAGTTGTTTATACCAAGCGCACAAATAAGCCTTACCGTGGTAGCGACACCCAAAGTGATTCCGCAAGCGGATACGGGAGTTTCCTCCTTTGCTTCTTCATGAGTGAACTGCATAGACTTTAAAAGATTTTCCTTCATAGTGCTGTCAGACCAGTCAGCCGCATAATGCTGCGCCTCCTCGAGAAGCGTGCGAAAATCAAATACCGCTTTTATAAACGGGGTGTTCATGTGAGCTTCCACAATCCGACGGCGAAGTTCTATATTATCAACTGCGAGAAAAATATATCCCGAAAGGATTTTTCCCTGCCAACCTTGAGGCTGAATTTCAAGATCGTTTTTTATATCCGGGTTAATATCAAATAGAATATCCCTTAACGCCTCAACCTTTAACTTTCCAACGTCCTGCTGCCTGAACATTTGATTCACCAAATTATGAGGCTCTACGGTATCGTAATCCCATAACGTAAGTTTTGTTACGCCGCAGCGAGCAAGATTTTCCGCTAAGGTAGAACCAACCGAACCACAACCTATAATGTGAATTCTTGATTTGTCCTTTTCAGGTTGAAAAAACTCGTAGCTTTTGGTTAAATTCATAATTTTTACCTCCTTTTATAACGCCAGTGAAAACAAATTCTTTAAAGCTCGTTCGTTTTCTTGTTCCTCCCGCATTTCTTTTTGTTTTTGCAGTTCCTCCGCTTTTTTGTACGCGGCTTCGAATTCTTCTTTAGTTTCCGCAGCTCGCCCGATTTCGTCGCCGAGAGATTCCACGAGAACGCCGACCGTTCTCATCATTTCGTTAAAACTATCTGTATCGGCCTGGGTCAATTCAGACTCGGGTTCTTCGGTTGGAAGAAAACTTTCGTTATCCGTCTCGTCTTCTTCGCATTCACCGTCCCAAATCCCCTCGTTGTCACATAAATCCAAGACGTCGCCCTTCCATTGTTCGAAATCATCGCTAATGTCGGTAAAACACAAACCGCCCTCGTCCAAATAATACTCGCAGCCTGAAGATATATCGTTCAGATCGTCTCTGATATCTTCCCACGTATAATTATCATAATTTATCGCATTATCTATACGACTTATTATCTGGTTATACGCATCATATTGGCAATAAATATTACAGCATGTATCTATGAAGTGTTCTTCACAAAAGCTTAATAAGTCTTCCCAATCAGCTATATCTTCGATAAATTCTTCTCTTAACATATTCGTCGCTCACTTAAAAACCTTTCTTCCCTTTTTTACGGCAGCTTTTTGAGGGTTCGAATCTTTGCCGTTCAAATCGTTGGAATATTTCTTCGCATATTCTTTTCGCTCCGTCTTTTCGGAAGCTTGCGGCTTACTTTCAGAATAACTTGTCATCGCACCATACCCATATATCACATCATCGTCATCGTAACCGAAATAAGTGTTGGCATAGGGATTTTTATATGTATAACTTACCGTTGCCGCCTTCTTTACGATTTGTTTTGTGTTGGAAATGAAATTTTCAAGACCAACGTCACCGTCCAAAATCTTTATCTCAATATCCTTGGTATCAAAAAATAAATTTTTAGCTCTGTCGTATATCCGTACCATCCTCTCGTTCTTTTTGTTCCATATCATAAATATATAAAACATATCCGATTCGAGGCGTTCAACAATCCCGTCGTACAAGGCCTTATCCACCGCAGAAGGCGAAACGCACATATTTACGTGTGAATGACCCTGCATTCTCAGATTATTGAACGTGTTATCATCGAGTTCCATAAGCCACTTTTCATAATCTGCTTGATTGGTTGTCACGGTTGCTCCCGTAACGTTTTGAGGGTAAACCAAAATATCAGTTATTATATATTCGTCTTTTTCTCCGTTCCTAAAAGAAACGCCGTGCCAAGCAATTTCATCGGAAAATTCCCTAATTAACGCCTGCATTTTTATCCAAGCCTTTTCGGAGAAAAACACGGTCGCCTTGCGATCTTTCACTTCCGCCGTCTGCGTGAAAATAAATTTCCCGTCCGTCAAAGTGGGATTTTTCATTGTTTCTTCAAAGGCTTGTCTTATCCGGGCAATAATCTGATCCGTAAGTTCAATTATTTTCGGCATTACTGTTTTCCCCGCTTTCATTTAAAAATTTAATAGCTTCCGCTACGGTCACACGACTGCCGTCGGGTAACTCTACGCATTTATAAGTATCTTTGCTTTTATATAAATCTACCATAAATGATCTTATAACCGTGCTGTCTGCAAAATTAAGGCTCATACATGAAGCGACGCACTGCTCGATTGCCCCGATAAAATCAGATCTTATAAGACAATCGCATATTGTTGCTTGATAATCGCCAAGACACCCATAATGGTCGATATGGGCATTAGGTATACAGTCTTTTATATTGTTTCTGTTAAAGGCGGTATTTTCGATACCACGAGCCTCGTTGCTTTGTGCGTTAATCATATAACCGGCGCAAGTCCAAAGCTTTAAGGATCTGTCTATAAAAATCGCTTTAAGGAAGCTCTTTATCTCATCATTAGATATTACGCCGGAATAGTCATTTCCGTCAGGATGGTAAATATAAGAAGTTTCCGAGCGCAAAATGCTTATTAGGATATCTTCGTCAAAGTAAGCAAAAGGAACAGTAACCGCAAAATACAAAAAATCGCCTGAAATACTCATAAAATAAAGATTCTTATTATGAATAAAGTAATCGGCAAGATTCTGACTAATATCCGACTCCGCTCTTGTCTCGTACCCCACCATTTTTATTTCCGCATCCCGTATGGATCGTTTCAAAACAGCGATATCGTTATATCTGCACGTAAGCGTATCTTGAAGTCTTCGCAGATCGTCACTCAGTCTCACATATTCATTTTTTATTACCGAAGTTTCAAAATTCTTAAACACCGTTTTAAGATATCTTTCCCGTATGTCAAGTTTGTCCGCTATCACTTGAAGACAAGTAATATAATCTTCCGAATTTTCGCACTGTAACGACCGCAAAAGCGCGAACTCCGTTTCTGACAAATCGATTCCTTCGCCGTCCTTATTTTTAAAATACCAAGGCAGATAGGAGGGAATGGCGGCCTGCAAATAATGCCACTTTTTATAATTTAAATCAAAGACGAATAATACCGTGAGCTTTCTCGACGGATTAATAAAGCAGCCGACATTAAACTTGCTTTTGAAAAACTCCGTAACTATATCAAGCTTACGCCATTGTTCATTATTCTCTATGCCTGCGTTAAAGGAAGAAATAAAATCCTCCTCGTTTCCGTCATAACGATTAATAATGTACAAACTATTTTCATGTCCTTGAAGTGAAAGCCAATCAAGTATATCGCTCGGCGAATTTGAATCAGAAAAATTCTTACACTGAAAACAGTCGTCACCAAGTCTATTATAAAGCAATGCGGCCAAAGTAGAATAAAACGATACGTCGGCTGAATAAGTCCCGCCGGTTAAATTTGGAATTACGTCGAATTTAGCAAATATTGTTTGGCTAATCTTTTCCCGAAACATTTTTAACACACCTCTTTCTTGTTAATAATAAGGATAAGCCCTCAGCCCTTAATCAAAAACTTTGGTGAAGGGCTGAAGGCTCAAACCTTCAGACTGTTTTATAACGCTCATACCGATCCCATTTTAAATTGACGTAAAACCCACGGGGTAAAATGGGGCAGTATCAAACGATTACTCGTGCATTATCCGCTTTTACCACGTTAAGGAGATAGCACTTTTCCGTGATTCCCATCTGAGCAAAGGTTTTGTCAAGATCTCCCGCACCGATAGACACGCCGTCCAAATGAATCACTCCTCTGGTATAATCAATATCGTTGTTCTCGAGAACCTGTCTCAACGTTGCCGAAGACTCAACTATAACCTCTGATCTTTTTAAGTTATTTCCCGTTACTACCTTAATCATAATTTAAATTTCCTTTCATTCGTATGTAGACCAATCCTCAGCGTAAACGGTCTGCTCAACTCAGAATTTTAAATTTCCGCATTGCGGCGGTTGGCGACTGTCTGACAAACAGAGATTGGTTGCAAATAAAGCGAATCTTTAAAAAAGGTTTCGTTCAATGAACCGATTATTTTATTACCGAAAAATCCATTTATTATTTATACTGCTACGGTGATATTGCCCGCAATTTCCTCTCTTTCTTCATCGATCTGCTGAATAATTGCGGGAACGGAATTCTCCAACTCTTTAAGATTGGCGAGAATAACGCCGTAATTATCAACGACGAATTCTTTAAGCGTCACGCTTTCAGGACAAGAGGGAATCAGCGCAACGATCGCACTTCCGTCATCGGCGGGTTTACAAGCAAATTCAACGCCATATTTGTTAATCGATCCGGTTAAGCTTTCCGTTCCGGGTCTTATACAAAAAATCGGTTCTTTTCCCTCTTCGCCGCCATAAAGGGTTAAAGCATCGGGCTTAAACTTATAAACCTTCCTCAAATCCTCAAGTTTTACGGAAGATTTTACCGTTACCGTGCTTCCTGCGATTACAACTTTTGCCATAAACTATTTCTCCTTTTAATCAAAAACGTACTCTGTCGGTTGGATATCCACCTGCACCACGGGGAGGTCGAGTCATAGCAGGCTGCGGCAATCAATACATATCACTGATTGCCGCCAAGAAAGGATGTTATAACGACGTCAAGAAAAAGGAATGCCGTCGCCTTCGAAAATCATGTGTTCATAAGGATATTCCTCAAAAAACTCTTTACCGTTCTCATCTTCGAGCCACATCGGACGGCGTATTCTTATATTGTGCTTCCGATAAAGATATTCAAGAGCGAATTCCTTAAAATCATCGAAAACATCGCTTTTAACCGTCAATTCTTTTTCTTCGGCAACTACCGATAGAAAATCCGATACGGCCGTATCCAATTCTTCTTCTCTTTCTGATATCTGATCCGTTTCGTCCATGCAATCGGAATCCGACAAATAATAATCATAAAGATGACATGCTATATCCGCGCATTCATCGGCATTGTCCGCTTCCACTTCATCAATTATTTCTCCGTTAATTAAAACATAAATATAAAGAGAAATGTCATTGACGTTTCCGGACGAAGCAATCGCTATTTCCACTTCCTGTTCTTCATTAAAAGCCACTATTTCCGGAACAGAAGTCAAACCTCTTTTGTTCTCCGTATAATACGGCCAAAGTTCCTCCGGAGGTATTATTATTTCCTTCATTGGTCTTTCATCCCCTCTCTTTCAAAAGATTTTTATTCACAAAATCCGTATGCTTTTTGGTTTTCTGGCATAATTTTTGCGTTCACATATATACCCCTTTAATAATACCCCAGCCGTAATTATTCGTCGAAGCTGCTTCTTTCTAAAACCACGGACAACCACATTCCGTCATAGCGACTTCAGACCGTTTTTACAGTCGATATAGAGGAAAAACACACCGGTATTGATCGATCTGATAACGTAATAATTACCCTTTTCAGCTTCATTTTTTTGCCTTAAAATCATATTTTATGTTCGTTTGTTAAACTCCCTTTTAAAATCATTACAAGGTATAAACAGAGGTATTATTCGGGGCTTTATTAAAAGCGCCTTTCCTTTTTGAAAATCTCTGCCTTTCTTCGGCGCTCTTTTTACAGGTTTAAAAGCCCCAAAGCCCGTAAACATTACGGTTTCACCGTTTAAAAGCGCTTCGGAAATAAAGCGAAGCAGGCTATTAACGACTTTCTCCACCTTTATCTGCGTAATTCCCGTTTCGCATGAAATCTGCTTTTCAATCATTTTTTTTGTAATTGACATGTGCTGTCTCCTTAATCATCGATATAGGGATATGAAAGCAACGTGTAATGTTTGCTGCGTTTTATACTATCTATAAAATTCCTTGCGAAATAAGGTGAATCAAACATCTTTGTCTCGATCTTTCCTTCTCCGTTGATTACGTACGAAACCGTATAATATCCGCTTGTTTCCATATATACTACCTCACTTTAGTAAAGAATTTGTTTTTGTAAAGACAAGGTACAACCCTATCGGTATCGTAATACCGGCAATAGTTGCGCTCTGTGTCGTTACTATTATCCAAACCGTGATTATAAGCAGAACCAAACCCAACGCCCTCTGCTTAAGACTTATCTTTCTCATCTTTGTTATCCCTTCGTTTCAATAAATTTGGTTACGCAGCCAAGACTACTGCCTCAACCCATATAACCACAAGATTTTTACATTTCCAGGTTGCCACCTTGGGAAGGGCTTTAAGGAAAAGCCCTCCGAACCACGGAAAGGAATACGCCGATAAAACCTCAAGATTTATTTTAAATAAGGAAAAAACCTTTCAAGCGTCTTGAGTAATTTCCCTATAAGCAATGAGCTTAAAATTACGGAGGCGGGCATGGATATACAAAATATTAATACGTTCATTATGTACGCTCCGTCAGATTCTCTCGATCCCATAATGCCCGGAGCCCCATTTTACGGCGATTTTAAGGCAAGACGGGCTTCCGATCAAAGTTACGTCGTCGCACTTAGCAACAAATCTACCCATCTCCGTATCATTGAAAAACCTTACGTTAATTTCTACGCCCGCCTTTAATACAAGAGCTTTTACCTTATACTTAAACATATCGAAACTCATTTTTAAACCTCCCGCTAACTATTCTTAAGCGATTTGTATTCCACGTTGTAAAAACCTTTTGTTACAATGCGATGCAGGATCTGCATAATATAGCTACGCAGATATTTGTGATTGCTGCAATTCACGCTCAAGGCCTTTCTTCCCTTTTTGGAGTAAACCAAAAGCAGGTACTTAATATCATGCGTAAGAGCCTTATATTCCCCGCCTAACATTGCGGTGACGATCTTGTTAAGCGTTGCCAGACAGTTGGTATTGCTTGCAACGCTTTTGCCTATAACGATATCCCTGGCAATCTTTGACATTGCATAACTATCGTTAATTTCCTTCAGCATTTTTTCAACGTTTGTTTTATTTTCCGCTCCGGCATCGGAAATTTCCGTTGCCACACGAGCGGTAAGCAGAAAATTGAATTTTTCAATCATATATTGCCAATTCTTATCAAATCCGATACTTCCAATTGCCTGTTGGAGCTTTAAGGGATCAA
This sequence comes from uncultured Ruminiclostridium sp., assembly GCA_910579265.1. Lineage (GTDB taxonomy): Bacteria > Bacillota > Clostridia > Oscillospirales > Ruminococcaceae > Ruminiclostridium_E. The sequence continues at coordinate 37,806 of CAJTTE010000008.1, read as the reverse complement.
TTTCCTTGTCCGTATATTCGATAATGCGGACGGTAGGCGAATCCTTTTTCTTTTCATCCTTATACCTTATGACTTGATATGTAAGCCTTTTAGCGGCTTCCAACATCGGATTTTCGGTTGATTTGATTTCGTCGAAGCATTTCTTTGTCGCCTCATTGGTATAGTCAGAAACAGTTTGATCAAGTTTTGTTTCAATCTCTTTAACTTCCGTCAGAGATTTATCCGTACTTACTGCGGAATTGTACTCTATCGCCAGTCTTTCGGCGTCCTCCTTAAGAATTAACATACGTTCGTCAATAGTAAGTTGCTTCCGAGATTCATATTCGCAGGTCAACTCAGATTCCGAACCGAGGGTTTTCTTTTCCGAATTCTCCGTTCCGGGTTCTTTGGTAATAACTGTTTTCTTTTTCATATTCATATACTCCTTTAGACGTTATTTTTACAAGGGTTAGCCTATAAGAAAACACGCCGAAAGCATCTCATAACCGCTTTGGCGTGCTTGATTTATAGGTTAACGCTTTAAGGCGTTTTATATCATATTTGAGTCGTACCGTGTAAAACCGTTGTTATTAATTACCTTCCGCAATTCATGAAATGTAACCGCTCTATCACTCAGGATAAAACAGTCACGACGATATATAAGCTAATGCCCGCTCAGGAGCTAAAAAGCTACTCGGTCACTAATTGCGTTAAGTCGCTTAAAAACCACGGCAAAAACCGTGTACGCCGCATTTATTTCACATCTAACAATAGCGGTAAAACTTCGGGGGTTTTCACTATCCGTAACCATAGGTTAAGCCTATGCACCCGACGACGCCTTTTTCTCCAAAAGGTTGGAACTTGATATATAGCCATCAAGTTAGCAAAATTTTACAACGCTTTAAAACCAATTTGTTATACGTTTGGTTTTTGGCTTCTGTTGCTTGCCGCACTCCGTACCGTAAGGGGGGAGGGCTGCTGTCGCTCGCCGCACTCCGTACCGTAAGGGGGGG
>CAJTTE010000008.1:0-36715 GCA_910579265.1 uncultured Ruminiclostridium sp. | reverse complement strand
TACCGTAAGGGGGGAGGGCTGCTGTCGCTCGCCGCACTCCGTACCGTAAGGGGGGAGGGCTGCTGTCGCTTGCCGCACTCCGTACCGTAAGGGGGGATGGGCTTGCTGTCGCTTGCCGCACTCCGTACCGTAAGGGGGGAGGGGCTTGCTGTCGCTTGCCGCACTCCGTACCGTAAGGGGGGAGGGGCTTGCTGTCGCTTGCCGCACTCCGTACCGTAAGCAAAGCAAAAAAAAGCACCGCCTAAAAGGCGGCACAAAGTATTCGTAAAGGATACTACTTATTGTAAGTTATGCCGATTTTCTCAGCGTGCTTTTGTATTGCCTTTAAGTGATACTTTGCGGTATCGGGTGTGAAGCCGCAATACGTTGCTATCGCTTTATGTCCGTACCCTTGCAAACGCTTTTCAAATACAATTTTCTGAACCGGTGATAATACGGCGGTCAACTTTTCGACAACAGAATTATACTCCATGAAATCATTATATGACGTGGTGTAATGATCATAACATATAGCGCCTTTAATGTCGGTTGTATAGCCGCCTATATCGGCATACTTTGCGGCGCGATAGTATGTTTTTTCGCCCGTCACCGGATCAAATTCGCCTTCAATGTAGCTATATCCGTTTTCAACAATCTTCGGGCTTGCATTTTGTTGTATCTCACGTCTAACCGCTTTAAATACCTGTTGTATTGGCGTTGTTTCCGATTCCTTGTAAGCGGCCGATTGCTTTGACTGGATATATATTCGTTTTGATAAACGCTTGATGGTATAAGGTCTTTCAAGGTCGACCGTTTCACCCCTTTCAAGCTGCCTGTTTATCTCCTCCAAAAGAGCAATTATTGCGGCGTTGTTCAGAGCTTCCCCATCATTTTCATTGTGCCATGCTTCCCGCTTCAAACGGCGTAAATAGTTTTCATATTGCCCGCCTTTCGGCGTTGTGCCGTTCTCTGTTGCACCGCTGTTCATTGCGTTCAAAATCTTTTTCAATACGCTTTGCGTGATGATTTTCGCTGTTTTTGCAAGTGCTTCAGCTTTTTCACTGTCGGAAGTGTTTGGTGTGTTGTAAGCGTTTTCCAATGTTTCCAATAGCTCTTTAAACATTCTTTGATTTTTCATGGTAAGTCCTCTTTCTCCCGTGTTTACGGGGTTTTAAAATTATTGTCCTTGTGTGGATGTAAGGATAACGACCGGTTTAGCCGTCAAGTTAATTTTATAACGATATAGCTGTTAAGTCAAATTGTGAGCTATGTTTCCTTACCGTAAAGGGGGAGGGACTTTTTTTCCCAACGTGCACTTTTGCCGCTACTGCACATAGGGTGGTTATGGTTTTTTGAAGGGGGTAATATTAGCGAAATACAGTAAGTGACTCCGTCTCCCACCCATAAATAAACCCGTAAATTTCCCTTATTTATCATATAAAAGCCATCTCATTCAAGCGATCTTTTAAATGACGGAAAATGAATAATAACGGGTCGTAATCTTTAAAAAATTTTTGAACAGTCATAAAAACATGACAACAACTCGTTAACCATAGTTGTATTTTAAGTCAAAAGAATGTGAAAAAATTTAAAAAAATTTTAAAAAACATATTGACTTTGTTACCGTAAAATGCTATAATTATTATAGACTAAAAATATAGCATTTGCCATCCGGCTTTTATTTTTTGGAGATATCAGACTAAATATATTGCTATTGTGGCAAGCTTGCGCTTGTTTAGTGCGAGGCAGAAGGTTGTGTCCTAAGATAAAAAGATTCTGGTTGAGATTTTAAGAAACGATATTCAAAACCGCTCTACAAAAGGGTTTGATGCTTGTAAAAATGAAATTTTACCACTTTTGAGAGTGCGTTTTAAAAAAAATCAAACCATTTGAAGGGAGAATTTTTAAACGTGGAAATTTTAAAAAAAGGCAACTTTAACCAAAATTGCAATAATATTAATTTAACTTTGCTTAAAACAAGCGGCATGAGAAATTCCGTTCAAGGTCTTATAGCTCCCGCGCAGGAACAAACATCAGAAATACTGGCCGCCGAGCACGCCGCCGAACCTATTAAGAGCTTGGAGGATATAGATCGTATTTCCAAATATCTTATACGCAACAAACGATACAGGGATAACATGCTTTTTATCGTAGGAATCAACTTTGGGCTTCGCGTAAGCGATCTGCGTACGCTCAGGTTTTCAAACCTTATAAACGACGATTGTATATTCAAAGAGAGATTCCCGGTATTTGAAAAAAAGACCCGTAATACGCGAAAACATAAGGAAAACAGGTATATTACCATTAACCGAGCCGTTATGGAAGCGGTTACGCTCTATTTGGAGAATATGCCGAATATATCCCTAAGCGATTATATGTTCCGCAGCATTTCCAATAATGGAGGAGCAAATAACGAGCCGTTATCAATTTGGAGCATTAACCGGATTCTTAAAGGCATTGCCGACGACCTTAATATCAACGCTAAAATTTCCACTCATACCCTCAGGAAAACTTTTTGTTACCACCAAATGGTTATGAGTAATAATGACAACCGAAAATTGCTTCTGCTCCAGAAAATGCTCGGACATTCGTCTCCCGCCCAAACATTGGATTACATCGGAATAACGGGAGAAGAAATAGACCAGGCATACAGAAATCTTAACCTGGGAAGCAAGCTTCACGGCTATCTGATTGACAGCGGCATATACGAATACGGAGAAAGCGCAGGTTGATTCGCGCATTATAATATCGGACAGATCGACGATTATGAAATTAAAGCGAGGAAATTTATGATCAAAGTTTGCGACGCAATTATGGGCAGCGGAAAGTCATCCGCAGCAATCACATATATGAACGAACACTCGGACGATAAGTTCATTTATATAACTCCGTATTTAGAGGAAGCCGGAAGGATCAAGGAACAATGTCCCGCTCTTTGCTTCGTTGAGCCTTCGTCGGACAGATATGAGTTTAGACATAGCAAAATACTTCATACTATCGGTCTAATTCATGACGGAGAAAATATTACGACCACGCATCAAGCTTTTAAACGCTACTCCAAAGAAATGTTAGACGATATTAAAAAACAAGGCTATACCCTTATTTTGGACGAAAATATCAGTATGCTGGACAAGACCAAATTAAAAACAACCGATTTTAATCTAATGTTAGATCAAGGTTGGATCTTGGAAAATGACGGCGTATGTTCATCAAACAAAACAAAGCTTTATGACGGCGCAATCTTTGAAAATATATTTAACATTCTTAATTCGAGAAATTTAATAAGGGTTAAAGACGAAAATGAGAGCGAATTCTTCTACTGGATAATGCCGCCCGAGTTTCTATCCGCATTTAAGGAAGTATTTATTCTCACATACCTGTTTAAAGGACAGACTTTATATTATTTTACGGAAATAAACGGATTAAAATTCGACTATATAGGAGTAAAACGAACTAACGACGGTACTTACCGCTTTTGTGAAAATACGGAATATACTCCGGATTATGTTAAAAGCCTTAAAGATAAGATCAATATATTAAACAGGGAGTCCCTTAATCGCATAGGAGACGATAGGTGCGCCCTTTCTATGAACTGGTTCAAAAAAGGAGGGGAACGATTAAATAAGCTTAAAAGGAATATCTACAATGTTTTTAAGAACGTATGGGGGGATTCGCCGGTTAACGAACGTCTCTGGGGCGGCTACAAAATAGGTTATCAAAAAATTAAAGGTAAGGGCTATACTAAGGCCTTCCTTTCTTTTAACGCAAGAGCAACCAATAAGTACAGAAACAGAAAATATTTGGCATATACGGCAAACGTATTTATGAATACTAACGAAAGGAGATTATATAACAAGTTCGGGATAGAAGTAGACGAGGATATGTATGCGTTATCCTTTATGCTGCAATGGATATGGCGATCAGCCATCAGAGACGGCAAAGAGATTTACATCTACGTTCCAAGCAGTAGGATGAGAAACCTGCTTACCGAATGGATAGAAAACGTAAGCAAGCAGCGAGGAGGTGAGATTTGATTGGAAAAAGTATGTTCAGGGTGTTATTTTTATGACTTATGCCCCGGTGAAAATATTTGTGAAAATTACAGTCCCATTGATGACGATGAGTATATCGACGCTTTGGAGAAAAGTGAAAAAAAATCATTCTATAAAGATTGGGACAAATACATAGAAGAATTTCAAAATAATTATGCGGATTAAAGAGGTGAGAAAAATAAGCAAACAACTTGGCTGTCAAAAGTTCATATTTAAAATACATAGTACCCGACTTCGCAAAGAAAAATGGAACCTTACGCTATCCATTGAAGCGGCGAGAAAGAACGACGAGATAATATCGTTGGCCGATAGTCAAATTTTAAGATGGATAGATAATCTGAACGGAATCGAAGGCGCGGACTTTCAAGCAAGGGCTATAAAGTCACAAATAAGGCGGCTTCGTAAGGAGAGCGTAAATATACAAAACAAGCGAAGCATGAAACAGCTTTATAACGAATTAGACGCTCTGCAATTCAAACCGGATTATATGTGCCTTATAATAGACAGAGAAAAAGATTATAGAAGAGCCTGTAAGGGGTATAGTATAAACGGAATTAAATATAAAAGGCTTTTGGGGACAAACGGCGGTATTAAAAATTCCACGATCGTATTCGTAAGCGAAAGACTTTATGATTCGCTAAAAGAAAAAATAGAAAACGGAAGAGATATGGCAGCCCATTTAATTCCCGCGAAACTCGAAGCATATAAGGCTTTAACTTGCAGCGCGTCAAATCCCGTTTCTTTTCCGAAAGGCATATTGATAGTCCCCGACGTAAAGACATCATTTAAATCCGACATTGTATATTTAGCTAACTACGGCGAAAACGAACCAACTATGGAATACAGGGAAAATCAGGAAATATGTCTTAACGCCTCGGACGGATATGGACTGATGCTTCCCTCTTTAGCTCAAAGATGGAGCGAGGAATTGGGACTTGACTACATGATGAGCGGCTGCAATACCCGTTTTGCTTTTGAAAAGGGCATGGTAGTTACATTCGACTTTTTGGAGTTTGCGGATAAAATCGCACAAAATTACACGGTTAAAGACGCATGGGGAAACGAAGTTGACATACGAGGCGTTGAGCTTATTCTGACGACGTCTATGGTAAAACTATGGAACGGATACGAAAACTGCGGCGATTATATTTCCAAATCACTGAATAACGGTTATACCTTTGGCGTTGCAAAGGTTTGTCCAAAAAACCTTGAGAACGAAAGGAACCTTAACTATCAATTTATACAAAGCTATCAACTTAACGACAATGATATAGACAAACTTATTACACCCACCATAAATGAATTTTCAGACGTTCTCGGCGGGGACTGGCGTAAAGCCGTATTGTTCTTAAAAGGATTAGGCCTTAATGAAAAAAATGTAGACAAATTGGAAAACGACTATATCAAAGCCATAATGATAGATAATCGCATATTTAACGACGGTTTCGTGAGAAACAGTATATATCAGCTTATAAAAAACCGTATTAATAAGGCTAAGGTCGGAGTAATAAAGGTTCACGGGAACTACTCGATGATAGTAGGCGATCCGTATTTATTATGCCAAAGTATTTTTGGGCTTGAACTTACGGGACTGCTTAAGGCGGGAGAAGTGTTTAACGAATATTGGGCAAATCAAAATAACAAACAACTTGCCTGCTTCAGAGCGCCTATGACATGTCATAATAACATTCGATCAGTAACGGTAGCTTGTAACGACGACGTAAGATTTTGGTACGGATACATTCATACCGCTACCATATATAACGGATGGGATACGGCGACCTTGGCGCTTAACGGAGCGGATTACGACGGGGATCTTAATATGCTTACGGACAATGACGTGTTAGTGAAAAAACTTAAAAAGCTGCCCGCTATTATGTGCATGCAAAATACGGCAAAAAGTAAGATCGTAAACGACGACGACTTACTACAATCCAATATTGACAGCTTCGGAAATGAAATAGGCGCAATCACCAATCGTATAACAAGTATGTTTGAGGTTCAGTCGGGATTTTCTCCCCAATCCGACGAATATAAAATTCTCGATTATAGAATAAAATGCGGTCAACTTTTACAGCAGGATGAAATTGACAGAAGCAAGGGCGTAGTTTCAAAGCGAATGCCGAAAGAATGGCATGATTTTCACAGCATAAATAAGCTTGAAGATGACAATATAAAAAGGCTTTATAAACGTATACTTGCTGATAAAAAGCCGTATTTTATGAGATACATATATCCGGCTCTAATGAAAAAATACAATGAATATATAAGAAATACCGACAAAAACGCCGTAAGGGAATTTCAGATTACCGTTAGCGAGCTAAAATCAATGCCTTATGAAAGCCTAACGGAAAGGCAAAAGGAATTTCTTATCTATTACGATCGCCGAATGCCCGTTGGCGTAAACAATTGTGTTATGAACAAGATCTGCCGTAAATTCGAAGAAAAATTCGACGGTTTTACGGGAGGTGTTAAAAAGGAGGTAGATTTTGATTACAAGATAATGAAAATCGGTGTTGAATATACCATAAAACAGTATTCATCCATTAAAAAACTATACGACGAATATAACAAAAAGCTCGCCGAGTATTTAGTCCATGCGGCAACCGAACGCATTGACGAATGCGTTTCAGCCGAAGAATTATCAGAGCTTAACGAAAATTTCCGCAGACAATGCGATTTAATATGTCCAAACAAATACGTCCTTTGCGATATAGTTCTCGATATTTGCTATACAAGAAACTCAACTAAAAAATTCGCTTGGGCTATGTGCGGAAATGAAATAATTAATAACTTATTATTTAAAAACGAAGGAAGAATCTCTTATCCGCAGTTAGATGAGAACGGTGATTTTGAATATTGCGGCGAAAGATTCCGTGTTAAGAACAAAAAGATCGAGGTGGATAAAACATGGTAGTTTTAAACGAAACAAAATGGGTCGAAGTGATGTTAAAAGATAAATCTTTAGGGAAAAAGCCTTTTGAAACGCTCAGTAGAGTTGCGAGATACTATTTAGACGCAGGACTTACAAAAAAAGAAGCAAGAAGCTCGATCGAAAACTTTCTGATTCTATGCGACCCGTCGGCTTCCGTATTGAAGTGGGATAAAACAATAAGCGCCGCGCTATTAAGAGCTTCTAAGTCTAAAGCGGTAAACGCAGATAAAATATACATAACGGGAAAAGAAACTGAAAAAATAAAGACTTTAAGCAGCAAACAGCTTCAAAGGCTGGCTTTTACGCTGTTATGCATTGCTAAGTATTGGAAAGAAGTAAATCCGGAATTTGACGGATGGGTTTTTAACAGAGATAGCGAAATAATGAGCATGGCAAACATTAACACCTCTATAAAAAGACAGGGTTTACTTTATCATGCTCTGAAGGAAGCGGGATTTATACGTTTTTCAAAAAAGATTGATAACACAAGCGTTAAGGTATGTTTCATAGAAGACGGCAGTCCTATCTTGGAAATAAGAAGCTTTAAAAATTTAGGTTATCAGTATTTAAAGTTTCTGGGCGAACCCTGCTTTGAATGTCAAAAGTGCGGAGCCATCGTCAAAATAAGATCCGAAACGGGGCGTAGACCAAAGTATTGCAAAGAGTGCGCTATTAAAATCAAAACCAAGCAAAATACGGATCAAAGTATGAAGTCTTAAGATAAAGATAAACGTTAAAATTTTTTAAAAAGGGATATGCCGGAAAAAACTACCCCCAAAATATCTCTCATTTTCAGAGAGATTTTGACCCTTTGATGAGCTGCTTATATGGAAGGAATACATACGCTCGTCGTTTTTATTCCTCCGAATATTTGAGAAGAAGGATTGATCAGGCGAATATAAACGTTAAATTTTTTTAAAAACGGGATATGCCGGAAAAAACTACCCCCAAAATATCTCTCATTTTCAGAGAGATTTTGACCCTTTGATGAGCTGCTTATATGGAAGGAATACATACGCTCGTCGTTTTTATTCCTCCGAATATTTGAGAAGAAGGACTGATTAAATGATTTTAATAGGCAAAGAGGAAGTAATGGCCGTAAGGGTGAATTTCCCCGATGCGCACATTACGAGAACTATGAAGAATAAAAGCTCAAGACACAGATATTACTGCGAAGAAAACAAAAGAGTTTTAGAGTTTCTGGCCAATGTATGTCGTGCGGATTATACGAAGGAGGTTACTTAATGCGAATTGAGAAGCTTCCCGAAGAGACGCAGCTCGACTATCACAAGCGGATAATTTACGGAAAGCTAACGGATAAAACACTGTCTGACGCCGATTATACCGAACTCTCAGAGTTGGCTTACGGGCAACGCTACTCAAGCGACGTTGCCCGCCGTATGTTTTACGGCAGTAAAAGGACATTGGATCTAATAGAATCCGAAAGACTGAGCCATATTTACGATAAAAAGACCGTTTCAGAAATTGACGCAAAAATCAACGAGCTAAAAAAGGAAAGACAGAAATTTTTTGATCAAAGGCGCGAATACAACAAAATAATATCAAGTAAAGGCAGACAAGAACATTTAGAGGACGTACTTATAACCGCCGCCGATAACTTAAGCACCACCGTAGGAAACGTTTATCCGGATAATTATCCCATCATTCCTTGCAGTAAAGAAAACGAGGCGGTATTGGTATTCGGCGACTGGCATTACGGCATGATAACCGATAACATATTCAACTCCTATAATACGGAAATATGCAAGAAAAGAGTAGCCGAGGTCGTATCCGAAGCAATATCTAAGATTTTGCTGCACCACTGCAACACAGTTCATATAGTTATTCTCGGAGATTTGTTTCACGGAGCCATACACACAAGCGCAAGAGTGGCTTCCGAGGAATTGACGTGCGAACAAATTATGCAGGTATCAGAAATTTTGGCGCAGTCCGTTGAAAATATAAGCGGCTGCGTAGATAATGTTTATGTTTATACCACATATGGAAATCATGGGCGAACCGTTCAGAACAAGAACGACAATATACATAAAGATAATATGGAGAGAATTATTCCCTGGTGGCTTGAACAAAGACTTAAAAACAACCCTAAAATAAAGGAATTAAACCGTGGAGACGGAGAATTCCTGTTTATAAACGCATGCGGTCATAATTTGTGCGCCGTACACGGCGATCTGGACAATGTAAAATCTCCTTTGGGGCTGGCAGGGTTATTCAGGAAGAAACGGAATATTGATATTGAATATGTACTTTTGGGTGACAAACATCACAGGGAAAGTTTTGAACAGTTAGGAATTACGGCAACAATCTGCGGAGCTTTATGCGGTACGGACGATTACGCTAACGATAAAAGGTTATATTCTACGCCGTCACAGCTGTTGTTGATCGTAAATAAGGAACGAGGCGTCGACACGGAGTGCGTACTTAGATGCTCTTGTTGATTTTTTAAAAAGTAGGATAAGAATACTCATCCTTGATATTGTAAAACAAAGAGAGAGGCGCACGCATATGCAGAAAGTCAAATACGAAGTCAGTCATTTCGGACTATGCGCTTATGCGAGCAAATTTAAAAATCTTGTGAAAGCGGAAAAGTAAAGGTTTTAAAAGAACTTTAACGAATCCGAAGGTAAAAGAGGATAAAAAGGATTGTGAACAAAAAAGAACTAATACGACGCATAACAGATTTAATACACGAAAAGAATATACGAAAACCTGTTTCTTGTCCGAAACAGGTTTTTCATATATCTGACGATTATGGCAGCACAAAGGATTTCACGATTAAACAGACCGATAAAAAGGTTATGTATACGGTGGAGGATGTGGAGGTGGTTATAGACGCCGCCATACTGGCCATTGAAAACGCATTAAAACGCGGGGAAGATATAACCGTCTTTGGATTCGGCACTTTAAAACTTAATTATCGCAAGGCAAGAAAGACCAAAAGGTTTGGCAGCGACGAAGAAGTGAGCGTCAAAGCGAGATATGTACCCAAGTTTACGTTCGGCAATAACCTCCGTATGTGCGCAAAAGTTTATGAAATGTCATTAAAAGATAGGAATAAATTGCCGCTTCCGATTTACGACGAAGACGAAGACAGCGGTAACGACTACGGTGATAACGACGGAATAGATTGCGAGGATTGCGGAGGTGGAAACTGATGGCGATGGAGATGAGCTCCGAACTTCATATCTGTACGAAGTGCGGAACCAAATACAGCCGCAGAAAGGGTTATTTCCCTACGAGCTACGCGGATTTATACAAGGATACGGGATATATCCCGATTTGCAGGGATTGTATAGATACTCTTTACGCAAGCTATCTTGCTCAATGTAAAAATTCGTCCTTAGCGGTAAGGCAGGTTTGCAGAAAGTTGGATTTATATTGGTCGGAAAACGCGTTCAACTACGTCGCCAAAATTACGACAACCCGCAGCATGATGACGAAGTATTTGTCTAAACTAAACACCTCCGCTTATGCGGGTAAGTGCTATGATAATACGTTGCTGGAAGAAGGAACAATTTGGAATTTTGACGATAATACGGCTGAAACGGAAAAAGTCACTTTATCGGAAAACAGCGAAAAGGTTGAAGAAGATAAGGAACTTGAAAATATTCCGAAAGGAGTCATTTTGTTTTGGGGGCCGGGTTATTCTTCGGATCAATACATGGAATTAGAAGATCGTAGGGAGTATTGGATGTCAAAGCTTGATTTGAGCAATCCGGACGTGGGAACCGAAGCTATAATCAGGCAAATTTGTATGCTTGAGCTGGATATTAACAGAGATAGAATTGCTGGAAAATCAGTAGAAAAGTTGGTTACTACCCTTAACAATCTGCTTGGCAGCGCTAACCTGAAGCCAAATCAGAAAAAGGAAACGATTGACGGAGTTACTGAAAATACGCCTTTCGGCTTATGGATAAGAAAATGGGAAGATCAGCGTCCCATACCGGAAATCGATCCTGAACTTGAAGATGTGGACGGAATAAAAAAACACATCTCAATTTGGTTTTTAGGTCACTTGTGTAAAATGCTTAAGATAAAAAACACATATTCCAAACTTTATGAAGAAGAGTTGGCAAAAATGAGACTGGAAAAGCCGGAATACGAAGACGAAGACGACGAAGCGCTGTTTAATGACATATTCGGAAGCGACGAATCGAAAGAAGGCGGTAATGACAAGGAATGATAGTATTCTGTATGGAGCGGCCGTATGGTGTTCGTTTTACAGAAGCAATCCGCACAGATTCGCAAAAGATTATCTTCATCTAACCCTGCATTTGTTCCAGAAGATATTGCTCGTAATGATGATGTGGGCTTCTACGTTCGTATTTATAGGAAGCAGAGGTATAGGCAAAACTTTTTTAAGCGCCGTATTCTGCGTAATTCGCTGTATATTGTACCCGGGTACTAAAATATGTATCGCATCCGGTACGCGAGGACAGAGTATCAACGTTCTGGAGAAAATCACGTTAGAGCTTAGACCGATATCTCCCGAGCTTGCGGCAGAGATTGACGAAAAGGAAACAAAAGTAAACGGCACCAAGGCGCAAATAGTTTTTAAAAACGGTTCGTATATCAAGGTAGTTACCGCTTCGGATACCGCGAGAGGCAATCGAGCTAATCTGCTCCTTCTTGACGAATTCAGGATGATAGCAAAAGATGTTATTGATACTATACTAAGAAAGTTTCTTACGCAGAGGCGCATGCCGGAATACAGAGAACTTTCCAAAGATAAAAGAAAAGAAGAGTATGAAAAAGAAAAGAATAAGATCATGTACCTTTCTTCGGCGTATTTTGTAGACCACTGGAGCTATCTAAAATGTACGGACGCTTGCCGTTTTATGTTGGACGACAGAAAGAAGCAATTTGTATGCGGACTTCCCTATCAACTTTCTATCTCAGAAGGACTTTTGGACAAGGAAACGGTTCTGGATGAAATGGCAGAAACGGATTTCAGCGAAGTAAAATTTGCCATGGAGTACGAAGCGTTATGGTATGGCAATTCCGACGGTTCGTTTTTTGATTATAACTCAATTTCAAAGAACAGGCGTATCAAATATCCTATGCTGCCCGGCAGACTGGCAATAAAATTAAACAACTCGCAATATGTGAGAATACCGCCAAAACAAAACGGAGAAATACGCATATTATCAGCGGATATCGCTCTTATGTCCAGCAGAAAAAACAACAACGACGCCACGTCGGTTTTTATAAATCAAATGATAATGACAAAAGCGGGCAGATATACGAGCAATATCGTATATGCGGACGCATACGAAGGACTTAGAACCGACGATCAGGCTTTAGTCATACGTCGATTGGTTGACGAATACGAGTGTGATTATTTAGCTCTTGACACCAACGGATTGGGACTTGGCGTATATGACTGTCTGACAAAAGATATGGTCGATCCGGATACGGGAGAAATATACCCGGCTATTTCTTGCTGCAACAATACGGAAATGGCGTCGAGATGTCTTGTTCCAAACGCAGAAAAAATTATATGGTCTATTAAGGCTTCGGCGCAGTTTAATTCGGATTGCGCCTTCCTGTTAAGAGAGGGGTTCAGAAGCGGTCGTATAAGACTTCTTGAGACCGAATATGACGCCGACGAAGCTTTTGAGGAAATTAAAGGTTACGATGTTCTTTCTCCGGACGATAAAATTAAACTTAAGCTTCCCTACATACATACGACTCTTCTAATAGACGAACTCACAAAATTACAACACGAAGAGACCGGAAACAACAAGATAAAAGTTTTTGAAAAGACGGGTATGCGAAAAGACCGATATTCGAGCCTGTCTTATAACTACTATGTCGCCATACAACTGGAAAGCAAACTCGGCAGAAAACATATAAGCGATACAAATTTATCAGAAACGCTTATATTCAGGGCGCCTAACTATACGGGAAAGGAGGCGAGCAAATGGGAAGGCAAGACAAGTCGCAAAGGGCTGTATCAATAACCGGAATCAACAAGAAAGATATTAATGATTTGTTTGCCGTTTCGGATAAATTCGCGGCAATAAACAAAATGATTACAAGAGATATGAATAACATCAGGAACGCTCCGTCGTTCTCTTTGTATTCTAAAGACAATATTACCCAATATTTATCCAATCCGTATCAATATGAAAAGCAGCTTAGAGACGCCGTAATATACATATACGGAGCAAGTCCGCATTTCAGGCGGCTCATACAGTACTTTTCCGCTTTGTCCGATTTATCTTATATAGTGGAACCATATAAGATTGATCCAAAGAAAGCTAACCTTAAGGCCATAAACAGCAACTACCGCAAGGTTTTGAACGTACTTTCGTCTATGAGTATTAAAACTCAGTTTCCAAAAATACTTACGGTATGTCTGAGAGAGGATACTTATTACGGAACGATGCGAATCACTGACGGCAGCATTATATTGCAGCAGCTTCCAAGTGACTATTGCTCTATATCAAGCATAGAAAACAACGCTTTGAATGTTACGTTCGACTTTGCGTATTTTGACACCAATAACGAACTGCTGCCGTTTTATCCGACGGAATTTACCACAAAATACGAACTGTATAAATCAAGAAAGAGCGGCAGATGGATCGAACTCGACTCTCCGAATTCTTTCGCCGTTAAGTGTAACAACGATATACTCAACTATTCCCTGCCGCCCTTCGCAGGCATTTTAAGAGAAATATATGACATTGAAGATTACAAACAGCTTAAACTTACGAAAACGGCGTTAGAAAACTATGCTATGATCGCGATGACAATACCCATGACCTCGGACGGGGGATGGGGAATTGATTATACGAAAGCCAAAGAATTTTGGCATAATTTAGACAGTGTTTTACCCGACGAGGTTGGCTCGGTATTAACTCCCATGCCTCTTTCAAAAATAAGCTTCGAACGCTCTAATACGGGCGATACCGAAACGGTTGCCGACGCAGAGCAGAATTTATTTACGGCGGCGGGCGTATCTTCACTGTTGTTTAACAACGAAAAGGCCTCCGCAAACGCATTATTGTTATCAATAAAGGCGGATCAATCAATTACTTACGGAATCGTTAAAGGAATAGAGGACGCTCTTAACAGATATATTCAGCATCAAAGCTACGGAAAGAATTTTAAGGTCAACTTCCTAGACATCTCTCCTTATAACAGAAAAGAGATGGGCGACGCATATTTAAAAGCGGCCTCATACGGATTACCCACGATATCCGCTTATGCGGCTTCTCAGGGCATCGGGCAAGAAGAACTGGATTCGATGAGCTACCTCGAAGGTCAGGTTCTCGGTCTTCCCGATATGTTTAAGCCTATACAAAGCTCTTCTCAGATAAGCTCCTCCGACCTTGAAAGCAATGCGGCAACGGATGAAGGCGGCGCGCCCACAAAGGAAGTGGGAGATATCTCCGAAAGCGGAGAACAAAACCAGGAGGATAAGTAGTGAATAAAAGGTTTATTTATACGTTTGACAATCAAACAAAGGAAAAGCTTTTAAAAAAAGGATACGCTTTATTAAAAGCATATCCCTCCAGATCTATATTTGTTTTTGCAAATAACGAAAAATTAAGTTTTTGCTTTGACAACGAAAGGTGTGTTATGTCAGACACATTAACATTTTGACGGGGGGGGTACAAATGAGTAAAACATATAGTATTATCTTTGAATCATCCCTGTCTGATTTCAGCAAGGTAAACTCTTCTTTTGATTCAGCCGTACTAAGGGTAGCATATCCGGGCTTTAACCGAAACGGAAGTTTTATTTCGAAAGAAAGCTTTAAAAGAAATATTAAAACAATGTTTAACTGCCCCATTGTATGTCACTATATAAAAAGCGACGATAAGTTGGGCGGTCATGATATTGAGATTGAGGAAAACTCCGAAGGAGATTTAAATCTTGTAAATCTGACGCAGCCAATAGGAGTTATCCCTGAATCAGCAAGATACTGGTGGGATAAAGTAACGGAGGACGACGGAACGGAGCATGAATATCTGTTCGCCGAGGTGCTTTTATGGAAGAGGCAAGAGGCGTATAGGAAAATAAAAAAGGATGGTATCGTGCGTCATTCCATGGAAGTTACCGTAAAAAGCGGAGAAGTAATAGACGGCGTTTATTACATATATGACTTTGAATTCACGGCGTTTGCTTTGATAGGGGTAGAACCGTGTTTTGAAAGCTCGGCTCTTATTACCGCATTTTCTGCGGATAAATTTAAAAAAGATTTTTCGGCGATGATGAGGGAAATAAAGGAGAGCTTCGGCTCGGTCAACACCTTAAAGAAAACTGAAGATATACGTATACAAGATAAACTGACGGAAGGAGGAAAAGATCAATTGGATGAAAAAATTAAATTAGCGGAAAAGTTTGGCTTTAAAATCGACGAATTGGATTTTTCCGTTGAAAATATGAGCGTAAAAGAACTGACGGAAATGTTTAAAGCAATGGTGAAAAGAACCGAGGGAAGCAACGACGCTTTTAATACAGATACTGATAATCATTCGGAATTCACACTTACCGGCACCATGATTGAAGAAATATCCCGCACCGTTTCCAAAGAGACTACGACTACCGATTGGGGAGGGGAGTTCAGTAGATATATTTATGCGGACTGTGATTTTGACGCGCAGGAGGTATACTGTTGGGACACAAACGATTGGTTGCTTTACGGTTTTAAGTACGCTCTTGACGGCGATGCCGTCAGTGTGGATTTTGAAAGCAAAAGCCGCAAAAAATACGCCATCGTAGCCTTTTCGGGAGGCGAACAAAATTCACCGTTCGCGGATAAATTTAATGCTCTCACATCGGCCTTAACCGAAAGTATGCAGTGGAAATCAAAATTTGAAGAAATTAACGGTAGGATGGTTGCATACGAAGCCGAGCTTAACGATCTCCGCAAATACAAAGATGACGTACAAGCCAAAGAAGTTGAAGCAAAATATGACGCTATCAAGGATAGGTTTAGCGACCTAACCTGTGATGAAAACTTTGCGATTTTGTGCGGCGAAAAGGAAAAATACACTCCGGAAGAATTTGAGGAAAAATGTTATGCCCTCAGGGGCAGGAATGCCGAAAGACTTCAATTTTCCTGCGGAAGCGCAAGCCAAAAAGTCATAGTTTCGAAAAACACCCGGGATAAACCGGATCCGGACGATCCTTATCACGGCGTGGTCGAAGAACTGCTTGGAAAAATCAATTAAATAACAGGAGGAAATAAAAATGGCTGAAGAAACTAAATACGCTGTGGTTCGTACCGATAATATGACCGGTACCGACGTAGCCGCCGATCTGATTTCTTTAAGATATACGGACGAAAATTCCAAACCCGCCGATATTGAAAACGGCAACGTTGTGAAGCTTGACGGCCTGATGGAAAATTCCCGCGAGGTATATAAAGCGGTAACCCCTTCAAAAGCAACTCAATTGTCGGATATCGCCTTGGTTGCGTCCGTAGAAATTATGGCAAACGAGCGCAAGCGTAATTTGGATGAGTTTATTAATAAGGCTGACGCAAGACCGGCAAGGGGCTATCGTTTACATGACGGCGATGTATTCGGCGTTACAAAAGAAGCCTTAAGCGGCGAAATTGCTCCAGCAAAGGGCAACCTCGTCGAACTTGACGCTTCGACAAAGCTCAAGGTGGTAAAAACCGCGACGTCGGGTTCCACTCAGGTAGGAGTTATCGAAAACGTAGAAATTGCGGGCAGGTATACCTACTACGTAATCAGAATAAAAAAGTAAGGAAAGGCGGTAATACATAATGGCTGATATGAATGATGTTGTGCAGTTGGCTGTCGACGCGTATAAAGGCAAAACTGCTAAATATTCCGTAGACACTGCAAACAAAACCGTTATCGAAGCGCTTATAAAGCTTAATAACGGAAGCACAAAGTTAGATTATAAGGCAATACGCGACGGAAAATGTCCCGGTTTGTTCGCATTCATCGAGCAAGTACTTGGCCGTACCGTAATCGACGGCTTGCAGGAGAACGATTTTTTCAACACGCTTGTTGAATATCGCAATATTGCCGAAGGAGACGAAAACCATTTTATTGTCGAAGACAACAATTTATTCTTTGTCGAAGAGGTCGCCGACGGTACTCAGGCGCTGAGGCGTCAGAGACTCAGCGGTACGACCGACATTGCGATTCCAACTTCTATGAAGGCTATCCGTTTCTACGAAGAGCTTAGAAGAGTGTTGGCGAAGCGTGTTGATTTTAACAAGCTGATCTCCGTCGCTTCCGCTTCCTTCCGACAGAAAATCCTGAACGACATATACACCCTTTGGACGGGAGCAACGCAGGCACAGTTTGGAGGCGCGGCATACTTCCCCGCCGCAGGCTCCTATGACGAAGACGCGCTGCTTGATACTATTGCGCACACCGAAGCTGCCGCGGGCGGTGAGACCGCCACTATCGTAGCAACAAAAAAAGGACTTAGGAAGCTTAAGCCGTCAATTGAATCGGACGGTTATAAGGACGATATGTATAATTTCGGCTATTGCGGTAAATTTTACGGCACTCCCGTTGTTGCAATTCCTCAGAGGCATAAGATCGGCACCACCAACTTTGTATTTGAAGATAACGTTATTAACATCGTCGCAGGCGGCGATAAACCTATTAAGTTTGTGTATGAAGGGGATCCTACCGTATTTATGGGGACTCCTACAAGCAAAGCGGATCTCACTCAAGAATACCTTTACGGCGAAGCATACGGTCTCGGAATCGTTACCGCAGGGGGTAATTCCGGTATAGGTCGTTATCAGTTTACAGACTAAGTCACAAAACGTTTAAACGCCAAGAATTAACGGATTAAAAGCAAACCCGTTAATTTCGAATAAAAGGAGGAAAAATGGCAACAACGAATTCAAGAAAAAGCGTAAAATCCACTGTTTCCAAAACAACAACGCCTACGAACGAAACACAAAAGTCGTCGCATACGACCGAGATTCAAAAGGAAAAGCCTATTATACCTAAAGAAATAGATGTCACCCAAATCATTCCCGTTATGAATGGGTTTCAGGGCAGGCTGATATACAAAAGCCCGAGGACAAGCGAAAGATTCGTCTGGGATTCGTTTCAGGACATACAGGAAATCGAACTTAGGGAACTCAGAAACGCCAAAAGTTCCGCTAAATCTTTTTTCATAAACAATTGGTTTATGTTTGACGACGAACATGAATGGGTTATAGATTATCTCGGAGTGGGGCAGTATTACAAAAACGCACTTAAACTAAATGAGTTTGACGCAATATTTCAAAAGTCCCCCGAGGAAATTGAAAAGACTGTTTCCCTACTCTCCGTCGGACAGAAAAATTCTTTGGAATACAGAACAAGACAGCTTTTAACGGAGGGAGAAATCGACTCAAACAAGGTTATTCGCGCGCTCGAAAAAGCTCTCGGCACGGAATTAACGGAAAGATAAGGAGGCGGCAATGAGCGTTTCCTACGACAGATTCATCAAACCCTTTTTAATGAAAATATCAGAATATAGATTTTTATCTCTTCCTGAATCCGACAGGTACGATACGGTTGATCAATACCTGAAAAGCGCGTTAAACGATATAAAAAGGGTATGTAAATATGATTTTATTTCTACCGCCAGCGATAAGCGGAGAGAGTTTAATATTGATGTTAATACGAGCGATCTAAGCGAAATAATCGATATCGTATCAGACGGTATGGTACTCAAATGGATGCAGCCTTATGTTAATCAGCAGGAGCTTTTAGAGGCGGCTCTGAACACTAAGGATTATACCAAGCACTCGGAAGCGGAGCTGCTTTATAGAATCGGAAACGATTATACTGTTAAGAAAAAAGACTATATTCAGCGTATCCGCGAGTATAGCTATGATTGCGGAGATTTGGGGGATTTACACATATGATTATGGAAACAAGGGCAGGAATACCCGTCGATTCAATGCTTGTACGCAATTATTTTGAGAAGCTCGTTAACAAATTTTATAAAATACTTCCATTAAAGGAAAGCAATGAAAGCTCTTTGAGAAAATATCTTCAAAGTTTATCGGCGGAATTGCTCGGTTTTAAATCGCTTTTAGTAAAAATCGATTATGATTCACAGTTCATGACTTTGCTTTGCGTACTTCAATATATAACGAATACGCCGGACTGTACCGTTGGTGACGTAAAACGAGAAGTATTTAAAGCCATCTCCGTTTGCAATAAATTAGCGGATAAGTATGGAGCAAAAGAATGACGACATGAGTATTTGGACAAATTATCAAAATGCGGCCGAGATACGCGGCATTACCAAAAGGGATGCTATTTTAAATCGAACGAAGGCTAACTTTTTCAGGAAACTCCCGGATACTCTATCTTACAAGACGGTAATCGTATATGATGCCGAAAACGGGTATAATATCGACCCTTCGTCGCCTATATTTACCCGTTTGGATGATTACGGCGTAAAATCTGATCAGGATGATTCCCGGATAGGCGGCGAAGAAAGAGCAAACGAAAAAATAAGGTATGACCCCAAAGGAAGCTTAAACGTAAAAGATATTAAAAAATACCCTGAAGGAGTCAGAGAACAATCAATTGCGATTATAAATACTGATAGTCTCAATGAAAAATCCGTTAAAACCCTGCCCGATGAAAATCTGGAACAGGGATCCTTAATTTTTTGGCAGGGGAATCACTGGCTGGTAACCGAGAAAAATGCAGATACGGAACTTTACACATCCGCTAAAATACTTCAATGTAATCATTTGCTCAGATGGATAACCAACGACGGAGTTGTTTGTGAACAATGGTGCGTGGTTGAGGACGGTACAAAATATTTAACAGGTGAATACGAAGACAGAAACTTTGTGATAACGCGAGGCGATTCCCGTATTGCGCTGACTTTAGCGCGAAATTCCCAGACGGTAAATCTCACCAGAAAAGACAGATTTCTTATTGACGATCCCGATGGCAAAGAAAAAATAGCATATTCGCTTACCAAGCCCCTGAAAGTTGGTCTTACCTATAACCGGAACGGCGTTTTTAAATTTATATTGCAGGAAGTTAATTCTACGGATAAGGATCTGCATGAACTCGGCATAGCGGATTTTTACAAATATTTTTCGGTTCGCAAAGATCCCGACGTCTCCGAATCAGAGCCTCCTCAAGACAATTCCGAAGACAAAAAAGACACTGACGCGATTGATAACGTTGAAGACGGCGCGCTTAGCAGTCCCGACGATATATCCGATTCGGATGGAGACCCAGAAAATAAAGAAATTGAAAAGCCGGACAGAAAGGTATGGATTTAAATTATGTTAGAAGAGTTTTTTAACTACAAAAACCGTTTGGCAGAGGACTTGCTGACCAGCGAAAAAATAATTAAACTGATAAACGAAAACGTAGATTTAGAAACGGCCGGTTCTTTAATGTATAATCAGGTATTCCCCGTCGAATACGTTCCGGAAACTACCGAAAAAGCAAAAACCTTTATATGCGTCGATGTGGATATACAGCAAACCATAGATAAAACATTCCTTTCTCCCGTAATATACATATGGGCGTTTACTCATAAAAGTTTGCTTAGGCTTGACGAAGGCGGTATACGAACGGACGCGCTTTGTTCCGAAATTTGCGAAAAAATAAACGGAAGTAGATTTTACGGGCTTGGCGAACTTAATTTCTATTCATGCAAAAGGTTTGCACCTATGACCGACTACCAAGGCAAGACACTTACGTTTAACGCAAAAGACTTTAACAGACTTCACAATCCGAATAAGCCTATACCTACAAACAGGAGATTGGGACGATGACAGACGGCAGCTTGCTTTTTTCAAAGGAAGTGGCAATAAATCAAAATATTAAAATCATAATACCTACCATAGGTGAAATTATTGGAAAGGGGGTTGATAATTATTATTCGATAGCTACCCTGCTTACCGCTGCGCCGATAGACCTTATGGTTTTATTGGACGATATGGGTATTGATTTTACAACGATAGGCGATTATCAGTTATTTCTTATGATGTTCGCTTACATTAAAGAGCAGGATACGAGTTTGTTTTTCGGAGATTTGAATATTTCCGGTTTTAAGCAGGCCGAAAACAGCGAAAACGGAACAATCGTTCTTTATGACGAAGCAAATAATATTGTTATCGACGAATCCGTTCACTGGTTAATGGCCGACACATTAAGAAGAATTAACCATTTCGAAAGAAATTATCACAAACCCGGCAACGAAGCGGCAAGGGAATATATGATCGAAAGAGCGAGGATAAAAATGAAGCGTCGGAAAGATAAAACGAAGGATTCCGATCTTGCTTCATTAATAGTCGCTATGGTTAATTCCGAGCAATACAAGTTTGATTTTGAGGGAACGAAAAATCTGACAATTTACCAGTTTAACGAATGCGTTAAACAGGTCATCAAGAAAAACGATTATAACAATAAAATGTACGGCATATATGCCGGTACGATCAGTGCAAAAGAATTAGACAGAAATGATTTAAACTGGCTGATTCACAAATAAAGGAGGAAAAAATATGAATATTGGCGATATCACTTTTACAAGCATTGAAACAATTACAGCTTTTGACTTGACAACGGGAAACTATAAGTTTACGCTGGACGAGCTTCAAAATGCCAGCATCAATCAGACACAGGACAAATCCGATATTACCGGTAAGCAGGGACGTAAATTATCATCCCTCAAGCGTAATAAGGCGGTTACCGTAAGCGGAGCTAACGGCTTGATATCCGGGGGCTTACTTGAAATGCAGACAGGATGCTCTTTTGAAACCAAGCCTACGGAAGTGCTTTGGACTGACTACCTTCAGGTGAGCGGAGGCAAGGCCGAAACCAAATTTAAGGCCGTGGGAACAACCGGTGCGGAGATCAGAAGCCTGTTTATAAGAAAGAAGGATGGAACCCAGGGTACCGCATTGACTCAGGGTGCCGCCGTCGGCAAGGGTATATTTACATATTCACCCGACACAAAGGAACTTGCTTTCGATGCTGACATTACTGACGGAACCGAGATCGTCGTTCACTATAACAGACGTATAGTAGCCGACACCCTCGTTAATCGCAGCGACAAGTATTCCGAAAAGTGCATGCTTTATATCGATGCTTTTGGCGAGATTAAATGCGGCGACACCTTCAGAATTCAAATATTTATCCCTAAAGCAGACTTTTCAGGCGAATTCGGTATTGAATTCGGCGAAAATCAGTCCGTACACAATTTCGAAGCGGAAGCGCTTTCCGGCGCCTGCGGTACTGCCGGAGAATTCTTTACTTATACCGTTTACGGCGCCAATACCGACGATTACGGAAACATTATCGAGGATGGCGGCAAAACTACCAACGACGAAGGCGTCGGCGAATAATAAAACGAGAAGCAAATGTCAAAAAGAATATGTAAAGTATGCGGTAAGGAGTATAATTACTGTCATACAAATCGTTCGATTCCCGACGGTCGCAGATGGCAGGACGTAGCATGCTGTCCCGAACACGCTAGCGAATATTTTGAAAAAATCATAATTTCAAGAGAAAAAGCACTGAACGATACAAGAAAATAAAGCAACCGCAAAGCTGCGTTTCTTATTGAAACGCAGCTTTATTTTAAAAAAACGGAGTAATGTTATATGTATTTTTAAATAACAGATTGAAATTGATTAGCGAAATACCGCCTTCGGTAAATCACTACCTATCATACAGAGTGACGGTAAAACGCGGACGCCCCGTCGCTATGTCATATAAAACATCAGAAGCGGTAAGATACAGAAAAGAGTTCGCAAATTACGTTGCCGAAGAGGCGAATAAACAACATTGGAATTTAAAACCCGATAAGCTACGACACTTTTATGCGGACGCTGTTTTCTATTTTGACAGGATCGACAAAGACCCGTCTAACTATTGGAAGGTTATGCTTGACGCTATAACCGATACGCAGCTTATTTGGCTTGACGATAATACGGTGTGCGAAAGAACGCAAAGGATATATTACGACTCCGTAAATCCAAGAGTTGAGTTAGAAATATATCCCGTAGAATATGCGGGCATTTTCGATAATACGCGTCAAATGGAAACTTTTACGTCAAAATGCAACGAATGCGCTCGAAATAAAGGCAATTGCAGCATATTGACCAAGGCTAAAGAAGGACGAATTCAAAAAGAAATAAGCGGGATAAAATGCTTAAAATATAAGACCCTCTTGAAATAAAGGAGAATAATATGGCTGAAAAAAATAAGAAGATTTCCGTAAATGAATTGGAAAGATATT
Source organism: uncultured Ruminiclostridium sp. (assembly GCA_910579265.1). Lineage (GTDB taxonomy): Bacteria > Bacillota > Clostridia > Oscillospirales > Ruminococcaceae > Ruminiclostridium_E. The sequence goes on along the minus strand of CAJTTE010000008.1, from coordinate 13,501 downwards.
TTAAAGAAACATCAAAGCGCGTCACAACACAGGACTGGCAAAGCAAGGAACTCGTTATAAAAAACTATCTGTCATTAAAAGAAATGCTTCAATTCGTAGATTCGGTAGTTAAAAGCTGCTTTTCGGAAGACGGCGAATATTTGCCTGAAATAAAAGAGTTTGCGATTAATAAAAGCATGATTGAAATATATTCCAACTTCAGGCTGCCCGATGACGTAAATCTTTGTTACGATATTCTTTACGGTACGGATATTGTAAACACAGTTTATGAAGTTGTCGGAGGCAATCAATTCGACGAGATAGTTACGGCAATTGACACAAAAATCGCTAACATTCTAAAAACTAAGGAATCACTTATTTCTAAACAGTTTAACGAACTGTATAATTCTATGAGTAACATTACTAAGTCATTTGAGGAAAAATTTACCGATGTTGACAGCGGCACAATAGCAAATCTCAATAAAGCTATCGCAGGAAATAGAATTGATGAAAAGAAATTTATAGAGGCTTATTTTGAAGCCAGGAAGATAAACGATTCCAACCAAAATCAGGATAGCGGCAATGGGTAAGATAAATTGGTCGTCCGTAAATAAGAAAATAAATAATGTCATAGCTTCTAAAAGCATACAAAAAAGAATATCAGAAGCGAAATCCGAACATACGAAGGCTCTTTCTTATATGGCGGCAATGAAATTTATTGAAGTTTTGCAAAATACCATTGTGAAACACGAAGGGGATAATCATGCAAGCGGAGAATTGAGCCGCTCGGCCGTAGACAGATTGAAGAAATGGAAATACGGCAGAGTAAAGAAAATTTATTCGGAAAATTATGGCATAGAAGTAACATTTGACGGAGAAACGAAAGTATTATCCCTTTATCCCAAAACGGCTGATAATCCGGACGGTTACGACGGTTTTGATTACGACGACAACGAGCCTTACAATATTGTAAAGCTTCTAAATTTCGGTTATTCAGCCAGTAGGTTAAACGGCACGCCTACCAGCGTATACGGCGTATGGAAAGAACATACCACAAAAAGTATTCCAAGTCTAAATAAAAGAGAAGGCGCTCACTTTCTTGAAGAGGCTGTAATGATATTTTTACGTTCCTACGCAAAAGAGTATGGCGTAAGGGGTATAGTGATTGATAATAACTATGAGTTTTCCAATGTTGCGGGAAGAGTTTATTTTAGAGACAACCCTACTATCGAAACATTAAGTGAATAATTTATAACGGGATTGAGAGAATCAATCCCTCTTTTTATGTAAAGGAGGTGATATATGGCTGATTTCGTATTAGATGTCGCTATTGACTCCAAAACCAGTCATGCGAAAATTCAAGCGCAAATTCAGGATATTTTTAAAAAAATTAATGAAAATCCTCCGAGTATAAAAGCTGAATTTGATATTGACAATAAGGCGTTAGATAATTTCAGAAAAGAAATTACAAAAATAGCAGCATCTGTCAAAAAAATAAAAATAGCGCCAAGCGTTGCAAAACCTAATTATCAATCGACAAATACACCGGGCGTTGATATAAGCTCCAATTCGCTTGGATCCGCAAAACAGGTTACCAAAGCTCGCAATGATGTAGCCGCAAAATCCAAAGCCGCAGTTAACGTTCGTATCCAAGATAACAAAAACGAACAAAAGGAAGTATCAAAAAATATAACGCTTCTTAGACAATATGACACCCTGTTAAAAAATATTGCCAAGAACGGAAGCTTATCGGCGGCAAAAACAGGTAAATCCGCTAAAAACTATATAAATATACAAAACCTCGTAGAACCGCTGAAAACTCTCCGAAGCCAATTTGACGCGGGAGCGCTGTCAGCAGAAGAGTTTGAGAAACAATTAAGCGCTCATAAAGAAGCCTTCCAGAAAAATAATGCGGTTATAATCGCCAACGGAGAAAACGTCCAAACCCTTGGAACAAGATTTGGAACGTTAGCCGCAAAGTTTGCTTCGTGGTTAAGTGTTTCAAGGATTATCATGTCGGCGTATCAGTCCGTCAGGAAAATGATTTCCGTTTCAATTGAGCTGGATGACGCTCTAACTCAATTACAAATCGTTACACGTGAAAATGACGCCGCAATGTCTAAGTTTTCAATTACCGCAATAGATACGGCTAAGAAAATCGGCGCAAACGTAAACGACGTTATAAACAGCGCGACTACCTACGCCAGACTTGGCTATAACCTTAACGATTCCGCTAAGTTGTCAGAGTATACGGGTATGCTTCAAAATGTCGGCGATATCGACGTGGCTTCGGCTCAAGACGCTATTACTTCAATTGTAAAAGCCTTCGATATTGACACGGATCAGATAGAGTCTACTCTGGACAAGTTGGTCATTACGGGTAATAACTTCCCTATCTCCGTATCACAAATTGCAGAGGGAATGACCAATGCATCTTCAACATTGTCTGCGGCAGGAAACAGTTACGAACAATCAGTAGCGTTACTGACCGCCGCAAACACAACTCTGCAAAACGCCGCCAAATCATCTACGGGACTTAGAACCATTGCGGCACGTATTCGTAATACCAAAGCGGACTTGGATGAACTGGGCGAAAGTATGACAACGGCTGAATACGATGATATCATCAAACAGCTTACTCATCTTAACGTATCTCTTACCGATGCCAACGGAGAATATAGAAGCACTTACGACATTATGAAGGATATTGCCGATAAGTGGAAAGACCTGAGTTCTCAGGAACAGGCGTCTATAGCCAATACTTTAGCGGGTACAAGACAACAGTCGGTATTTTACTCCATTATCGAGCAATTTAAAGAAGCGTCGGGTTCTATGGATGCGATGTCGAACAGCGCGGGTACGCTTCAAGATTCCTACTCTACATACATGGATAGTGCTACCGCACATATAAACCGGTTCAACGCAGCTTACCAAGAGCTTTCCTCAACCATGATTGACGGAAAATTGATAACCGTCGCCACTGATTTGGGAACAACTATTTTAAGCATTATATCCGGATTACAAAAGGTCAATATTCTTTTGCCTTTAATAATATCTTCCGTTGCGTCATTCAAAAACGTCGGTAGACCTAAAATGTCTGGTCTCTTCGAACATGCCGACGGCGATAAGTGTTCTTATGGATACATAAGTTTTCTTAACGCCGAATATGGGAAATACATATTCGTAAACGAAGCCTAAATATGCGGGGAAATTTCTACACTGTGCGGCACTTCTTTTTCGGAAGTAACAGTCCGTACACTGAAACAGTCCGCAGGGACAGCCTTTATAGGAAGCCCTCACAGAAGCGACAATAGGCGGTAACGATAAGGCGAAACCCTGTCGTTATAATATGCGCTCGGTACTAACTGATACGGCAGTTTAAGCGCAAGAACTTACCTCTTGCCCGTAGGTTGTGGAACCCTCGTTATCGGGGTCGGTGAGACGATAACAAATTTTACGGCATTAACGTCTTTTAAAATAAAGATATATTTTCCCTAATTCAACACGTCATAATGGACGTATATTTTACAATACAATATCGGGTTAGTATAAACCTAACCTTAAATTAAACTCATATAAAAAGGCCTCCTGCCGCATTAAGCAACAAGAGGTCTTTATTCTTATATGAATGGCAAATTGTTAAAGACACTATCCGATCATTGCAGGTATGTAACAAAACGTTACGCACCTCGATCAGCTAACAAAATGATTGAAATGACATTTATTCCAGAAGGTGCTATCTACCACTTCATCGCTCACGGTAAACTTACCTTAAATAAAAGCTTGAGAGTCGCGCAGTTTGTTAATGTTTATAATATAGATATAACAAGAAGGTTGCACGGCAATCGCTTACGAAAATAAAAGTAGTATACAAAAGGATAAAAAAGTGGTATGATAAGTAAAAATGAGAAAAAACATACCATGAGTCGAGGAATAGTAGAAATATTAAAAGAAATACATGTTAATCACATTTAGTAAACTACTGATATTATGTCATATAATATTTTTGCGCATATCTATATTTTCGCAATTAGTGCAGTTGTTGCCGCAACAGCGATTTTTTGAGCCGTATCTTCAATAAAATTGAGAGTATAATTTCCAACACTCTTCGCAATAGACTTAGTTTTCTCCCAAGAAGATGGTTCTTTTATTGATTCCAAAAATTGATGGCCTCGGAATGTTACATCTACAATATGGCACGACTCCATATAAATTGATTGTTTCGGCACTCTGTTTCGTATTTCTATAAAACCACATTCGTACAATTTTGAAACCGAATACATTATTTCCTTCTCGCTGTAATTATCTTTTAAATCAGATTGATATAAGCTGTGCAAAGATACATATTTTAAATTCCATTTTCCCACGGTTGTTTTCTCAACATTAATATTATCGGCACAGTAGATTAAAACATCTCTAATACAATCAATATTTAAATTCATAGCAACCTCCGGAAGAAAGGATAATTTAATGTTAATAACCGATAAAACAAATAAAACGCTATTTTTAATGATTGAATTGTCGCAGATTTTAAAAAGACACAAATGTACATATGATGAAGCAGAGGAAGTTATATCCAATTTAGAATTCGAACTTAAGCGCCAGCGCGAAGAAAAAGAATATAAAACCTTGGATGATTATTTTAAAAGCATTAAAATGTGTGACTGCAATAGTGAAATCATAACAGGGTGGGATCATTTTGAAATAGAAGTAGAAGGCATTTAAGGGTAAGAATTTTAAACTATGTAAATGGTAAAAACGAGTATTAAGGACTTTATAATCAAATCTCTAAGGTTCACGCGCTTTGGATATGCATAATAAAAAATAACCAATAAGAGTATTTTAAGATAAATAAAGTCCCCTGAGATTATAGATAAATTCCGGATAGTTTTATAGAGCTTCTTTTACGTGCTAAAGCTCTTTCATGACATTTTTTCTTCCAATCCTCACCTTTTTTCCCAAAGTTGTCAGCAATAAAATCTCTAATTTTGCCAGTCTTAACATTTTGAATATCTAAACGTTCGTGATACTGCGAATTTATTCTTCCTATATTACTTTTCCAAATAGATATGCCTTTATGATACTTACACATTTCATAAATTTCTCTTGAAATTCTATCACGTTTTTCCCCTTTGCTTTTCTTACAATGTCTTTTTGCCGCATCGATCTTACGCCCCAACGCTTCCTGTCTTTTCTTACAGTATACAAAAGCATCTTTAATATTTTGTTGTTCCCTTTTTAAAGAATTAGCCAAAAGTAACGATGAGTAATGCAAACCAATATAATAGTAAAAATCCTTTTTAAATCTAATACTGTTACAATAATCATTAATTTGAGCACTTAATCTTTCGGCGTTTTTAAGAAAATCACGCATATTATCATATTGAGCTTGCGAAATCCCATTACTCGCACTTTGAATTTTTTCATTTAACTTGTCTATTGATTGAATCAATTGCTGTATATGAGGTTTAAATTCAAGCGATACTTTTTGATAGATATTATTGCGATAGCGCCTATCTCTTTTGCGTTTCCATATTAAAATTGCTATAAGAATAAATGTAATCAGCAGAAAAACCAACACGGATATAAGAAGAGCAATAATTAAGTATAATTTAGATTTTTCCATCATTCAAATCCTTAAACGTCATTTTTTTGCCGATAAATTCTTCAAACGAAACGAAGTAATTATCTGGCTTGTCTATAGACTCAATTAGCCTTATCCCAGCGTCTATAATAGCGTTTATACGATCAATACTAACCGAGGGGTCACAAGCGAGAACACCCAATATATCAATAGTTTTATTACTTATTTCCTTTATCATAGCGCTTGGTGTTAAATTTTTATCTCGAAGCTCCATTAAATATTTCCTGTATAATAAACAGTAAGATTCATTCATTTGAATAATTGTCGCATACCTCTTATCTATATCGTGCAAATGTTCTTTTGCGATTAAATTCATATTTAAAATGGCCTGCTTATGTTCGGCGTCAATTTGTCGCATTGACTTTGAATATTCCCTATCTATTTCCCGACTGCGCAATAAAATTTCTTTATTAATTTCGTCCATACGGCATTGAAAGGATTTTTCAATATAAAGAGTTAACGCCTGAGTTCTTAAATTCTCGCTTTTTATACGAGCTAACTCAACTTCTGAACAGCATTTTACTTCATAAGCATCGGCAACGTATTTAATCGCTTTCACTTTATATTTTTCAGAAACAAGCGTTGAACAAACTTTTCCAGTAGTTTCTATAGCTTGACCAATCATACCAGGTATGGTATTAGCAGTAAGCGCTTTTATAAATTCCGTAAATTTATCAAATTTAGTAGTTGATTCAGTAGGATATATTTCTCTTATAACGCGCAAAGTGCTATCTACTGGCTGCATATACAAAGCATTCTCCATTATTAAAAGCTCCTCATTTATTATGACGCACCTTTTGTTTATATAATATTCCATATTTCACAAAGCATAAAGGGATTACTCCCTAAAATTATGCTATTTGAAATAATTTGCCGCTTTAAAAATGTTCAATTATAAACTATTGCATCAGAAATTATACATCTATTTCCATATTCCGAACTGTAAGTTATCGTAAGACTGGAACAATTCTCTATTGGAATAGGTGGCGTCTCAAAAACTTCTGTCATTTTATCAAGTGCCGGTGATGTATAAACTATATTTTCATCCGCTTTGACGATCAATTTGCCTTTAGTGTTCAAATAAGATTTGTCCGTTATAGCTAATGAAAACTTAAGTTGTGTGTAATTCCTTGATAAATTATAGATAATTGTATTATCATTTGAAACAACAAGTGCTTTTGAATATGAATTCCCGTACGAATCCGTTGCAGAATCATAATCTGGACAGTTTTTATCAATTATCCATTTGTCGAACAAGTTGGATCTGTCTGCGATTACCTTTCCAACGAATATCGTTTTATCTTTTACGTAGAGGTTTTTATCACTCGAAATTAACGCCTGTACAATTTCTTTAGACATATAATCTCGTCCGTCTATTGTAACCGTTGAGTTGTTTGAGTTAATTGGTATTTGTTGTCCGTCTACAGAAAGAGTTAAATTTTTGTAATCGAAAACAGGCGAATCATTAATCTGGGATTTTAGATTATCAATTTCCTTTTCCTTCTCCGAAATTGTATTAATATCAATAAGATGTTGATCTGTTAAGGATATGTTTTGTGATTGTAATTCTGAGTATTCCTCTTTCAGATTTATATAATCATCTGATATTTTTTTCAGATCGTTAATATTTACCTCGTTGTTATCTCCTTCAACATTAACAATGTTCCCAAAGGCCTCTTGCATTAATTTTTGATTATCTTGTTGCTGTATTTCTTTGCCGATAATAATTCCTTCGTCTTTGCCGGCGCCAACTCCGTTGCTAAGTCCTATATTATATGTAATAGGAAATGCTGCCACAATAATAGCAGAAATAGAAGGAATAATTATTTTTAATATTTTTATTGTCTTTTCTTTCATATTTTCCTCCAATTTAAGCAAAAAAGCGCCCTTCATACAGAAGAGCGCATGGGATTGAAGACAATGTCTTCACACTCATAATATTCTTTATTTCGCATTATATACCAGAATTTTACATCAGTCAAGATATTTTGATTAATTTTGTAAGATTGCCAAAATTTCTTGAGTAAATATGTTTGGAATCCGTCAGAACAACTAAGCCAGAATATAAGACATAAAAATGATGATATGAAGGAAGATAAATTATTACTATTTTCTATATCAATATCATTGTTTACAGCGATGAGCATTTGTTTTAAATAACCAGTCGTTATATAATTACACCAAATCTAATAAAAGCTATCAATTCCCTATCTACCTCACAATATCTCTGATTATGAGAAAGAATCAAGCAACTAAAGCTATCTACACGAAAACCATGTTGCACAAACTTTAATAATTCTATATTTTTAACATGACTTTTAAGTTTTACGTGGTATAATAGCAGATATAAAGCAATACTTGCTTAATTACACGCCGATTATATAGCAACCAAAAGCATGGTGTCAGCAGGATAATATCACCATGTACACATCTATTAAATAAGAAATTAACGCCTTTTACAAGCTAAAAATACAACATTCAGAAAGAAAGGAAAAATGAATGAATAACGAAAAAGAAAGAATGGAAATCGAAGTTTTCAAGAATGAAGAGTTCGGCGAAGTTAGGACGGTAACGATTGGGGTTGAACCGTGGTTTGTAGGAAAAGATATGGCAATGATTTTAGGGTATGCGAAACCAAGAAATGCGATTGCAACACACATTGACGATGATGATAAAAAGGATGCCCCGATTCAAGGCACCCTTGGTGGAATTCAAAATATGACCATTATTAATGAACCTGGGCTATACAGTTTAGTACTTTGCAGCAAACTCCCCGCTGCTAAAAGTTTAAACACTGGATAATCTCTGAAGTTTTACCCTCCATCCGCAAGCACGGAGCATATATGACACCAGAAGTCATTAAGGAAACATTACTTAACCCTGACTACATTATAGGGTTGGTAACCGAACTAAAAAAAAGAACAGCAAGCCCGTATGTTAGCAGAGCATACCATTAATGAACAGAAGCCACTCGTAGACTTCGTCAACAAAGTATCAGGCAGTAACAATCTTATCAACATGAACAAGATGGCGAAGCTTTTACAGGACGAGCATATAGACATAGGTTGTAACAGACTGTTTCAGTGGCTGCGTCAGAAAAAGATTTTGATGCAGGATAACATGCCCTATCAGCAATATGTTGATAACGGATATTTTAAAGTAACCGAATTCCTTTCGGTGATAAGACATCCACCGTTACCATTGACGAACAAATCAATACCTTTACAGACTCTATTATGGATGGTAAAAATGCTATCGCGGTATATAACCTTATTCTCAGTAAACTTGGTTATATAGTTTGTATATAATTTTAGATTTACTACAAAATATTAATATTAAAGCAACCCAAAAAAGTTTGAAAGTAATACACTCCCTAAAATACATCCAAAAGCTTTTAAATATCTTGCACTATCATCTTCCTCATCATAAACACAAATAAAACTTGCATATGAGCATAAACAAATTGATGCAAGCCATACTATGCCTCCCCAAACTAAGACCATTCCAAACCATATAATTTCGTCCAACGATGATCTTTTTAATGATGCTAAACCGAATAAAAAGTTTTTTGATTGTATCATAGTAATAATTGTCGCAGAGATTGATATTGTTGCTCCCAGAATTTTATTTGTCGTTTTCGTTTTTCTAAACATGTTGCAAATTATCAATATAACAGAAATAACAATTATTATAATCCAACAAATAGTGATTATAGTGTCCAAAGCCGATGAGACTTCTATTAGCAATGAAATAATAAGCATAATAATAGCCACTAAAATAGGTACAAGCGGAAAAACAAAAATCATAATTTCTTATTCCTTTCATTTTTAAATTATAATATAAAAAAGAAAAAGCACCCTTCTAAATAGAAGAGTGCACAAGTTTTGAGATGATATCTCAGCACTCAGAGATACCCTCTTATTTGTTTATATTATATACCAAAATTTTACATTTGTCAAGTAGTTTCGACTAATTATGTATGATCTATACAAAAACATTACAAAAAAATTGGACAAAATCTTTAAAATATGTGCTTGACTTTTTGTCTGCCAATATGTATAATTTAATTAGTGGCAGACAGAAAGTGAGGTGTAATGATGTCGCCAAAAACAGGCAGACCAAAAATTGAAAATCCTAAAAGTGAACGAATAACTGTTAGGTTAGACAATGACAGTGCCGCTACTTTAAAACTGTATTGCGAACAAATGCATGTTGAAAAAGCAGAAGCGATTCGTCGAGGGATTGCAAAATTAAAGCCTGAAATAACAGAATAAGACGTTGCCGCCTGAGAAACGATACAACGTCTTATAAAAACTAAAGACAGAGTTTCCTCTGTGAAATTTATTATATCATAGCGGAGACTTCCTTGTCAAGATATAATTTTGAAAGGAATGTATTATGCACAATTTAGTATTTAAAAATTCAGAATTTGGTGAACTTAACATTGTGTTGATTGATGGTAAAGAATATTTTCCTGCTACACAGTGTGCAGTTATCTTAGGGCATGAAAATCCTACAAGAGCTGTACGCAAGTATTGCAAAGGAGTGACCGAATTGGTCTCCCCTACAAATGGTGGTAAACAAAAAGTTAATTACATTTCAGAAGGGGATTTGTATAGGCTGATTATTTCAAGTCATCTCCCCAAAGCAGAATCATTTGAATCATGGATTTTTGATGAAATCCTTCCTACTATTCGTAAAACAGGCGGCTATGTAGCCAATGAAGACCTTTTCATCAATACATATTTGCCCTATGCTGACGATAATACTAAAAACTTATTTCGTTTGCAGCTTAATATAATTAACCAGCTCAATAACAAAATAGAAACTGATAAGCCCCTTGTACAATTTGCAGAACAAGTGTCCGACACCACCGACCTCATAGACATAGGAGCATATTCCAAACTGCTCAAAAAGAACGGCGTTAAAATTGGCAGAAACACACTTTTTGAGTGGTTAAGAAATAACGGCTATCTCCGTCCTAATAATGAACCGTATCAGCAGTATATCAATCAAGGTTACTTCAAAACAAAAGAGTACACTTATATTGTTGAGGGGAGTCCTAAAATCGGCATTAAGACTTATGTCACCGGCAAAGGACAGCATTATTTATATAACAAACTGTCAACACTTGGAATATGATAGGGGGGGTGTAAATAATGTTAGGATTAAATTCTGTTGCTGATATGTATGTAAAAGGATTGGGTATATTTGATATGCAGAAAATAAACGTTGATGAGAATTTGATATCACTGTGTATCCCTTTTAAAAAGGTTGAGTGCAGAGAAGTTGATCAATACATAGAAGATGCTTGTAAATTATTTAAAGACAAGCATCCAGAATCAGACCATTCTTATTCTGAAATATCATTGACTCTTAATTACCGCAATGCCAAAACAAACGCTGATATACTTATTGCTGTTATTGACGATATTTTAGAAGAAACAGAAATATACAGTATACCCTTAAACAATGAAGATATTTTTAACAAGAAAGCCAAAGGTTTGTTCAAGAGAATGATTTTAAAAGAATTGAATAGGGTTTTGTCTTTATAATAGATTAGTAGATTAAAGTTTCGTTGTTGGGTATTACATAGAAATAAAGGACTACTTGGAAATGGTAGTCCTTTATTTGTGTGCAATACTATAAACACACTACTTTTATATAAGGAGGTCGATTATGATTAAAAAAATTATTTAAAACGAAAGATACCTTAAAATTTAAAAATCGCTACCGCAGTTGTTACAGTGCCATTGTTTACCTATCTTACTGCTTGCAAGTCCAAGTAAGCCTACTGAAACAGCTCTGTTAAGTGTACCAATTTTTGAAATGTTGGTTGAACCGCAATAAGGACAGGTTACGCTATGGGAATTATTTTTGTCTTGCTGTGAAATTGCCATATCTCGTAATCGTTGTTGCGAAGCTATTTCATCTTTATGGTCAAAATAATATTGGTCAAAATTTGGAGATGTAAAAACAAGATCCTTTATAAGCTTTTGTTACATTCCATCACTAACACTACCATGCCATTTTGCATTAAACTCATCATCTTGAAAATACTCATCTGGCACTTTTTTAAGAAGATTATTGCAAACATCACACCTTTGCTTATCTTCATTTCCGTCTATAATTCCATTTATGGCTCCTTGCCATAAATGTCCACATTTATCACAATATAACATTATTAACTCCTTTTTATATAATATCAAAATAATCAAAAAACAAGCATCTCCACAATGCTTATGTGATTCTCCACAAAATCACAAATGTAGTATCCACAAACTACAAAACCAGTACGATATTTAAAACATATGAAACAGATTTAGATGGTATTAATAATAAATTAGGATTTAATAAACGTAGTTTTGCTGAATGGGGTACACAAGTAAAACAGTCTTTTGATGAAGCTGGGGGTGGATTAAAAGGCTTTGTAAGTGCTTTATCAACTGCTTTTAATGTAAAAAATAATGATAAAGAATTTAAGAAATATAACGAACAGATTGTTACAAAAAATAATATTGATGATTATTTGCCAAAATTAGATGAAACTTCCGCAGAAAATCAATTAAAGTATCTTCAAGATTGGCAAAAAGCAGTAGATAAGGGAACAAAAACTTGGGATAGTTATTTTAAAACTTGCAAGGACGGCAGAAGTTATCTCATTGACTTTGTTCAAAATACAGACCTTCAAAAAGCAAGTACAGAAGATCTCATTAAAGCCAACGAAGCTGCTCGTCAATCCGTTCTTGCGCACAATGCAGCACTAAAACAGCAAACATTAGGAGCAAAAGCAGCCACAGTTGGATTAAACCTACTGAAAACCGCACTTAACACTGCTGCCTTTATGGCAATAACAACAGCCATAATCACTGTAGCTAACACAATTATAACAAAATTCAGCGATATTGTCAACGCTTACGAGGACGGCGTTAAGAAGATCTCCGATCTTTCGGAAGGTGTTAAGGGGCTTAAAAGCGAACAGGAAAGTCTGAACGAAAAACTTGCATTGGAATAGCATTATTTGTGCAATTGCACTAAATCTAATAAAAACGATCAATTCCCTATCTACCTCAAAATATCTCTGATTATGAGAAAGAATCAAACGACTAACACTTTCTACACAAAAATCATGTTGCACAAACTTAATAAAATCTATATTTTTAACTTGACTTTTAAAATTCATGTGGTATAATAGAATATACCAAGCAATATACTTAATTACACGCTAATTATATAGTCTATCAAGGCATGGTGTCAACAGGATACTCTGTCACCATGTACGCATCTATTAAATAAGGAACTAACGCCTTTTACAGGCTAAAAATATTAACAAAAAGGATAGAAAGGAAAAATGAATGAATAACGAAAAAGAAAGAATGGAAATCGAGGTCTTTAAGAATGATGAGTTCGGTGAAGTTAGGACGGTAACGATTGGGGGTGAACCGTGGTTCATAGCAAAAGATGTATCTGATATTTTAGGGTATGCTCAAACCAGTAATATGATGAAACGAATTGATGCTGAGGATTTTATATCATCCAAAATGGAAGGTATGAATATGAAGTCTTTACTCATCAATGAAAGCGGCTTATATTCTGCCATTATTGGGAGCAAGTTAGAATCAGCTAAAAAGTTTAAACGCTGGATAACCTCTGAAGTCTTACCCACTATCCGCAAAACGGGAACTTATTCTATTCAGCCAAAGCCAGACAGTTATATGATTGATGACCCCATTGAAAGAGCCAAGCGCTGGATTGAAGAAAAGGAACAGTACATAGCCTTAGAAAACAAAGTTGAAAGAGACAAACCCCTCGTAGACTTCGCTAACAAAGTATCAGGCAGTAACAATCTTATCAACATGAACAAGATGGCGAAGCTTT
>CAJTTE010000007.1:29320-132092 GCA_910579265.1 uncultured Ruminiclostridium sp. | reverse complement strand
CCTCAAACGAAGGAAAGAGGAAGATTTTATTTTAATGTTTGAGAACATTGTACCGGTTTAAAGGAAGCATGCCATAATAGCATTTAAACTAAGTTAAAGCAGCAACAATACTAAAAAATTAAAAACGATTATTAAATTAGTATGATTTAATTAAAATATGATAGTAAGATTATAAGGATATCGCCTGTTTTTTTCATTAGGAGATAAGTATCTGTTTTATGCTTCCGGTAAGAAAGGTTTATATGAGGCGTAAAATTCAGATATATAGTATTGGTATTTGTATCCGGATATTGTTACGTATTAATAACGGCAAAGGGATTATTTTTGCAGGCGTTTTCTTAGGAGATCATGGACTTGCAGTTTTTCAGTAGGGGCAGGCGTAAGTGAGCGGCGAAGCCGCAAAATTTATTACGCTCCGAGAATGCTTGCATTCTCGCAGGGTAATAAATTTTCGAGACTGCGCAGCAGGCTCGGATTTCCGGCTTTTAGCCGGAAATCGGCTTCGCCCTGATGGGTGGGCAGTTATTGGCGTAGGGGCAGCGGAGGGGGATGGGGTGAGTTGCAGTTTTTTCTGAAAGAGAGTATATTTTTGCTGTTCTTTACTGAAAGCAGTAAATATCCGCAATCGGGTTCCGCAAGTGATGCGGAGCATCGGGGCGGTGCACAAGCATCCGCTTTTGCGGCTTGAAATCCTTGCCGAACTTTTTGCGGCCGCATCACCGCTTCCCTGCGGTATATTTCAAATTCATATAAACTGATATTTATTTTATTGAAAGAAGGAATAAAGTGAAGGATAAACAAAAGGAATACATATTTGAATCCGCCCCGATTTCAAAGGCGGTGCTTACGCTTTCCATACCTACGGTTATAAGCTCTTTGGTTATGGTCATATATAATCTTGCGGATACTTATTTCGTTGGCATGCTGAACGATCCTATACAAAACTCGGCCGTAACTCTGGCAGCCCCTGTCCTGCTTGCATTTAACGCCATAAATAATCTTTTCGGAGTAGGAAGTTCCAGCATGATGAGCCGCGCTTTGGGTGCCAAGGATTATGATACGGTAAGCAAAAGCTCCGCCTTCGGCTTTTTCTGTGCCTTGTTCAGCGGCATACTGTTTTCAATTGTATATACGGTATTCAGTCAGCAATTCCTGGTCCTTCTTGGAGCGGACGAACAAACTGCTTTCGCAACAGGTGAATATCTTAAATGGACGGTGAGCTGGGGAGCTGCTCCCGCAATACTTAACGTGGTTATGGCGTATCTGGTAAGAGCGGAGGGCGCAACCCTTCATGCCAGCATAGGCACAATGAGCGGCTGCGGCCTTAACATAATCCTTGATCCCCTGTTCGTACTGCCGTGGGGACTTAATATGGGTTCGGCGGGCGCCGGATTGGCAACGTTTATATCAAACTGCGCGGCATGTATTTACTTTTTCGTTCTTTTGTTCGTAAAGAGGAGCAAAACATATGTGTGCATAAATCCGAAAAAGTTCAGGCCCGGCAAAAATATAGTATTAGGAGTATGCGGAGTAGGAATTCCCGCCTCAATACAAAATCTTCTTAATGTAACGGGCATGACGGTACTCAACAATTTCACGTCCTCCTTCGGTCCTGACGCTGTGGCGGCAATGGGCATCGCACATAAAATAAATATGGTGCCTATGAATGTTGCAATGGGTTTCTCTCAGGGGATCATGCCTTTGGTAAGCTACAACTTCTCAAGCGGAAACTCGAAAAGAATGAAAAAGTCAATCGTTTTTTCCGAAACAATGTCTCTTATATTTATTACGTCGGTAGCTTTGGGCTTCTTTATTTTTTCCGGGCCTCTGATATCATTATTTATGGATAATTCAGATATAATCGAATATGGCAGCGCCTTTTTAAGAGGTATGTGCCTCGGTCTTCCCTTCCTTTGCCTTGACTTTCTTGCCGTAGGAGTCTTTCAGGCCTGCGGTATGGGGAAAAAATCCCTTGTTTTTGCACTGATGCGAAAAATTATTCTGGAAATTCCGGCTTTGTTTTTGCTTAATTTCCTTTTTCCGCTTTACGGACTCGCTTATGCACAGCTTGCGGCGGAAACGGTGCTTGCAACGGCGGCGGTGATCGTGCTTATGCGGATATTCCGCAATCTATCCGCGAGGGAAAAGGACGCGGTATCCGGTAAAAACTGAAAAAAATATAGCGCCTTTCTTCCGTTAAGGCTTATCCGGTCAAATCCGGCCGTATAACCGTTATCATACGTTTTACCCGTATCCGGCTGCGGAATACTGCATAAGATCACCACTGAATCCAGACGGGCATACTGTTTTAGGACAAGAGAGATCACTTTCTCTGCCATATGCCCTACCGTTTGCGTATGCTGACGTTATCCCATCCGTTTTTAAAAACTTACAAAGCATTTTAACATATTGCTCCCCCAAGTAACTCTTGAATTATTCTGCTTGCCAGGCTGCCTAAATACTTCGTCAGATGCCCTTGAAATATACGCATATTCCTGCGGTCTTCTTCCTTGTCTTTCCACAGCCCTTCAGCGCACTGATTCTTCAAGACTTACTTGGCGGAGCAATAATTCCGGATCTCGCAAGAAATATAATGTAGATTTTTACCTTTAAAAGTGTTATAATATTAAAAAAAGAAAGGGTGACCAAAATGCAAGTCAGGAAAAACCAGTATCTCGAAAAAATAAAACCGACGGCAAAAAAACTTGTATCGCTTTTGTGCGAAAGATACGAATACTGCTCTCTTTTGGGTACAGACAGCGAAAGTACGATATACCAGGTATCATCAACGGGTATTAACATTTCTCAGGGCGGCCCGGACAGCATATACAATAAAAGAGGCTTTGTTATCCGCATATTTGATAAAAGCGGTCAGGCGGAATATTCCTTTAACATGCTGAATGAAGAGCTGATACCCGATATAATTAAAGGCGTTGACCGCGCTGTCAACGCATATAAAGGCAAAAGCTGCGGTATACCCTCAGACGAACCGCTTCAAATTGATAAATCCACCGAATATAAAATCGATCCGAAGGAGCTCGGAGAGGAAAAGATTATAGGAAAGCTTACCGAACTGCGCGAATACGCAATAGGGCGAAATGAAAAGATAATCGACTGCAACTGCCGTTTTAAATACAGAAAATACGCAAATATTTTTATCAGCAGGAACAGAGACCTTACTCAAAACATTATGTGGGCTGACGCAGTTACATCCGTGATAGTCAAGGACGGTGAAAATATTCAGCAAAGCTATAAGGGTTACTCCGTATTGGGGGGCGCCGAGGTTCTTGATCAACTGGAACAGGGTATGGACATTGCTATTGATACAGCCTTGGAGCTTCTCGGAAGCGAACCGATAATTCCGGGAGAGTATGACTGCATCTGTGAACCGGAGGTTACCGGTATGATAGTCCATGAAGCCTTCGGTCACGGCGTTGAAATGGATATGTTTGCCAAGGACAGAGCTTTAGCCAAGCAATATATCGGCAAACAGGTCGCTTCTCCGCTCGTTACCATGCATGACAGTGCCTGCGCGGTCCAGCAAACCGCCACCTACTTTTTCGACGACGAGGGAGAAGAAGCGCATGACACCTTAGTTATTGACAAAGGAATTCTGAAGGGCGGCTTCTGCGATGCAAACAGCGCGCTGAAACTGAATTTCCGGCCTACGGGAAACGGACGAAGGGAAAGCTATGAAAGAAAAGCTTATACCAGAATGACCAACACTTATTTCCTGGGCGGCAATGACACAGTTGAGGACATGATCGCTTCGATAAAATACGGTTTTCTGCTTTCCACTCCCAGCAGCGGTATGGAGGATCCAAAAAACTGGGGGATACAGATGATGGTGGGTATGGCTAAGGAAATAAAGGACGGTAAACTTACGGGAAAAATATTCGCTCCTATAGTTTTGACCGGATATGTTCCGGATCTGTTAAAGTCCATCACCATGATGAGCAAAACGCCCATATTGTGCGGTACCGGTATGTGCGGAAAGGGATACAAGGAATGGGTAACCGTTTCCGACGGAGGTCCGTATATCAAAGCAAAAATATCTCTTGGCTGATATACTTGATATACGGATTTAATGAAGCCGTCTTTGTATCAGAGCGAGTCCGCATGAAATCAATATGCAGATTTGCCGGCATATTTTTTCCGGTTACAAGACACAATTTTGCAGTAATATTATAGCGCGCTAAAAAGTTTAATGCGGCAAGCGGCAAAATTCACCGAAAAGATTCGTGTCCTACTTTATACGAACACGCTCTAAAACAGGAAGTAATCGGGTGTATGTCCACAAGCAGGAAAGGAAAGATCATAAATATGATTAAAAGGATAACAGATATTTTATTGTCACTGGGTATAGATAAATACCTTATAAATAAAACCGTAAAGAACAGCTGTGAGTTGTTTTTTATAAGGAAGGAACCGGATACACGCCGCATCAAGGATGTTACCGACTATAGCGTTACCGTTTACCATGATCTGGAAAAAGAAGGAACAATGTTGAGAGGCAGCGCCCCCGTGAGCATTTTCCCGTCAATGACCGACGAGGAAATAAGCGAGTGCCTGAAAAAAGCATATTTCGCAGCCCGTTTTGCGGCAAACCCCTACTATGAACTGGTCAAAGGAAGCGGACAGCCACAAGCAGACAAGCCAACTGCGGTAAAGTCGGCGGAAGAAGCGGTCAGACGCATGGCAAATGCACTTTATTCGGCGGATAACGATAACGAGTCGTTTATTAATTCCGCAGAATTTTTCGGAGAAAATCAGCATATACGGATCGTCAACTCCGAAGGAGTAAACGTAAGCTTCGACAAATTCACAATAAAGGGCGAATTTGTAACCCAATGCAAAACAGAAGAGGATGTGGAGCTTTATTACAGCTTTGAATATGACGATATAAACGAGGATGCTTTGGCAAAAAAGGCGGCGGACGGAATCAAGGAAGCTAAAGACAGATCCGTGGCAAAACGATCCCTAAAAAGCGGAAACTATGATATTATCCTGAATGGTGAAGAGCTGGCCGAAATCTTAAGCTATTATACGTACCGGTCAGACGCAGCATATATCTACGCAAAGTATTCTGATTATTCGGTCGGAACCCGGATCCAGGGAAACGATGATGAAATAACGGGTGAAAAGCTAAATATCACATGTATCGCTACCCGCCCATACAGCAGTGAGGGCACTCAAATGCATGATCTGCGGCTTATTGAAAACGGAGTTTTACAGGCGATACACGGTTATAACCGATTTTCGCAGTATCTGGGGGTCAAACCCACCGGCGGCTTTGAGAAGATCAGATTGGATGCCGGTACGGTAAATATTGACGAAATGAAGAAAACACCTTATCTCCATGCGGTGAAGTTTTCGGATTTTCAAATTGATCAATTCACAGGGCATTTCGGAGGTGAAATCCGACTGGCATATCTGTATGACGGGAAAAATATAACAAAGGTAACAGGAGGCTCTGTAAACGGTATTATTTCACAGGCCCAGAAGAATTTCGTATTCTCAAAGGAAAAATATTCCGACAGCAGCTATGAAGGCCCTCTCGCCGTTAAAATACAGAATGTAACGGTTGCGGGAAGTAATTGATGATGTTAAAAACCGCACGTATTTATTTAAGGCAACACTGCACAATGATCGCGTGGGAATTGCGCAGTCAGATATTTCGTCAGCTTGCATAAATTCGACGCAGGAATACTGACGTATTTCAAGGAGAATTTGTGTAAGATTACGGAATATATGCAAGCAAACCGCACGCAAAGCCATCGGGCGGTCATTGTGCGGTATTGCCTTAACAACCTTGTATAAAAACATAAAGCACCCTTAAATACCAATCCCATTTTAAACTGACGTAATAATAGCAGTTCAAAATGGGATCGCGTCCGAAACAATAGGGCTTGTTTGAAAATATGGTAAATGACGGGCTTTTGACTCCAAATGGTTAGCTTCAAGGAAAAAACGCAGTCAAAACGTCGTTTGACGAGGCTTTTTGACACAGAAGATGACCGTTTGGGTGTGAAAAGACGACGTTTCCGATTTTTCAAACAAGCCCTAATCCGACAAGTCTTAAAAAATATCAGGGCATATCTTAAAGGCTGCGAGCTGCGCGATTTCTACTGACAGCAAACGATGTCCGCGTCAAAGAACGGCTATAGTTACCCCAAAGAGATAACTATGAAATATCCTCGGATTGCTTCGCCTTTTTCCTTAAAATCGCCGTGCTTTAGCATAAAAGTACCGGTTTGCTTTATTTTCGGATACGCCCTAATATAGGCAACGGACCATGTGCTTTAAGGGCGCTTTTTTTATCTTCTCACGGGAAAAAAGAAATTCCACCAATCACATCTCCAAGAGCAGACCCCGTTCAAGGGAGAACACCGTCCATCTTAAACGGTGAAAGCTCTCGGTACAATGTTGGTGGAATTTAACGTATCAGCTATTAAACTGAGCCTTAAAGCCCATAAGAATTACTCGTTGATCTTAGTAACAACGCCTGAACCTACGGTCTTTCCGCCTTCGCGGATAGCGAAACGGAGACCTTCTTCAACTGCGATAGGAGTGATAAGCTCAACATCCATCAGTACGTTATCTCCGGGCATGCACATATCCTTATCAGCGGGAAGAGTGATAACGCCGGTAACGTCTGTGGTTCTGAAGAAAAACTGAGGTCTGTAGTTGCTGAAGAAGGGCTTATGACGGCCGCCCTCGTCCTTCTTAAGAACGTAAACCTGTCCGCTGAACTTGGTGTGGGGATGGATTGAGCCGGGCTTGCAGAGTACCTGTCCGCGCTCGATGTCGCTTCTCTGGATACCACGGAGCAGCGCGCCGATGTTGTCGCCTGCTTCAGCGTAGTCAAGGAGCTTGTGGAACATTTCGATACCGGTAACAACGGTGCTCTTGGGCTCGTCGCAAAGACCAGTGATTTCGATAGGATCGTTCATCTTAAGAACGCCTCTCTCAACACGTCCGGTAGCAACGGTTCCGCGTCCTGTGATAGTCATGGTGTCTTCAACAGGCATAAGGAAGGGCTGATCAGCCTTACGGTCGGGAGTGGGGATATAATCGTCAACAGCCTTCATAAGCTCAACGATGCAAGCATACTCGGGAGCGTTGATATCGGTGCTGGTAGAATCAAGAGCAACCTTAGCGGAACCTCTGATAACGGGAATGTCATCGCCGGGGAAGTCATGGCTGCTGAGGATATCTCTGATATCCATCTCAACGAGATCAAGAAGCTCATCGTCATCAACGTCGTCGCACTTGTTGATAAATACAACCATTGCGGGAACGCCTACCTGGTGAGCGAGAAGGATATGCTCCTTGGTCTGAGCCATAGGACCGTCAGTACCTGCAACAACGAGGATAGCGCCATCCATCTGAGCGGCACCGGTGATCATGTTCTTAATATAGTCGGCGTGGCCGGGGCAGTCAACGTGAGCATAGTGACGGTTGTCGGTTTCGTACTCTACGTGAGCGGTATTGATTGTGATACCACGCTCTCTCTCTTCGGGAGCCTTGTCGATCATATCATATGCCTCGAACTGAGCATAGCCCTTAAGAGCGAGCACCTTTGTGATAGCAGCCGTAAGAGTGGTCTTGCCATGGTCAACGTGACCGATGGTGCCAATATTTACATGAGGCTTGTTACGTTCAAATTTCTGTTTAGCCATTAGTTTTTTCCTCCTAAAAGATTTTGTTTTAGCTTAACTTTAATTTTACCAAAATTTTTTGTGAATTACAAGGGTTTTTTGTAAAAAACCTTAAAAAATCTTGTTTATTTTAATCAATCCTTGCTTCTCGACTTCATAATTCCGTCGGCAATGTTCTTGGGCACCTGAACGTAGCTGTGAGGCTCCATAACGTACTGTCCTCTTCCCTGTGTCTTGGAACGCAGGTCATTGGAATAACCGAACATTTCCGACAGAGGTACAAGCGCCTCGATCTGCTTAGCGCCGTTTCTGTCCTCAAAGCCCTGAACAAGTCCGCGGCGTGAGTTAAGGTCGCCGATTACATCGCCCATATAATCCTCGGGAACTATAACGACAACCTTCATTATAGGTTCGAGAATAACGGCGTTTGCCTTACGGCAGGCTTCCTTAAGCGCCATAGAGCCGGCAATCTTGAATGCCATTTCCGAAGAGTCGACTTCATGGTAAGAACCGTCGTAAAGAGTTACCTTTATATCAACGGTAGGGAAGCCCGCAAGCACACCGGCCTGCATAGCGCCCTGAATACCTGCGTCGACGGCGGGTATATATTCCTTGGGGATCGCGCCGCCCACAACGTTGTTGATGAACTCGTAGCCCTTACCGCTTTCGTTAGGCTCAACGTGGAGCTTAACATGGCCGTACTGACCCTTACCGCCCGACTGACGGGCATACTTGGTGTCAACATCGGTAGCCGCCGTAATGGTTTCCTTATATGCAACCTGAGGTGCGCCTACGTTAGCCTCGACCTTAAATTCACGGAGAAGTCTGTCAACGATGATCTCAAGGTGAAGCTCGCCCATGCCTGCGATAATCGTCTGACCTGTCTCCTCGTCTGTCCATGTTCTGAAGGTGGGGTCTTCCTCCGCAAGCTTTGCGAGAGCAAGGGCCATCTTTTCCTGACCGGCTTTCGTCTTAGGCTCGATAGCCAAATCGATAACGGGATCGGGGAATTCCATGGATTCGAGAATTACGGGATGAGCTTCGTCACAAAGGGTATCACCCGTCGTAGTATTCTTAAGACCTACCGCAGCGGCAATGTCTCCGCAGTAGCAAACCTCCAGATCCTGTCTGTGATTTGCATGCATCTGGAGAATACGTCCCATACGCTCTTTTTTGCCCTTGGTGGCATTAAGCATCGAAGATCCCGCCTCCACGACACCGGAGTAAACTCTGAAGAAGCAAAGCTTACCTACGAAGGGGTCGGTGGCTATCTTAAATGCAAGAGCGGAGAAGGGTTCGCTGTCTCCCGCTTTTCTGTCCGTTTCCTCGCCTGTCTCGGGATCGGTACCATTGATGGCGGGAATGTCCAGAGGCGAGGGCATATAGTCGACAACGGCGTCAAGAAGCTTCTGAACGCCCTTGTTTTTATAGGAAGTACCGCAGGTAACGGGAACGATCTTATTGTCGATGGTGCCCTTACGCAGACATTTTTTGATCTCCTGAACAGTGATCTCCTCACCCTCGAGGTACTTGTTCATGATCTCCTCATCCTGCTCTGCGATCGCCTCCAAAAGCTGCTCTCTGTATTCGGCAGCCTTTTCCTTCATATCGTCGGGAATTTCTTCGACTCTCATATCCTTGCCCAGATCATCGTAATAAATGTCGGCATTCATTTCAACAAGGTCGATAATTCCCCTGAAGGTATCTTCCGCACCGATAGGAAGCTGAATGGGAACCGCGTTGGTTTTCAAGCGCTCCTTCATCATCTTCACTACGTTGTAGAAATCCGCGCCCATAATATCCATCTTATTAACATAAGCCATTCTGGGCACCTGATACTTGTCCGCCTGACGCCAAACCGTTTCCGACTGAGGCTCAACGCCTCCCTTAGCGCAGAATACGGTAACCGAGCCGTCAAGCACTCTCAGTGAACGCTCTACCTCAACGGTAAAGTCCACGTGACCCGGAGTATCGATAATATTTATTCTATGCTCTTTCCAGTATGCAGTAGTAGCGGCCGAGGTAATAGTGATACCTCTCTCCTGCTCCTGCTCCATCCAGTCCATTGTTGCAGAACCATCATGAGTTTCGCCTATTTTATGATTTATACCGGTATAAAACAGGATACGCTCGGTGGTTGTGGTTTTACCTGCGTCAATATGCGCCATGATACCAATATTACGGGTCATTTCGAGAGATACGTCTCTTGCCATAAATATGACCATCCTTTCTGCGGAGCTTTTTATTTTTTTGCGTCGGAAGCGTCTGAAACCTGACAAATGCTCCCAAAAGCTCCGTGTCTCAAATTACCACTTATAATGTGCGAAAGCCTTGTTGGCTTCAGCCATTCTATGAGTATCATCACGCTTCTTGCAAGATGCGCCCTGACCGTTTATAGCGTCCAGGATCTCATTTGCAAGTCTTTCTTTCATTGTCTTTTCATTACGCTTCCTGCTGAACATTGTGATCCATCTGAGACCCAAAGTTCTGCGTCTGTCGGGGCGGACCTCCATAGGAACCTGATAGGTCGAGCCGCCCATACGGCGCGCCTTAACCTCGAGCTGAGGCATAACGTTCTCCATAGCCTGCTCGAAAACTTCAAGGGGATCCTTACCCGTTTTGGCGCCTACTATTTCAAATGCGCCGTAAACAATCTTCTGGGCTACGCCCTTTTTACCGTCAAGCATGATATTGTTGATAAGTCTTGTTACCAGCTCCGAATTGTACATAGGATCGGGCAAAACCTCACGCTTGGGTACATTACCTCTTCTTGGCACTTTATTCCCTCCTTCATAAATTTTACATGAATTCATCGGTACTCGAAAGCGCAGCGGTCAAACCGCTTTCTCCCGCCGTCCATATTGCAGTAAAGGTAATATAACACAGCACCCGCCCAGGGTTTCCCGACAGCCTGTTCAGTTCGGATCCGGCCGTTTAAAATCCATTCATGCTTTTTTAGCTTTTCGGATAATTTTTTTTGACCGCCGTGAATTATCGGTATCAGGATAAAATGTATTATTAACCTCCCACAAATGTGGCAGTGATTTTTTCGATTACGCTTTACTTCTTACCGGCCTTCGGACGCTTAGCTCCGTATTTGGATCTGCCCTGCATTCTTCCGTCAACGCCCTGAGCGTCAAGAGTTCCTCTTATGATGTGATAACGCACACCGGGGAGATCCCTTACACGTCCGCCGCGAATAAGAACAACGCTGTGTTCCTGAAGCTTATGACCGATGCCGGGAATGTAAGCGGTAACTTCGTATCCGTTGGAAAGTCTTACTCTGGCGATTTTACGCATTGCGGAGTTAGGCTTCTTGGGAGTGCTGGTTCTTACGGCTGTGCATACTCCGCGCTTCTGGGGAGAAGGCATATCCGCAGTTTCCTTCTTAAGAGTGTTAAGATTCTTCTGCAATGCAGGAGCCTTAGACTTCTTAGTGGATAACTCTCTACCTTTTCTTACGAGCTGATTAAAGGTTGGCAATTCTTTACACCTCCTATATTATTTTCGCCCTTGCAATCGCTGATATACAGGCTGCGCAAGCTTTATTATTATACACAAAAATACGGTAAAAGTCAATATTTTCAAATAACCCACCGAAAATATTGTAGCTTTTACCGTATAAAGCCGCTATTAAAGCGTTTTTTTGTGCATTTTGACAACCATAACGGCACTTTGTAATTAACCGTCAGCGGCAATTATGTCCGCAGACTGC
Organism: uncultured Ruminiclostridium sp.; assembly: GCA_910579265.1. GTDB lineage: Bacteria > Bacillota > Clostridia > Oscillospirales > Ruminococcaceae > Ruminiclostridium_E. The sequence goes on along the minus strand of CAJTTE010000007.1, from coordinate 120,716 downwards.
CTTGATCGGGATATACAAAAAACAGTAGTAATAAATTATGCCTGAACGGCTTCCACAACTTCCTCGGATACATCCTCGTCCTTATCCTCAGACATGCCGGTTCCTGCGGGAATAAGCTTTCCTATAATAACGTTTTCCTTAAGACCAAGCAGCGGATCGAGCTTTCCATGGATAGCCGCGTCGGTAAGAACACGTGTAGTTTCCTGGAAGGACGCTGCGGAAAGGAAGCTGTCAGTGGCAAGCGCCGCCTTTGTTATACCGAGAAGAACCGGAGAGCATGTGGGAAGCTCTATTGACTCTCCGTCTGCGCGGCGTCTCTCAAGCTCTCTGATGATCCTGTCATACTCGTTTTTATCTATCGTTGAGCCGGGAAGGAGATACGAGCTGCCGGGAGTTTCTATCTTGACCTTTCTCATCATCTGACGGACAATAACCTCAATATGCTTGTCGTTGATGTCAACACCCTGCAAACGGTAAACCTTCTGGACTTCCGAAATAATATAATTCTGAACAGCTTCCTCTCCGATGACCTCGAGAATATCATGAGGATTTACAGAGCCTTCGGTAATGGATTCGCCTTTTTCGATATGATCCCCTTCCTCGACTCTCATTCTGTATCCGAACGGAACGGTATAGTCGCCGACTTCGCCGTCATCACTCGTAACGAAAACATGTCTCGCTTTCTTTATCTCCTCGATATGAACGCTGCCGGTCACTCTGGTAAGAATAGCGCTGTTCTTCGGCTGTCTGCTTTCAAAAAGTTCAACTACGCGGGGAAGACCCTGTGTGATATCCTCCGCCGAAGCAATACCGCCGGTATGGAAGGTTCTCATGGTAAGCTGTGTTCCGGGCTCTCCGATAGACTGAGCCGCAATTATGCCAACCGCTTCGCCTATCTGAATGGGATTTCCGTTGGCAAGAGAGTGACCGTAGCATTTCGCACATACACCATGCTGCGCCTTACAGCCTAAAACGGAGCGTATTTTTATTTTTTCGACGCCCATATTTATTATTTTCTGAGCGTCCGCGTCGGTCAGAAGCTTATCCTTGGAAATCGCCAGGTTTCCGCTGCTGTCATAAAGATCATGAAGCAGATATCTGCCCACAAGTCTCTCGGAAAAAGGCTCAATAAGTTCCTTGCCTTCACGGATTTCGTATACCTCAATGCCCTCGTCGGTACCGCAGTCTTCCATACGGATGATCACCTCTTGGGAAACATCCACAAGACGACGGGTAAGATATCCGGAGTCAGCGGTTCTCAGCGCGGTATCGGCAAGTCCCTTTCTGGCGCCTCTCGAGGAAATGAAGTACTCAAGAACATTTAGACCTTCACGGTAGTTCGCTCTTATCGGTATTTCGATGGTTTCACCGGATGTATTGGCAATAAGTCCTCTCATTCCGGCAAGCTGTCTTATCTGGTTCGTGCTTCCGCGGGCGCCGGAGTCAGCCATCATAAATATCGGATTGTATTGATCAAGGTTAGCGGTAAGCGCATCGGATACCTGGTTTGTGATCCTGGTCCATACGGCGAGAACCGCATTTTTACGTTCCGAATTGGAAATAAAGCCTCTGGAATAATCCTTATTGATTGCAAGCACCTCTTCGTCCGCTTCTTCCAATAAAGCCTTCTTCTGAGGAGGGATCGAAGCGTCGCATACCGCAACGGTGATCGCCGCTTTTGTTGAATACTTGAATCCCAGCGCCTTTATTTTGTCCAGCACCTGTGCGGTAACAGCCGTACCGTGAACCTTTATGCACTTGTCAATGATCTTTCCGAGCTCCTTTTTGCCGACCTTGAAATCTATCTCAAGCTTGGCGGCATTTTCGGGGTTTGAACGGTCAACGAAGCCTAAATCCTGAGGGATGTGCTCGTTAAAGATTATTTTCCCGACGGTCGTGTCAATAAGCTGAGTTATCGCAGTATCATTTACTACACGGGTAGAACGGGCCTTTATAGCGGAATGTATGGAAATTATACCGTCCTGATAAGCCATAAGAGCCTCGTTGAAATCACGGTAAACGCTTCCCTCTCCGGGTTCGCCCTCCTTCGTAATAGTAAGGTAATATGAACCCAGAACCATATCCTGAGTAGGAACGGTAACGGGACGTCCGTCCGAAGGCTTTAACAGATTCTTTGCAGCCAGCATCAATGTGCGCGCTTCGTCCTGCGCCTCCTGAGACAAGGGCAGATGCACCGCCATCTGGTCGCCGTCGAAGTCCGCATTATAAGCGGTACAAACCAGAGGATGAAGCTTCAACGCACGGCCTTCCACCAGTACGGGAGAGAAAGCCTGGATACCAAGCCTGTGAAGAGTCGGCGCACGGTTCAAAAGAACGGGGTGATCCTTGATAACATCCTCCAAAACATCCCATACGTCGTCATTGGCCCGATCCACCATCTTTCTCGCGCTCTTGATATTATTGGCCTTGCCCCTTCCCACAAGCTCCTTCATTACAAAAGGCTTGAACAGCTCGATAGCCATTTCCTTGGGAAGGCCGCACTGATCCATCTTAAGATCGGGACCTACTACGATAACCGAACGTCCGGAATAATCCACACGCTTACCGAGAAGGTTTTGCCTGAAGCGTCCCTGCTTGCCCTTAAGCATATCAGACAGGGATTTGAGAGGTCTGTTTGAAGGACCGGTCACTGCTCTTCCGTGCCTTCCGTTGTCAATAAGTGCATCAACGGCTTCCTGAAGCATACGCTTTTCATTTCTTATGATTATATCTGGAGCTTTGAGCTCTATCATTCTTTTAAGACGGTTATTTCTGTTGATAACACGCCTGTAAAGGTCATTCAGGTCAGATGTTGCAAAGCGTCCGCCGTCTAAAAGCACCATAGGGCGTATGTCAGGAGGAATAACGGGAATGACATCCATGATCATCCACTCCGGACGATTTCCGCTTTGTCTGAAGGCTTCCACCACATCAAGCCTCTTAAGGATCTTAAGTCTTTTCTGACCCTGAGAGCCTTCCAGCTCCGCCTTAAGCTGACCGGAAAGCTTATCCAGATCGATCTCTTCAAGAAGGATCTTTATTGCTTCCGCGCCCATTCCCGCGCTGAAGTCGTCTTCATAGCGTTCCCGCATATCGTTGTATTCCTTCTCGGACAGAAGCTGTCCCTTTACAAGAACATTGGATGCTTCTCCCGGATCGGTTACGATATATTTGGTGAAATAAAGGACCTCCTCGAGCCTCTTCGGGGAAATATCCAGCATCTGACCGATACGGGACGGTGTTCCTCTGAAATACCAAATGTGAGATACCGGAGCGGCGAGCTCAATGCTGCCCATGCGCTCACGTCTCACCTTGCTTCTTGTGACCTCTACGCCGCAGCGTTCGCAGGTCTTTCCTTTAAAACGGATTTTCTTGTATTTGCCGCAGGCACACTCCCAGTCCTTTGTAGGTCCGAATATCCTTTCGCAGAACAGACCGTCGCGTTCCGGTTTTTGTGTGCGGTAATTTATGGTTTCGGGACGGGTAACAACGCCGTTGCTCCATTTCCTGATTTGTTCAGGCGAAGCAAGACCGATTTTTATTGATTCAAAAACATTATCTGACAATTCCGGTTAACCTCATTTCTTAAATTTTACATTCGAAATCATTATAGGTTGCGCCTCACGAAACACTCAAATGCCATGACGGCACGCGTCCCGTGCGGTATTGCCCTTACTCGTCCGAAAGCTCCCCGTCCATATCGTCTTCGGGGAAGTCATCCTCGTCGTCTTCATAATCGTCGTCATAAAGATCATCCTCATCCTCGTCACCCAGATCGTCGATCCCATCCGGATCCTCGGTGATAAACGAATCGTCAAGCTCACCTTCGTTGGCCACATACTCAAAATCATCAGCGTTGACCATTCCGACCTCTTCGTCATCGTCAAAGGTCTGCTTCAGATCGATTTCCTCGCGGTTTTTATCCAGGACCTTAACGTCAAGGCCAAGGGACTGGAGCTCCTTTACAAGGACCTTAAACGACTCGGGCACGCCCGGCTTGGGAACATTATTTCCCTTAACGATGGCTTCATAGGTTTTAACGCGTCCGACAATATCGTCAGATTTTACAGTAAGTATCTCCTGCAAAGTATATGCGGCTCCATATGCCTCCAACGCCCATACTTCCATTTCACCGAAACGCTGTCCGCCGAATTGCGCCTTACCGCCAAGAGGCTGCTGAGTTACCAGTGAATAAGGACCGGTGGAACGCGCGTGTATTTTATCGTCGACCAGATGGTGGAGCTTAAGATAATACATATACCCTACGGTAACCGGAGATTCGAATCTTTCACCGGTTCTTCCGTCAATAAGCTGGGTTTTGCAATCCTCTGTCCATTCCAGCTTTGTAAAGTCAATGCCGGGTCCGTCCTTTCCGGCCAGCTGATCCTTGTTTTCCCTGGCTCTGTCATATAGATCGCGTATATTTTCTTCATGCACTCCGTCGAATACCGGAGTCATTATTTTCCAGCCAAGCGCCCTGGCCACGTATCCCAGATGCACTTCAAGCACCTGTCCTATATTCATACGTGAAGGAACGCCGAGGGGATTAAGAACGATATCGAGAGGAGTACCGTCAGGCAGGAACGGCATATCCTCCTGTGGAAGTATACGGGAAACAACGCCCTTATTACCGTGACGGCCCGCCATCTTATCTCCCACGCTGATCTTTCTTTTCTGAGCAATGTAGCAGCGAACGACCATGTTTACGCCTGCCGAAAGCTCGGAGCAGTTTGTTCTGTCAAACACCTTAACGTCGACTATAACTCCGCTTTCGCCGTGAGGGACGCGAAGAGAGTTGTCGCGGACGTCTCTTGCCTTATCACCGAAAATAGCCCTGAGAAGTCTTTCCTCCGCCGTAAGATCAGCCTCGCCCTTGGGAGCTACCTTACCTACAAGTATATCCCCTGCATGGACCTCTGCGCCTATGCGTATTATACCTCTTTCATCAAGATCCTTAAGAGCATCCTCGCCTACATTGGGGATCTCTCTTGTTATTTCCTCGGCGCCGAGCTTTGTGTCACGGCATTCAAGCTCATACTCCTCTATGTGTATGGAGGTGTAGACATCATCATAAACAAGCTTTTTATTTATAAGGACAGCGTCCTCGTAATTATAACCCTCCCATGTCATAAACCCGATGAGAGCATTCTTTCCAAGGGAGATCTCACCGTTGCTGGTAGCGGGGCCGTCGGCGATGACATCACCCTTCTTTACGGTATCGCCCTTCTTTACAATGGGCTTCTGATTGATACATGTGCCCTGGTTTGAACGCTTGAACTTAATGAGCTGATACTTGTTTTCTTTTCCGTCGCTGGAAAAAACGGTTATTTCATCTGCGGTGACATTGGTTACGAGTCCGTCCTCCTTTGCGAGAACGCAGACTCCGGAATCCACCGCCGCCTTATATTCCATACCCGTTCCTACGATAGGATTCTGAGTCACCATCAGAGGTACGGCCTGACGCTGCATGTTTGCGCCCATCAAGGCACGGTTGGCGTCGTCATTTTCAAGGAAGGGGATCATAGCCGTTGCTACTGAAACCATCATCTTCGGAGATACGTCCATAAAGTCGACGGTTTCTCTGGCGACCTCCAGTATCTCGTCACGGTGACGTGCAGTAACTCTGGGACGGGCAAAATGTCCGTTTTTATCCAGCGGCTCATTTGCCTGAGCCACAATGTACAGATCCTCCGTATCGGCGGTCATATACACCACTTCGTCGGTAACGACTCCCGTTTCCTTATCCACTCTGCGGTAAGGCGCTTCAATAAAACCGTACTCGTTTATTCTGGCAAACGATGCAAGATAGGATATAAGCCCGATATTAGGACCTTCCGGCGTCTCGATCGGACACATTCTTCCATAGTGTGAATAATGAACGTCACGAACCTCAAATCCGGCTCTGTCACGCGACAAACCGCCCGGACCGAGAGCCGAAAGACGTCTTTTGTGAGTAAGCTCCGCCAGAGGGTTGTTCTGATCCATAAACTGGGACAGCGGTGACGAACCGAAAAACTCTTTTATGGCAGCCACAACAGGACGGATATTTATAAGCGAGCTGGGCGAAACCTTCTCCATTTCCTGAGACTGAAGCCCCATCCTTTCGCGGATCACACGTTCCATTCTTGCGAAGCCGATCCTGAACTGATTCTGAAGCAGCTCGCCTACCGAACGGATACGTCTGTTGCCCAAATGGTCGATATCATCGATATCCCCCACGCCCTCGCACAGGTTAATAAAATAGCTTACCGTTGCATATATATCATCAAGAATGATATGCTTGGGAACAAGCCTTTCCGCATTGTTCGAAAGCGCCTCTTCGAGCTCGTCGTCATTGTTTGCCGTATCAAGGATTTCCTTTAAAACATTAAAGCTTACTTTTTCGTTTATCCCGTAAGCCGAAGGATCGATTCCGTCGGGAAGATAAGGCTTTATATCAACCATACCGTTACCGACTACCTTAACCTCTTTCTCCTCAACGGAAAGAAGTATTTCCATAACTCCGGCCTGTTCGATTTCCCTAGCCAATTCCGTTTTCACGAATTCTCCGGCTTCGGCCATGATTTCGCCCGTCATCGGATTGATTACGGGAGCCGCAAGCTTATGCCCGGCAATTCTTGAAGAAACGCCCAGCTTTTTATTGTATTTATATCTTCCGAATCTTGAAAGATCATAGCGCTTCGCGTCAAAAAACAGTGCGTTCAGGTGATTCTGAGCGGACTCAACTGTGGGAGGCTCGCCGGGACGAAGCTTTTTGTATACCTCGAGAAGAGCTTCCTCGGTATTCTTTGTCGTATCCTTCTCTGCAATGGTCTGACGTATTCTGTCATCCTCGCCGAACAGATCGATTATATCGTCGTCCGTACCCTTTCCCAAAGCGCGGATGAGGGTGGTGGCAGGGATTTTGCGGTTTTTATCTATACGAACATAGAACACATCGTTGCTGTCCATTTCGTATTCGAGCCACGCGCCCCTGTTGGGTATAACGGTAGATCTGAACAGCTTTTTTCCTGTTTTATCATAGTCAAAGCCATAGTAAACGCCCGGAGAACGGACCAACTGAGATACGATAACTCTTTCCGCGCCGTTGATAACAAAAGTACCGCTGTCGGTCATAAGAGGAAAATCACCCATAAAAATGATATTTTCGGTGATCTCACCTGTTTCCTCGTTTTTAAGACGTGCCTTTACACGCAAGGGTGCGGCATAAGTAACGTCCCGCTCCTTGCACTGACTTATGGTGTACTTGGGCGTATCGTCGATAGTATAATCCACGAAGCTGAGGGTAAGCTTACCGTTGGAATCGGTAATAGAGGCCACATCGTTAAAAACCTCCCTGATCCCCTCTTCAAGAAACCACTGATAAGATTTTTTCTGAATCTCGATAAGATTTGGCATTTCAAGTACTTCATCGATTTTGGAAAAGCTCTTTCTGGTGTTTCTGCCCAATTGCACATCCTTGACATTTACCATTGGCTCTATCACTCCTTAAATTCAACACTGATGCTGAATTTCAGCGGTTTTTGTCGCAATATGCAACCGCCGAAAAACATACATATCCATTATGATACAGTATATTAGTATACCTCAACCCGTGCAAGATGTCAAGTGCTTTTTTGAAAATTTTTACATTTTTGTTTAAAAAAATTTTAAAAATCCCTTGACATTCGATTTTGGGTATGATATAATAGACAAGCGTTGAGATTGCGCTGGTGTAGCTCAGCTGGTAGAGCAGCTGATTTGTAATCAGCAGGTCGGGGGTTCGAATCCGTCCACCAGCTCCACATCGTTACATGCTCAACGTTTTATCCGGGAGCGTTCCAGAGCGGCCAAATGGGGCAGACTGTAAATCTGTTGCTTCGGCTTCGGTGGTTCGAATCCACCCGCTCCCACCACATCTTTTGTAAAAACCGTCCTCGGCAAAGCCGGGGACGGTTTTTACAAAAGGAAAACGGCTTCGTCGGTCGCTTTTACGGCTCTCTCCTCAGCTCGTTTCCGTCCCGATTTTTCTTGAATTTCCCGTATGGAAATTCATTTTTGCTTCGCAAAAACCGAAAAATACGGGAGTGCGTTTCGAAACGATGCGGTAGTTTTTAACGGTTTATTTAAAAAATCTTTTTTATAGTACATACGCACATCTTTTAAAAAACCGTCCCCGGCAAAGCCGAGGGCGGTTTTTGCAAAAGGAAAACGGCTTCGTCGGCCGCTCTTACGGCTCTCTCCTCAGCTCCTTTTCATACCGGTTTCTCTTGAATTTCTATAAGGAAAATTCATTTTGCTTCGCAAAAACCGAAAAATACGAAAGCAGGTCTTAAGAAAAGATTCCGCAAGTTTTAACGGATCGATCTAATTTTTTTTATAGCAGCTAAGCACATTATTTAAAAATCTACTCGGTAATATTCCCTGGATTAAAAAACTTGTCATTGCTTTGCTCCCGCTCGAAGCCTTTACTGTATAAAGCTGTCCGTCCTATTTTTAAATCGTTTATATAAACTATATAAACAGCTTCGACAATTTCTACGTGAATATCCTGTCTGTCACTCCGAAGCGTATCTGAAAGCAAAAGCAAATTTGTACAATTACGCTTTTCAAGGAAAAAGCTGAGATATACAGAGGTTTTTGCAGTTATCTCTTCGGGATAGCCATCGGCATTCTTTGGCGCGAAAAGATTCCGCTGTTAGCAGGAATTGTGCATTTTGCGGCTTTTCGGGCAGCCCCTGATTTACGGAAAGCAGATATCCCATATAAAATTTTTGCAGTATCTTGATCATAATATTTCGTAGAACATATCGGATACACCATATAAAAAAGCGGCTGAAATGATTCTCAGCCGCTTTTTAGCATTAAAAACATAGACCTTTTGTCAAGTGCTTTGAAGATGTTCAATTTCCTTGAAAAATTCCGCGATACCTTCGCCGTTTGCCGCTAAAACGGAAAAAATAATTATCATAAAAATGATCAGAAGTCCCAAGCCGATAGCCTCTACTATAAGCATGGCACGGCAGTAGTTTTTCTTTGAGGCGGGCGTGCTGTTGGAAAAAGCCCATATAAATAAAAGTATAAGGCTGATCGTTCCCAGACAAGTTGTCAAAAGAATGGTTCCGACCCATTGTCCAACGCTCATAGGCGGCTCTGGAGCATTGGGCTGAACACCGTAATTCTGCTGCGGATATGGCTGCTGATATTGAGGCTGCTGATACGGTGCCTGCTGATATTGTTGATTGGAATACTGAACGTCAACATACTGCATTCCGCATCTGGGACAAATGCTTACATTGTCATCAAAGCTGTTTCCGCAGTTCTGACAGGTCTTGGACATATATGTAACCCTCCTGTTTGATTTTGCAGTTCACCGCTGCGTTTATTTATTGTTTCAATCTTATCACAAAATACCGGTTCTGTCAATAACCGCCGAAAAAAATGATCCGTCACATAATTCCCAAAAGCTTTGCAGCGGTCTTATACATAATTTTTTCCCTGTCCTCTTCGGTCAGGTCGATTTTATCCATACGCCTTAGCTCGTCCTCAATGCTCCACATTGGATAATCCGTACCGAACATTACTCTGTCGGGTGAAAAAGCGCGTATATATTCCCCCGCCTGCTCCGGAGCAAGCGTATAGAGAGAACTGCTCGTATCTACATAAACATTCGGGTTATCCGCCAGATACTTAACGCCGTCGCTCCATTCGCTCCATCCGCCGAAATGCGCGCCGATAGCTATAAGCTTGGGAAAATCCCTGAGTGCGTCCGCAAGACGCTTCGGTGAGGAAAAATCATAACGGTAATCACCTGTGTGAAAGAGTATCGGAAGCCTTCCCTCTGCGGCTTCATAAATATCATATGCTTTACGCTCATCTATTTTGAACTGCTGAAAATCCGGATGAAGTTTTATGCCCTTCAGCCCCAGGCCAACGGCTCTTTCTATTTCCTCTTCTATTTCCTTTTTTTCCATAAGAGGATGAAGAGAACAGAATCCGACAAACATATCCGGATTATCCCTGACGCTCTCCGCGATGAAATTGTTGATGCTTTTTACCTGTGCAGGAGTGGTCGCAACCGACTGGACAAGGCATTTATCTACCCCCGTCCTTTTGTAAAGCTCCATAAGCGTTTTTACGGAACCGTCAAAATCCATATGAAGATCGTAGAACTTCCCGATATTGACAGAAGCCTTTGCGGCTATCTTTTCAGGAAATATATGACAGTGCGCGTCAAATATTTTCATTTTATAATCGCCTCTTTTGTCCGGTTTATTATCCCTGTTTTTACGTGCTGACACCGATATTATTACATATATCCAATTAAAGTATGCCGTTTTCACACGAAAAAAACGCACATACCCGTCTTAGATCCGTCATATTAAAGCAACACCGCACAATGATTGCGTGTGGATTACACAGTCAGATTTTTCGTCAGCTTACATAAATCCGACACAGGAATACTGACGTATTTCAGGGAGAATTTGTGTAAGCTGACGCAATATATGCGAGCAAGCCGCACGCAAAGCCGTCGGGCGGTCATTGTGCGGTATTGCCTTAAATATATGTCTTATCCAGCTTCTTAAGCTCGCCGTAGGTATCTATTTCGATAATATCGTCAAAGGTGCATTCACGAACGGCGACTTTATAATCGTTGGGATGATAGTCAAAGGCGACCTGATCCCAGAATCTCTCGTGCCCCCCCGGAGAATTATATACCTGTTCGATATGACCGGAAAGTCTTGCTCCGTCCTGAGCCGTCCAATAGGAGATACCGTACATATGGAAGCAGTTTACTCCTCCTACGGCCATTTCGCTTATAAAGCCGCCCTTGGTTTTAAAGCACCAGTCGTTGGTCATTTCAACCGGAACTCCCAGATAGTTGGATTGATACTGATATTTTGTTATTATTCCGTGATTGTATAAAAGCAGATCCGCCTCGCAGACATAAGAATTAGCCAGCTGATATCTTGCGCACATTGCCGATGATATGTTATTGGCTTCGTTGTACATCGGGTTTTCAATAAATTTTAAATTCGGATATTTGTAAAGCAGCTGGTCGAATTGCTCCGAAAGATATCCCCTTACGATATAAATTTCGTCGATACCGGCTTCCGTCAGTGCGTCAAGCAAGCCGTCGATTATTCTCTGCCCCTTTACCCTTATAAGAGGCTTCGGTGTGTTCAGAGTGACGGGTACCATTCGCGAACCGAAGCCTGCGGCGAATATAACCGCTCTTTGCACCCTGTACGGTTCAAGAGCGGAAAGACCTTTTTCGGTAATAACTCCGTCTTTGCTGTATTTAAGCTCATTCAGCTCTGCCAGGATCTTATTTATCATGCCCGTAGAGATACCGAGCTTTTTCGATAAATTCCTTTGTGTTTCCTGTCTGCCTGATTTTTCCAGATATGTCAGTACGTCAAATTGTTTTTTAGTCAGCATTACAATAACATCCCGTTTCATTTTTCGTTTTTTCGGCAGCATTTTTTCTGCCGCCGGCCGTTTTCTTTTTCACCAGTGCAACCACGCCCTTGAGTATAAGATTGACCGCCAGTATCATAAGCGATACGAAGGCCGCCGCTTCAAGAAGCACCTGCGCCTCGAACTGGTTTATCATAAGCGACACGGGCTTTGTTTTTGCGGTGGCAAGGAAAGCAACTGCGGAAATTGTCATCATAGAGTTCACGAAGAAGTAAGACACCGATTCCGCCACCGTTGAAACCAACTGTGGCAAAAGTACGTCCTTTATCATTCTAACCCTGCCTATACCAAGCGTAAGTCCTACCGATTCAAGATTCCGGTTAAGCTTTCCGAGGCTGTTGTAGAACATAAGGTATGGAGAAGAGAAGAAATGAATGCTGTTTACAAGTATTAAAATTGCAAATGTCCCGTAAATGAAAGACCCCTTGAACATAAGCACATATGAGAGACCCAAAACCATTCCCGGTATAGCCAAAGACGTAATGGACAGCAAATGTATAAGCGAGGAGCTCTTTGAAGGCATCCGCGCCGTAAAATAAGCGCATATAAAAGCGGCGGCCGTGCCCAGTACGGAAACAAAAACCGCTATAAGGACCGAGTTGCCCAAAAACTCCAGCGCGCCCTTGTTGATAGTGGATTCTATATTATGAAGCGTGAAGCTGAGATCCCTCGGATAACGCTTTGCAAAGGTCAGCTGCACAAAAGAAAAGATCGGATAAGATACCGCCAAAGACGTAACCGTAAGTATAATATAGGAAACGATATCCCTAAACGGTTTTTTCCCCGGGTCAAAACGCTTTGAAACGGTGCTTGCGTTAGAACGGTTTTTACACAGCATATCCACCGCAAAGGCTATTACCGCCGGAATAAGCAACAGCGTACCGAAGACGCTTCCCTGAGAAAAATCGAGTCCTCCTATGACCTCCTCGTACATAACTACCGGAAGCGTCTTATAAGCCCCGCCAACCATGAGCGGCACGCCGTAATCCGTCACTATAAGCGTAAAGGTGGCAAAGATTACGTTTATCATCGGCTTTCGCAGATACGGAAGGGTTATTGCGGTAATCCGTCTTGACTTTGGTATTCCCAGGACCTGGGCCGCCTCATAGGGAGTGGCGTCCTCATATTTAAGCACGTCGGATATCATGAGAAACGCAACCGGAAAGGAATACATAACGCTGCCCGTCACTATTCCCCAAAAGCCGTAAATTCCGTTTGAAAGTCCCAGAAAATTCGTTATTATACCGTTTGAGCCGAACAGTATTATAAGGCCCATCCCGTGAGAGATGGAAGGAATAAGCATGGGAAGTATCAGAAGTATCCGGAACAGTCCTTTTAGCCTGACTCCCGTCCTGGTTATACACCATGCCAGAATAAATGCGAGTATAACGGAAATCACCGTAGCGCATAGGGACACGCATACGGAATTGATTATTCCGTTGATAACCAAAGGACTTGAAAATATTTTTCCGAAGTCGGCGTCCTTTAAGCCTGCCAGCATCTGAATAAGAGGAAGTATTACCGCAGTCAGAAAAAAGCAGCCGATAAGCAGCTTTACACCGCCGATTTTCCACATTTTTTGTTTAATCAACCGTAGAGTCTCCTATTTATTTTGATTGTCACTGTCATAAGCGTATTGCATCAGCGATTCGATCTTTATTTTAAGATTGTCTATAACAAAGCTCCGAACATAATCGTCAGCGGGATTATCAAGGATCTCCCGCGGTGTTCCCAGCTGGTGTATCCTTGCGTTACCCATTACCATGATACGGTCGGACAAGGCAAAAGCCTCCTCCTGATCATGAGTGATATAAATCATAGTGGTGCCTGATTCGCGCTGTATACGCTTTAGCTCCGCTCTTAAAGAAAGTCTTGTAGCAACGTCAAGGGCGCTCATCGGCTCGTCCAGAAGTATGATCGAAGGAGCCAGAGCCAGGGTGCGGGCGATGGCGACTCTCTGCATCTGTCCCCCCGAAAGCTGCGACGGATACTTATTCGTATGCTCGGACAGCCCCACCTGCTCCAGAAGCTTAAGAGCGGTCTGTCTGGACTTGCTTTTAAGCTCCGGACGAAGTCTCATTGCATATTCCACATTCTTAAGAACCGTCATATTTTCGAACAACGCATAATTTTGAAATACGATGCCCATTTCTCTTTTATCCGGGGGAGCATTTGTAATGTTCCGTCCGTTGAGAACCAGCTCGCCGGAATCGGGGGAAAGAAGCCCTATCAGTATCCTGAGAAGAGTGGTCTTGCCGCATCCGGAGGGTCCCAGTATTGACAAAAACTCTCCCGGATATACGTCAAAGCTTATGTTTTCGAGGGCCTCTCTTCCGTCGAAGCTTTTATTTATTTCTTTTACGGTCAGTGATTCCATTTATCCAGCAATGACTCCTTTAAATTGATATCCCGTATTCCTTCCATATTTCCGTAAGGGATATTTTCGGGAAAATTTTCCATTTTACTGTCCTGATTTTTATAAATCTTTTCGGGATTATACAGCTTCTTGTCCTCGGGCGACACGTCGGAAATTATATAATTAAAGACCTTCATTACGTCCTCATCCGTTTCCTTGCCCGAAATAACGGCGCTGGAATAAGTTGTGTAAGGCGCGCCTTCTTCGAAAAACAAAAGCTCAAAATCCGCCCCGTTCGTGATCTCGGTAGCCGCCTGAAAAGTCATTCCAAGCCCTATTGCCGCTTCCTTTTGGAGAAGAGCCTTAACCGGACCGGAGCCTGACGTCGTAAAGCCCTGTCCGCACATATTCTGAGCCAGTTTATCAAAATATTCGAAGGCCGCGTCCTCCCCGCGCTCATTCACCATATTCAGAAGAAAAATATATCCCGTGCCTGAAGTCTTGGGATTAGGCATTGATATAAGTCCCTTATATTCGGGCTTAAGAAGATCGTCATACGATGCGGGAACGTCAAGACCCTTGTCGGAGAGAGCTTTTTTATCCACTATTATGGTTCCGCTCATTAGAAGCCATGGAGTATACTTATGGCTTGCCGGAACATAATCGTCTTCAAAAACGCTGAAATCCACCGAATCAAGCGTTGCCAGACTGTCGCTCACCTTTTCGAGATAAGTGGTCTCCAGCTCAAGAATGATATCCGCGTCGGATTCCTTTCCCTCGCTTGCTATCTTTGCCGCCAGAGTACCGGTATCGGTATCCACCAGATCGATTTTATATTCGGGGAATTGTTTATTAAGCATCTGTCTTGCATGTTCATTTCTGTAATCCTCAGCCGAGGAATAGATCGTTATTGTCTTTTTACCGCTGCATCCGCTCATCGTTCCGATGCACAGCGAGGCGGTCAGAATTATTCCCAAAAGCTTTTTCATAAAACTTCTCCTTGCTCTGTTCATTTTTAAGCATTATACATCAAATTTGAACAAATGTCAATAGATCTGCGGTATCCCGAAAAATAAAAGTTTCGAAGCTTATTTCCATACAAGTGGAGAACGGAATATATAATGACGATCCGTTAAGCCTTACAGCCGATGGATCGATATTTCATCTCCGTATATCGTCCCGGGCGATATTGCACCTGTCACGCCGTGCCGGAACATACCGCTGAAAAGCGATGAAGCCATATAGCCGGTGACGGTCCGATTTGCGGAAAATCCTCACGATATGACGAAAACGCATATGATCCGTGTTAAAGCGGTTATACGGTCATTAAGCCGTACCGTCCCGGATACATTGTCGTCCAAGGTCATATTCAGACGATGCCGTCAATAAAATGTTACAAACGAAGGAAAGGACAACCGATAATGTCAAAGCTGAAAATAGCACTGATCGGAAACCCCAATTGCGGAAAAACAACTGTTTTTAACGCTCTTACCGGTTCAAAGGCATACATAGGGAACCGGGCCGGAGTAACCGTAGAAAAAAAGGAAGCCGTACTGAAGGAAAACCGGGATGTCGTTATAGCCGACCTTCCCGGAATATACTCGCTTAGTCCCTATACCCCCGAGGAAATTATTACACGTGATTTTATAATCGATCGGTCTCCGGATGCGATACTGAATGTGGCTGACGCTTCTAATGCCGAAAGAAATCTTTATCTGACCTGTCAGCTGTTGGAAACGGGTCTCCCCCTTGTTCTTATGATGAATATGGCGGATGCGGCGGATAAAAAAGGTATCGTGATTGACTGTGTAAAATTGTCCGGTCTGTTGGGGATCCCCGTAATAAAAGCCTCAGCCGCAAAAGGCAAAGGCTTGTCGGAAGCCGCCGCCGCTGCATCAGATGCGGCCGGGGCAGATAAAAACGCGCAAAAAAAGACCCCGCCGTTTTTTTCGCAGGATACCGAGAATGCATTAAATAAAATCCAACGCCTTATTGAAAACAGTGTGGACGGTAAACACCTCCGCTGGTATTCAGTAAAGCTTTTCGAAAGAGATGATCAGATCTTAAAAAAACTTTCGCTTCCAAAAAGCGCCGCTGCCGAAATAGAAAGCATAATATCCGACCGTGAGCGTCGCGCCGGCGATGACAGTCAGAGCATTATAATAAGCGAACGGTACGATTTTGTTGAAGGGCTCGCTGAAAAGTGCATTCTGAAAACAAAGGATCATGACACCCCTACCCAAAAAGCCGACAGGATACTGACGGGAAAATATACTGCGCTGCCATGCTTTGCCCTTATAATGACCATTGTGTATTTTTTCTCCGCCGGTCCCGTAGGAACGTCATTAAGCGGTCTGACAAGAACCCTTGTTACGGAAAATGCGGTTCCTGCCGCCGAAAGCTTTTTAAAAAGCATCAACTGTGCTCCCTGGCTGACGGGACTTGTCACCGACGGAATCATAGGCGGGGTGGGAACGGTTCTGGGATTTCTTCCCCAGCTTGCTCTGCTGTTCCTAATGCTGGCACTTTTGGAAGACTGGGGATATATGTCGAGAGCCGCCTTTATAATGGACAGGTTTTTCAGAAGATTCGGGCTGTCGGGAAAATCCTTTATCCCCATGCTTATTGCCACTGGCTGCGGCGTACCCGCTATAATGTCGTCAAGGACGGTGGATAGTATCGACAGACGCAGGATAACCATAATAACCGCTACTTTTATGCCTTGCGGCGCAAAGCTGCCTATAATAGCAATGATTTCATCATTATTTTTTAAAGGCGCATGGTGGACGGCTCCGGTATGTTATTTTGCCGGAGCGGCCGCGGTCCTTATTTCCGGGCTTATACTGAAAAAGCTTAATTTGTTCCGGCTCAATGAGGAACCTTTTGTAATGGAGCTTCCCGATTACCGCATACCTATGCCCGCAAATATTTTGAGAGCACTGGCGGAAAACTGCGGATCATTTGTGAAAAGAGCCGGAACCATCATTCTTCTGGCTTCCTCGGCGATTTGGTTTTTATCCGGATTCGGATTTGACGGCAGCTGTCTACGCCCCGTCACCGATTCATCGGACAGCATTCTCAGAGCCTTGGGGGACGGGCTTGCATTCATATTCGCTCCGATAGGCTTTGGAAACTGGAAAGCGACGGTAGCCAGCATTATGGGCCTTCTGGCGAAGGAAGAGCTGGTTGGAGTATTCGGGGTACTGTCCGACGCCTCCTCGCTTCAGGCATATGACGTTTTCGGAAGCGGCCTTGAAGCCTTCTCGTTTCTTATGTTCAATCTGCTATGCGCTCCTTGTATAGCCGCCGTATCAACGATCGGAAAAGAGATGAAGAGTCTTTTGTGGACCGGCTTCGCCTTATTATATCAAACGCTGTTTGCCTATATCGTATCATTGTGCATATATCGATTCGGACTTTTTTTCACCAAAGGGGAAATATCCGCTTTTACTCTGACGGCCCTTTTTTCGGCGGCAGCCATTCTGTTTTTTGCATTTAAACCGTCACATAAGAAAAAAGCACCGGAACCCCTCCTCAAAAAGTAGTGCAAAATATACAAATTTACCAAAAAGTATTGCAATATAAAGGGCGAATGTGTTATAATTTACAACAACATATATATACGGAATATTTTTCATTACACCATAAGAAAAGCAATGGGGAGCGATTCCTCAAAAACTATAAAACGTCATCAGACATCAAAAAAACTTTTCCTATTTCCGCAGTCTGAGAAATAGAAACGCCGCCGAAAACATAGCTCCGGCCGCCGTCAAAGCTAAAGAACAATAACCGTCATAAAAATGAATACGGAACGCGGAAATATTGCTTATCTGCGTTATTCCCGCCGTAAGGCCGGTATGACCGCTGTCATGCTATAACGAAAAATATACGAAATATCTTGTAAAGAAAAGTTTTAAAGAAAGGATGAAATCAATTTATGAAGTCTGTTTTGAAAAAAACGAACCGCGCCGTTGCTCTTATATTAGCCGGGTCGGTATTATGCACGGCGCTTTCCTCCTGCTCTTCGGGTGGAACAAACAAGTCAAATCCCGTTGCCGTTGACGAGTTCGGCGAAGTTGATATGGAAAAAGCCTTAAGCTATGAAACCGATATCGACGCGCTGATAGAAAAACTGGAAGCCAAAGAGGTGGATCCCTCAAAACCCGTATCCGAAAACATAAACAAGAAAACACTTGCCGTGTTTAACTGGCTGCGTGAAAATCATGGAACAAAAACCATCCTTGGCCAGCAGATGATGAATGAAAAGAATTATGAGGATGCCGTTTATTACGGATTATCCGAGGACCTTCCCGCAATAAAGGGCTTTGACCTTATTTTCTCAACCTCCAGCGGAGATACGTCCCAGATCGACAGAGCCATCGAATGGCATACCAAATCGAGCGGTCTTGTAACTCTCACATGGCATTGGAACGTTCCGAGAGATATTGACAATCTGAGTAAGGGGACCGCCTTCTATACCGAGGAGATCACAAATTTTTCCCTCGTAAATGCGGTTACTCCCGGAACAAAGGAATACGAGCAGATCATCCATGATATAGACCTTATCGCCATTCAGCTTCAGCGTCTTGAAGAAGCCGATGTGCCCGTTCTGTGGCGTCCTCTTCACGAAGCGTCCGGATCATGGTTCTGGTGGGGCGGTTCAAGCCGTGACAACAGCATGGAAGACAGCTACAAAAAGCTTTGGTATATCATATTTGACCGTCTCGAAAATTACCATAAGCTCACCAATCTTATTTGGATCTGGAACGGTCAGAACCAAAGACATTCTGTTAGCCCGAACACCTATGACATTAGCGGCACCGATATTTATCCTAACAGTCAGGATCATACTGCCCAGGAAAAAAGCTACGCCGATCTTCAGAAAATAACCGCCGAGGGAAAAATGATTGCGCTTACCGAATGCGGCTACATTCCCGACATAAAAGATATGAAGGAAACCGGAGCGATGTGGCTGTATTGCCTGCCGTGGTACGGCGACTTCGTATACGCTTCAAGCGGCGGCGGCCCTGTTCTTGATACTGACGGACTGCCTTCGGTAAATACCGAAAAAATGAGCGAAGAATTTCTTAAAGGCTTCCTTGAAGACGAAAACGTTATAACATGGAAGAAAATGCCGAAATGGGACGGAACGGAAAAAAATGTTCCCGAAAATACCGATCTTCTGTTTAAAATGGCCAATTGGTCCAAGGATCATTAAATTATAATCCTTCTGAAGGTGAATCAAATGGAAAAAACGATCAAAGCGGGAAACAGCTCCGCAGTTATCAACAGTAAAGGCGCCGAGCTTAAATCACTTATAATGAGCGGAAAAGAGCTTATGTGGGAGGGAAACCCGGTATTCTGGGGAAAAACCTCGCCTGTGCTTTTCCCTGCGGTGGGAGGCCTTAAAGGCGGAAAAACAATAATTGACGGTATCGAATATCAGATGACAAAACACGGCTTTGCGCGTGATAATGAGTTTGAATGCGTGGGACATTCGGAAAATACGGTAAGCTTCTCATTTCATGAAACCACCGAGACCCTTAAAATGTTTCCCTTCGGATTTGATTTTACAATGCGGTATCAGCTTACGGAAAACAAGCTGGAAATAATATATGAGGTTTCTAATAACACCTCCGTGCCTATGCCCTTTTGCATAGGGGCTCACCCCGCCTTTGCATGCCCCGCCGAGGGGAAGGAGTTCGGCGATTACCGTCTGGTCTTTCAGGAGAAGGAAACTGTATGCAGCCCTGTTCTTGACTGCAAAACCCGCCTTTTTAAAGAAAAGGAGGCGGTGTGGCGTCTGAAAAACAGCAACGAATGCCCTCTCTCCTATTCCCTGTTTGATAACGACGTTATCTATTTCAGAAACATAGCTTCAAAAAGCGTAAGCCTTCTGGATAACGAAGACAAAGGGATCAGAATAAGCTGGGACGGCTTTAACTCATTGGGCGTATGGACTCCCGCCGGTATGAATGCCGGATTTGTGTGTATAGAGCCGTGGTGCGGCTGTGACGACTACGAAAACTGCAGCGGCGACTTCCGTGATAAACCGGAAATCCAGACCTGCCTTCCCGGGGGCACAAAATACTATGTGCTTTCGATCGAAACGGTAAATAACGACTATTGACACAAAATATGTTTATTTCGGCTTTACCGTCCCGCCCGTTTTTAACTTCAAGCTGAGTATCTTTCTAAGATACCAAAATAATACCATACTTTTTTCCGGATGTCAACAGCAAGTATCTTTTTTCTACTTTATGCACAAAAAATATTTTGCAATAAGCGTAATTTTAAGATATTACGGCTTCGGCTTCTGTCCGCATATGCTTGTATAAAGCAATAATGCAGCTTGGTAAAAACCAACAAACCTTTTTACACAAAACATCGTATTAAAGAAAGGATAAGATAATGACCAAATCAGAAATAAAGGCTCTTGTAAGCCGGCTTACACTGGAAGAAAAAGCCTCGCTCCTTTCCGGAAAGGACGCATGGAGTACTGTGGCTGTTCCGCGTCTCGGTATACCCTCGATCAATCTGTCAGACGGTCCTCACGGTTTAAGACAATGCAACGGGCTCGGCTGGGGAGACAGTGTTCCGGCTACCTGCTTTCCTCCCGCCGTGCTGTTAGCCTGCTCCTTTGACGAGGAGCTGGCAAAGAAACAGGGTGCGGCCATCGGTGAAGAAGCCCAGGATCAGAATGTCCAGATCGTATTGGGACCCGGCAACAATATAAAGCGTTCCCCCTTAGGAGGAAGAAACTTTGAATATTTTTCCGAAGATCCCGTTCTGTCCGGTCATATCGCTGCCGGCGTGATCGAAGGAATACAGTCCAAAAAAGCGGGAACCACATTAAAGCATTTTGCCTGCAACAGCCAGGAGAACGAGCGCTTCGTCATCGACGAGCATGTAAGCGAAAGAGCCTTGCGCGAAATATATCTTGCGAGCTATGAATACCCGGTAAAAAAAGCAAGACCTACATCAATAATGTGCGCCTACAACAGGATTAACGGAGATTACTGCTCACAAAGCAAATGGCTGCTTACCGATATTCTCCGTGACGAATGGGGTTTTAAAGGCTTTGTAATGTCCGACTGGGGCGCTGTGGATAACCGGGCTCAGGGCGTATATGCGGGCTTGGAGCTTGAAATGCCCGGAACAGGTGAAGAAAATAAGCGGGAAATTATAAATGCCGTAGAGGGCGGCCGCGTCACTCTGCCTTCCGCCGATAAAAAATTTAAAAACAAGCTTACCATGCGACAGATAGATAAAGCCGTTACCCGTCTCCTTGAAGCTGTTTTTGCACTTCACGAGAAAAAAACCGGAAAGAGCTGCGATTATGAAAAACATCATGCCGCCGCCGTACAAATCGCCAAGGAAAGCATGGTTCTTCTGAAAAATACCGGCGCGCTCCCGATAAAGGGAGGAAAAACGGCCGTTATAGGAGAGATGGCGGTAAAGCCCAGGTATCAGGGCGGCGGAAGCTCTCGCGTAAACGCAATAAATGTAACCGCGCCTTTGGATGAGATGGCGAAACACGGGGAGGTAGAATACTCCCGGGGATATTCGCTGGACGATGACAAAGAAACCGGAATGATCGCCGATGCTGTCAAAACTGCGGCGGAATGCGACCGTGCCGTAATTATATGCGGTTTACCGGATTCTTACGAAAGCGAAGGCTATGACCGCCGTCATATGAACCTGCCCGAAAATCAGCTCAGGCTTATAGATGAAGTGGTACGCAAGCAGCCCAACACGATAATTGTGCTTTGCAACGGATCACCCGTAGCCATGCCGTTCGTCGGAAAAGTAAACGGTATTCTTGAGGCATACCTGGGAGGCGAGGGCGTCGGGGAAGCAATAGCCGACCTGCTGTACGGCGTCTCGAATCCCTGCGGGAAGCTGGCTGAAACCTTCCCTCAGTATCTCGAACACAACCCCTCCTTCGGAAATTTCCCGGGAGAAAACGGACATGTGGATTATTCTGAGGGCATATACGTGGGATACCGCTGGTATGAAAAGCATAACATACCTCCGCTGTTTCCCTTCGGCCACGGTCTCTCCTATACCTCCTTCCGTTATGATGACATAGAGCTTTCAAAAACCGGGATTGACGAAAACGAGGATCTGGAAGTAAGGATAACCCTGACCAATACGGGTTCCGTAGACGGAAAAGAGGTTGTCCAGCTGTATGTTAAAGAAAATTCTCCTGTGGTTTCACGTCCGGAAAAAGAATTGAAGGCATTTAAAAAGATCATGATAAAAGCCGGAGAAACTGCAACGGTGACGCTGAAACTCGACCGCCGCTCATTTGCATATTGGGATGACACTCTTCATCAATGGAAAGTAAACGGCGGAAAATTCACATTGCTTGCAGGCGGAAGCAGCATATGCTCTCTTACGAAGGAAATAACGGTAAACGCCGAACCCTTCTTTAAGCCCATAAATATGTACACCTTGATATGTGAGCTTAAAAATCATCCCAAGGGCGAAGAATTTATGAACAAGCTTTGCGCCGTGGTCGGCGATGATTTCAGGGAGGGAATAAAAAATACCGATCCCCAGTGGCCTTTGAGAACGATCGTCTCCATGTGCGGAAAAATCACCTTGCCTAGGCTTGCGGATATTATTGATGATATAAACGGAAAATAAAAAAGGGAAGCGTTATTCGAGATAACTTCGAATAACGCTTCTCTGCTGTCTTACACAAAAATAGTATTACGTTTTTTAGCATTGTCTGGTGATGTGTTCTTAATCCGCAGGATCCCCGTAGACATATACAAATGTGCGCAGCAGCAAATTTGAGATCAAAAGGGAGAAAGATTCATGGATATATATGAATTTTGTAAGGACGTTTTAGAACAAAATTCAGATAGCATAAAAGATTATTTTAACAAGAACGCATACGTAAATCGGCATTTCACAAATGAGTATTTTGATGTAGACAAATTTATCATTTGATCTGGATAAAAGCATGTTTTCTTTATACCGATATATCTTTTTTCATCGCCTGCAAAAAGCCATGACCGCAGCACCCCGGTTTTTGCTTTTCATTAATTTACAGGACGATCTATTATAGCTCCCGCAAAAACTCACTTTATGCGCTTTATATGAAAGTTAAACGCAATATTATAACGCATAAACTCGCATATCGGTTTGATTTGTCCGTCCGCACCGTTTTTATGACCCGAAGCCGGTGATATACCGAATTGAATCAACACTGATTATTTCAGTCCGATGTAAATATGTATTTCCGCATTGTCCGGATCGGCGTTCTGATATTCCTCAAAGTCACAGACGAAAGCGCGGTCAAGCTTCATTTGCCATAATTCCTGCCAGAAATCGTTTACCGCCTTTACCATATTTCCTTTGACAACAAATCTTGCATATCTTCCTTTGGGTATTTTAATAAATTCAATATCGCCGGATTTGTCAAAGACATTATCGATTTCGAAGCCTGCTGCTGCGGTATAATCACCTTTTTCATCAGAGGAATAGTCGGTATATATACCGATTGATTTTTCATTGACTCTGTTTTTTATTGTGGGGCAGCCTTCGGGTGAATAAAGCCTGTTCCATAATTCGCCGATGACCCTTGTCATATCGGGTGATGCATTACTGGTTCTCGCGGAAAAACCCGCTACGGTTTTTTCTTTTAAATCTACAATTTCATAATTCATAATAATACCTCGTTTCATTTTGATAAAACGAGTATATCATATGTAATATGACAACTGTATGTCATATTAAAAACGATGCTTTAAAACATTCATAGTGTGGTGCATATATCCCCGCCATCCTTCGCCGAAAAAAGGATCTCAGGCTCTGACGATGCAAAAAATACTGATCTTTGATCAAGGTATGATAATTGTGCGGGCTTTAATCAAAGCTCCGATGTAATTAAGGCAATACCTCACAATGACCGCCTGACGGCTTTGCGTGCGGCTTGCTTGCATATATTCCGACATCTTACACAAATTCTCCTTGAAATACGTCAGTATTCCTGCGTCGAATTTATGCAGGCTGACGTAAAATCTGACTGCGCAATTCTCACGCAATCATTGTGAAGTGTTGCCTTAAAGCTTGGCATAAGCTATATGTTAAACATGATCTACATGCCGGAATGCATACGGCAGTCTCAGTAAATCAAAATAACGCCGCAAATTATATTCATGATATTATGGCGTATCTGAAAACGAAGCAAGTATGTACAATTTCGCTAAACGCATGGCGATTTTAAGGAAAAAGCGGAGAAATACTAAGGTATTTCGTAGTTATCTCTTTGGGATACCTACCGGCATTCTTGGAGCTTTATCGGCTGTCTGTGACAGTAATACTATGTCAGACCTTCAATGCCCCTTTAGTGGTTGAGCCTGTAATTTTCCCCTTTAGGACGTGTGCAAACCACCGCTTCAGTGGTGGTTTTGATTTAACGCAGAACGCCCCCCTACTTAGTAGAAGCTGTGCAGATTGCGACTTTTCAGATACGCCCAAGACGTGTTTGCGGCGCGTCATGCGCTTTAGGCGAATACCCTGCGGCATTCTGTCGTGTCAGCTTGTATGACCTGAACTTAATGTAAACTCTTAAAATCGGAATTACTAAAGTATTTTAAAATGGATCGTTGCAAGCGATGACAACAAAAAAAACTCGGCCTCCCGAAAAAATCGCAGTCAAGTGAACGGCAAAGACGTTAAGCATCGGATGTGCGGTATTGCCTTAAGCGTCGGCGTTCTCAATAAGCATATCCCTTACCTCCATAAGACAAAAGCCCAGTAGATTGCTTCCGTTCCAAAGACAGGGATTCTCGCACTTCCGGTCGACTGCGGAAAGTCCGATACCCCATATCCTGTCATAGGGGCTTGCCTCGACTAAAACACGGTTATTTGTATTAAGCAGGAATGCCATAAGCTCCTCGTTCTGGCTAAACTTAGCCATATTCCCTTTTATAACAATACCGCAGCAGCTGTCATTCCATATATCTTGGTCAAACCCTTTGATTTTCCTTCCCAGGTCCTTGTACTGCTTGGGATGAGATGCATTCATGATTTTATCCCTAATTTCCGTATCCGAAAAAAGGATCGCCTTCTGCGCCATCATATACTGCTCGGCGGTATGATATTCCACACCTTCAACACTGAATTTACAATCCCACCATTGGCTGAAACAGCTTTTGGTCATGCTGCCGTCCGCTGAAGGCTTGTGCCCCCAGAAAAATAAATACTTTATCCTTTCCTTTCTGTTGAAGCTGTCAATTAATTTATCTCTTGTATATTTCATATTTATTTCTCCGTTTTGTATATTTTATTGATGCTTTCTATCATTTTTATAAGCTCTTCTCTATATTTCTTAGGGTATATTATCTCGGCTTTATTACCGAATGACAATATATATTCAAAAAATGACGGTACGTCTGTCCATGTGAATTTTACGGTGCAGTTTCCGCTGCTGTCAAAATCGGGCAGCTCCGTTCCGAATTCATCTATGATCCGCCATTTGACCGATTTATCAAAATACACCGATACTTCCGTTCCACCTTCGCAATACGGCAGTGTCTTACGTGAATATTCGGGCACATCCCTCTCCTCGCACCGCTCCCCTGTCAATCTGAGATCGGTAAGCCTTGTAAGCTTGAACATCCTGTAGTCCTCTCTCCGCCGACAGTAGCCCCATACATACCATCCGGCCCATTGATAGACCAGATGATAAGGCTCAATATCCCTTTCGCTTTCATCCGAAGGGGAAAAATAAGTAAATGAGATTCTCTCTTTATTGCTGATGGCCGTCCTTATAAGATCCGTTTTTTCCGAAATTGTCGATTTATCGAAGCCGGATCCGGCAAGATCGATTATAATGCTGTCCTTTTCTTCATCGCCGGTATTAAGCTTGGCCATAAGCTGCTTGTATTTGTTTGTTTTGCTTACGCTGTCAAGACCCTTCAGACCTGCGAAAATAAGCCTCATATCCTCGGTGGAAAGAAGCTTGCTGTCGATTTTATATCCGTCCATAATATAAATGCCGCCGCCCTTGCCTTTAACGGCGGCGACAGGTATTCCGGCAAGATTTATCGATTCAATATCCCGAAGTACGGTTCTTACCGACACTTCAAATTTTTCCGCCAGCTCTGCTGCGGTAATTCTCTCTGTTTGAAGAAGCAATGAAAGAATACCGATAAGCCTTTCGGTTTTCAAGATATCATCCTCCTGAGTCCGCTCTCCGAAAAGCGGGATCGTGATCTTATGATTGTAAAGAAAACAAAAACTTTTATTTGTGAAAAATCCCGCAAATAAATTTTACCTTTTGTAATAACTGCGCATAATTTTACTTAAAGGGTTTATTTCTCTCAGAGCCTGTTTAATATCTCGGAGTATGTAGCTTAAGCAGCAGATTTTGCGTATTAAAAGCCGATTTTTCGCAGGTGATCGATGTATATTATATAAAGAAAATCAACGAAGATATATACAAAAGATGAAAGCACTATACATGCTAAGAGATACTAAACAGGTTCTTAGAGATATCGCTTTATATACTCTGTGACGTTCTATAAATGCCTTTATTATCTGATAATTGTGTAATACGGACATACTGCCATGGAGGAAACCGGACATAAGCGGTTTGACCTTATACTGCTTAAAAAAGCCCTATATCCCCTGCCCCGCACCCTTCCGATCCGCAGGTGTGATCCCCGCCGACGCTTTTTAAATATGTTCTCAAAAAAAATTTCCGGTCATTTCTTTACCCTC
The DNA here is from genome assembly GCA_910579265.1 of uncultured Ruminiclostridium sp. GTDB lineage: Bacteria > Bacillota > Clostridia > Oscillospirales > Ruminococcaceae > Ruminiclostridium_E. Next base: position 94,159 of record CAJTTE010000007.1, on the reverse strand, counting down.
ACGATGAAATATCAGCAAAAGACCGCCATATTGTAAATTTAATGCAAACATCCAACGTATTGCGCGTTTTAACATAAGCTATCGCCTTGGCAATTACCTTCTGTCAGCAAATTCCCTGTAGCTTTTCAGATTATCTCCGTCGTTCTGCCAATCCTTTGCCATATCTACGGTAAGCTTTATTCTTTGAACGCTTACGGGCATTTCCCAGAAATCGAAAACTCCAAGAGGTATAAATTCTTCAATTTCTCTCTGAGTAAAGTCAGAAGCCGTTATTACGAAGGGCGAGATTTCCTTTCCGAGAACCGTTCTTAGCTTTAAAGCCGTTTTATATCCGTTCATATAAGAAAGATCACGGTTGATTATTATAACGTCAAACTGCTTTTGTCCTATTGCTTCCATAGCAGTATAGCCGGATTCCACAATTGCTAAATGATAAAGACTTTTATCCGAAAGTGCATAATAAATAAGCGAAGCCATTTTGGGGTCGTGTTCTACAGCCAGTATATTTATCATGATTTTACCCTCTACGTTTTATTAAGTGTTGTCAACTAAAAAAGGTTGACTGCCTTTATTACGTCAACCTGTCTGATCAGTTACCTGTAAATGCTGGATATAAACAAAAATATGCCGATAAAAACAGGATCGGATTTAGAAAAAAATTTTACCTTAAAACATGACTCAGTGAAAAACGAATCTTTTTTGTGATCAGAGTCATTCCGCTGCCGATTTGCCTTTACGAACCGTTATAAAACGAATCTATTCTACTACATGGCTAAAAAAATATTTATATGTCCAGTTGCAGCAGCTCCGCCGCATTTTTCCAGTATATCATTTCCGCGTCATTATCGGACAGTCCCAGCTCTTCTATCATTTTATCTTCCATATCCGGGGAATGCCAGGGCAGATCGCTTGCAAACAGTATTCTGTCTGCGCCGTGCTTCTCAATGATCTTTTTCATAAGCTCCGACGGCATATTTCCTGCGGTAAATGCGGTATCAAACCATATATGCCTGTCTGTGCAAAGATAGTGATACACTGCATCCCAGGCATACATTCCTCCCATATGAGCCGCAATAATGTTCACGCCGGGCACTTTACCGTGAACATATATAAGATCCTGCGGTACTGCGCGGTGAGTAAGCGGCGAAACAGGGTCGAATCCCATATGTATAACCACAGGCAGCTTTAACTCTTCACAGCGTTTCCAGAATGGCAAAAGCCTGTCGTCAAAAAGGAAAAATCCCTGATAATCCGGATGCAGCTTGACTCCTTTAAGCCCCATAGCCTTTATTCTGTCAAGCTCCTCCAAAAAAGAATCATTATACGGGTGAACCGTTCCGAAGCTTATCAGATTGCCCGTATAAATTTCTTTAGCCCAATCATTAATGGATTTTTGCTGTGTCGGTTTTGTAGCAATAGGCAAAACCACACCATAATCCATACCGGTCTCTTCCAGTACACGCCGACAGTCATCTACGGTTCCGTTACTATAGGCGGACTGCTTTGCAACATTAACAAGCCTGTCCATCGCTCTTTCCGCAATGGCGTCCGGAAAAGCATGTACATGACAATCTATTTTCAAAAAATCAATCCTTTCTCATACCGGTCATTTTTCGAAACCGGACGCCGTAAGTATAATGAACAGATGATTACTCATATTTAATCTGTTTCCGATTTGAAAAAACACATTCCGGTAATATGTGGCAAATTTTTTTATAATAGCGGCTTCTCCTGAAAAAAGAATCCTTGTTTTTATAAGTACGTTTTTTTCACACCGTTACCGAAAATACGGTTTTTGGATCGGCTGCCCTTGTGCCGCCGGATTTATTGTATGTAACGGGAGCGGTTACATTCTTTCCTGCCGTCTGATATTCTGCGGGAATACTTTCTATTATGTCGGAGGTTACATCGCCGGAATCTGTGCCTTCTTCTCCGCTGATTCCTTCAGGATCATTCTCCGGCTTCTTCTGAACGATATTCTCCGGTATGTTTTCAGTTTTTTCTTCGAGCGCTTCCCGACTCTCGCGGATACGCTCGGTAAGCTCTTCACGTGCCTGCTCGGCTTTGAGCTTATTTTCTTCCGCTTCCTGTCTTAAGCCCTCATCGGTAGAATACTTTTTCTCCCAAACCTCATCATGAGACTTTTCAACATAATCCATAGCGCGGTCCATCGTTGCCTTATCCCCTCTTGCCCGCGCTTCCTTAAACACCTTCATGGGAGTGTTCATTACATTTATGGCATTGTTAGCTCCTATAAGCCCCTCGGCAGTCTTAGCGATCATAATATAACCTCACATTCTTTATTGATTGCGTAAAAGAAAAACCGCATTTGATATGTCCGGCATACAGATTCATATAACAATTGTTTTACGCGCCGCCCGCCATGACCTTTTTTACATGTTATACTGATTGAGATACGGTATCAGTTGTTTCGGCGGAGTCCGTCCAACGGTAATTTTGAACGTACCAACGGATGCTGATCGGATAAATTTGCTTCGAAGAAATTACATATTCGTATATACTCTGTCATATTCACACTATCTGATTTCAAAAGCGGCTGCTACTCAAAAACCGCCATTTTCGTTTTATAACTCTTTATTTTTCCGGAAAAATCCGTCTGACCTTTTATATTCAGTTTGAATGGCCGAAGAAAAAAACTAAAAGCGTTACGACTTCGCCTGTAACCATAAAGTTATTCTTGATTCCCTAATAGGTTTTTAAAAACATGTGCTCCTGCTTTTCTATCCGATCCTTCCGTGAATACAAACAGATATATGCGCTTAAAGCGTTCATCTTTTTATGTGCAGTCTGAAAAACCGCACTTGAATAACTTCTACTGACAGCAAACACTTTCCGCGTGAGAAATACCCGAACTACCCTCCTGTTTCGCCGCATTTCCCCTTAAGATCACCACGTATTGAACGTAGCGGTACAAACCTGCTCGGTTTCCGGATACCCCATAATCACATGTTTTTGTAACCAACCTGATTCGGATTCTATCTGGGATGTAATTAGGGGCTGTCTGAAAAACCGCACTTGAATAACTTCTATTGACAGCAAACACTTTTCGCGTGAAAAATACCCGAACTACCCTCCCGTTTCACCGCATTTTCCCTTAAGATCACCACGTATTTAACGTAGCGGTACAAACCTGCTCGGTTTCCGGATACCCCCTGAAAACTTCCCGGTAACGGTCGGGAAAGCATCTTATTTCAATACGTTAAAACTGGACCGGAGCGTATTCATTCGCCTTGGGCATAAAGCATCCTCTGAAGAAGTCCAGAAAAACAGCCTTACACTCTTCTTCGGAACATACCTTATGTATAAGATGCGTATTCATCTCCTCTATACCCAGCTGTAACTCCACGCCCTCATCGTGCATACACGCCTGAACATATCTGACTTTATTTACGGCTGAAGGCGAGGTAAGAGTTACAAACTGATCCTCATCCGTAAACATATCCTCCAGAAGGAATTCGATATCCGCCTCATTGAAGGAAAAGAGCGCACCGTTCTGATTCTCCAGCTTAAAGCTTTCCATCCTGCCTACATTTTTGAAGCTTCTTTCCATAGTCGTACCTTCCTTTCACATAGTCGGATCAGAAGCTGCTGTCCAGTGAACCGCCGAGATTTGCGGGAGCCGAATTTACGCTTGAGTAATAATCCAGCTTCTTTTTATCGTCATTAAGCTTCATAAGCTGATCCTTTGCCTCGATGGTGCGTGAGCTGAACTGAGCCTGAAGAGCCTTATCCCTTTCAGCGGCCTCGCACTGCGCCGAGCGTAAGCCAACTATGGAATTTCTTACCGGTATAAGCTCGTCACTGATCCGCTGATTTAAATTTGTACCCGTAAGCATATCCCTTATTAATTCTGCCTCCTGTTTTTCGCACGCATTAATAACGGAGGTACATTGTTTTTTCAGGAAATCTATTTCTCCTATAAGCACTTCTCTTTCTTCGATTTTCTCGGCAATTTTCTCTATTTCGTCACTCTCGGTCTGCATGATAATGTTGGTAGCATCAGTATATTTTTTCAAAAGCTGCTCCATTTCCGCGAAATTGTCAATAAGTTGTTTCTGATTCTGTTCAGTCATGTTTTTTCCCTTTCCGTTTAGATTTTTGATGCGGCCTTATGTGATCTTAACAATACCGCCGGACCGGTTTTATATTAAAAGCTGCATTTGCCTGTGATCATAAATAGCCTTTGCTTTTTCCGGATACCGGGATCGGATTTTTTATTATATAGTTCCGATAAACAATAACATATGAGTCTATACACCTGAAATATGTTATATTATCAAAGCTGCCTTGCGGGATAATATCGATGAGTGCACTATAGCCGTATACGACCGCAGGCGGATTTATCCTCCGCCTGCGACCCGCTATTTTCTACTGATTCTTTTTTGACTGCAATTCCTGGGTAGCTATATCCTCCTTGGACATTAAAGAAACCTGGGTAAATGCGTCCTTAAGCTCCGCTATCATAGGAAGAAGCGGTTTGATCATTTCAATATCCTTTTTCATATTTGCGGTAATGATTTCCTTTTCAAAATATGAATAAAGGGAGTCCAGATTCTGTCCTATAGGGAGATTGACGTCAAGAACCGAGCGAAGCGCATTGATAAGATCCACAGACTTTGTAAGGGATTTATTGGCGCTTTCATAATTCTTCTGCTCAATAAACACGATTGCCCGGTTAAGCTCCCTCTCGGTTTCGCTGTACAGCTTAACCACTATCTCGATGGGAGTCATTGTGGTCACGGATTGCTTCTTATAAGCTGCATACGGATTCATAAATTTTTCCTTTCAAAATTAAACCTCAAAAATCTAAATGCCGGAGTATTTACGTATATCCTTACGTAAATAATCGAAATGAAACCCGTTTTAAAACGGGTCTCATTTAGAATTAAAGCCTTAAATCACATGCTTCCCATAAGCTGCTGAATGTAGGAAGACTGTCCGTTGATATTTCCGAGCATGGTTTCCATATTGGAGTATATCTTCCAGTAACGCTCCTGCTGCTGCTCATAGCGATCCTTAAGTGTGCTGATTGTGTTCTTTAAGCTCTGGATCTGAGTATAAATGGAGTTCGTGGTTGCGGATGAGGTACCGGAAACACCGGCCTTCTGAACCAGTACGCCCCTTTCCTTAGGATCACCCGAGGTCTTGACAGCCGAATTGATGATATTTTCGAACTGTGTTGCAATACCGTTTTCGGAGTCATTGAAAAGTGTTGCGAATTCGTCGGCATACTGAGCGAAAATGCTCTCAAATTTTTCATCGGAAATGTTGGGATCAAACTGAAGCTTTCCGTGAGCGGAAATACTGTCAGTAGTGGTGATCCCGAGAGTAAAGAGACCGACTCTTTTGCCGTCGGGAGCCTCAACGGAGTTGTATACTGCGGTTCTGAGCTTAGACATAATATTTGTAAGAGTCGAATCACGGTACAGCAGACCCTTCTTGGCAAGCTTTTCCCATTTGTTCTGCTGAGACTCGGAAAGATCCATCTCTTCGATGTCATCATCGGTAAGGAAGTAGTAATCCTTATTCGGCTCATCGTCTACATAGCCGTAAACCTCGTCGATAAGCTTGTTATAATCCTCCACAAAGCTCTTGATAGCATCGATAGCCTTGGAATAATCACGTTTTACATCATTTGTAAAGGATGTTCCCTCCGCTGCTGCGGTAAATGTAAACGTAGTACCGTCAACTGTGTAGGAGTTCGATGTTGTTTCAACCTCAACTCCGTTTACTGTGATGACTGTATTCTGTCCTTCGGTAAAGGTAGCTCCGCCGTTAAAGCCTAAAGCGTTCAGAAGACCCTCGCCGCCGTCGCTGAAGGTGATCTGCTGTCCCTTGCCGTACTCATTGGAGGTAATGATAAACTGGTTGGTAAGGGTTGTATAGGACATCTTCACCCCTGCCTCGGAAGCGTTTATCTTTTTCATCATATCCTTGATGGTGGTATCTCCGCTGAAGGAGAAATCAACACCGTTGATGCTGAAATTATAATTTCCCTTAGAATCGGGAGTAAGACCCAACTCGTTAAGCTTTGCCGTAGTGGACACCTGATTGGCTGTTCCGGTGGTATCCGTCTTATCTAAACCGAAATTGGTGGCGTTTCCCGCACTCTCTGTGATTCCGAACTGTCTGGCAGAGCCTGTAAGCTGACCTACGCCGCTTATGGTGATCGTACCGTCCGCCGCCACATCTGTCTTTATGCTTACTCGCTCGTTGCTGAAACTTAAAGCACCCAGGTTATTTTCAATATTGGCCTTGTTTAAGCTGAATGAAGCCTGCTCGGCGGTAAATGCGTTTATATAATCCTCTTCGGAAAGGCCGTTTAAGCCTGCGTTTCCTGTGTAAACATTTCTGTCGAAGTAAAGGATCTTGTCGCTCTGAGAAAGCTTGTCGTAGGAAGGTATCTCAACGTCGGCGCCCTCATATTTTTCCCTGATTGCGTCTGCATCCTTCTGCATTGCTTCGCTGAGCTTCTGGCCTTCTTCGTCATTCTGGAGATAATCGTCAACCTTGGCGTCGGAAATGCTATCTCTGATTTCTCCCGGCAGGTAAGCCTTTACATAAGCCTCCATCGTCTTATAATTCTTGCCGTCGGGATCGGTGTTCTGGATCTCTCCGCTTGCGATCTTAGCATTATAATCGTCTACGGTCTTATTGAAAGCGGCTTTCGCCTCGCTTGAAAGTGAAGCCATATTGCCGGTATTGTAACCGTTTCCGTCATCGATCCAGTCTATGGTTTCGTCAAGCTCCTCCTGGATCCCCTTGGCGATATTGGCCATTGCCGTCTCACGGTATTTTGTCTCATTAGCTGCAAGCTCGCCTTCCTCCTTGAAATCCCAGACAAGCTTTGCGAAATCCTCCTTATCCTTATCGGTAAGGTTTTCTTCAAAGGCCTTAAACTTTTCATAAACATCGGTGCTGCGCTCGTTGAGTGCAACCTCTTTGAAAAGCGCTACCTTTTTAAAATCCGCATCGTCCTTTATTTTACCGCTGTCATCAAATATTTCCTTGAAATAATCCTTTTCGACCGTAGAAAGAGTTACCGTTTTCGTGGTATCTCCCACGGTAATGGTAAACGTATTGTTGCCTGTTTTAAGATCGTCTATCTTAACGCCTAATGTTCTTGTTTCCTTATAAAGCGTCGGGGTGGTGGTTGTTACGGAGGACTGATCCGAAGAGCTGATCTTTCCGTCCGCACTTATCGAAACGATTCCGTCGCCGTTGTTCTTTATGCCGAAAGCGCTCTTTAACGCATCGTTCACGTTATTCTGAATAGCGCTGCCGGTACCGCCCTTAAAAGTAATGTTTTTGGTTTTGCTGCCAACCGTAACGGTCATCGTATAATCCTGAGTAGGATCGACGCACTGAGAGAAATCGGCCGTCTTTCCGCTGGCGGAAGCCGACTTAAGAGTGGATTGTGTGGCAACCTTATGTACGTCCACATTATAAACTGCGGCATTCGCATTGCTGTCACAGGAAACCGTAACACCGTTTACATTAGTGCCGGATGAATTTGAAAGGGTACCCTTATAGCTGTTGAACAAAGAACCCGATTTTAAGCAGGTACCTAAGTTCAGCATATTGAAATACTTATCCTTGAATGCGGTAAAGCTGGTAATAAGGGAACGGTAAGCGTCCTGCTGAGCCTGAAGCTTAAGGACCTTTCTCTGGTTCGTATTGATTTTATTCTTTGTAGTGGCGGTAAGCGCGTTTACAATAGCCTCTGTATCCAGACCCGAGTTCATACCGCTCATTCTGAGAACGCTGGTTGCATTTGCCATGATGTTAATCCTCCTTAGTATAGTTCAGAAGCGCTTCCAGTGCCTTTTTCGGAAGCTCCCTTGAAGATCCTGAATCCTTGTTTATATTTTGTGTATCAATAAGCTCGTTACGGATAATTTTTATATCCTTGGGAGCCGAAATGCCGATCTTTACTCTGTCTCTGGATACCTCAAGAACGGTGATTTCGATATTATCGGCTATTATAAGGCTTTCGTCTGTTTTTCTCGTAACTACTAACATCCTTGAGCCTCCTGTTCCGATTTCCTGTATATGGGCTGACGGTAAGGATAATTATGCGGCAGAATTACCTGCATGGCCAGTTTTTCGTCCATATTTGCCACAATTGGGGATTTCATATTTACCGTGGTATCCCTGAAATCTTCGGGAACATTCGCGATACAAAGTACCTTTATGTCTGAACCGTCCTTTATTTTAAGAAGCTTCTTTTCGCTGTCGTTAAGAGTTACTTCATAATCACTGCAAAAAATCTGAGGATCGAACACGATGAAACAGGGACGAAGCGCGTCTATACACTGAAGCCACATGGGATATTCATTTTCCTTGGGAGAAATCAGCGCAAATCTTTTTGCTTCGTCAAAGGCATAAATGCCGTCCGGAAAATTTATGATCTGTCCCTCGTCGATATCGATTCTTCCGAAATCTCTTGTTTCAATTTCCATAAGCCGCCCTTTCAATCCTCGCTCTGAATTTGTATGTCCGTAAGCCGTTATGATTTCGGCTTTAAAACCTCCGAAGCAATTGCGCACCCCTGCGCATTGACCCGCTTATACTATGCCCAGGCCTGAAACTCCGGATCGGGAAAGAACATCGGATCACCCATATAGGTAAAATCCACATAAGCCCTCTGAACGATATCAAAGGAAACCGTTCCTCTTTCCAGGCGGTAAGGAACGATATCCGTATTGGCCCAGTCTATATTGACCTGTGTAGGATTATGCCGGATATCTGTAGTACCGGGATTTACATCCACCTCTGCCGGAACAGCCGGATAAAACGCCATCACCGTCTCTTCCGGCTGTCTCTTGCTCATATAGTCCATTCTGGCCAGCTGAGACGGGGGAGTGCGGTTTTCTACGACCATATTTCCTTTTCTTACTATTGATCTTGTATAATCGGCGCACACCTGCTTTCCCTTCTGGTCAAGCTTTTCGAGCATGGATCTGTCGGACATCTGACCGAAGCCCATACTTTCACGCGCTGCCGTTGTGTCTATATCGATGACCGCATCCGTGGTATGGACCTCAAGTCCGCCTAAATCGGTATCCTGACGGATAAAGGTCTGTTCCGTTCCGGGATTCACCATACGGGGATGCCTTACGGTGGTATTCATTACCGTATCCTGTATATGATAGTTTAATAGATTGTTGCTTACCACAAAAAGCACCTCCTGTTCGGATATTTTTTATAATTGTCCGCGTACCGTTATGAAACCGGTGTTTAACGAAAGTATTTTGTCCCGGTATGATTTCCTGGGGTCCGGCTTTTTCGTATGTCTCTGAATAAGCGGGAACGGTGTTTTTATTCACACATCGGCGCTTACAAACAGTAACCGCATCGATCCCCTCAAAAAAGAGCCTCCGGAGCTTTATCAAATAAAATCAAATATAGACTGCGGAATTACCGATGTGCTCATCTGAAGGTTAGCCGAATATATCGAATCCAGCATTTTCTGCTTGGTTATTTCTCTGGGAAGGTCTGTTGATTCCAGATCGTTCTGGCGCTGTGTAAGATTTTCAAGATTGTTTGTAAGTCTTGTCTGGTTAAACTCTATAAACTGAGTCGTGTTTCCTATCTTTGCAAGAGTCAGCGAAACCTTTGTCTGAAGGGAATATATATGATCCGCATAACGGGCGATCTCCTGACCGTTTCCTTCACGGATGAGCTTAGCCGCATCAAGTATGCTCTGGATAATGTTATTTGAATAAGCCTTGCCCTGATTTTCCATATCAAGCTTATTGCCGTTGGTGCTCTTGTCCATAACGCTTATCTGTTCTTCATTAAGCTGGTTTACGAATGTTCCGTGTTTATATACGGAGATCTTGTCGGTACCCGTTTCGGCCTTTATGGCGTCATTGATGGCTGCAAGGCTTGCATCCGCGTCGGCTCCGCCTGTAAAGCTTATATTATACTTCTTATCGCCTATGGCCATTTCGAAGCTGTACTGTTTTCCGTCCTCGATCGACTTGAGATCGACAAAAGCCGTGGTAGGCTTTTTGCCGCATCCGATAACGTCCATGCCGTTGAATGTAAGCTCCATTGCCGACTGCTCGTCAACTCTTCCCTCTTCGTCCAGCGTCATGCCGAGACCGATGTCACAGTATGAAACATCGCTGTTGGGAAAAAGATTGGGATCATTATAGGTATCTACGTCAACTCCGTTGTATATAACTCTTCCGTCCTCAATGGCGAAAGCCTTGGAATCATTGTTTATACCGCCGAAAATTCTTCTGTCAGCTACCGTAAGGTTCATAAGACGTGCGATTTCATCCGCATATGCCTCAACATTGGATGCGATCATCTCCATCTGATCCGGTTCGTGGGTATGGACATCGGAGCTGGTACCGTTAGCCGCCTCGATACACTTCTCGTATGTCTGCTGAATGATCTCGGAGATGGCCATAACGGCGGACTCTGCGGAGGAATATATGGTATCCGCAGTGTTAAGATTATACTGATAATTGTGAAGGTTATCAATAGCCTTTCTTACTCTCATTGCGGCTGCGGCCTGTGCGGGCATTTCGCTGGCCTCCTGAAATTGACGGTATGAATTTATTTTTTCTTCCGAAGCGAATTTGTTGGAATAGTTATTCTCCAAACGCTTAAGATAATTTCTTGTAACTGTCTGATTTGCGACTCTCATGATAATTTACCTTTCCTTAAATAATTGTGTTTCGTACATGGCTAAAGGTTATATCGTTATCTTCCCACTAATCCCGTTTGGTTGACAAGCCTGTCAACACACTCGTCGATCGTATTGAGCATACGCGAATTTGCGTTGAACCATTTTTGATAGGTCATCATATTGATTCCTTCTTCGGTTTCGGAAACGCCGCATATGCTTTGTCTCGTATCGAGGATAGCCTCGCAGTTATCATAATTAAGCATATACTGCTCGTCATAATAGCTTATGCTCTCTGCAACCCTGTCATCCACAAAGAGGCAGTAATCATAAATCGATCCTCTGAATTCCACCGCTCTGCCTACCTTTATTTCATTGTCGAGACCAAGATAAAGCTTATTGACATTATTGCCGTCAAGGCTGAGAGTCCATTCGCCCGTCTCCTCGTCATAATTCTTTCCTATCATGGTGGCGTCATCCATCCATTCCTTGGAAATCTTTATATTGGAAGCGGTTATCATTGCCCTTTCGATGCAGACTCCGTTTTCATCATAAACGTCCTCGTCAGTGCCGAACATAGCTCTGGAGGTATCGTTGAACACGCATCCGTTTATCTCGTTCATCAGATCTGCAAAAGCCTGGGCGAAAGCGTCGAGAGTTGATTGATAATAAGGGATGCCATAATCGGTATTCTGGAATCCGGAAGCATATGTACCGTTGCCGTTAAGAAGATCCATTCTCGCCTTGAAATCTCCTGTGGTAACGTCCACCGGCTCTCCGTTGGAGAAATTGAGGATAGCCGCGCCGTATTTGTCATAATCCTTCATTACCACATGCTCGTAATCAGTGCCGTCAACTATATTCGTACCGGCCATCTCTATTCTTACCGAGCCGTCGTCGTTGTCAAAAACTCGGATATTACCGTAATATGAAAGCTCGTCAATAAGCTGATTCCTCTTGTCAAGAAGCTCATTCGGGCCGTAGGAACCGATAACCGTTTCTCCGTAATAGATTTTATCTGCTGCGGTAATATTGTATTCACCCGTAATGACGCCGTTATACATAACGATTTTATCTATAAGCTCATTTACCTCTGAAACCGAATCCTGCAATGCTATCACATTCTCTCTTCTGAGGTTATCAAGCTCCGATGAATAACTGTGAAGCGTCTGAGTTATGGAAAACGCTTCGTTTCTCACTATGCTGGCAAGCTCCTTATTATAAGGTGAATCCGCCGCATATTTGGCAAACGCCGATTTAAGATCGGTAAGATTAGCCACAAGACCGGTATTGCTGATATCGCTGAGAATCTTTTCCGTTTCCTTGAGGACCGATCTCTTTACGTCATACTCGGAAACATAAGCGGTAAATTCCCTGTAGCGCTTATCCACATACTTGTCTCTTATCTGGCTGACGCCGAATGCGTTGACGCCCTGTCCCGAAAGGGAAAGCTTTGCAAGCTTTGAAGAATACTTTCCCGTAACGGGGACATACATGGAGTTAAGATCCACACGCTGCCTTGTATATCCTTCCGTAGCAATATTTGACAAGTTGTTGTTTGTGATATCAAGATTTTTCTGAGCTATCTGAATTGTGCGCTTTGAAATTTCATATCCAATAAATGATGAACGCATAAGTCCTCCTAAAAAACGTTTTTATTTTCTCTGCCGCTTCGAAAGTTGGTTTTTATATCGAAAACGTTACATTTTCTTCCACAAAAATCATGGTTTTTCATGATTTTTCGACTTTTCGGCTGATTGCCGGGATCTTATTTTAAGGCTCGGAATGGGTTCAAACACTGCCGATAATATCTCCGCTGCCGCTGCCCTTTACTATCTGGGCGTCCTCCGAATATGTTCCGATACCGGTAAACTCGTTTATGCCCAGAAGCTTTGCCTGAACCTCAAGCTTTCTTTCCACAAGATCGTTGGAAACCTCGGTAAGCTTTTTTATTCGGCCTATTGAGCGGTTAAGCCTGTCACTCTGAAGTTTTAGCGCTCCTTCGTAATTTTCCGGAAAAAGCGCCGGAAGCTCCGCGAACTTCTTTCCGGCCAGCCCCGCCTGTTCAAACAGCTCAAGCCGCTTATCCTCAAGGGAATTGCCCTTCATAATAAAGCTCTGCTCGTCAACAAGAGCTTCTTCAAGCCAGTTAAGATCGTCGAGCAGGATCTTGTTCTGTTTTTCCGCAAGGAAATCCGCGAACTCCTCAAAATGACGGTTAAAACCGTCCAGGAAATTCAATATTATTTCGGCGGTTCTTTCATTCATAAAGCCGCCTCCTATACGCCAAGTATTGCCTTGGCAATGTCCTCTGAGGAAACCGGACAGCTTTCACCCGAATACTGATTCTGAAGCTCCTCTATTCTTTCCGTGTTGGCCTCTGCGTCAATACTGCTGGCAGCATTGGCTTTTGCTGCCGCCAACGCGCTGCCGAAATCAAAATCCACCTTATCGGTATTGGAGGGAGCCTTTCCGGCATCCTTCTTGACAGGCACCGACGAAGCGACTTTTTCATAGGAACGTATGGCGTTCACTCTTAAATTCTTTATCTCCATAATATCACCCTTTCTTTTACAAGAAGCGATTTACAATCCAAGATTATATTTTATCTGAGGCCGTCTGTCCTAAAAGCTCAAGCCCTTTGTTATTGCTTTACCGCTGTATAAAGACCGGCTGCCCGAATAAATTCTTTCATTAAATATATCGACCGGATTCAGTTTTATCTTTAGCATTTTTATGAAAGTTTTATGAAATTCTTGTGATAGAATTATGAAAAATCCAAATGGATATGGCATATCCGAAAACAAAGCAAAATATTACGATCGCGCTGAACCATGACGATTTCAAGGAAAAAAGCTGTGAAATACGGGGGATGATCACCCGCATTCTTTGACGCGGAAAGTCTGCGGATTCAGTAAAATACGATCTTGCGGCTTTTCAGATAACCGCTAAAAAAACAATCCGCCGAAAAAGCCCTCCGATTCGTTAAGTATGCAGACGCAGTGGGCGCCCGCCGCTTTATCCCCCAGTCCTTCGCCTTCCTCGGTGGTTGCCTTGACATTGACCCTGTCGGGATTTATATGACAATGGCGAGCGATATTCTCTCTCATTTCTTCGGTATAAGATGCTATTTTCGGTTTCAGCATTATAACTGTGCAGTCAATGTTGCCGACTGAAAATCCCCGGCCTTCAACAAGCGAAATGACCTTATCAAGAAGCGTAATGCTCGAAATATCCTTAAAACTGTCATCATTATCCGGGAACAGCTTTCCTATATCGCCGAGCCCTGCGGCGCCGAGAATGGAATCCATTACCGAATGAAGAAGCACGTCTGCATCCGAATGTCCCAACAGCCCCTTATCAAAAGGGATCTCCACTCCCCCAAGGATCAGCCGCCTGTCATCTGAAAAAACATGCACGTCATATCCGTGTCCTATACGCATGATACCCCTCCTCAATATTTTATCCGAAACAGATCCCCGCATTCAAAAAGCGCTCAAAAAATTTTGCCAGTTGGCGGTACAAGAACACCGTTTCGAGTTAAAATCTTATGCCCGATACTAAAAAGCCAGTCAGAAGTCCTTTTGAAGCAACCGATATATTGCCTTTGCCATTTGAAATAAAAAAATCAGTTGGTATCCTTATAGCTTCCCAGAAGCTTGTAATATCCGCAATCCTTTTCCAGATTTCTAAGAAGCTTTCCCACCGCAGCATTTGTCAGACTTCCCTCAAAATCGAGATAAAAAACTACTTCAAAACCGTCGGTACCGGCTTTCTTCTTAATATACGGCGACATATGACGGCTTTCTATTCTGGTCAGATTAAGTCCGGCAAAATAAAACCTGGTCAGCAGCTTGTACAGCGAACCGCTTATATGAGGAAGAGAAAGGCATATGCTTACGACATCGGCGTTTTCCTCGACGCGGAGCTCTTTTGAAACAATTATGAAACGGGTATGATTTTCGTTGCTGTCGGCTATATCATCCGCCAGTATCTCCAATCCGTAAAGTTCTGCGCAGTGAGCGGAGCATATGCATGCGGTATCGTTTCTTAAAGACTCGGAAACGCTTTTTGCGGCTATAGACGTATTGTCAGCGTTCTGAGTCGTGTATCCTCTTGATTTTATAAATTCGGAGCATTGGTGAAGCGCCTGTCTGTGGGAAACAACGATCTTCGGCTCCGATTTGTTTTTTGCGGCAAGAACATGATTTACCGGAATGGACAATCTGCCGCAGATATGCACGTCATATCTTTCCAGAAGGCTGTAAGTATCATCCACGCTCCCTGCGGTCGAATTTTCTATCGGAAGGACTCCGTATACCGCATTACCGGAATCCACTGCCATAAATACCTGTTCAAACGTATTATAGTATTCGATCCTTGCCTTCTCTCCGAATTTTTTTATACACGCCTCCTCCGAATAGCTTCCGCCTATTCCAGGACAGGCTATAACAGGATCAGCTGCGATGTCCTCAGCGCATTCAAAGCTTTTAAACTCGGTGATCCGCTGCTGCTGCAAACATTTGGATATTTCCATTATCTGAGAAAACAACAGTCTTGAGGCTGTTTCAAGACCCTGGGGGGATTTTCCCGAAATATTATCCAGCACCTGCTGCTCACGACCGCCCTGGAATATCTCCATTTTATTTTGAGCTTTATATTCGGCCACCTGTTCACAAAGCTTCATTCTTTCGGCGAACAGATCGAGCAGCTTTCCGTCAATGCCGTCTATTTCTTTTCTTATTTCATCAAGATTCATTTTATTCACCCTTCCGGAGCTGATCCAGCTCCTTAAAATAATCAAATCCGACGCCGTATCGATTAAAATAAACAGCATCGGATTCTTGTCGTAAAGCGGATCGTTACGCGTCTGTCGACGTCATTTATTAAACCGCGGCACCTACCGGAAGATCCGTTTCCCCTCATTGGATCCAAAAGCGCTTCCGACAATCCTTAAAACTGACACGGCTTTAAAATGCCGGAAATCCCCCCGTTCAAAAACCTGCGAAAAAGATAGGGGTATCGGAAAACAAGTACGATTACGCTAAAGCACGACGGCTTTAAGGAAATAAGCGGAGAGATACGGGATATTTCGCAATTATCCCTTTGGGATGACCACCGGCATTCTTTGATGTGAAAATCATCCGCCGTCGTTAAAAATCGAGCACTTTGCGGCTTTTCGGATAGCCCCTTTTATCCGGAATTACAAGTAACATTATACGGGAAGGAGCTATGGCGCGGATCCGCCGTTGAAAGTTACTGAAAAATTTCCGTAAACCTTTCAAACAGCCGACCGGATAATCCCATACGGAAATAAGCGCAAGCCGTATGACCGTCAAAAACGAACAGGCTGTCCGCCCTTATACTGATCCCTTTTGGAACTATCGGATCAGTGTTTGGGGTAAGATCCGTTTTAAACTGCGGGTATTACGTCAGTTTTAAAAGGGATTGGTATTATTCCTGATTCGTCTGAGGCGGTTTTTCCTCGATCGTCGATGAAGCGGCCGTTATTTCGGTGGGCTGAGTTACCGGCGGAGTGGTCACCGGTAAAGTTGTAGTTACTACCGTGGTTTCTTCCGGCTTAACCGCCGAATATACCACTACCTCTTCGTTTTCAGCAATGAAAACATCGTCTCCGATCTCCTTGCTGCATCTGACAACGTTCCCTTCCTTTACTTCCGATGATTCCTCTTCCTCGATCCTGTATTTTATCCCCAATTCCGAAAGCTCCTTAACATAATCCGAAACCGACATATCTGCATAATCGGGCAATGCGACTTTTTCGGGTCCCTTGCTGACAACAACGCTTATCTCCGTTCCCGACGAAACGGATGTTCCGTCTTTAATACTCTGACTGATTATCTGACCGGGTTTATACTCGCTGTTAAAGTCGTAGGTAGGATTGAATATAAGATAAGAGTATTGACTGCTTGTGCTTACCGTATTGAAGAACGCGCCCTTAAAATCCGGAATAACATAGCTTTCGCCTATCACAGCGGTATTGGTCGTGACTTCCGCAATGTCTGAAGAATTTGTCTCCGAGGGCAAGGGAGCCGTTGTGACGGAAGCATGAGGCGTTGTAGCCGGCCTCGTCGTAATATCGCCAATATTGTCGTTGCCGCCTGAAGCCGTAATGATCATTGCCAGTAAAAAGCCCAATATTATAACGCCCAGTACGGATGCTATAACTATGAATTTGATCTTATCCTTTCGGGCCTTATCCGCTCCGCTTTTCGTGCTTATAGTTTTTTTCTTTTCAGATGAAGGCGAAGCCGCATTTTTTGAAACCGCCTTTGGTGAAGGGATGGAAATTTCCCCGGAGGTATCCTCCGGTATGGACGGCTGCTCAAAAAGCCTGTCAACAAATTCTGTAACGGTGGAGATCCTGTGCTCTGCCTCCAATGCCATTCCCTTCATTATAACATCCGAAACATTTTTAGGAATGCTCCTGTTTATAAGCATAGGCTCTACCAGCGTGTCATCCGCAAGCCTTTCGGGCGCTGTCGGAGGTGTTATTCCCGTAAGACAGCGGTACAAAACCGCCGAAATACCGTAAACATCCGTCCAGCTTCCGTTCCGTCTTGCGCTCGAATATTGTTCGGGAGGTGCATATCCTCCGAAGACCTCATAACCTATATCGCTGTCGGAGGTGTGTGCGGCACTGATCGAAAAGCCGATAAGCTTCAATTCGTTTCTTTCGCTTACAAAAATATTGGATGTACTGATGCCCCTGTGTATTATGCCAAGCCCGTGAAGCATGCTTAAAGCCGTAAGCACCGGCGGAAACAGTTCCTTGACCTGCTCCCATGTAAGTATTTCGCCGCAGTTGGTGAGATATGATTTGAGGCTTATTCCGCCCAGATAATCCATGACCGCATATGCGGTATTGTTTTCGCTGAACACATCCAAAACCGTCTGGATACACTGAATATTGGACGAATTCATCAAAGTCGTATGAAGCTCGATGAACTCCGCCAGATATGTTTTATAAAGCGGAAGCTTATCCGGCTTTACGGCAACATACTCCTGATCCCTTTCCCGGGTGCACAGCGTATCCGGCATATATTCGCGCAGCGTCACTCTTCTTTCGGTCACGGTATCGAATCCGATATAAAGGGCTGATTCACCGCAATAATTTATAAGCCTTCCCACAATGTAACGGTTGGCCAAAAAAGTTTTCGGCGCGAGATAGGACGACATATACGCCTGTGTATCAAACAATCCGCAAAGGGGGCATGTGCCATGATCGTTAAGCTCTCCCATGCAGTTCATGCATAAGTTTGTTTCTTTTTTCATAGATGTACCTTTGTAAATATCAGTATATTTAAAAATCTGAACCGACATCGATCCGAAGATTACATAAGTTGTTTTATTGTAACTCAAAAACTTAAAACTGTCAATATAAAACCAAAAATAAAATGACCCATGCGTTGCCTTTTTATTGACAAAGAAACGTATTGATGTTATATTAAAGTAAGTTTATCCGATCAAGCCTATATGGGGCAATGTGTTTTATTTATCCGACAAAGGTTACAAAACGGTTACAATTTTGACGGTTCATGATCATGCTGTAAAAATGCCTTTTCCGTATTTTATTTTTCGGTATAAAGCCTATTCGTTTTTTCCAAGCGGAATAGCGCCGAAAATAAAATCGATTTGTCCTGATACCTGCGATTGAAAAATTACGAACAGTAACCTTCAGGTTTTTTCGCCGTCGGAACAATAAAAAAACGGCTGGGTGTAAGGCTTTTCCCGTACACGGACTTCCGATATATAAAAAGCCGGTTCACGGTTATTCCGATCGGCGAAGAAAGGACATTTTTAAAATGTTTTTTAAAAAAAAGAAAAACTGCATGTCTATCGATCAGCTTAGAAGACTTGATAAAAAGCAGCTTAAATACGTTACTCAAAGGGATTATGAAAAAGGAGCGGATGTAAAGCTCGGTGACGGAGGAGCGGTAAATATATCGGGAAATTATTTCATGATAGTCTGTTTCGGAAAGACAGTTTTCGAAGCTCCCGTTTCCGAAGTAAGGGTCGGAGAGCTTATGGATCTTTCAGGATTTACCGCCACTTATACCGATGAAAAAGGACAGAGGATCAGTATTATAGCAAAATACAGCGACGGAGCAATATCCCTGACTAAATGAAAACGGCCTTCAATGATCCGTAACAATACAGTCATTCTGATTTTCCCGGAAAAATAACGTAAACCCGGATCCGTTATCGACATAAAAATGCCCTCTAAAATATAGAATCAACATCGGGAAGCATTTGATAAAAGCCTCCTGCTTTCTGCGGAGACAGCCGAAAGGCTTCTTCGCGGAAAAAGCGGCTCGATAAAGCAACGGAAATAATGCAGTACGGGATCATATATCCTTATCATAATACGATCCTTGTACAACCGCCGATAAACCTTATTTTCATTCACAAAAAAACGTTTAAATAATACGGTCGTACTTAAAACGTCTCAGTAATAACAAAAAAATAAAAAGTGATTTTAAACGGCATATATATCTGTTAGAGGATAAGTATAGGTTTTTTACGGCGAAAATGCTACGAAAAATCTTTCCGTTGCGGTATACGGGAAAAACTTTCTGAAAGTCTCTAAAATAAAGGCAACACAGCACAATGATAGCGTGTGAATTGTGCAGTCAGATTTTTCGTCAGCTTGCATAAATTGGGCGCAGGAATACTGACGTATTTTAAGGAGAATTTGTATAAGCTGACGGAATATATGCAAGCAAGCCGCACGCAAAGCCCTCAGGCGGTCATTGTGCGGTATTGCCTTAAATCGATCATATGACCATCAAAACCGATACATACTGCCGTTAATCATAAAACCGGGTCATATGGCTTACTGAATAAGACATCTGTTATCATCTGCACCGAGCATTCGGGGTCGAACAGTTAATCGGAACTTATATTCCCGCGTATACGGCGGAGCATCCGTAAAAACGCAGCTTAAAAAACATGATGCACGCCCGAAAGGTCATTAATATAAAATCGACCGGAGCCTGCAAAATGCGGGCGGCAGCCGAATACGGATAAAACTGATTAAAACTTCAAAAATCATATTCGTATTATTTTCAAAAAACAAGAGCACATCTTTGAATCGGTCCGAATAATGTAAATCTTATTGACCCTTATCGGAACAAAGGGCAAAAGGATCAAGGTATATTTATGTTGCTGCCGTTGCGCATACGGCAAAATAAATCATAAAACGGCCGCCAGCGGATCGGTATATTGCCGAACCGGCAAAGCTGCCGCTTTATAATCAAAAATTATAGAAAAGCAAAAAGTCCGGGCTTGCTTTAAAGCCGTTTCGAGTCCGTTTCCTTATCCGCATCGAATCTCGCACGTTCCATTTCCGCAAGATCCTTATCCTTGCCCTCAAGCTTCTCCGCTTTGCGGACGATTGCCAACGGCGTCTGACAAAATCCCTGATCATGCGGATTGTCCCGATAAAGCTGTTCACAGAATTTATCCGGGATATCTTTGATGCTTTTACCCAACACATTACAGCCCAGATCATTGGCGTCCACTATGACCACCTCTACGCCTGTATGAGCCTTCATGTCCGCCGCCGCGCCGTCCGGATTCTCAGGAGCCATTTTGGCATATTCGTTGTAGGGCGGTACGTTGAATTCGCTCGGACCGTCGATAGCTCTTGCCTTCATACCTAAAATGTTATAGAAAACGCCTCTTTTTCCGAAAAGCTTGCATACTCCCGCAACGGCCGCCGCAAAAAGGACCTTTATTCTGCCGCATTCGCGAAGACAGAGCTCCATAGTCGAGGGAGCGCCTATGCCTATCCCGGCATCCGACTTATATACAAATTTAACAAGGAACTTCGCCAGCCTGCTTATTTTTATTTCACTTACCTTTAAAGCTCGTCCCTGCGTAATGGCGACTATCTTTTCCGAAATGAATATCATATCCCCTTCTTCAAGATAATCCGTCACATACTGATCCAGAAGATCGTTCATAACATCTTCCTTCATGACCACATGCGTCTTGATCGGAAAGCGGGCATATGTACCCCAATCCGTATCGATCGTAAGATTCTTGCCCTCGTTTGGTTTAAACGGCATTTCCATAGCTATATTTTCTGCCTGTCGAAACAGGCCTCTCCTTTGTTTTTTATTGACATAATATTATACCACCGATATCAAAAATAGTCAACAGATTAACGAAAAGCCGTACCTGAATTTACGGTTTCCGCTCGATTTAAGGCAACACCGCACAACGATTGCGTGTGAATTGCGCAGTCAGATTTTTCGTCAGCTTGCATAAATTTGGTGCAGGAATACTGACGTATTTCAAGGAGAATTTGTGTAGGATGACGAAAAATATGCAAGCAAGCCGCACGCAAAGCCCTCAGGCGGTCATTGTGCGGTATTGCCTTAAATAAATCTGCGGAATAAACAGCAAAACATTTCGCTTATCCGAAATCACACGTTTTAATGAAAGGAAAAAAATGAAAACGCCGATACATGATTTTCTCGTCTCTTATTGTGCTGAAAAACCGGTCCGGTGTCACATGCCGGGCGGGAAAAAAACTCCCTTTGATATCACCGAAATTGAAGGAGCCGACAGCCTGTTTGAAAGCGACGGAATAATAAAACAATCGGAAATGAACGCCGCCGGTCTGTTCGGAGCGGGAAAAACCCTTTTTTCCTGCGGAGGGAGCACCCTTGCCGTACAAACCATGTTAGCCTCTGTCAAAGCGCTTTATCCGGAAAAAAGCCGCGTCGCGGCATCAAGATACTGCCATAAAAGTCTGATAAGTTCCTGTGTGCTTTTAGGTCTGGAAATTGACTGGATAAAGCCCGAAGGCTTTCTGTCCTGCAATATAGACAGTGAAGCCGTAAAAGAAAAAATAAACAAAGACACTCTTTGCGTGTTTATCCAAAGCATTGATTATTACGGCGGAGAATGTGATATAGAAAAAATTTCCAGCGTATGTAAGAAAAAAAACGTTCCGCTTCTTACGGACAACGCCCATGGAGCATATCTGGTCTTTACCGGGAACCATCCTTTGAAAAGAGGTGCGGATATGACGGCGGACAGCGCTCACAAGACGCTTCCGTGTCTTACCGGGGGAGCATATCTGCATATATCGGAAAACGCTCCGGAAGAATTATTCGGAATCGGCAAAACCATGATGTCTCTTTTCGGCAGTTCGAGTCCGTCCTATCTTATCTTAGACAGTCTTGATCTTTGCAATGATTTTATTTCAGAAGAAAAGGAAAAAGCCGAAATCGTCTTTTCGGAAATACAAAATTTAAAGTCAGAGCTGAAGCGCGCAGGTTATATTCTAAAAAAAAGCGATATGATGAGAATAACCATAGACGCCTGTCAGTACGGATACAGCGGCTTTGAATTGAATAAGGAATTTAAAAAAAGGCATATCGTCTGCGAATACTGTGACAGCAGATATTTGGTTTTGCTTTTTTCCGCGGCTCAACCGTTAAGCGACTTTCCGAAAATACTAAAAGCTGCCCTAAGCATACCCGAAAAAACTAAAAAGCAATGCAGGGAAGCTTTTTTCTTCATTCCTCCCATTGCCCTCAAGCCTTGGAAAGCGGTTTTTTCGCCGTATGAGATCATCCCCGTCGATATGGCCGCGAAAAGAATATGCGGGGGAATTATATGTCCATGTCCGCCATGCGTACCTTTGATAATGCCGGGAGAGGTTTTTACCGACGATATTGTGTACGCGCTGAAATCTTACGGTGTAAATAAAGTAAAGGCGGTTAAATAACAGATGCGGCGTTATGCTAAAATCTTTACAAATAAAAACAAATGTGATATAATAAACAGGGCGGAAATAACGCCTGACTTTTACAAAATAAAAAAGGAAAGACGGTAAATATTATGAAGCTGATTTATGCTATTGTAAACAACGATGATTCTCACGCCGTATCCAATTCGTTGACAAAAAACGGGTTTTCCGCCACAAAGCTGGCTTCTACAGGCGGATTTCTCATGGCCGGCAATACAACTTTTTTAGTATGCTCCGATGACGATAAAGTAGATGAGATTATCGAAATAATCCGTCAGCACAGTCATAAAAGAAAGCAGTTTGTTCCCTCCGCCGCTTCCTACGGAGTAGGAAGCTACACAAGCTTTCCCGTAGAAGTAAGCGTAGGCGGCGCAACTATATTCGTCACCGATATAGAGCGTTTCGAAAAGGTATGAAATAACTGTCTCCAGATAAATAAAACGGTTGGAAACGTTCGTTAATTTAAAAAGAAATGGATATAATAAAATGAAAATATACGGAAATTCCCGTGCGTTAGAACGGCTTTCCGATTACGGCAAAAATAACCGCATGCCTCACTCGCTTCTTTTTTTCGGCGATACAGGTACAGGAAAGCGTACCCTTGCGCTTTATACCGCTATGATGTTTTTTTGTGAGGAAAGGAGGGATTCCCCCTGCATGCGCTGTAAGAACTGCGAACGCATAGAAAAACATATTCATCCCGATGTTATCTACTCGGACTGTTCATCCGTTTCCGCTGAAAGTATGAGAAATATGCTTAGAAGCACTTTCGAAATGCCGGTGGAAGGCAGTTTGCGCGTATATATCCTTGCCGAATTCCAGCTATTAAACCGTGAATGCCAAAATGCGCTTCTCACATATCTCGAAGAACCGTCGGACCGGATACGCTTTATCCTTACGGCCTCAAACCGCAACGGCATACTGCCCACGATCCTTTCAAGGACCGCAGTAATACAAACGGAAATCCTTTCGTCAGAAGAATGCGGAAAAGCTCTTAAGGATATGGGTTATGACAACGCTTATACACTTTTTGAAAATTTCGGCGGAAATCTCGGTATGATTCTGAGTGCGGTTTCGGATAAAAACCGTGATATATACAGAAAAATTTCAAGAGAGCTTATAGAATATGTCTGTGAAAAAAAGGAATATGATGCAATAGCACTTATGCAGAAGCTTCCTCAGCCAAAGGAGGATAAGCGGGAACCCGTCCGTGCGGTCATTACTGAAACCGCCGATATTATTCACGAAGCTTTTGTAATGTCGGGAAGTAAAAGAAAAACAAACGGCGAACGCGGCGAATTGTCAAAAAGGCTTTCCGAAACGTATTCCATCGTAATTTTAAACCGGATCTGTAACGCCGTGACAGATTATGTCCGCATGACGGCGGACACAAATTTTAATGCTAAAATAACATCAAACGCTTTTATAGCTTCAATTTTTGAAGCTATCGCTATTGATGATAAATAAAATTCTTATTCATATATTCGCAATCTGAAAGGAAAAAAAATGACTGAAGTTATAGGTGTTAGATTCAAGGAAGTAGGAAAAATTTATTACTTTTCTCCTAAAGGGATTAAGATCAAATCAGGAGAAAAGGTAATTGTAGAAACCGCGCGCGGCGTGGAATGCGGCGATGTGGTCATTGGCAACTTCATGGCTGATGATAATGATATCGTTCATCCGCTGAAGGAAATATTCCGTATAGCTACCGAAGATGATATTAAAACTCTGGAAAAAAACCTGGCCCGAAAAGACGAGATAATGAAGGTATTTACGGAGAAAATTGCCGAGCATAAGCTAAGCATGAAGCCCATCGACGTGGAATGCACATTTGACGGCGGAAAAATAATGTTCTATTTTACCGCCGAAAGCCGCGTGGATTTTCGTGATCTCGTAAAAGATTTGGCGGGCATATACCGCACGCGAATAGAATTGAGACAAATAGGCGTTCGGGACGAGGCAAAGATGCTGGGCGGACTGGGAATATGCGGCAGAAAGCTATGCTGCGCGTCTTTTTTAGGCGAGTTTCAGCCTGTCTCCATAAAAATGGCAAAGGAACAGTCTCTTTCTCTTAACCCGACAAAAATATCCGGGACCTGCGGCAGGCTTATGTGCTGCCTTAAATATGAGCAGGACAGCTACGAAGAACTGCTTAAAATAACGCCTAAGGTCGGCGCTTTGGTAGAAACCTCCGAAGGAAGAGGCGTGGTAACAGATGTCAATCTGCTTACAGGAGTTTTAAAAGTGCAGCCGGAAAAAAATAAAGATGCCGCACCCATTTCATTTAACCGTAACGATGTCAAGCTCATAAAGGATTCAAGGATCAAGGTGAATCGGGACGAGATAGCTGCTCTTAAATCCTTGGAAGACTGATTGAACGGTTGTGACGCAGATTTTCTAAAATCCTATGGATCAGATCTTTGACGCTCTGCCTCATCTAAAGCCGCGGAAATATACACCGCTCAAAAAACTAAATACCATTTATTGATCAAAACTTTAATTTACGGTTACAAATAAAATACGATTCGAATAGTCCGGGCTAACTTAATAATATTTTTTTCGTGAAACAAAAGGAATTTTAAAGTTAGCCGGCCGCAACCCTTTCTTTCATACAAAAACACGATTATACTTGACTTTTTTACAAGTTGGTGATAGAATGAATATATCAACTTTTAAGGAGGAGCTATCCAATGGCTTATAAAATCAGTGATGAATGTATCGCTTGCGGCGCTTGCGCTGACGGCTGCCCTGTAAACGCTATTTCCGAGGGTGACGGAAAATATGTCATCAATGCCGACGCTTGTATCGACTGCGGTGCATGTGCCGACGCCTGCCCCGTAGGAGCACCCCAGGCATAATCAGAGTATTTTTAATATTATTGATACTTAAATTAAAATTCCCGATTCATTCGGGAATTTTAATTTTTGCCCTAATACGCTTTAACGAATCATATTTATTTCTTGCATAACTGCTTTTTTTCGTCAAAGCCCTTTTCTTTTTTCATTATTTGTGGTATTATATTTGTGAATAGCCAACGGAAAGGAAGAAGTACAAAATGTCCGATATACTTGCTCAAGCCATAAACGGAGATATGAGCGCATTTTCAACCATGTATGCAGATACTTACAAAAATATGTACTACGTTGCCTACTATTCGCTGGTGAATGGAAATGAAGCAACAAAAGCCGTAAAAGCAGCAGCCGATCAGGCATATGCGGAAATAGGCCGCTGCAAAAAAGAAAAAGATTTTGAGTATTTTTTTCTTAAAAAGCTTTGCGAACAAATAATATCATGTTACAGGGAGTATCGTAAGAATACTCCTGAGATAGAAACGAATCCCCCGTATATAAAATCTGTTATGTTAAGGCTTACCGATGCCGAAAGGCTGTCCGTCTGCGTATGGGCGGTATTCGGACTAAGCCCGAAGGAAATATCCGAATTAACCGGATTAGCGGGAGACGTGGTAAAAAAGAAGCTTGAAAGCGGACAAAATAAAATCGCATCTAAGCTATGAAAACTACTAAAACCATAAAGGAAAACGGAGAAATAAATGGATCTCAGAGCTAATATAAACGGGTATTTTGAAAAAACGCCTATTCCGGCGGAGCTTGCTCCCGAAAAAATATCCGGTTTTGTTAAACCAAGAACCGCAGCTAAAAAACCGGTAAATACCGCAGACGAAACCGACAAAGGCGCATCGGAAGCCGTAATTTTAAAAGATGCCGAAGAAAACCCTAATCCGGCCGCACAATCTGATTTTCAGCCAAGCGCTTCACTTTTTATAAAAATCGTATTTCATCATAAGCTGACAAGGAGCGAATTTTTAAGCCTGTTGGGAAACTCTAAAATCAGCAACAATGCCTATCAGGAAATAAAAGACAATCCTGATCTTACCGTAAAAAGACTGATAGAAATATTGGAGGATTCCCCTTTAACCTCCGACGACTATAACAGGCTTATAATTGCCGTCCAACGCACCGTTCAGCTAAAAGAAGAAGCAAAAGAAAAGATCATATCCGAAGCTCATAAGCCCGTTGCCGCCGGTAATGCGGAAAGGATCTCGGCAAAGCCTAAAATCGATCTTACCTCTCTTACTCCGGAAAAAACCATGGAGGTACCTTCTCCCACTCCAAAGGCAAAGCCTGCGGGACAAGCATCCGCAGCTTCCCCCTTTGATAACGGTGCTCCCGATGACGAAGAAGATGATGCGGATGGGAAAAAGCCATCCAGAAGAAAAATGTTATTCGGGAAAAACAAGGACGATTATGACGATAGCGATACAGACTACGATGAATCCGATGATGAAGACGAAGAATTTGACGACGAAGACGAAGATATAGGCGTAAGAAAACGCTCAAATAAGGGTAAATTTATTGCCGCCGCAATAGGAGCGATCACCGTAATAGCAATAAGCTTTGGTCTGCGGTATTATTTTACAGGATCCATTCTTCCCTACCCGGAAAATAATAACGAAGAAGCGATTCTTGATGAAGAAGGGATTTTTGAGGCTCTTTCTTATCTTCCGGAACAAAGCATAAACGGGCTTTTATCAAAGGATGCATATACGGTGGGAGGGGTCGCTTCGGAAAAAACACTGAAAAATGTGATCACTACGGAAAGACGTCTTATTTATATCCACGATAACAGTCTGTATATCTTTGAACTTATAGGCGGACAGGCGGAACAGCTCGAGATCAGAAAATATCCCCCCGAAATAAAAATACTCGGTATTGCGGATACCGGAAAAGGTATAGCCGTTGTTTCCTCATATGAAGGAGATGACTATACTTTCAGCTATAAACAGAGCGATGTATCACAAGGTGAAGACGAAAACAGCTCTCCCGATTCAAACGGAAAAGTAAAGCGCCCTGAAACGGTTATTGAGCTTCTTAATCCGGATTCACCCGAAAATCGCGGCGATATAAAGGTTACAAGGCTATCCGGTATTCTTTCCGAAATATATGTACATGACAACCGGATCATTGCCATAACCGCGGAAAACTTTGCCGAAGGCTCGGTCAAAGAAGAATACGCCTCCTTTATGCCATATATAAGCACATCCGACGGTAAACAGCTATGCTCTTCCGAAAACTTCAACATAGAGAAAAATCCGTCATATTGCTGTATCGCCGCTGTTTTTTCGATAGAGCCGGACGGTGACTGTATAATGGCCGCTTCGGCGGGTGACAGAACAAGTGCGTCACTCAAAACGGAAAACAAGCTTTTTATTGGTCAGGGAAGCACAATTTTGAGGTATGATATAAGCGAGGGAATATCTGAAAACGGAAGCTGTACCGTCGACGGAAGCTTTTCTGATTTTTCGGCAATAAACGTATCCGGCGATGAAATCAGAGCTACGACAATAACCGATGGAGCTGCCGCTCTTTTAGTACTTGACGCTGAGCTTAATATCAAATCGGAAGTCAAGAATATCGGAAACGGAGAAAAACCTTCCGCCAGCTGCTTTAATGCAGGTGAAACCTACATAATCACCGAATCCGGATCATGCTACGGTATAGACAAAGAGAACAACGTTATATCGGAAAGCGGTATAAAGATCACAGGTGCTAAAATATATCCATTTAACAACAGCCTCGGAATCAAAGTCACCCCTACCGATGACGGAGGAAAAAGAACGGGAATATTAGTTTCCACTGTGAAGAACGACGGAACCATGTCCGAAATAAGTTCATCACTTATAAGCTCTCTGACAGTGGCCAAAAACGCGCGCGACGAATATCTTTCAAGCCCGGCGGAAACAGATATATTTACCATTGGATCCGAAATTGATGAAAACGGAAGCGGTACGGCGGTAGTACCCTCTGTTTACTTTGACGGGGTATCCGAGGTGGAGCTGTTTGTTATTTATTCCATAAACGCCGAAGGAATCATCTCCATAAACGGAAGCATTTCCGAATATGACCGAAATTCCAAAAATATATTTGCTTTGGTAAAGGGCAATTATGTCATCGCAGTAACGGAAAGCCGTATCGTTACCGCAAGAACCGAAGACGGAAGCATCGTAGGTTATTTTGACGTATCCGCATCAGCTTCATCCGAATACACTTACAATGCATAAGAGCCGTGATTTATGACGGTAAAATCCTGAATTGATCCGGAATCTTGCTCTAAAATTACTTACTCTTAAGGCAACACCGCACAATGATTGGGTGTGAATTGCGCAGTCAGATTTTTCGTCAGCTTGCATAAATAAGACGCAGGAATACTGACGTATTTCAAGGAGAATTTGTGTAAGATGGCGTAAAATATGCAAGCAAGCCGCACGCAAAGCCGTCAGGCGGTCATCGTGCGGTATTGCCTTAATTATCATGTAAATACGGCCCGTTTCAATAAACCGGTCAAAATTAAGGCGGACGTAACGATATCTTTTGTACGGTTCGCCTTAATTTTTTTAGGATTTCTTAAAATATTTTTACGCTTTGATGAGATTTCGGCAGAAATTTGTAAAAGACCTCTTTACGTATGGTATGAAAAATAAAAGATGTTTATTATAAAAACAATGAAAGAAATGACGATTGCTGTCAAAAATTGCCAAAAATGGAAAGATTTTTTCTATATTGACATTATGAAAGATTTGTGATAATATAGTGAAGTAAGGACTGCTTATCTTTGCTTTTTTAGCTGTCTAAGCAGTATATAAACAAAAATCTGAATCTCGGAGGAACGCATTATGAATAACGATTACAACAACAATCAACAGCCTCAGCCTTATCAGCAGCCTATGGGAATTAGCCCCGAAGCTGAAAGCGCTGCTACTCAGGCTATGGTTTTTGGCATTATCGGTCTGTTTTTTGCAGGTATCATCTTTGGCATTCTTGCGATTGTTAAAGCTAATGCTGCTAAAAAGATGGGAGTTACGGGCGGTAAGGTAACGGCAGGATTTATATTGGGTATTATCGATATAGCTCTTCTGGTAGTTATGATAATTTTCTCTTCTGCTATTTTGGCTGCGCTCGGATTTGCGATGGCTTAACTACATAAACGACGGTTTGAGCACAATCCGATTATGTAACCTAATAAGGCAAAATTAAGAAAGAAGGTTTGAGGGAGCTGAAAAAACGTTCCTTCAAGCCTTTTAATTTATGAAAAGGAATTAATGAAAATGTATAACGACTATAATAACGGCCAGTCCGGTTTTACGCCAAATCAACAGCCTGATCAGAATCCTCCCCAGGGATATCAGGCTCCTCCTCCGTCTCAGTACGGTCAGCAGCCCCAATATCCTCCTCAGCAATATACCAATTACCAGCAACCCTATCAGCAATATCAGCAGCCGTATCAGCAACAAAGATATTACGCACCCATGCCTCCCATGCCGGGAAAGGGCGCGGCAACAGCTTCCATGATCTGCGGAATTATATCCCTTGTAATGTGTCTTACCGGTTGGATGGCATTAATAGGATTAGGCTTGGGCATTCCCGCCATCATTACGGGAGCAAGCGCAAAGAAACAGGGTTATGTGGGAGGAATGGCTCAAGCAGGTTTTATAATGGGAATTATCGGAACCGTGCTTTCAGGTTTATTCCTTTTGGCATGCACTGCCATCCTTGTGGAAGTAGGAACAGAAAACAGTCAGGGTTACACCGGCATGGTTCAGAACTATCTTACGGGATTTTTTATAAATAACTGAAAAAGTAAGGCTTTTTTTCTTTCGCACTGACAACTCTGACCGCCGACGATTCCACCAATAGCTTTTTGAATCGGAAAATTGTTTGTGATATAATTGAATAAATTCTCATTTGTAGAGGTGAGATAAAAAATATGGTGTGGTTAAATCCGAATGGTAAAAAAGGGCAAACATATGTGGAATTAAGGCTCAATGCGCCAAAAAGCGAAAAAATATTTTTGGATTTTAATCCACTTAAAATCTCCGATATGCCCGGTTGGAACCCAATGTGGGAAGAATGGCACTGCTATAGTAGTCCTTTAAGGATTTATAAACAGGATTATGAACGATTGATTGATTATTTCAACAAAATGTATCCTGTTAAGGACCCATTCGATGCAACGGTTGAGCAGGCTTTTGATGTCTGCTCTGATAATTGGATCGGAGAAAGTGATTGGTTAAAAATCATTTTTGAAATGGAACGAAACTTAAACCATGTTTCCCATGAGGAAAGGTCCTTTTTTACGGATTTCCTTAATTGGCTAAAAGAAGCGCTTAAATATACTTCTATTATCGTAGTTGAGGGAAACTTATAAATAATTAACCTTTATATCGGGCAGCGTGCCGGAATGCTTCACTGCCCATTCCGTCATATCGACGATGGGGAAATTTATAAGCGTCTTCCAATATAAAAAGAGAAAAAGAGGAAAAGAAAATATATATTGACATTGTGACAAGAATGTGATAAAATATTGTTGAGGAGTGTACTTATACTTTTTACATCCTTTACGGTGTACACAACTAAATTAAAGCGGTTTCCCGCTGTACTTTTCGGAGGAAAAAATGAACAACGATTACAACAACAATCAGCAACAGTATCAGCAGCCTCAATACCAGCCGCCTATGCCGAATCCGCCCGGAAAAAGCGCGGCTACCGCTTCCATGATATGCGGTATAATATCCCTGGCCGCAGCTTGGTTTGGATGGGGCGCACTTTTGGGCTTGGCCTTGGGCGTAGTAGCGATCGTTACATCGATCAATGCAAAAAAACAGGGATTTGTAGGAGGAATGGCTCAAGCCGGCTTTATAATGGGCATCATCGGAGCCGTATTATCCGGAATAGTATTTATCACATGTGTTGCCTGTGCCTGCGCTTTGGGAAGCGGAGCATGTGCAGCCGGAAATGTTGATTGGAGCAGCTTTTAATCTAAAAAGCTATATGCAGATTTAAAGTATGTTTTACCGTTGAAAAATGTATTTTTAAAATATTTCGGTCAACGCTAAAACCGTGAAGAAATATTTTGCTTTTGATACGCCGTACTTTATATGCAGAGCAAGTGATTTATTCATTTCCAAACGTGACAGAAATACAAAACAGTCAGTCTGAAATCCGTTTCGGGCTGACTTTGCTTTAGAAACTGTCCTCTTGAATTTTATAGCTATTGAAAGGGCTGATTATGCATTCCTTTATTCGGATTTTAGGGAAGGATATCCCTTTATATTCTCTTTTTGCCATTGCAGGAGCTGTTGCAATAATAGCATACTGTACGGTTCAGTGCCGTTTTCCAAGAAAAAATCGGGTCAAAATTGAATCTCAGGATATGCTGTTTATGCTTATATATGCGGCCATAGGCGCTGTTATAGGCGCAAAGCTGATGTACATCGTAACGTCGGTGGATTTTAACTGGTATCCTGATAAGAGCTTTTTTGACAACATTAAGATATGGGCTGTTCTTATTGCAACAAGCGGACTGGTTTTTTACGGCGGGCTTATCGGTGCAGCTCTGGGAGCGATTATATATATCAAAAAATTTAAAACTCCGTGTTCCGAAATGCTTGATATTGCTTTTGCAGGAGTACCGCTGTTCCATTCCTTCGGCAGAATAGGATGTTTTATGGCCGGTTGCTGTTATGGCACGGAATATCACGGACCCTTTTCGGTAGTATTTCCCGAAGGGAATATAGGCATGGCTCCCGCGGGAATCGAGCTTCTTCCCGTTCAGCTGATTGAAGCTGCCGTTAATCTCATACTGTGGGCCGTCCTTGTTGTCGTGTACAACAAAACTGTCCGGCGCTGGCTTACATCAGGACTTTATCTTATATGCTACGGTATTTTGCGGTTTATTCTGGAATTTTTCAGAGGTGATTTAATAAGAGGACATATAAGCTTTTTATCCAGTTCCCAGTTTATAAGCTTTTTTATCATAGCAGCTGGTGTGGTACTGATAGTAAAACCGGCTTGGCTTGACCGGATCGCAGTAAAAAACGATAAAAAATACCTGCTCTGGGTTGCAGATCACAAAGAAAAAATAAGGGAGTATAAGGAAAAAAAGGCGGCCGGAAGAACAAAATAAAACCGTTGCACCCAGATATATTTTGAGCTTGACATTGTTACCGTCAAGCTCTTTTTATTTTACCGCACTTGAAAATAAAAAAATAATATGCTACAATAATTTAAAATAACTCCGTACATGTATTTGAATGCATCTGAAAATAAACAATTTCGTATGATTTAAATGTGTGGCGATCTCAGAAAAAGTAGAATACGGTAACCTTCAGAGCATTTATGAAGCGTAATATCCCCATTGTCAATAGGATCTGCAAATTATGGCTTTTCGGATAGCCGATAATTTATCCGGAGGGTTATAAAAAATATTTTTTTGAGCATAAAAGCATATGTTACAGACGTACTGTGGTGAACACGAAAAAATACGGTTACAGCTGAGAAGCAATGAAATAAAGCTAACAACCCGACGTTCAGCATCCAGATGAAAAAGCATTTTGTATCAAGCATATTACCGCGATCTTTGTTTTTATAACATATTTTATAAAAAGACCTCGTTCATAATTTCGGCCGAATGTTTTCATATTTTGGGTGCGAAAAGCATCTATCGTTTTAAGGCAACACCGCACAATGATTGCGAGTGAATTGCGCAGTCAGATACTTCGTCAGCTTGCATAAATTCGACGCAGGAATACTGACGTATTTCAAGGAGAATTTGTGTAAGATTACGGAAAATATGCAAGCAAGCCGCACACAAAGCCGTCAGGCGGTCGTTGCGCGGTATTGCCTTAAATACAAAGCATAAGCCCCATTAAATGAATTACGACTTCTACAAAATTCAGAGCTATTTTCGGTAAAAAAAGAAAAAGCTTTTCCGATAAAAGCTATGCATGTTTGCGCATTTTACGTCTGAAAAAATTCAGCATGACCGGATATTGTGCGTATGATCGGTAAATTATGCGTTTCCACTCGTTTTACATTAAAAAAAGTCCTTTTTAATTTAAACAGACCGAAAAACAGAGCTTTTTCCTATACAAATACGGCTTCAAATAAATCGGTCTTACTTTTATCAATTATCAACCGACGACGTTTTTCGGTTAAAGATGCAGCATTTATCAATGTGTTTATGGTTACGGGGTCAATGACCGTAAGCGTTCAGCATAATAAAACAGGACGGAGAGCTTATGAAACTTTTTAAAAAAGCCGCTATGCTTATATATGTTTTATCAGTACTGCTTTTAAACGGCTGCGAAGCGTCTGAAAGCATTGGGAATTTAGATAGGGCAGACATTTCATACCTTATGGATACTGAAATCCCTTGTGTAAATGCGGAAGAGCTTTATGAACGCAAGAGATATGACGCGCCTCAGGCGCTTATAAAACAATACGGCTTCCCTTCCGGATTTGACGGAAAAAATCTATATGTTTTAAGGGATAATACACCTGTTTCGGAGCATGCAAACAACACCTACCCTTCCGGGTTCCACTCCGGACTTATAGCATATTATGATATTGACAAAGGGGAATTCATTACTCTTTATGAAGAAAAAAGCAATAACTATATTTATTACAATTATGCGGGAGTTTTCGATTCCTGTCTTTACTACTACCGGGGGGAAGAAGAACTTAACGATAATGAAAAATTAACATATAAGCTTTACAGAATAAGCTTTTACTCCAAACAGCCTGAGGAGATTTTTGAATTCAACACCGCTCACTTTTCCTCGGTTTCCGGCTTAACGCCATTTGTTAATTATAAAAAATATCTTTTTTTTCACGACATGATAAAGCGTGAGGATTCGGAAAACAATACCGAACAAAAATACACCGACATAATTTATCGCTACAATACACAAAACGGAACCTTTGAAAAACTTTTGGAAAACGCCAAATTCCCTATGGAATATAAAAACGGTATAGCATACCTAACCGAAAAAAATGACGAAGACAAATATAATATTACCTATCTTGACCTTGAAAAAAATTCTGAGGAAGAAATAGGGGAAATAAATTACAGCGAATTCGGAAACCGCGTTTTCTCCAATAAAAACAATATTTTTTTCCTATCGAAATCACAAGACAGTGAAAGCGGAAGATATATTACCGAAATAAAAAATGCCGATAAAAACGGCTGTCAACTATTCGGCAGGGTTGTAAATAATAGTAATATCAATACTACAGACGGTGAGCTTATGCTTCTTATCGGCTCCGACAACGGGTATATGATTTATGACGAACGACACAATTGTCTTTCTCAGCTTAACATCAACCGTCAGTATAATGTCGGTTATGCTTCGGATGACTCGGTTATGTTCTTCTGCTATGACAATGAGATAAAAAATGCTATATTATATATTTATTCACCAAAAGACGAGAGCTAAAGGAGAAATCCAATGAAAATAGTTATCACCGATATAGATACAGTTACAAACGGAGATGTATCCATCGAAAATCTCAGGCAATTAGGCGAGCTGACCTGCTACGGCAATACGTCGGAAAACCAGGTATCGGAACGGATAAAAAACGCGGATATCATTTTATGTAATAAGACTCTTCTTAACCGTGAAAACCTTAAGCATGCCGAAAATCTTAAATATATAGGCTTGTTCGCCACAGGATATAACAATATCGATATTGAATACTGTCATAATAAAGGAATTTCCGTGTGCAACGCACCGGGATATTCCACCGACGCGGTCGCTCAGCTTACCTTTGCGCTGATTCTCGAGCTTACTAACAGAGTCAGCGAATATAGAGCCATTGTAGATAAAGGCGACTGGATAAAAAGCAATACCTTCAGTATATTTCCCTTTCCCATTACGGAACTTAGAGAAAAAACCATAGGTATTATAGGATTCGGCAGCATCGGTTCGAAAGTAGCACAAATAGCCATTGCCTTCGGAATGAAGGTTATTGCATTCAACCGTTCTTTGAGAACAGCGGAAAACGTTGAATTTACCACTCTCCCACGTCTTCTTGAACAAAGCGATATCGTTACTCTTCATTGCCCTTTAAATAATGAATCCAAAGAGCTTATAAACAAAAAATCAATTTCAAAAATGAAAAAGGGAGCTTTTCTGATAAACACCTCAAGGGGCGGTACAATCAATGAAACGGATTTGTCGGAGGCATTAAGATCCGGATATCTGGCCGGAGCAGCCGTTGACGTTCTTAAGCAGGAACCAATGAATGAAAATTGTCCTCTTTACGGTATCCCGAACTGCATTATAACTCCGCATATAGCATGGGCGGGACTTGAGACAAGGGAGCGACTTTTAAAAACAGTATATGACAATTTAAATTCTTTTTTAAATGGAGAAACAAAAAATAACGTGGCGGAATTTTAATAAAGATCTATATTCGGATTATAGGGAGCAGCTGAAAATTAAGCAATATTGTACGTTTTCGCTGAATGAGCGGCAGTTTTAATAAAAAGCGGAAAAATATTATAATATTATCAGGATATATCCGAAAACAAATCAAATATGTACATTTATGCTAAAAGCAAGGGGGAATTTAAGGAATAAGGCGGAAAAATACGAAAGTATTTTGTAGTTATCCATTTGGGATATCTATCGGCGTTCTTTGGCATGGAAAGCCTCAGCAGTTAGTAAAGAATGTAAGAATTGGGTTTTCCGGACAGTCTATAATTAAGTGCATCAACGCCCCATTTTTCCGTCAAACCTAATTCAATAACAATGTATCCTTTTGATGTAATACCCGTATAATAGGGAAATTGCCAAACTTTTTCAGGATAAATGTATTAATATTTATAGTGTTATAAAGTGCATTAAAAATAAATGTGTCTGACTCTGTACGGATAAAGCCGCTTATTAAATTTCGGTACAGAAGTCTTCTGGAAATTGATCCAACAGAAAAATATTCCTATCGGAAGTATAACAAGACTATATTCCGATAGGAATATTTTTAATAAACGGAATACGAAAAAAATTATGCTGTGAGTTATCCTATGCCTGTTCGTTAAATGTGCGAAAGAACAAAACGTATACGAGACTTACCCAAGCAGATAGATCTATCATAGGAACGGTTAAAAGAATGGACAACGGTGCTGAGAACTACCTTCGATATTTAAACGGCGATGACGGCGGTATTGCCGAAATAGTCCGAGAATATAAGGACAGCCTTATTTTTTTCCTTAACGGCTACGTTAAAAACATATATACGGCGGAAGATCTTACGGAAGAAACCTTTTTTCGGCTTATGGTGAAAAAACCCAAATTTACTCCAAGGTATTCATTTAAAACATGGCTTTTTACTATAGGAAAAAATATCGCTCTGGATTATATAAGAAAAAATTCAAGGCACCGAATATTGTCAGAGGAGGAAGCAAAAAATCAGTCAACCGAAGTAACATGCTTTGAAAAAAGGATTATATGTGAAGAAAATAAACGTATTCTTCATGCCGCAATAAAAAAACTTCCCACACAATACAGCAGAACGCTTCATCTGATATATTTTGAAGATTTTGACAACAATCAAACGGCAAAAATCATGAATAAGTCAAAAAGACAAATCGAAATGCTTATCTACCGTGCCAAAAATGCATTGAAAATCCAGCTTGAAAAGGAGGGCTTCGTATATGAAGAGTGATGAACAAATGATAAAAAGCCTTATAGAAAGGCGTGACCTGCATAATATAAAATTGAACAGGAGAAATGCTTTTTTAAGAGGAGTTTTAAAAGCTGTCGTTCCTATTTGCGGTGCAGCAGCAGTTATATTTACCATCCTCGCAATACAGGGTAACCTTTTTAACGGTAAAAACGGGATCATTATCGATCTGGTGGGAAACAACGGCGTTACACCGGAAGCGACCCATGAAGACACACAGGAGCAAAAAAACATTTTTACAACAGATATTGCCGGAGAAATGGTAAGCAATGATATTTTAATTACGGATACGCACTGGCAATCAGAGCCACCTTCGGCTCCGGCAATTACAGATCTCGCAGACGATTTATCCGGAAATGATAAAGTCAAGCTTTCGGTAAATTCCGAAGGTCAGATATGCGATAAGAAAGAAAACATTCTTAATTATTTTGAACGTAAAAACAGTCTTGAATTAGACTTTTACAGAATAGAGGGAGGCGCTTCAAAATCAGAAGATGCGGAGCCCGAATTTAACCATTTTGTTTTTGACGATACGGTGTATTACTACATGGAAGATGTAAATTATGATAATGATAACTATATTCAAAAGGGAACTGTTTCAATATCGGACGATACATTAAAAAAAGATTATACTGTTTTTATATGCGAATGGGATGATTCCCTGGCAGGAATCATTTCAAAAGGCAGGTTTATTACTTTTTGCAGCTTTTTGCCGAATACCGTTGATATCAACGAAATGCTTGAATCATTGACATACGACGATTTAAAGGTCATTACAGATAAAATTGCGGAAGGAAGCATCAGCGCCGATGATTTTAATGGGTTTCAGCGTAGATCGATAGGCGGCGGTGTCCAAAAGATGAGTTATGTCGACGAAAACAATAAGTATATCCTCACATTGACTGTCGACGAAGATTCAAATACGGTAAAATCACTTATACTGTCATTGGTGATAGAAAGGTCGGCAAGTGAATATTTTATTGACCTTGTCAACGAATATGACTGTCTTGACGGTTTTCTAAACGGAGTTTATAATGACAGAATCTGAAGTCTAATCCGTTTTATAAAATCCTTCGGGTAATTTATGTTTCCAGTAAATCCGTTAAAAAGCATATATGCCTGCCTTAGTGATTATATTTTATTAAAAGTAAAGCAGCTGTCCTTAAAGCGACAGCTGTTTTACTTTTTTGTATCAGGTGCTATCTGAAAAGGCGCAAACCGCACAGTTTCTACTAACCGCGGACGCTATATATGTCAAAAAATGCCTATAGTTATCCATAGTGGATAACTATGAAATGTCCCCGTATTGCTCCGCTTTTTCCTTAAAATCCCCGCGCTTTTAGAGTGATCGTACATATATGCTCTGTTTTCAGATGCGTCCCGGCTATTTCAGCCGTACCTTTCCTCCGTCACTAACGGCTTCGGGATCACAAATTATCATATCTCCTTCAAAAATTCCCGATACTACCTCGGTCTTATCAGCCAGTTCAATTCCCGTTACAATATCACGGCGAACTGACGAACCGTTTTGAAGAATATAAACATATTCGCCCTTTTCATCCTGACGGATCACGGAATACGGAAGCATTTTGACAAATCGTTCTTCTCCTGTTTTAAGCTGCGCCGTTACCGAATACCCGGATCTGAGCATTGAAAAATCGCCTTCTTCTATTTCAACGGTAACGTCAACAACTATCTCGGGCGCTGCGGCAGTCTGCTGAGTGTAAGCCGTGTCGGCGATGCTTATCACGCTCCCCCTGTAAATCCCGTCCGGCAGAGCGGCTCCCGACAGCTGTACGCTCTGTCCTATTTCCACGGCGGAAATATCCCCCTCATTCACCGCAACCACAGCCATCCATTGCTCCCCCCTGCTTACGATTGCACCCTTTGCCGATACGGTCGGCTTATATCCAAGGGACTCAGCTTTAATTGTATCTACCGCAGGCATAAAGCTTTCTACCGCGTCCGGAACCACAAATGCAACATAACCCGCCGAGAAAGCCAGTGCGGCAATTATAATGATCTTAAGTAAGGGCAGTCTCCTTTTGCTTTTCATATTGTTTTTTTCCTTTCTTTTTTATTTTCGGAAGGAGCGGCGCACTAAATGACTGTCTTGCTGACCCAATATCGATCAGCAATTCAAGGAAGCTCATTTTTCCTCAAAAAAGACAGATATAACCGATTTTTTAAACCGGATCACCGACCTAAATACTTTATTACCGAACATACCTTTGCACGTCATTTACAATGTGTAACGCCACCGATAATGATTCGCCTTTCTTATCCGAAAATAAGGTGTCGATTATATTTATTTTTCACTCACCTTGCTTAAGTTATATTCTGCCAGAAAATCGGTGGAATATTATAGAATATTTGAAAATTTCAGGCGCAAAATATTGACAGTATATTACAGGAAGGAATCAAAAATATGAATTTAATTTTATGCAGCGAAAACTGTAAGCACCAAAAGGACGGATATTGCTGTCTGGACGAATACGGAAGAATCACTGACGTAATTTCGTCTCCGTGCGTTTTTTTTGACAAAAAAGATGATATTGCCGATGAAAGAGAGGACTCCTTTTATGATAAAAACTGAAAATCTCACAAAGGTTTATTCACCATGCTCAGGCTGCTCCGTTACCGCTCTTGACAACATTTCATTAGAGGTTAGCGACGGTGAGTTCCTTGCCATTGTGGGAACTTCCGGTTCGGGAAAAACCACTTTGATGAACATTATCGGCTGTCTGGATACTCCCACAGAAGGAAAATACTGCCTCGACGGAACGGATATTTCTTCCTTGTCCTCAGTAGAACTCAGTAATGTCAGAAGCAGGAAGATCAGCTTTGTTTTTCAGGGCTTCAATCTGATCCCAACACTTACTGCCGCCGAAAATGTAGAGCTTCCCCTAATTTACAGAAAAACACCTGCGCATATACGCAAGGAAACAGTCAGGCTCGCACTGGAAGCGGTGGGCTTGGAAAAGCGTGCCGGTCATCTGCCTTTAGAGCTTTCCGGCGGACAGCAGCAGCGCGTTGCAATTGCAAGGGCATTTGCTTCAAACGCACCGCTTATATTGGCGGACGAACCTTGCGGAAATCTGGACAGCAAAGCCGGGGAAAGCATAATGAATATGCTCCACAGAATGAATGAATTGGGAAAAACCGTCATTCTCATCACGCATGATGAAAATGCGGCAAAGACGGCGCACCGTCAAATACGGATCTCTGACGGAAGAATATTGGCTTGAATAATAATACTTAACCAAAAAGCCATTATTTTATTGAACATTGTTCATCGGCTTTATAAGCGAAAAAATTTTTAAAAATGATATTAAAGGAGTATAAAGGAAAACAATATTGAACTTAGTTCAATATTGTGCTTTTAAAAGGACTGATTATGAGTAACAGTAAAGTAAGGACTGCTTTAAAAAGCATTAAAAGAGGTAAAGGACGCTCATTGCTCACACTTTGCGGCGTAGCGGTCGGAGTTTTTGCCGTAGTGGTAATTTCCGGGATAGGAGCCGTAGGCTCTGAACGGATAACCTCGACTATGGTAACTATGGGTATAAATTCGGCATTAGTGGAAGCTTCCGATCAAGGGGGCGGCATATCGCTGACAAAGGACGACGTTGACGCCTTCGGAAGACTTGACGGCGTCAATAAGGCAATGCCGCTTATGGCATCTCTCAGTCAATCAAAAATATTGGATGAATGCTTTAATTGCTACGCATGGGGTGTTGATCAGGACGCCAAAGATATTATTTCCATTGAAGCCATACACGGACGCCTTATAAACAACCGGGACGTAGAAAACCACTCTATGGTTTGTGTCATAGACGAAGTACTGGCTTCTGAAACATACGGAAGAAGCAATATTGTGGGCAAAAAAATCCGGCTTCTTCTGGAAGGAAGCTATTATGAATTTGAGGTGGTCGGGATCGCCAAATCCGGAATAACAGGCCTTCAGAATATTATGGCGGGTATTATTCCCGACTTTGTTTATGTTCCCTACAGCACTATGCAGGATATAACCGGGAAGAACACCTTTGATAAAATAGCGCTCCTTTTGGACGGACAAAGTGCGGACGCCGACCTGACAAATACCCTTACAAGCGAGGTAAACAGCATCAAGGACAGCGGGAACGGTCTCGTAATAAGCAATTTTCAAAGTCAGAAGGGGCAGCTGACCGATATTTTGGGCATTACCACCACGGCCCTTTCACTCATTGCGGGAATCAGCCTTGTCGTATCCGGTATTACGGTTATGACCACAATGCTTGTAAGCGTCGGAGAGCGGACAAGAGAAATCGGAATAAAAAAATCAATAGGTGCCAAAAGCTCTGATATAATGTGGGAATTTTTGACTGAAAGCGTATTGTTGACCGCTATCGGAAGCATTCTCGGCATTATGCTCGGTCTTGCATGCTGCGCAGTAGGCTGCGGAATTCTTTCCCTGCCCTTTACGGTCCCTATAGGTGCCGTTGGAGCATCACTTGCATTTTCCGTCACTATGGGAGCTGTGTTCGGCGTATATCCTGCTGCCAAGGCAGCAGGACTTAATCCAATTGAAGCATTAAGAAACTGAATCAATGTCATCACTAAAGCAGCGTTTCCCTTGCCCTAAAAGAATGTATCACAGGCTCGGCCCCCAAAATGGCATTGAGAATATGACACAGCATTATTATCACAGACAGCCGCTTTAGAGGCTGTCTGTTTTTTTATCCTTGCTCAGGTCAATTATTCCCTTAACGTCATTTATCATATTCATGATTTTCTTTAAGCTGGTACAGAATATTTATTATTGCGTTTTCATTCCATCCAATTATATCCACAAAATAACCCGATATCAAAAATGCCTGCTTCAATGTACTTTAATTTGGCGATCTCCGTCAAATATCATCAATGTACTTTTTACTATAAAAAAACTGTGCTATTATGTCGGTATGATTACAGTAGTATGAATGTCGGACAAGCATTTACTTTTATCATTCCCGCCTTCTTTTTTCACTCGGCTTTTAAGGCAACACCGCACAATGATTGCGTGTGAATTGCGCAATCAGATATTTCGTCAGCTTGCATAAATTCGACGCAGGAATACTGATGTATTTCAAGGAGAATTTGTGTAAGATGACGGAACATTTGCAAGCAAGCCGCACACAATGCCGTAAGGCGGTCATTGTGCGGTATTGCCTTAATTACCTATGGACGATCGCAGCCGCCCGTATACCGCTTTTCTGCGGTATTTGGATGTAAACCATATAGTGATCTGGATCACACATTTCAAGGTACGGCAAGTCCAAGTGATACATAATTTTTTTCCTGTCGGTATATCAACGGATTTGCCTCATTCGGTATACTATTGCCAATAATAATGCGATACTAACATTCGTACTTTGAATACGATATTTTTATTTCATTTTTCATATGTCAATGACCCACTTTATACTTCCATAATAATAGGGCTGTCAAATCTTTACTATTTCAATATCGGTGGTCGTTATTTTTACAAAACCTTTTATCCCACCGGCTCAGCCTGTATTTTTTTGCCGAGCCGACAAAA
Organism: uncultured Ruminiclostridium sp.; assembly: GCA_910579265.1. Lineage (GTDB taxonomy): Bacteria > Bacillota > Clostridia > Oscillospirales > Ruminococcaceae > Ruminiclostridium_E. Next base: position 51,608 of record CAJTTE010000007.1, on the reverse strand, counting down.
AATACCGCATATAAACCCTTATCCGGATTCGTACACGGTATTAAAAAATGAATACATTAATAATGATACTATAAGCAGCAAACAATATGCAGTCAGAATATCATGATCCTTTCCAAAAGGTTCGGACGAACATACGATGAGGCATTCCCTAATCCGATAATTTAAAATAGGCCAAAGGAAGAATTTTTATGCAACATTATAAAAACAATTAAAGCATCGGCAATAATCAAAGCTTACGGAACAAGCGCAGAAAGATTACTATCGACGAGAGATGCCAAATTAAAACCGGTAGCTATCTGAAAACCGCAAACTGCATAATTCCTGCTAACTGAGGACGCTTTCCGCGTCAAAGAATGCCGGTAGTTGTTTTAAAGGGATAACTTTGAAGCACCCTGGTATTTCTACGCTTTTTTTGAAATCACCGAGCTTCAGCGTAACTGTACTAATATTTGCTTTGTTTTCAGATACGCCCTAAATAACTATTTCACCTTTGTCGATCAACTCAATTGCATAATCAAGGATAAGCTTATCCCTTAAAAGCATAAATTTCATTTTATATTCACCGCACATTTGAAGTGATTTTGTCATCACCGCAGCCGCATCTTTTATTGGCATCCAGCTTACGGAAAAATCCAGAAGCTTATCCGTTTGGGAAAGGGAAGCTTTACGGCATTCGCCTTCGGTTTTTCCTATAAAAGCATAGGAAAAGTGAGAAAAGCCGGTTTTGTTCTTGTGTTCCTCAACAGTACCGAGCGGCGCAATTATTCTGCACCCATAACCGGTTTCTTCCATAACCTCACGTATAAACGCGTCGCTTTCCTTTTCACCTAAATCTATACCGCCCCCCGGGAGTTTGTAAAACCCGTTGGCGCTCATAAGTACCATTCCCGCCATGCCGCTATTGTTAATAATTATCCCTCTTGATCCGTAACGGGATATATCTGTTAACAGCTTTGGTTCTCCTCCGTAGAAATCAGCGTCGGTAATTACAGCTTTAAGCATAAGATAGATAACCCCCTCTTTGGTAACAGCCTGAAGTTTGCAGCCGTGTGGTAATGTGATACTTTATACGGCGCGCAAAGCGATTTTATTAAACGCATTTGATTTTTTACAAAACGGCAGCAGCACAATTCGCAATTTGTAATAAATCACCGCAAGCAGTTTATACCTGCAAATCTGTTGACGCACCTTACCGCATAATCCGAAACACCTTCCCTTATCCGTATCAGATGGGATAAAAACGGATAGAGCCTCATAAAAACCGGCAATTTCATTAAGACTATGGTTTTTTAATTGAAAATAATAAATGCATGCCGCCGGTTTACGGACCGTATAACCGATTTTAAATCTCTGTCTGCTTTTTATAAGGATGTATCAGTATATGCCGTCATAAATAAATTTATTTTTACCAGTATTGTTTTTCCGAAGGACAGTGATTTGTTACTACCGCCGCCCTCATTTCAACATAACATCCGCATTTTCTACAGGTACCGTTCAAAAGATAATCGCATTTTTTACAAATATCAAGCCTATGTTCATAGAGATCCTTATCCGCCTTTATTTCTTCATTTAACGCGCCGATATACTCTTTTATATTTTCCGCCAATTCTTTTTCTCCGGCATCCTTTAAAAGGCATCTGCAAGGTGCGTTCATATCGGCGTTCATTTTTTTACTGCCGTTATGGCGACTATTGAGCAGGGCGGCAGCTTTATCATTATTCTGCCCCTATCCTCCGAATAATCGCTGAAATCCTTCAAGGCTACATTCGCCGCGCTATCAAACGTATTATGAATGCGGACGTCATCGGTGGTAAGGATCTGTGCCTGAGTTATACTCAAATTGTCCGAAAAGCCGGTTATATCCATCTCAATATCCTGTGTTTCCTTAAGTAAGGTATTTGTAATCGTGACCGACAGTTCATCGTTCTTAACCGTAGCCGCATGACTTAATGCCGGTATTCCTTCTTTTTCGAAATTGTCAATGCTTGTAAAAACTCTTTCTCCATCCATATGACGGCGGTACAAATCGAAAACATGATATGTGGGTGTCTTTACCATTTTATCACCCTCGGTAAGAATTACCGATTGAAGAACATTGACCGCCTGCGCAATATTAGCCATTACTATACGATCGCTGTGCTTTATAAATATATCGAGATTTAGTGCGGCCGTTACGGCGTCCCGCATCGTATTCTGCTGATAAAGGAAGCCGGGATTAGTACCCTTTTCAACATCGCACCAATTTCCCCATTCGTCTACAATTAACCCGATTTCATGAGCCGGATCATATACGGACATTATATCAAGATGACGACTTATTATTTCATCGATCCGAAGGGCATTTTTTACCGTGCCGTAATATTCACCTTCGGAAAAGTTGACCGCATCCCCCTTTTTGTTCCAATCACCCGTAGGAATGGTGTAGTAGTGAAGGCTGATAGCCTTCGTATGCCAGGGCTTAAGGGCCCTCATTATTTCCTCTGTCCAGCCGTAATCATCCGCATTAGGACCGCATGCGACTTTATAAAGCTCGTTACCATCGTAATTTCTACAATAAGTCTGATACTGTCTGTACAAATCGGCATAATACTGAGGACGCATATTGCCGCCGCAGCCCCAGCTTTCATTTCCTATGCCGAAATATTTAAGCTTCCAGGGTTCGTCTCTTCCGTTCTTGCGACGAAGATCAGCCATGGGCGATACTCCGCCGAATGTCATATACTCTACCCATTGCGACATTTCCTGAACGGTTCCTGATCCTAAATTTCCCGCTATATACGGTTCACATCCTATCTGTCGGCAAAGCTCGAAAAATTCATGGGTACCGAAGCTGTTGTCCTCTGTAACTCCTCCCCAATGTGTGTTTATCATTTTTTTGCGGGTCGATTTTTCACCGATTCCGTCCATCCAGTGATATTCATCCGCAAAGCATCCGCCCGGCCAACGCAGGACAGGCACCTCCAGCTCCCTAAGGGCGGCGGAAACATCATTTCTTATTCCGTTAGTATTGGGAATAGTAGAATTTTCACCCACATAAATACCTTCGTAAATGCATCTGCCCAGATGCTCCGAGAAATGTCCGAAAATATTTCTGTTTACCCTTGATAAACGCGCCGAAGCATTTATTGTCATTTTTTTCATATGTACTTATCTCCTTTATATCGGTTTAGCCCGGTAAAAAAATTCTACGAACATTATAGTAAATTTCTATGTGAAAATCAACACCTTTATATGAAAAATGACAAAAATTTTTTTGCCGTATTTACAAAGAAGCCCAAGGGTGATATAATGTACCTTGTAAATCTGTTGATTACAGGCGTTAAAAAAGCCTTTTTCATGATCCTAAGGGTTTTAAAATCCAGTCTTTATTCTGACGATCAATAAGCCGTATCATACAAATCCTAAGAAAAATATCTTTAAATACAGGACGCCTAAACTTTACCGATGAAATTTTAAAGACAGGTTTCTTAAAAGAACCTCCGGATATTGTAATAATGCGTTTAAGATTCTGATACTCTGATGTAAAATCTGATTTTTATTACATAATCCTATCCGATTGATTACAATAGATTTTCACAAATTCGTTTTCGACGCATGCAAAATGATTTTAATAAAATTATTTCATATAAGGAAGGCTATAACTATGGAAATCAAAATTCAAAGAACCGCTTCACCCAAAGAAAAACCCGATCAAAACAAATTGGGCTTCGGAAAAATATTTACCGATCATATGTTCCTTATGAACTATGACGAAGGAGAAGGATGGCATGACGCGCGTATCGTGCCTTACGGTCCGATAGCTCTCGATCCTGCGGCTATGGTGCTGCACTATGCCCAGGAGGTATTTGAGGGTTTAAAGGCATACCGCACCTCCGAAGGAAAAATTCAGCTTTTCCGTCCCGAAAAAAACATGGAGAGAATGAACCTTTCCTGCGATCGTCTCTGTATACCGGCATTTGACGAGGAGTTCGCGATAAAAGCCATTAAAGAGCTGGTCAAAGTTGATCAGGACTGGATCCCTACGGCTGAGGGCACGTCTCTTTATATACGTCCATTTATTTTCGCAGTTGACCCTATGGTTGGAGTACACCCCGCCAAGCACCTGATTTTTGCCGTTATTCTTTCTCCCGTAGGCGCATATTATCCCAACGGTATCGAGCCTGTTAAAATTTTTGTTGAACAGAAGTATGTCCGCGCGGTTGTAGGCGGCACCGGCTTCACCAAGGCCGGCGCGAATTACGCCATTTCCCTCAAGGGACAGGAAGAGGCCGAAAAGCAGGGATATGTACAAACTCTCTGGCTTGACGGTGTGGAAAGAAAATACATTGAAGAAGTAGGCGCCATGAATGTATTCTTCATAATCGGCAACGAGGTGGTCACTCCCGCTTTGGTCGGATCGATTCTGGGAGGCATCACAAGACTGTCAATTATCGAATTGCTGCGCTCCAAGGGCTACACGGTGAACGAACGCAGGCTTTCCGTTGACGAACTTGTTGAAGCGCATAGATCCGGAAATCTCCGGGAAGCGTTCGGAACGGGTACGGCAGCCGTTATTTCTCCTATCGGCGAGCTTAAGTACGGCGATACTGTCATGAAAATAAACGACGGCAAAATCGGCGAAACAAGCCAAATGCTTTACGATACCCTTACAGGCATTCAGTGGGGCAGAATCCCCGACACTATGGGCTGGATTCAGACGGTGGAATAAGCTTGAGGTTTAAAAATGAACGAAAAAATCATTGAAAAAGCAGGCAAAATTATTTCGGAAAGAGCCTGCGGCCCGCAGAATTTCTGCACCCTTGTTTTTGTGGATCAAAACGGCTACCCCCATGCCACAACCATTTCAGTTTCAAAGTCCGAGGGAATAAAGTGGCTGACATTCTGTACGGGAACAGGCGCAAAGGCGGACATAATAAACAGCTGCAACAAAGCAGGCGTATGCATAAATTCGTCCGAGTACCATATCGGGCTGAAAGGTACTGTCGAACAGATAACCGATCCCGCCGTCAAAAAGGAAATGTGGTACGACGGACTAAAAAATCACTTCAGCGGCTGGGACGACCCCAATTACTGCGTGCTGAGATTTACCACAGAGCGGTACAGCCTTTTTGTGGATTGGCAGGACGTGAAGGGCGATTTGTAAGGCTGTCATGGAGAATGCTGTATGAATAAGAGAATTTTTTCGGCGATTTTAGTTCCTTTTATGCTGTTTGTTTACGCTGTCTGTGCTATGCTGTTTTTTTGCGGCTGTGATAATTCGGCGGCTTCCAGACCTCTTACAAGGGACGAATACAAAGCTGCCCTGAGTGTTGCATGGGACGAGTTTTGCGGTGGCACTAATGATTATCTCAGGGCGTGCAATGCCGCAGGAGAGGATTTCGACAAATACAGGGCGTCGGCGGATCAGCTTCAGGCGGCTTGCGACAGAACCGTCAGAGGTCTGAAGGGTTTTGCGGAAATAGTTCCTCCCGAAGAGTTCGAGGAAATGCACAAAAAGCTGTTAAAAGCGGCGGAGGACGAAAAACGCTGGTCGTCTTATCGGGAGCAAAGCTTTAAAACCGACAGCAGGGAGGAATCCGACAGGATTCTGGATAAGCTTGCGCAGGAGATTGACGATATGCCCTTAGAGGATTTGCTTTCCGATATTGTTTTAAAGCTGTACAATGAATTAGGCGGCTTTGGCAGCCGATGAGAGATAAGAAAGGATAATAAATATCAATGGAAAATACCGAAAAGACTATGGACAAAATCGTTGCACTTTGCAAGGGCAGAGGATTTATCTATGCAGGCAGCGAGATTTACGGCGGCCTTGCCAACACCTGGGATTACGGTCCTCTTGGCACACGGCTAAAAAACAATGTCAAGGACGCTTGGAGAAAGCGCTTTATTCAGGAGCGCAGGAACAGCTTTGAGTTGGACGCCGACATACTGATGCATCCGAGAGTGTGGGAAGCTTCGGGACATGTGGCCAGCTTCTCCGACCCCCTTTTAGACTGCAAGGAGTGCAAAATGCGTCACAGGGCGGATAACCTTATAGAAGGCTTTGACCCTGACGCTCATCCCGACGCTATGACAAAGGAAGAAATGTTTGAATACATCGAAAGCCATAAGATTCCCTGTCCTAAATGCGGCAAATCAAATTATACCGGGATCCGTGAATTTAACCTGATGTTCCAGACCTACAGAGGCGTGACCGCAGACAGCAAAAGCGTTATTTATCTTCGTCCGGAAAACGCGCAGGGCGAATATGTGAACTTTTTAAACGTTCAAAGGACAACGAGGGCCAAGCTGCCATTTTCCATCGGACAAATCGGCAAGGCCTTCAGAAACGAAATCACTCCCGGCAACTTTACTTTCAGAACCATAGAATTCGAGCAGATGGAGTTCCAGACCTTCTGTAAGGAGGGCACGGATACCGAGCTTTACGATTATTTCAAGGAGTTTGGTAAAAAATTCTATATGGATCTCGGTATAAAAGAGGAGCATCTGCGTTATCATGATCATGAAAAATTAGCTCATTATGCAAAAGCTGCCTGTGATATAGAATTTTTGTTCCCCTTCGGCTGGGGTGAAGTAAACGGAACTCATAACCGCACCGATTTCGATCTTACGCGCCATCAGGAATACAGCGGTCAGAAGATAGAATACCTCGATCCTGAAACAAACGAAAAGTTTGTGCCTTATATTATCGAATCCACCTACGGGCTTGACAGGACCGTTCTTGCCTTGCTCTGCGAAGCGTATGACGAGGAAGTCATCGACGCCGAGAAAAACGATACAAGAGTCGTACTTCACTTTGATCCCGCGATCGCTCCCATTAAAGCGGCGGTATTGCCGTTGTCCAAAAAGCTGGGTGAAGAGGCGCTTGAAATTTATGATAAGCTTGCAAAGAGCTTTATGGTGGACTATGATGAAACCGGATCTATCGGTAAGCGCTACCGCAGACAGGATGAGATCGGAACTCCCTTCTGTATCACCTACGACTTTGACAGCGTTGAGGATAAAAAGGTTACCGTCCGTGAAAGAGACAGCATGGAGCAGGTAAGAATATATATAGACGAGCTTGAAGCTTATATTGCAGAAAAGGTCAAAGCAAAGTGATTCAAACAAATAAAAAGGCTGTGCGTAAAAAGCACGGCCTTTAAAAACGTTCATAAGACAAAAATGAAATTGATAAAAATAACGGAAGAAGGATCAGCGCATGTCTAAACAATATCAAATGGATATGTGCAGCGGCTCGGTGCTTAAAAAAATGCTGCTGTTTTCTTTGCCGCTTATGGCGTCCGGAGTGTTGCAGCTGCTATTTAACGCGGCAGATGTAATCGTTGTAGGACGTTTTGCCGGTGATAATTCAATGGGAGCGGTAGGCTCCACTTCATCCCTTATAAATCTTTTCACTAACCTGTTTGTAGGACTGTCGGTAGGCGTAAACGTAATAGTTGCACGCGCTCATGGAGCAGAATCTCATTCGGGCATACACGACGCTGTTCACACTTCAATACTGCTGTCCGGAATTTGCGGTGTTGTGCTGACGATTGCGGGGTTTATTTTTGCGCCTCAGATGCTGGAGCTTATGAACGCTACAGAGGCTCAGCTTCCGCTTGCAGTCACATATCTTCGGATTTATTTTCTCGGAATGCCTGCTATGATGGTTTACAATTTCGGTTCTGCGATTCTTCGCGCTGTCGGTGATACAAAACGTCCGCTGTATTTTCTTACAGCAGCCGGAATCATAAATGTAGGATTGAATCTGCTTTTTGTTATTGTGCTTAAAATGGATGTAGCCGGAGTCGCACTCGCCACGGTAATTTCACAGTTCATATCAGCTGGTCTTATTGTTTTTTGCCTTATCAGGGACGATACTTCGATACATCTTGATATCAAACAGCTTAAAATAAACGGACATGTTTTAGGAACAATAGTAAGGATAGGGCTGCCCGCAGGACTTCAGGGAATGATTTTTTCCCTGTCAAATGTTGTCATACAATCCTCTGTGAATCTTTTCGGGGATACTGTGGTTTCGGGAAACTCCTCGGCGCTTTCCATAGAAGGGTTCATTTATATGGCAATGAATACCTTTCACCAAGCGGCAATTTCTTTTACAGGGCAAAATTCCGGCGCCGGAAAATATAACCGCATACCAAAGATCCTGTTTTGTTCCCTAATGTGTGTGACGATAACCGGATTGATCGTCGGGTGGTCCGCATATATTTTCGGAAAACCGCTTCTCGGCATTTACTCCAAAACTCCTGAGGTTATTGAAGCCGGTATCAGCCGCCTCTCCATAATTGCCACAACTTATGCAATATGCGGAGCAATGGACGTTATGGTGGGAATGCTCCGGGGACTGGGTTATTCGATAATGCCGATGATCGTTTCTTTGCTGGGCGCCTGCGGACTTCGTATTCTTTGGATCGCAACGGTTTTTCAGATTCCCGAATATCATACGGTAAACACGGTTTATCTCTCATACCCGGTATCATGGGGAATTACACTTGCCACACATCTGGTATGCTATGTGGTTGTTTGGAGCCTGTTTAAAAAGAAAAACAGAGAATATTTTGCGGCAAAAGCGGAGGTGCTTCATTAAATGAAATCGTCAGGCAGCGACTGGTACAAAAAAATCTGGACGCTCGATATTCAAAATCAGTCTTGGGTCGAAGAGACCGAAAGACAGGTGGATTTTCTCATTGAAAAGCTTGATCTTAACGGAAATGAAAGAATACTGGATCTTGCATGCGGCTTTGGGAGGCATTCCATAGAACTTGCCCGCCGAGGTTATACGGTCACGGGAGTGGATATAACCCCCGATTATATTGAATACGCCTCATTATGTGCTTTAAAAGAAAAGCTGAACGCGCATTTTATTCTGTCGGATATTCGGCGAATTGAATTTGAAAACGAATATGATCTGGTGTTGAATATGGCAGACGGAGCAATAGGTTATCTTGAAAACGAGGAAGAAAACCTGAAAATATTCGATGTTGTTTCAAAAGCACTTAAAAGCGGAGGAAAACACTTTATGGATATTATGAACGCAGATTACGCCAAAAGTCATTTTCCTTGCAAGCTGTGGGACGAAGGAGAAAAGGGCCTTACGCTTTCTGAATTTGAGTGGGACAAGGAAACCAAAACCATGCTTTACGGTCAGCTTGATTACAGCTACGGCGAAATACTGAACAAACCGGTTATTGAAGAAGGAAACCCTACAAGGCTTTATTCGCTCGGCGAAATACAAGATATAATGGAAAAGCGAAAAATGGCGGTCAAAGAAAGCTATGGCGATTACAACGGAAATCCGTACTCGGAAAACAAAATCCAGCTTATGGTCATTTCTGAAAAGCTTTGACTTATTTTTCTTCAAGACTTTTTTCTCTTGACAAAATCATCTAAAAATGTTATTATAATGATATTCTATAGTTGAGCATAAAAACAGTGACAAAGACAGTAGGTAAAAGAGGAAACTTTCAGAGAGCCGCCGAGGGTGGAAAAGCGGCAGGAGTAGACTTTTTCCGAATATCACTTTGTAGTTGCAGGCTGAAAGAGCATGACGCTCCATTAAGCCGAGCCGTATTTTCCGCGTTAAGGAAAGCTGTTTTATGAAGGCGTTTCCGCGTTTTCGGGACGCTTTCCGAATGGTTTAATGGGTGGTACAGGCATTTCCTGTCCCGTTATTCGGGGCGGGATTTTTTATTTTAAGAGGAGAAATATGATAGATGTTGTAAAATTAAGTGAATCGGTAATTGATTTGCTGCATTTGCCGTATAAAAGTCAGCCCTTTGAACTGATCGGTCGTTTTATTCCGGCTTATGACGGCGAAAAATGGTCATACAGCGAAATATTGTATGATAAAGACACTGAAAAAAAGACAAAAAAATATGATGATGACAGGTTTAATCCGTATGATTTTATTGACCGCGAAGAGCGCGCAGTATTTCTGGCGATACGCGATAATATATGTGTGGGTTATATAAAGGTTGTGTCGGACATCTTGGACAAAGGCTATATTGCCGATTTAGCTGTTGATTCACTATATCGTCATCAGGGTATCGGGACAAAGCTGATGGACGGCGCTGTCGCGTGGTGCAGAGAGCGGAAATTCAGCGGCATCACTTTGGAAACTCAGGACGTTAATTTGCAGGCTTGCCGCTTCTATATCAGGTACGGCTTTGAGCTAAGCGGTCTTAACACGAAAAAGTACGCTCTAAGCAAATATGAAAATGAAATTGCTTTGTATTTTTATTTGAAGCTTTAAGGGAGCGCAAAATGAAGGTTTGTATAATTTCTTTCAGCAAACGATCAGGCGGGAACTGCGCCGATATTGCAAAAGAGCTTTATCGGCTGTACGGTGAGTATAAAGCAAGGGTTTACGATTTTTCGGAGCTTGAAGTTATTCCCTGCGGCAGCTGCGATTACGAATGCTTTAACTCGGCGGAAAAATGTCCGCACTTTTCCGATTCCATATTTAAGCTTTACGATGAAATAACAAACAGCGACCTTGCGTTTTTTATTGTACCCAATTACTGCGATTACCCCAGCTCCGTCTTTTTTGCCTTCAACGAACGAAGCCAGTGTTATTTTCAAAAACGAGAGGATCTGTTGGAAAAATATTTGTCCGTTCCGAAAAAATTTATTGTTGTCAGCAACACGGGACGGGATAACTTTACCGCCGCCTTCCGATATCAGATAACCGAAGAGCAGGAACCCGACATACTGTTTCTATCGCCGAAAGCCTTCGGAAAAGTCAGCGTTGAAGGCGGTCTTATGATATCGGAACCGGCAAGGGAAACCGTAAAGCGTTTTGCAAAAAGCATATCCGGGTCTATCGGATAATAAAACGGCTATTAATGAAAATTCAAACGCCAAACCGCGGCTTACGGAGGGATCGGCAAAATGGACAGAACCGAACTGGAAAAATATATAACAGAGGAATACGGTGCAGAAGCGGAATTCCCATGGGAAAAATATCCCGATTACTCGGTTTACAGACACAAGGGAAACAGAAAATGGTTCGCACTCATTATGAATATTCCGAAGGAAAAGCTCGATCCTGAGAAAAGCGGTAATACGAACGTTAAAGCACAGCTTAAACAATCTGCCGGAGCTGCGAAGCAATTTGGGGGTACAGCGGAAGATTTCATCTCCACTGAACCGAGAGATGGAACCTACTGCGGCAATGATACGGCGGCAATGCACCAAAAGCTTAGCACAGACGCCAAGTGCCAAGCGGATGATCCCCCAAGAAGCCGGAAACATCGGGCGGTGGTTGTAAACGTGAAATGTGATCCGATAATGTTAGGCTCTCTGAGAATGGAAAAAGGCTTTTACCCCGCCTATCATATGGATAAGGATCATTGGGTCACCGTAGATTTATCGGAGGTTGAGAACGAGAAGATAAAATGGCTTATCGATATAAGTTACGAGCTAACCGCTCCTAAGATAAAAAAATCGAAAAAAGCGGCGAACGTCAAGGAGAAAAAATGAAAATAGAAAAATGCAAAAAGGAAGCTTTTACGGTAATCGGCAAGGAAGGCTCCACAAATGACGGCGAGGGCTTTATTGAACGACTGTGGCGGGAGGCAAATTCACATTTCGGCGATGATTATTGTTACATCAGATATCCCAATCTAACGAGAACCAGCGTCCCGGGTTTATAGCCGCTGCCCTACTGTCGCCGACTCTTTAAGCGATCATCCGCTTTAAGGCTTGCGTCCATGTCAAGTCTTTGGGAAAATTTGCCGCTCCTTGCGGCGGCTGGTTTCGTATTTCTGTTCAGCAGGTGATAAAAACCCAAAACCGGACCTGGGGATTGCTTCGCAATTCCGGCAGCTTGAACAAGCTGAGATTTAAGAAATCCCGGGGAGCAGCCCTTTGGATATTCAATTCAATGAGAAGCATGCCTTTTGCTTACTGCAAAAGGTGAGCAACTTAGGATTTTCGATTAAAAATATGTCCTTAAGTCTCAGAGTTATTTTAGGAGCTTACAATGAATAAAGAGTGGTCGGAACTGAATAAAAAAGCACAGATACAAATGAAAAAGGAAGCTGACTTTTACGAAGGCATACAAACGCTTCTACAGCTTCGACGTGAGTTATTCGATGAAATATGTTTATTCAGGACACAATTAAGCAGAGAGCATTTCAATTCAATTCCGTTTATAAATGCGGAAGGGTATCACAGCAAAACCATAGCGTATTCAATATGGCATATTTTCCGTATTGAGGATATTGTAGCTAATACGCTTATCGTCGGTGATAAACAGATTTTCTTTTCGGATAATTACCATCATTCAATAGACTCTCCTATAATTACAACGGGAAACGAGCTTGTAAAACAGCAAATCGCCGATTTTTCAAGAGCCTTGAATTTAGACGGATTATATCGGTATGCCGAAACGGTAAAAGCCTGTACGGACGATATGCTTAAAAGACTTTCCTATGCTGATCTTAAGCGAAAAATAACAGATTCGGATAAGGAACGGCTTAAGCCGCTAAATGTTGTAAGCGATGATGAAAAAGCCTGCTGGCTGATTGATTACTGGTGCGGCAAGGATATAAGAGGACTGATACAAATGCCTTTTTCCCGGCACTGGATAATGCATGTGGAAGCCAGTCTCCGTATAAAAAATAAGATATTGCATCACTAATAAAACCCTGCGCAAGATACGGGCGCAAATAAAAAACAATGAAAAAGCCGGAGCAATATGCGATATTGCGAGCATTTTGAATCCAGAGTTTTTCATTTACAGAAAGCATTGTCGGCAAGTTTTCATCGGAGGAGTGATTTATCCAAACCGATGATATATATGAAATCTGTATAAAAACCATCAAATCTGAACGTTATCTTCTACGTAATATCTTCTTGATATGCGAAGACCGTCTTTTCCGGTTTTTCTCCTGACGGAACACCATATCGGTTTTGATGTTCATACGGTTTTTCAGAAAACACCTATGACCAAAGGAAAGAAAAAAATGTTAAGATTGGAAGAAATTAATCCCGAAAACTGGCGCTTGGGACTGAAGGTGTCGGAAAAGCAAAAAAGCTTTGTGTCTGATGATATGAGACTTCTGGCAAGAGCCTACGCCTTCCGTGAAAGCAGGAGCAACGCTTTTGTTGTCTACAGAAACGAAACCCCTGTGGGAATGGCTTTGTATTACGACTTCGAAGAGCTTAGAGCATATGATTTCAGTCAGCTTTTTATTGACGAAAGGTATCAGGGCAAAGGATACGGAATCGAAGCGGCAAAACGTATTCTGAATATGATGACGGAGGACGGCAGATACGATAAGGTCATACTTTGCTATATAGAAGGCAACGAGGCTGCAAGAAATATGTATGAAAGGTTAGGATTTTATCCGACAGGCGAACGTGACGGAGATGAGATCATTATGGAAAAAATATTAAGATAATGTTTACAGGTGTTATGAACCTGCCTTTACAATATTTGCCCGTGGTTTTTCGAGCAATTTTATGGAGGAGAGGACCTTAATGTATTTTAAGGATCTTGAGCTCAGCCATTGACAAAACTTGTCGAAAAGACGCATGCAATATCTTGTAAAAAAAGGTATTGATCATGATAGAACTGTACGGCTGGTTATCTGTCAGAGAAACTTATGAAAATGAAGAACTGTTTACACAAAATATAATCGATGAAATAACGAAAAACGTACAAAGCATTATTGAAAACAACAAGTGCATTAAATTGCGGTACGCAAACGGAACGCCTTTTATCAACACATTATTTTGCTCTAATCATCGCACAAATAAAACAGACGAAATAATCGAAACATATAAAAGAATATCGGAGACCGCTTCGGGAAGCTACGGAATAATTTATCTTCATGACGATGAAGATAAGGAACATTTTAACGAATTTCAGATATTTGTATTTAAGGCAATACCGCACAATGACCGCCTGACGGCTTTGCGTGCGACTTGCTTGCATATTTTCCGTCATCTTACACAAATTCTCCTTGAAATACGTCAGTATTCCTGCGTCGAATTTATGCAAGCTGACGATAAATCTGACTGCGCAATTCACACGCAATCATTGTGCGGTGTTGCCTTAAAAAGGGGAGCTGCAATTATTATACCGATACAAATTTTTCACCGTGTATTTCGACCATTGAAGGTGAAACAAATCGTTATTGATATCAGCTTATAACTGAGATTTTAGTTGCATTGCAATTGATTTTTAACTATAAACTAACGAAAGGAAGGAAAAACAACAATGTACGAAAAAGTAAACTCCTCGATCTCCCCTGTGGAAAGGGAGAAGAAAATCGAAAGGTTTTGGAACGATAACGGAATTTTTGAAAAATCCATGGAGGTTCACAAGGAGGATAAGTCCTATGTTTTCTATGACGGTCCTCCCACTGCCAACGGAAAGCCACATATAGGACACGTTGAAACAAGAGCCTTTAAGGATATGATCCCCCGCTATCACGCAATGAAGGGCGCATTTGTTCCCCGCAAGGCAGGCTGGGACACTCACGGACTGCCCGTTGAGCTGGAGGTTGAAAAAAAGCTGGGACTTGACGGCAAGGAGCAAATCGAGGAATACGGTCTTGAACCCTTTATCGCACAGTGCAAGGAAAGCGTTTGGAAATACAAGGGAATGTGGGAGGATTTTTCCCGCACGGTAGGCTTCTGGGCAGATATGGACGACCCCTATGTTACCTATGACAATAACTTTATTGAGTCCGAATGGTGGGCGTTAAAGAAAATCTGGGAAAAAGGGCTGCTTTACAAGGGCTTTAAGATTGTTCCTTACTGCCCACGCTGCGGCACTCCCCTTTCATCTCACGAGGTTGCTCAGGGCTATAAGGATGTTAAGGAAAAATCAGCTATCGCAAGATTTAAGGCAAAGGGCGAGGACGCTTATTTCCTTGCCTGGACGACCACTCCCTGGACACTGCCCTCTAATGTGGCACTTTGCGTAAACCCGAATGAAATCTATGTTAAGGTAAAAAGCGATGAATATATCTATTATATGGCTGAGGCTCTTGTTTCCGCCGTTTTGCCCGAGGGCTGGGAAATTCTTGAACGGTATAAGGGTAAAGAGCTTGAATATAAGGAATATGAGCCGCTGTTTGACTTTGTATCCCCAAAGGAAAAATGCTGGTATGTTACCTGTGATACCTATGTAACTCTTACGGACGGTACGGGTATCGTTCACATTGCTCCCGCCTTCGGCGAAGACGACGCCAACGTGGGAAGAAATTACGGTCTTCCATTGGTACAGCTGGTTAACTCAAAGGGCGAGATGACGGCGGAAACTCCTTGGGCAGGTATGTTCTGCAAGGACGCAGACAAGGAAGTGTTAAAGAATCTGAAGGAAAGAGGGCTGCTGTTCAGCGCACCTGCTTTTGAACACAGCTATCCCTTCTGCTGGCGGTGCGACACTCCCCTTATTTACTATGCAAGAAACAGCTGGTTTATCAAAATGTCCGATGTAAGAGACAAGATGATCGCCAATAACGAAACGGTAAATTGGATTCCCGAAAGCGTGGGCAAAAACCGTTTCGGCGATTGGATAGCCAATGCTCAGGATTGGGCGCTCAGCCGCAACCGCTATTGGGGTACTCCCCTTAATATATGGGAATGCGAATGCGGTCACCGTCATGCCGTAGGCAGCATCGAAGAATTAAAGTCCATGAGCAAAAACTGTCCCGATAATATCGAGCTGCATAAGCCCTTTATTGACGCCGTAACCATTACCTGCCCCAAGTGCGGCAAGGAGATGAAGCGTGTTCCCGAGGTGATAGACTGCTGGTTTGACAGCGGTTCAATGCCTTTTGCGCAGCATCACTATCCCTTTGAAAATAAGGAGCTGTTTGAGTCCCAGTTCCCTGCGGATTTCATTTCCGAAGCAGTGGATCAGACAAGAGGCTGGTTCTACTCGCTTCTTGCCATATCCACCCTTGTGTTTGACAAAGCACCCTTTAAAAACGTGCTTGTTTTAGGTTTGGTACAAGACGAACAGGGACGAAAAATGTCCAAGCATTTGGGTAATACAGTGGATCCCTTTGAGGCATTGGAAACCTACGGCTCCGATGCGGTAAGATGGTTCTTCTACACCAACAGTGCTCCGTGGCTCCCCAAACGTTTTTCGGGAAAAGCAGTTACCGAGGGACAGAGAAAGTATCTATCCACTCTCTGGAACACCTACGCATTTTTTGTACTGTATGCCAATATAGATAATTTTGACGCAGAAAAATACGATCTTGACCCCGAAAAGCTTCCCATTATGGATAAGTGGCTTTTGTCAAGGCTTAATACGCTTATAAAAACGGTTGACGAAAACCTAGCGGAATACCGTATTCCCGAAGCGGCAAAGGCTTTGCAGGATTTTGTGGACGAAATGTCAAACTGGTATGTGAGAAGAAACCGGGAAAGATTCTGGCAGAAGGAGCTTACACAAGACAAGATCAACGCCTATATGACCTTGTATGTAGCTTTGGTTACCGTGGCGGGACTTACCGCCCCCATGACTCCATTTATCGCCGAGGATATTTACCGAAACTTAGTCTGCACAAATGACAAAACGGCACCCGAAAGCGTTCATCTTTGCAGCTTTCCCACCGCTAATGAAGCTCTTATTGACCCTGAGCTTGAAGCGAATATGGAGGCTGTGCTTCAAATAAAAACTTTGGGTCTTGCCGCAAGAAACAGTGCGTCTATAAAGAGCCGTCAGCCCCTGTCTCAGGTTTTGGTTCAGTCGGAGCATACCCTTGAGCCTATGTTTGCGGAAATTGTGGCGCAGGAGCTTAATGTTAAGGAAATAAAGTTTGTTGAGGATACCTCCGGATTTACCGTTTACAGCTTTAAGCCCCAGTTAAAGCTTCTTGGCGCAAAGTACGGAAAGCAGCTGGGCGAGGTGAGAACCGCTCTTGCAGAGGCGGACGGAGCAAGGGCAATGGCAGAGCTGAAAAATACGGGAGTTATGACCGTTACTATTTCAACAGGCGATATTAAGCTTACCGAGGAGGAGCTGTTAATCAGCGTTTCTCAAAAGGAGGGCTATGCTGTTGAGGCGGACAGAGGCTATACAGTTGTATTGAACACGCAGCTTACCGAGGAGCTTATTGAAGAGGGCTTTGTGCGCGAGATAATCAGCAAGATACAGACTATGCGCAAGGACGCAGGCTTTGAGGTTATGGACAATATCAGAGTTTACTGCGGCGATAATGCAAAGATTAAGGAAGTTATTACTAAGGGAAAAGAGGAAATTGCCGAAAATACCCTTACAGAGGAATTTGTGCTTGACAAAACGGCGGGATATACCGCAGAATGGGATATTAACGGCGAAAAGGTAACCCTTGGAGTAGAAAAGCTTTGATAAAAATCCGTTTTTAAGGCAGCACCGCACAATGATTGCGTATGAATTGCGCAGTCAGATTTTTCGTCAGCTTGCATAAATTCGACGCAGGAATACTGACGTATTTCAAGGAGAATTTGTGTAAGATGACGGAAAATATGCAAGCAAGTCGCACGCAAAGCCGTCAGGCGGTCATTGTGCGGTGTTGCCTTAAATTAACGCAGCACTTACGGCTCAAAAAAGGATTGTGCCCGAAGCACTAACCCAACGGTTTTAAAGAAAATCAGCATAAGAATATATTCTAATTTTTATGAGGTCAACACTATGCCTAATTTCACTCGTTCAGCTATAAAGCAGTCCTTTGTAAAGCTTTTGAATCAGCGGCCCATAAATCAGATAACCGTTAAGGATATTGTGGAGGACTGCGGAATAAACAGAAATTCCTTTTACTATCACTTTGCGGATATGCCCGCCTTGGTGGAGGAAATAATTACCGACGAGGCGGACAGGATAATCTCAGAATATTCCACCATAGATTCCATTGAGGACGGCTTTAATGCTGCGGTGCAGTTTATTCTTGACAACAAAAAGGCCGTATACCACATTTACAATTCCGCCAACCGTGACTTGTATATTCAGTATCTGCTGAATATATGCCAATATGTTGCGGCAACGTATTTTTCCACTGTATTCCCCGACGCACCCGTTAAGGAGGGGGACAAGGAGCTTATGATAATGTTTTACAAGTGCGAGCTTTTCGGTGTTATCGTGGAATGGCTCAACACGGGTATGAAGCTGGATATATGCGGTGCGTTCAGGCGGCTTTGCGCTTTGCGCAAGGGTATGGTGGAGGAGATGTTCAGGAGAAGCCGGGAATGTTAGCGTAACAGGACTTATGTAAAAATCAGGCATGCTTCTGATTTCATACAGGCTTTGAGGTTAAATAAAAAGATAAGTATTACGGGGATCGTACAGATAAAAATTATCTGTACGATCCCCTGTTTTTAAGGATGATTCAATGAAGGGCAATGCCCCGAATTTATGAAAAAATTCAGGGCGAAAACCCGGTATGGACTCCGCCTCCTAATAAGGCTGTGCCTTTTACATACAGCAAAAGGCGGGAGACATTCATTTTTGATTATAGTATCAGTAATATTTGCAACAGAAATGTAATAAAGCTGCAATTGAATTTCGGGTTCTTTAAAGCATAATGCGATAAAAAGGTGAAAATGAAATTTTGTTTAAATCGGAATTAGCAAAAAAGATTTTACGGTTTTAAAATTCACACGAAATTAAGCTTGACATTCGAAGATTAAAGGCATATAATAAAATTTAAAGATAAAAAAATTTTCCTGTTACTAAACGGAGGGCGCGAAATGAATCTGCTTACACTAAATCCCATATCCTCGTGCAATCTGAGCTGTGAGCATTGCCCTAACAGGAAATGGACTTATCCAATAGATGATGAACGAAACCGTTTAAACAATGAAATCATATTCCGGTGGATGGAAAGGTATACGAATCCCTATGAATGGTTTTTGGAAATAAGCGGCGGAGAACCCGGACTGTACCCTCAGATTTCCGAGTTGATCCAAGAGCTGAGCGAAAGGGGCTATTACGGGATAATAAGAACAAACGGTACTATGCCCATTCCCAAAACCGAAACCTTTATCCGGCTTGCAGGCTGGCACAGGCAAACAAGTCTTGAAAATCCTCCGCATTACTGCGACTATATGCTCATAACAAAAAATCCCAAGGATTGCTGGCGGGAAAAGGCCGAATACTGCAAGGAAAAAAATATCCCGTACAGGTGCATAGAGTATAAGCGTTTCGGCGATCCCGATTTTATTGACGAAGACGATCCGGAGCAGCATGAACGAAAAATCAACACTTTTTTCACAAGCTGGACCATTGTAGGTTCATCGGGAGTACAAGGCTATTGTTATGCGTATTGGGGAAAGGACAAGGACAATATCTTCAATATGGCGCCGCCGCTGATGAGAGATATGACCAAGGAATGTCCCACCTGCGGCGGAATGCTGGGGCTTTTGGATTTTATGGATATCGAGTTTATGCAGAAAATGGATGCGAGAAGAGAGAATTATTTAAGAGCCTTGCGCCGATGACATTTAAGATTAAAGGTGAAAAAAATTCAATAGGGGAGGCGCCCCTAATCTAATAAAAAATCAGTTTAGGAGGATTAAATTTATGGACAACGACGCTTATGCTCAATCATTCAATCTGCAATTCCCTTACATAATCATTGTAAAGAAATTTTCATCGGCAATACTTTGCGTTCCCACACAGGACACTGTCACATACAGTCATCCCGACACCAGGTCCAATATTGTATATACATTTTCCGCGCCCGTAGTTTCCACTGACAGGTATCCCATTACCGAGCTGGTTTTTTGCAGTTATGATTATTGGGTGAAATTCCCTTATTTGGGCGATGATCTTAAAATCGGCTATGTTAAATGCTCCGACCTTGGCTTTGATTACGAGAAATATGTCGACCCGTCTGAGCAAACACCCAATCCGCAAATCGGAAGCAATAAAGATGTAATATTCAATATGTGGTATTTCCCAAACGGCAAGTACAAGGGAGTAAACTATGCCGTTCCGCTGTATTATCAGTATTATTTGGAAAACGGGAATCCCAACACAAATTCTTTAAAATGCACTCTGCTTTCCTCAATATCGGGGCTTTATAAATATAAGGGAGCGGATTATGATCCTACCGTTTATCTGAATGAAATGACTGCACGATATTGGGGAGAAAAAGGACTTACTGTATGGCTGGCTGCAATGAAAACGACCACAACTCAAGACGATATCAGAAGAATAGCCAAAAGGAATCTTAACAATCAAAATCCTATTCTTGTCGGCGCAGGCAAAGGTACAACGGACCATATGGTGCTTGTTGTGGGGTACAAAAACTGCGGGAATAATCTTTCCGATTATATTGTTTTGGATTCAGTTCAAAAAACCTTTTCAACCCTTAAGGATTTTTTTGACCGGTTTCCAAGCTTTCCAACTACATGGGGTAAAGATTTAAAAGGAGGCTATGTTTATGGAGAATATTAAAACCAAAATTTATATGTTGGGCATTGCGGCCGCCATTATGCTTTGCGGCTGTGAAAACAGTGAAAGCGAGCCGCCCGATCTCAATACGGAATCATCTTTAACGAGTGCGGTTTTTACTTCGGAAACCGTGAAAAACACACAAGCAGCCGAAACCACTGCGGAAACCATAAAAGTTACGGAACCAACCGAAATCACTGAAGCAGAGGAAACCACGGAAGAAACAAAACCCGGTGGAGGAGTACCAAGTGAAATTTTTGACCCAAGCACTTATTTTGAGGTACGTGAATTTCCCGATGATAAGATTGTTCCCTCTGAATGGATACCTGTTTATTCTTTCGCTGAGGCTGCCAAGAATTTTGACAAGGTAGTTTCGGCAGATGTTTCAAATATGAACACCGCCGACGCTATAATCGCTCTTGCAAATAAAAACGTTATATTCACAGACTCATTTGTATCATATCTTTTTTGGGATGCGGACATGGATCACCCTTATTATTCAGAAAATTACAAAAATCCCTATTATCCCGATAAGCCCATATATCCTATGTCATTAGAATATTTTACCGATATACAGGAAATTTATGATCTTGGGGCAGAAACTTATACCGAAGAAAAACTAAAAAAATGGTATACTCCTACAAATCCATTTATGAAAGAAAACGATGCTTTTTATGTAGATGTTTGGGGTTTTCCTATTTGGAATTTTGCTCCGTTTATGTATAGGACATATATTGAGATAATAAGCGAAACGGAGGATAAATGCAGTTTTATCTGGCATAGACCCGATTGGGAAAAGCTGAACGAGCCTAAGGAGGGTTACGAATATTTTTATTACAACTGTAACTGCGAAGCCGTATATGAAAACGGTTCATGGAAGCTAAGCAAGGTTTACGTTGAAGGCTACAGTTTAATTTAAAGACTAATGGAGTTCTTGAAATGCCGGTAAGGTAAAAGATGAATGTTGTTGACTTTGCTAAAAGATTTTTTGCCAAGTTCTCGAATTATCCAAGCGGTTGGGCGAATATTTAAGCGGAGGTTATGTTTATGGAGAATATTAAAACCAAAATTTATATGTTAGGCATGGCGGCCGCTATTATGCTTTGCGGCTGTGAAAACAGTGAAAACGAGCCGCCCGATCTCAATACGGAATCGTCTTTAACGAGTACGGTTTATACTTCGGAAACCGTGAAAAACACAGAAGCAACGGGAACTACAAAGACTGACGAAACAACAGATACCACAGAGACGGCAAAAGTCACAGAAGAAATACCAAACGTAACCGATGACATAAATTCGGAATTTGAAATCCGCGAATTCCCAGATGATAAAATCGTTCCCTCTGAATGGATACCTGTTTATTCTTTCGCTGAGGCTGCCAAGAATTTTGACGAGATAGTTTCGGCAGATGTTTCAAATATGAACACCACCGACGCTATAATCGCTCTTGCAAATAAAAACGTGATATTTGTAGACACATTTTCGCCGCATCTTTTTTGGGATGCTGACAAGGCTAACCCTTATTATTCAGAGAATTACAAAAATCCCTATTATCCCGATAAGCCCATTTATCCTCTGTCATTAGAGTATTTTACCGATATACAGGAAATTTATGATCTTGGGGCGGAAACTTATACCGAAAATTCCATTAAAGACTTCTATGCTCCCAAGGGAATACCAAGAAAATGCTTTATGAAGGAAAACGGAGTTTCTTATATAGATGTTTGGAGTCTTCCTCTTTGGAATTTTACTCCGTTTATGTATAGGACATATATTGAGATAATAAGCGAAACGGAGGATAAATGCAGTTTTATCTGGCATAGACCTGATTGGGAAAAGCTGAACGAGCCTAAGGAGGGTTACGAATATTTTTATTACAACTGT
>CAJTTE010000007.1:0-28652 GCA_910579265.1 uncultured Ruminiclostridium sp. | reverse complement strand
GATCACCCTTATTATTCAGAAAATTACAAAAATCCCTATTATCCCGATAAGCCCATTTATCCTATGTCATTAGAATATTTTGCCGATATACAGGAAATTTATGATCTTGGGGCGGAAACTTATACTGAAAATGCCATTAAAGACTTCTATGCTCCAAAGGGAATACCAAGAAAATGCTTTATGAAGGAAAACGGAGTTTCTTATGTAGATGTTTGGGCTACTCCTATTTGGAATTATGCTCCGTTTATGTATAGGACATATATTGAGATATTGAGCGAAACAGAGGATAAGTGCAGTTTTATTTGGTATACACCGGAGTGGGAAGCTGAAATATTGAATCCTGATCATTGCCCCAAGCCCGAGGAGGGCTATGAATATTATTATCACAGATGTAATTGTGAGGCTGTATACGAAAACGGTTCATGGAAGCTAAGCGATGTCTATATTGAAGGCTACAGTTTAAAGCCTTGAAGTAACGGCAATGTAAAAGATGAATGCTATTGACTTTGCTAAAAGATTTTTTGTCAAGTTCTCGAATTATCAAAGCGATTGGGCGAATATTTAAGCGGAGGTTATGTTTATGGGGAATATTAAAACCAAAATTTATATGTTAGGCATGGCGGCCGCCATTATGCTTTGCGGCTGCGAAAACAGTGAAAACGAGCCGCCCGATCTCAATACGGAATCGTCTTTAACGAGTACGGTTTATACTTCGGAAACCGTGAAAAACACAGAAGCAACGGGAACTACAAAGACTGACGAAACAACAGATACCACAGAGACGGCAAAAGTCACAGAAGAAATACCAAACGTAACCGATGACATAAATTCGGAATTTGAAATCCGCGAATTTCCCGATGATAAAATCGTTCCCTCTGAATGGATACCTGTTTACTCTTTTGCGGAAGCCGTTCAAAATTTTGATGCAATAGTTTCAGCAGATGTATCAGGAATGAATGCAGCGGACGCTATAATTGCTCTTGCAAATAAAAATGTAATATTTATGAACGCATTTATTTCTGATGTTTTTTGTGAGTTGGATAAAGATCATCCCTATTATTCGGAAATTTATAAAAACCCTAATTTCCCTAATGAGCCCATTTATCCCATAATATTGAATTATTTCACCGATATACAGGAAATTTATGATCTTGGGACGGAAACATATACCGAAAATGCCATCGAAGATTTCTATACTCCGAAGAAAGGAATATCAAGAAGGTGCTTTATGAAGGAAAACGGAGTTTCTTATATAGATGTTTGGGCTACTCCTATTTGGGATTATGCTCCCTTTATGTATAGAACATATATAGAGATATTGAGCTAAGCGGAAAATAAGTGCAGCTTTATTTGGCACGTACCGAATTGGGCAATACTTGATCCTGAACATTGTCCCAAACTCGAGGAGGGTTACGAATATTTTTATTATCACTACCGCACCGAAGCCGTATATGAAAACGGATCATGGAAGCTAACCGAAGTACGCCATGACGGATTTATGGTGTAACGGTGCTTATATGTCGCATATAAATCATGTAAGATTTACGCTGAGGGCTTAGAAGTCCTTGTACACCAATCACACTTTAAACCGGTATAATACCCGCAGTTTAAAAAGAGACTGCATACAAAACGCCAAACCAAATGTTTTAAAAGGACTGTACAGAAAAATAATTATCTGTACAATCCTTTTTATTTTAATCGAAAACCCTAAGTCCCATGTCTCTAAGACGTTTACCTGCTTTGGACGATGGCGTCCCTGCCACCGCTTTGGGCAGATGCCGCCACATCCTTGTGGCGGCGGATTTCTTGTCGGTCTTTCGGCGCGGAATATAGTTTTTCACCGAAAGGCCGAGGGGCTTACGCCCCGGGTTTTCTCATAAACTTGGGGCATTGCCCCTCGTTGAACATTTCACACCTTTCAGACAAAATCAGCCGAATGCACAAAAACTAAACATTCCCTAAAAGCTGCCCATTTTCAAAGGAGCGGCTTTTTATTATAATGTAATCAAGGAAGAAAAACAAAAGGAGATGTAAAAATATGAGATCGGTAACACCAATGAAAGCCGCCAAAACAGGATATATCACAATATCGGCAATTTACTGTATTTTAGGACTTGCCCTTATTATTCACCCGAGCTTCTCCGCACAGGTAGTGGCAATACTTTGCGGAGCTGCACTGATAATTTTCGGAATAGTGAAAATCGCAGGATATTTTTCAAAGGATCTGTTCCGCTTAGCCTATCAGTTCGATCTGGCAACGGGCATACTCCTGATTTTGCTAGGCATTGTCGTTATGATAAAGCCCGATAATTTTTTGAATCTCCTTTGCGTGATTTTGGGAATAACAGTGCTTATCGAGGGACTGTTCAAAGTGCAGGTGGCTATGGATTCAAAAAGCTTCGGCATTAAACGCTGGTGGCTTATTATGGCACTGGCGGTTCTTTCGGGGATACACGGCTTGCTGTTAATTTTCCGTCCCGATGAGGGAATGAGCTTTTTAATGGTGCTTTTGGGATTGTCCCTTCTGTGCAGCGGCGTATTGAACCTGATAACGGTGCTTACCGCCGTAAAAATCGTAAGTAATCAGCAGCCCGATTTAAAGGAGGACGTCAGCTACCGTTTTTCAACGGAGAAAACAAATAAATAAAAAAATTACAGAAAGGAATGACAGCAATGAAATTTTCAAAGGCGGTTGTAAAATACCGCATTCCCATTATCATAGCCGTTCTTGTGCTGATGATACCCGCAGTGCTGGGTGCGGCGGCAACAAGGATAAACTATGATATGCTGGACTATCTGCCCTCGGATATGGATACCGTTATAGGACAGAACGAGCTTTTGGAGGAGTTCGGAAAGGGTGCTTTTTCCTTTATAATTGCGGAGGATATGCCGGATAAGGATATAGCGGCATTAAAGGAAAAGATCGAACAGGTTGAGCACGTGGACACGGTTTTATGGTATGATTCTCTGGCGGATATTTCCGTACCTAAGGAGCTTTTGCCGGATTCGATATATAGTGCCTTCAACACCGAAAAAGCAACCATGATGGCAGTATTTTTTGACAGCTCAACATCTGCGGATATCACCATGGATGCAATACGGGAGGTACGGAGCATAGCCGGAGAACAGGTCTTTATTTCGGGAATGTCGGCTCTTGTTACGGATCTTAAGGACCTTTGCGAAAAGGAAGAACCGATATATGTTGCGATAGCAGTGGTTCTTGCATGTGTGGCCATGATAGTCTTTCTTGATAACTGGATAATACCCTTTATTTTTTTGGCAAGTATCGGCATTATGATAGTGCTGAATCTGGGAAGCAACTTCTTTATGGGGGAGATTTCATATATTACAAAAGCTCTTTCCGCGGTTCTTCAGCTGGCGGTAACAATGGATTACTCCATCTTCCTGTGGCACAGCTACAGCGCCCTTAAAAAGAAAACCGACAGCAATACCGATGCCATGGCAGCGGCAATTCAGGAGACGCTTACCTCCGTTTTGGGAAGCTCGGTCACTACCGTTGCAGGCTTTGCGGCGCTTTGCTTCATGACTTTTACTTTGGGAAGGGATTTGGGAATAGTAATGGCAAAGGGCGTTCTTCTTGGAGTCATAGGCTGTGTTACCGTACTTCCCTCTCTTATACTGATTTTTGACAAACCGCTACAGAAAACCATGCACAGGCCTTTGATCCCCGATATGAAAAAGCTGTCAAAAGGCATTGTTAAAATATTTCCCGCATTTATCGTTCTATTTACGGCTCTTGTGCCCCCAGCTTATTACGGCTACAGCAGGACCAACAGCGAGGTTTATTACGACATGGGCGAATGCCTGCCCCGGGATATGCAGTATGTTATCGCCAACAGCAAGCTTTCCGAGGATTTTGATATTGCTTCAACTCATATGATCTTGCTTGACGCCGGTCTACCGTCCAAATCCGTCCGCTCAATGATAAAGGAAATGGAACAGGTTGACGGAGTAAAATATGTGCTTGGTCTTGAATCGGTAATAGGCTCAAGAATCCCGGAGGAGATACTTCCCGAATCTATAACGGGAATCCTGAAAAGCGATAAATTGGAGCTGCTCCTGATAAATTCAGAATACAAAGTCGCCAGCGATAAGGTAAACGGTC
Source organism: uncultured Ruminiclostridium sp. (assembly GCA_910579265.1). GTDB lineage: Bacteria > Bacillota > Clostridia > Oscillospirales > Ruminococcaceae > Ruminiclostridium_E. The sequence goes on along the minus strand of CAJTTE010000007.1, from coordinate 24,526 downwards.
AGATAGACAGTCTCAACTCTATTCTTAAGAAATATGACGAGGGCGGTATGCTGATAGGCGAAGCCCCCTGTATGAAGGATATGATACAAACTACTGATCGTGACTTCAAAGTGGTAAATGCGGTTTCAATACTTGCAATTTTCCTTATAATCGCTCTTGTTGAAAAAAGCATATCTCTTCCCTTTATACTGATTTCGGTAATCGAGCTGGCTATATTCATTAACTTAGGTCTTCCGCATTATTTAGGGCAGTCTCTTCCCTTTATTGCTCCAATTTGTATAAGCACTATACAACTGGGTGCAACGGTTGACTATGCAATACTGATGACCACACGCTATAAATCAGAAAGATCAAGCGGTCTTGATAAGCGGGAATCGGTACGTACAGCTCTTACCGCTTCTATTCCTTCCATAATCGTAAGCGGAATGGGTCTGTTTGCGGCTACCTTCGGAGTTGCCATTTATTCAGATATAGATATGATAAGCTCTATGTGTATGCTTATGGCAAGAGGGGCGGTAGTAAGCATGATATGCGTAATATTCATTCTTCCTTCTCTCCTGCTGCTTTGTGATAAGCTAATCACGGCAACAACCGCGGGCATGAAAAACACAACAGGAAAAAACAACAATAACGGCAGTACCAAAAATGAATTAGCCTATAATAATTGACAGAAAGGATATCATTAATATGAAAAAAACAAGCTTAATGCCTCTATCCGTAACTTTAGCAGCTCTTGCCGCAGCAGGCGGAGCACTTGTGGGAATAATCACGCTGCACAAAAAAAGAGAAAAACGCCGTGCGGCAAAAGCACATGCATTTGAAGAACAACAGAAAACCTGTATAGATGATTTCGATGAGCTTGATGAGGAAGCATCAGAAAACGAAGATAAAAACGAAAATGATCCAAAAGGCGTTATTAAAGAGACAGTGCCCGAAGAGGAAAAGGAGGACGACAGATTATGAAGGAATTAATGAGAAAACCGATAGCTGTCATTCTGGCAGTGCTTATTGCGGCAGGCAGCACCGGTATCGGCGTATATGCCTTAAATGAAAACAATTCAAGGCAGCAATCGGTATCCGGCATTGCAGAAAATAATAAAGAAGAAAAAGATGAAAAAAAACCGCTCAACACAAAGGACGAAACGGTATATATTTTATCGGGTGCGGACGGCTCGGTAAAAAGAATAATAGTAAGCGACTGGCTCAAAAACACCTTGGGCAGCACAATGCTTAACGACAGCTCCCAGCTGTCCGGCATAGTGAACGTTAAGGGCAACGAAAAATTTTCGTCAGGCGCAAACGGATCAAAGGTGTGGGATTCACAGGGGGAGGATATTTATTATGCCGGAGAAATAAAAAAAGAGCTTCCCGTCAGCATGACGGTCAAATACACCCTTGACGGAAAGGAGCTTTCACCCGATGAAATAAAAGGTAAAAGCGGAAAGGTGACCATTCGCTTTGATTATGTGAATAATACCTATGAAACCGTTAAAATAAACGGTGCGGATGAAAAAATATACGTTCCCTTTGCGGTCATTACGGGAGTAATGTTAGATAATGATATTTTCAGAAATGTGGAAATTTCAAACGGCAGGATAATAAACGACGGAGACAGAACGGTTGTTATGGGCTTTGCTCTTCCCGGAATGCAAAGCAATCTTAATATTGACGGCGAAAAGCTGGAGATACCCGATCATCTTGAGATAACCGCCGATGTTAATAATTTTGAAATGTCCGAAACATTTACGGCGGCAACCAATGAAATTTTTAACGATATAGACCTTGACGGCATCGGTTCCCTCGATGAACTTGACGAGTCGCTGGGAAAACTTACCGATGCCGCAGACAGACTTTCCGAAGGATCATATAAGCTTTACGACGGGCTGAATACATTGCTTGAAAAATCCTCGCAACTTATTGAAGGCATTGACAAGCTTGTGGATGGCTCCGAAGCCCTAAAAAACGGCACACAGGATTTAACCGAAGGTTCATCCGACCTTTCCGAAGGAGCGGGACAGCTTTACGAAGGCAGCAAGCAATTGTCGGAAGGCAGCAAACAGGTAAGCGACGGCTCAAAAGAATTGTCAACGGGGCTCGATACTCTTTCGCAAAACAGCGCGGCATTGAGTGCGGGCAGCAAGCAGGTGTTTGACACGCTTTTATCCGCCGCAACCGCTCAGCTCAGAGAGGCCGGACTTGACATCCCCGCCCTTACCACAGAAAACTACCGACAGGTACTTGACCAAGCCCTTTCATCACTGGATGAGGCAAGCGTAAATGCTTTGGCAAAGGAAACCGCAGAGAAAAAAGTAACCGAAGCAGTAAAGGCAAAAGAAACGGAAATAACCGCCATGGTTACCGATGCGGTCAAAACCGAGGTTTTACAAAAAGTTGAGGAATCGGTAAGAGAAAACGTGGAAAATAAGGTTTTAGCTTCTCAGGGATTTACTAAGGAACAGTACATATCCGCAATTAAAGCGGGCATGGTATCTAAACAGCAGCAGGCTCAGATTTCATCGGCAGTTGATGCTCAAATGAAAACCGAAACCGTTAAAGCCACGGTTGCCCAAAATGTTGAAGCTCAAATGAAATCGGCGGAAATCAAAGCGCTTGTAAACCAAAAGGTTGACGAACAGGAAAAACTTCTTATTGCTCAAAATCTCAATTCCGACGAGGTAAAGGCTCAGATAAGCGAAGCGGTAATCAAAGCGAAATACGCAAGAGAAAGCATTAAGTCGCTTATAAGCCAGCTTGACAGCTATAATGATTTTTATACGGGTCTAAAGCAATATACCGAGGGGGTAGACCAAGCCGCACAGGGTGCCTCTAAGCTCAAAGAAGGCGCATCTTCGTTAAACAACGGCGCAAATTCCCTCGAAAACGGAATCAACGATCTTAAGGACGGCACGGATATATTAAAAGACGGAGCCATTCGCCTTGATAACGGTGCAGGACAGCTTTATGAAGGCTTGATCTCACTTAAGAACAGCGCGCCGTCGCTTATTGAGGGAATCACACAGCTCAGAGACGGTGCAAAGGAGTTGTCCGACGGCATGGCAGAATTCAGGGAACAAGGTATAGGAAGACTTGCAGAAGCAGCCGACGGCAATTTAGGTGAGTTTATCGAAAGGTTACAGGCAACATCCCAGGTTTCCGAAAGATATAATTCCTTCTCGGGGATTTCTGAAAACATGAACGGAAGCGTAAAATTTATTTATAGAACAGACGGCATCCGAAAATAAAAATTTTGTCTCCATGTCAATCAAAAAAGCTGACATGGAGACAATTGTCTAAATGAAATATATATTTATTGGCAATTCCGTACTTTTAAAAATATCGTTAATTTATCCGTGAAAACTGTCAATACTAAAACATATATTAACATGAACGAACATAAGGGATTTGTTCGGAAGGAGGATAAATGTCAACAGTGATAGTTACAGGAGATAATATAAGCTCCGAGGTTTTTAAAAGCAATGTTCCCGTATTGATAGATTTCTGGTCAGCGTACAATCAGGAGAAAAAAAGCGTCCGTGCCCTTGAAGAAATAAGCGAGGAACTCAAGGATGTTGCAAAAATCGTAAGAGTCAATGTAAACGATGAACCCGATATAGCTTATAGATTCAAGGTGGAAAAGGTTCCTACCATGATGGTTTACCGCAAAGGAACCGTTACCGATACCATTGTGGGAAATGCAAGCAAAAATATGCTTAAATGGATTTTAGAACAGGAAGAACAATAACCAGCAATCAGAATTAAACGCTCAGAGGTAACATTATCCACAACATAAAACGGCTTAATTTCATTTTTTGATCAAGTATACAGCTTGATCAAAGATCGCATCTAAAGCGATGATCTTCGATCATCAATATTATGCTCCGTCTCCGAGGTTGTAATCGGATATGACAATACTTGCGCTTTGCCGCCTTAAAACGGAAGATTTAAATAATACGGACAAAAATAAGAGGAGCCAAACGGCTCCTCTTATTTTTTAAACACCGGAGGGATCCGGAAATACCTCATGTCCTTTATTAAATAAGGTGAACGGATATGAACCTAAATATTGGGTCTCGCCTTCCGTATCGGTAATCATATAATCATCGCTGAATACAAGTCCCGTCTGCTGCAGATCCTCAATATCCGCGTGTCTTGAATAATAAGTGTAGACAACCCTGTATTTGTCATCCACAACCGCATAGAAATATCCCGGATTTTCACTTGTTTTCAAAAGCTTCTGCAACGAACCGGAAAATTCCTTGAAAGCAGCCAGATCAACGGTATCTTCTATCTTAGCGGGCGTCTTTGTTTTTATTTCGGATGCGTTATCGGCAAACGCCAGGCATATTTCAGATTCCGCAAGCGTGGTTTTATTCGGAGTGGTTACCTTCGCATAAATAAGGGTATACGGGCTGTTCACCGTTTTTGTTTCGATATTGAGCTTAGTTTTGTTCAGCTTTTCGTCTATCATAAGCTCCTGAACATTTGAATAAAAGGCTCTGGCAAATTCCCTTGATTCCTGCTCAAAGGACTGACGGTTCGATAGGGCGGGTATTAGCATACCCAACATAATGGCAATAATCGCCACCACAACTATCAGTTCTACCAAGGTAAAGCCTTGATTTTTCAGCAGCTTTTTCATAGATCATACCTCCTACAAATTTACCCCGCCCTTTGGGAGCGGGGTAGAAATGTGTTAGCTCTTAGATTTTTACCGTGATATTAGGTGGTTGCAGCAGGAGGAGCAGCAGCGCCGGGAATCTTATTTCCTGCTACGCCTACAGGAGTACCGCTAACTTCATATGCATCCGTGAATCCAGCAACAGCGGTAGCTGTAGTAGAAGCTGTCAAAGTGAATTCGCTTGCAGTTGCATAAATAACGCCGGAAACTGTGTTTGTGCTGATAGTGATAAAGAAGTGCGCTCCGTCGGGTACGGCATCCTGAAGAGAAGTTGTCAGCTTTGTCTTAAAATCTGCGGGAGTAGTTCCTACAGAATCAGTGATCGAAAGAGTTCCGCCTGTCTTTGAGCCTTCAATTGTTACGTTGCTGATAACAGAACCCATCATAGTTACATCGGAAATAACCGTGTTGGTGTTATTGGAAACAGTCTTTGCAGCATCCTGAAGGGTGGTGTATGTAGCCTGAGCCGAATATCTACCAACCAAAGGAACAATTACAGCGGTCAGGATCGCGATTATTGCAATAACAACAATCAACTCAACGAGAGTGAAGCCTTTCTTCTCCCTCAGCTTTCTTATCTTGTTTAACATAGCTTTTAAGCCCTCCTAAAAAAGTTTTAAATATATGCTCTCCAACAAGCATTTGCATTTTTATTGCATTTTCATTATAGCATAAGAGTGATATAATTTCAAGCCCTGTGTTGAATTTTTTTGGTGATTTTAAACATTTTGTGTAAAATTCATTAAAATTTAGGTTCGTATTTAGAGAGAAGTGAGAAAAGCGTTAAAAAACAACGCATCCCTTGCAAAAAGGACATGAAAAAATAAATAATTACGGAGCATTTTAAGGTGCAATTCATGAAACTCCTATTGCTTAACATTGCCAAAAATATTTTTTCGGAGTTTCTCCTTAAATACTTCGGCACCTTACCTTGAGGACAGGTATGTCTCAAACTCCTTACGATCGTGGCAGCGTGTACGCGCGGTCTCCTCAGATATTTTACCGCTTCTTACGAGCTGAGCCAGATGCTGGTCAAGAGTAAACATGCCTTCAGACTTACCCGTCGCTATGGAATTGGGTATCTGGAATATCTTTCCCTCGCGGATAAGCGCCGATACGGCATCGGTACCCTTTAAAAGCTCCAGAGCGGCAAGACGTCCCTTTTTGTCGATTGTGGGAACAAGCGTCTGAGAAACGATACCAACAAGCACATTGCTTAACTGAGAGCGTATCTGTCCCTGCGAGTGAGCCGGGTATACGTCCACAATACGGTCAAGTGTTTCGGCAGCGCCGGTCGTGTGAAGCGTGGAAAGTACGAGGTGTCCGGTTTCCGCAGCAGTTACAGCGGCATTTATTGTCTCGAAGTCGCGCATTTCTCCTACCAGAATAACATCCGGATCTTCACGAAGAGATGATCTCAGTGCCTTCGAAAAGCTTTCCACATCAACGTTTACCTCACGCTGTGTTATCATGGACTGCTTGTGGTTATGTACATATTCAATAGGATCTTCTATCGTTATGATATGACAGTTGCGCTGACGGTTGATATAATCTATCATGGCGGCGAGAGTGGTTGACTTTCCCGAACCGGTAGGCCCTGTTACAAGAACCATGCCTCTCGGTCTGAGTGCAAATTCACCCAAAAGTGCCGGCAGACCCAAATCCTTCAGGGTAGGAATTTCGTTCAGCAGAAGACGAAGCGCAACCGCGTGGTATCCCCTTTGGCGGTAAACGTTCACTCTGTGACGCTGTCCGGCGGTGGATACATAGGAAAAGTCCGCGTCAAGTCCCTGCTGAATGATCTGCTTATGCTTAACGGTGGTTATCTGATTGATGATACTTACGATAAGCGGCTCGGTCATATCAGGGTATTTGGCAAACTTTTTGATGTCGCCGTTAATACGCACGATCGGCGGAAGACCTACGGTAAAATGTACGTCCGACGCTTTGATCGCCCTTGCTTCGTCCAGAATTTCATTAATATCGATGCCCATTGATTTATACCTTTCTTTCCACTCTTAAGAGTGGTTAATGTACGTTTTAGCCGACCCGGCATACAAATGATTTTACGTTTAAAGACGAATAGCGTTCCCCCTTACCGCCGCCTTTTATCACGGACGGCATTACCTTTCCGTTTATGACGGTTATATATAATTGTGTCGGGCTCTTATCCGATGACGCAAAACATGCTAATATAAACGTTATAAGTTCATATATGCCTGATGCCGCATCGCTTTAACGGGTTCATAAGACGCCAATAATGCTTTGAAGTATTTCCGGCAGTATTATTCGTCACAGGCTTTTTTAAGCCGGCAATATGTTATTTTCACCGGCAGTTAGGTTCTTTAAAAAGGAAGCGTCCCTGATCTTATCCGCTGTGCCTTTAAAAACAGTAGAGCCTTTAATCGTTTAAACGCTGTATGTTGCTTTCACCAGTTCATCCAACGATGTCTTTCCCTCTAACACCATTTCAGTAACGTTTTCTCTTAAAAGTCTCGTTCCGTTCTTTCTCGCCTGGTTACTGATTTCTTCAGCGGTAGCGCTCTTGGAAATAAGCTCTTTAATATCATTTCCCGTAACTATAATCTCATGAATTGCAGTACGTCCACGATATCCGGTTCCGTGACATTCACGGCATCCGCCAAGCCTCGGAGCATATACCACCGTTCTGTCATCTTTGCCTATCAGTCTTAAATCTGCGGGATCATTTAAAATTATTTTCTCCTTGCAGGCGGGACAGAGCATTTTAACAAGTCTCTGCGCCACAACGCCTATAAGGGAGGTAGCAACCATATAAGGAGCAACGCCCATATCCACAAGACGCATAATGGTACCTGCGGCATCGTTTGTATGAAGCGTCGATAAAACAAGGTGTCCTGTAATGGCGGCACGTATTGCTATATCCGCCGTTTCGCCGTCACGTATCTCACCAAGCATTATAACGTCCGGGTCCTGACGAAGTATTGAACGAAGGGCAGCTGCAAAGGTCATGCCCGCCTTGGCGTTTATCTGAACCTGATTTATGCCGTCCATTTTCTTTTCCACAGGATCCTCTACCGTAACTATATTTACATTAGGCTTTGACAACTCGCCCAGCGCGGCGTAAAGCGTAGTGGATTTACCTGAACCGGTAGGCCCCGTTACCAGCATAACGCCATGAGGACAACGAAGTATACTGCTGAACATTTCGTAGTTATAGTCTGTCATACCGAGATCGGTAATCTTTCTTGCCTTTTCATCCGCTGTGGACAATAGACGGATAACCACCTTTTCGCCGTAAACGGTGGGGATGGAGCTGACACGAAGGTCAAGATTAACTCCATCGATGTTTACTCCGTAACGTCCGTCAAGAGGGACTCTCTTCTCCGCAATATTCATACCGGCAAGTATCTTGATACGTGTAACAAGAGCATTATGAACGTTTGCCTTTACCGACATCTGCTCCACCAGTTCGCCGTCTATACGGAAGCGTATGCGGGTTTTCGTCTTAAAGGGCTCGATATGGATATCCGATGCGGTCTTTCTGTAAGCGTTTTCTACAAGAGTATTTACCAGCTTTACAACCGGAGCATTGTCTATACGTTCGTCCGAATTTTCCAGCTCAGCCTGCATAAGGGCCTGGTTGGCGTCATACTCTTTATTGATGTCGTTCATCATATCGCTTACCGTGTTCTGCGAGTAAGCGCGGTCTATTGCGTCAACAATAGCTGATTTAGTGGCAAGCATAGGATATATTTCCATACCCGCCGTAATCTTCAGCTCTTCAAAAACATAAAAGTTTACGGGATCGTTGGTGGCTACATAAAGTCGTCCGCCCTGCGTCTTATAACCTATAACGGTATTTTTCCGCGCAATTTCTTCTGGTATCTTCTTGACGGCGTCAATATCGATTTTTGACGTTACCAGATCGATATAAGGCACCTTTAGTCTTGCCGACAAAGCGTGAACTACCTGAGTTTCGCTGACATAGCCCAGCTTCAGCAGCACCTCGCCCAATTTTTCTCCGTTAAATTCGGTTTTTTGCCTTGAGAGAGCGTCGTTAAGCTGATCATCCGTAATATAACCTGATTCAACAAGAAGTTGCCCCAAGGGTACACTTTTCATTGCCACTCTAAAATCCCGACCTTTCAAAATAAATTGTAATGCGTGTTTTCTGTATTTTATAACAAGCGTCTGCTTAATTGCAAATATATTTTAAGGCGGTACTGACAACAATCATTTTGTCAATGCGCCTGCATTTTCCGAATAAAGTAACTCAGTGCCACAGTACTTTCAGAATAGAGCTTGTTAATTGCTGATATGCTGAAAGGATATGCGTCTTCTTCCGGTCAAAAAAGCACCGATTTAACATCCGAGTATTTTTAACTATCCGAAGCACTAAGATGTCGATGAATAAATACTTGAATTTTTTTCATAAAGATGATACAATATTAACCAGATTTTACAAAGGCGGTTTTTTTATGAATATAGACACTTTACTTACCGCAATATGCGGAATTCTTTTTTTCCTTATGGGAAGCGTTATAGGAAGCTTTCTAAACGTAGTCGCATACCGCGTTCCCATCAAGGAATCGCTGATAAAAGGACGTTCGCATTGTACCTCCTGCGGGAAACAAATACTTAACCGAGATCTGATCCCGATTTTCAGCTGGATTTTTCTGAGGGGAAAATGCAGATATTGTAAGGAAAGAATATCATGCCGCTATATGATGGTTGAGCTGATAACCGCTCTGTCATATCTGGGCGCATTCCTGACAATCGGATTAAGTATAGAACTTGCCTATGCGCTTGTGCTTTTCCCGGTTCTGATCGTGCTCAGTCTCTGGGATCTGGACAGAAAAGAAATACCCTATACATGCTCGATTATAATTGCCGTTTTAGGAGTTATCTCATTTTTTACCGCCGACATGCCTTGGTATGAACATCTTATCGGTGCGGCAATAATCGCAATTCCCTTTGCCATCCTCTGTTTTCTCGGTGCAATGGGAGGCGGTGACGTTCAGCTTATGGCTGCCGCCGGTCTTCTGCTTGGGTGGAACATCGTACCTGCCGCAATGATCGGAATAATACTCGGAGCAATAGTGGGAATCATTATAAAAGCTTTAACTAAAAGGAATCTTATCGTATTCGGACCGTTTCTTTCCATTGGCATAGCTGCGGGAATGCTCTGGGGAGGAGACATTATAAACGCATATCTTGGTCTTATCCGATAAAATAACATTTAAGGCAATATTCAAACGGGGGACTTATCCCCCGTTTGTTTTTGGTTTAAGCCAAGTTGGTTTTTATCATCCGATCAAGATATCGACGACAGATCTGCCGCAACATAAAGAATCACAACGCCGTTAAGCTTAGGATTCGAGGGATCGCTGTTATCTACAAGTTCGCCGGTAGTAAGAGACGAATCAAGGGTCGCGTCACCGCTGAGAAGCTTAAACGCCGTACTTCTTTCCTGATTATAGGGTTCGAACTTAGCGTCCATCACTACCTTTTCCCCGTCCCAATAATTCTTTCCGGTTCTCTTGAACACCTGACTTTTAACACTGATATAATCCACCCCGCTTACACCGGATATTGCATTTCCGTCTTCGTCAAACAAGGTACGCCCTTTGGCGTCAAAGCTCATCTGATAGCTGAAATTTACTTCCCCGGAGAAGCCGCTGTTGTAAAAGGCCTCTTTAAAAACGTCATATCTGTGGAAATTCGGCCCGTCTATGCCTCCTATTGCGGATCCGCCTCCGTCTCTGTGATTGATAACCGCAGCAATGTCGCCTATATATAAGCTCGTACCGTAGGTCGTTCCTATTATCGCATCCACATCGCCGAAATCATAAATCCTGTAATCGTCGTTATAATTTTTCAGGACGGCAATGGCATGTATCGATTCATTGCTTGCCAGAGTGGATTTATAATCAGAATATTGGTTTTTTATTTTATCTTGCAGCTTTTCACTGCTTCCCTCGCTTACAAATCCGGTTATACTGCTGTCCGGAGCTGTAAAGATGCTTATCTTTTTTGCTCCCTGCAACGTTCCTCTGATATATTCATTCACCGTATCACACAAACTGTCCTGGTGCGCGTTTCCCTTTATTGAATTCATAAGGTTTTTTACGGGCACAAGCATTCCCAGAGCTATCGCAAGAAGAATTGACGAAACAAAAAGAACTACCAGTATTTCAACTAGGCTGAGTCCCTTTTTCCCGAGAAGCCGTTTAAAACGTTTTTTCATTATGCACACCTCAGTTAATACTTTATCTTTACAATGGTGGAATTTCCGTTCCCTACGCCGCTTTCAGAGAAGAACTTAACAACATTGTCATAAGAAGGAAAATATTTGCTGTCAAGCGTGAACGTAACCTCGCTTTCACAGGCACCGGCAAATTTGGGCTGTATTCTGACGGAGGACTGGGACAACGGATCAACAATAGCTCCCGAAACGCTTGACCATCCTGTTATCTTCGAATTATCCGGAGTTCTGAGTTTAACTGATTTTTCATCAGAAACAGAAAGCGCTTCAAAATTTATCCGCCATGTTATCGTATAGCTTTCGTATTCTACACCGGGAATGATCGAAACATCCATGCCGCCGTCACTTTTTCTTTTTCCCTGGATTTTAATCTGAGAAACGGTAACGTTTCCGTCTTTAATCTGAAGAGCACCATAGCATTTGCTTTTTTCATAACCCGGTTCTTCAGGCGTATCCCCTCCGGGAATATCGCCATTCTCGATTTTTTCAAACTTTTCGTAGTTCTCAAAATCATACTTTAAAGCGTCCATCTGTACCGCATCGTTTTCATGATGGATTTTTTCGGCAACCGCACCGTCCTTGTTCCCGGGTATTTCATCGCTTAAGGTCACGTCGCCTATATAAAATTTAATATCGTCATCAATAGTTTCGGCTACCGTAGTTCCCGCGCCTATCGCCAGATCCTCAACCTGCTTATCTATTTCCCGCTCCTTTTCCATATTGGAATTGCGCTGGCGAAGCGTAACATTCAGCATCATAGTAAGCAGAAGAGACATTATTGCGAGAACTGCCATCGCCACTATACACTCTACAAGAGTAAAGCCCTTTTTTTGTCTTAGCCGTTTCATTTTATGTCACTCCCTTCTTATCTGTAGCCTACTATATAAGAGTCCTGGAACACCTTCGCGGAACCTCCGCCCGGAGCTCCGCCTGCGGAAATGTTCATAAGCTCCTTAACGATATCAGTCTTCTTTACGGGATTTCCGTCCCCGTCCTTGTAATTACCGTCGTAGTCATAAGGTGTTGTAAAGGCAAGGGTAGCGTCCATGTTTTTATAAGTGTAGCTTCCCATGATTATACCGCCGATAAATGCTATCGTCTGACTTGCCGAGTCACACTGCATGGTGGAATCCGGTGCGTAAATATATCCGCAGAAGGAGCTTTCGGCGTTGAAATCAAACGAGTTGTCAGTGCCCTTTGTAATAAGAAAAATATTATTATGGGTGCTTTTATCCGAAAGCTGGTTTCTATCGAAAATCATCGAATCATTTTCGCCGCTCGTCAACAGATTTTGTATAACGGAAACGTTAGACGGCCTAAACTTGGTGCTCACGGCGTTTTCGTTTTGTATAAGCTTATCCAGGCTATCATATCCCGTCATCTTCAGCGCCAGTCCAAGATGCCCTACGAACGTAAACTGATTCATTTTAAAGTTTACATTCTGGGGCAGTACAAATATAACCGAATGGCTGCCCTTTATTATTACGTTAATATTGTTGGAATCTTTACCGAACATAAAGCAGTCTTTTCCGTTATACTTAAGACCGTTGCTGTCCAGATAAATATAAATATCGCTGCTCGTAGCGTCGATCTCGATATAGTGCTTTCCCCAGCTCCATGTTGTTGCGGGCCTAAGCTTGCAGCTTTTGTCGATCTTAACCCTGTATCCGTCCCAGGCTCCGTCGATTGCATATTTGGGATCATCGGGAGTTATCGTTTCGGCGGAAGGGAACTTTTTATTGAAGTATCCCTCAGCATCCCATGTCTGATATTTGTTCTTGGATGCCTTTGATGCGATATAATTAACCGCATTGCTTACCTTATCATCATCAAGAGGTGACGAATAGCTGTCCTTATGATTGAATTTCCAACCCTCATACCATCCGGGATAACCGCTGTCCGACGGTTTAACCTCGCTGCCGTCCGCATACCTGAATACACCGCCGCATTCGATCCCCTTAGTGGTAACGGTCATTGAGCTGCTCGGTATTATAACGTCACCTTTAACATGGAACTCGCCCTGCTGCTCACTGACGTTATTTATATACAGATCGCCGTTTATATAATATTTCTGATCCGGTGCGCCGCTGTTCATTCGGCAGTCACCGTTTACATAGAAAACGGTGGAGTTGCTTTGAGATATGTTTATCTCCAGATCACCGAGAACATATACCTCATCTGCGCTTACCAGCTTGCTGCAATAAAAGTTGCCGCCCACATATATCTTATTTACATCTATTGAAGAACCGGACGCACCTTTACAGTAAAAGTTGTCGGTAACAATGACCTCGGTGGAAGACGCATAGGGTGATTTGTTGTATATCAGGCCTTCGTCATCAAACGTTCCGGAAACATAAATCGAATCGTTCAGATGAGCGCTGCTGAACCGTGTAAAATCATTTTCAAAGTAGGCTCCGCTTAAAATTTTATTAGCGGCTACTATAACATCCTCAGAACGCCTTCCAGTACTGGTAAGGAATCTTGTAAAGTAATCGGCCGGACCCGTTTCGATCGCTATGACCTGAGTTACTTTTGTAGTTTCTCCGTTATGCTCAGAGAACACCTCAAGATCAAAATAATTTACCGTGTTCCCTTTTACCGTTTTTGTCCCGGAGGGTTTTATCGTAACATTTACCTTTGCAAATTCGCTTTCGCTCATCCCCATGGATTTAAGATCCAGATCCTTGGTGGTGATGGTCTCACCCTGAAGCATTTTGCCCACTATGGTATTGGTATATTTGCTTACTTCTTTTTCTCCGCTGCGCTTTATTGCATTCAGATACCCGTTGATGTATCTTGATACCGTATTGCTCATGGACAAAGCCGTCTGATAGCTCTGCTCGCTGCTGTATCTGACTTCAACGGAGCTTCTCTGATTGCTGACAATATAGTATGTAGCCGATGCCGCAATAATAAGCAGCGACATGACCACCACCACAAGGAAAAGCACACTTCCCCGCTTATTGAGCAGTCTGTTCAGTATCCTCTTCATCTCAAAATGCCATCCTTTCTCCGCCGAGCTTTGCAAAAGCGTAAAGTAAGCGGATCTGTATCTGATATTGCTTTATCTGTATTATCCTGTTTATGCCGCCTCTCCCTGAGGCTCGGTGGTAACCACAGGAGTCTGAGTACCCGTTGACGCTTCGGTCTGTAACGCCTTTGCGCAATACAGAGTCATGCTGATATTTGCGGAAATGGGCGAATTGTCCGTAAGTTTTGTTCCGTTGTCTGCGGGAGGTGCGGGAGGCGTTTCTTCATCCTCATTTCCTTCTTCCGGAGTCTGAGCGGCATTGTTGTTATTATCCCCCGATGCCGTTCCGGTATAATCTATGCTGACGCTGGGAATATAAGTAGCCTGCTCAAGCTCAGCTACATAATTAAGGAACTTCAGGAAGTCTCCTCTTGTCCCTTCTACCGTAAAGCTTACCGTAATCGAACCCAAGGTCTGCTGTTGAGTGGTAAGAACCGTATTGATAAATTCCTTAAGATAATCCTTAAGCTCGTCGGGAACGATAATATTTCCGTTTTCGTCATATTGTATGCTGTACTGACTGAAATCTAAGCCTGTATCGGGAACGAAACCGGAGTATTCCTTGAGAGGATATGTCACTATTGTCTCTACGTATTCGCTTACCGTCAGGGTTGACGTAGAGAAATCCCCGATAGAAAGAGAATTGGTCTTCATATTTGTCTCCTCGAGAATCTTTCTTACGATGCCATCCGCCTCATAGGTTGTCATATCATCGTAAAAATATCCCGAAAAAACATTAGCGTTCTTAATAGCCGTTTCTATCTCATTATCGATCGTATCCTCTCTGGCAAGGGTATCATAAAGCTGCTGGCGCTGAGCTTTTGCAGCATCCAATGCCTTTTGATTTCCGTCTATTTTATTATATTCCGGCAAAATTATAACAAATATACCCGCCACGATAATCACTACTGCTAAAAAAACCGCGAGGATTATTTTTTCTTTATTACTTAATTTCATATGCGTTGCCCCCCTTTAAAAGCATTGTCAGCGAGAAGGTATATGTCATGTTGTTTTCATCTCCGGTCCCGCTGTAACCGTGATAGCTGATATTTTCAAAATATCCCTGATCCACCAGCGCTTTTACATACTCCGAGGGCTGACTCGCATCCTTGCAGGAATAAGTTACGGAAACATTATAACCGCTTACTCCTACCGAACCCGTAATCTCCATTCCGTCAAGAAGGGGTTCCTCCAGCTTATCCAATATTCCGGTAACGAAAGTGGGCTGAAAATCAAAAAGGGTCTTGGCTATCTGAACGTTATTCGTATAAAGAGAGATACGATCCAGTCTCGCTATCTTTTCATTAAGGACGTTGACTCTCGCCTGGGCGGCATCGATTTCCGTCTGAACCGATGATGTCTGAGCCTTTAAATCATTATTTTTAATATTGAATAAGAAGTACGTACCCGCCACAAGAGCGCAGGAGACAACAAGACTTCCCACAAGAACAAGCCCGTAAAAGCTGGTAGGCTTCTTTTCCTTTGCGGAGCTTGCCTTAAGAAGGTCAATACGGTCATAATCGCTCTTAGGCTTAAAGAATGCCGAAATGGCGTTTGCATATTCGGCGAAGTCAAATTCGCAGAATGCCACCATATTTCCCGGAGAGGTGAGAACATGAGTTGAAGTATTAAAAGAAGACATCGCATTGGTCAGCAAAATAAAGTCGGGAATTTTTCCGTAGAAGGTTATTTCTTTTAAAGGCTTTGATCCGGGTCTGCTGTTCATAAATTGTATCATTCTGAAAACGTTGTCGTAAACAGCTTGTACCAGTGCATCGGGATCCCCTCCGATCTCTTCCGCATCAATGCTGACACGGCGGGAAAGAATCAGTCTTCCGTCATTATAAAGGCTTGTGCTGATAAAATCGTATTCAACCTGCACCATCATCAAAGGCGAAAGAGTAACCAGCTTCTGGCTGTTTTCAACCAGACGGGATATACATCCGCTGCTGACATACAGTGATTTAAGGTTAAGACCGAGATGTGAAAAAAGCCTCGTATAGCCGTCAACCAATCTTTGCGGAACCGCAGTGGCAAGAACTCTTACCATGGGATTCTTGTTTTCATCCTCTGTTTCGTCCGCTATATTGAAGGAAATATTGTAATCGTTGCTCAGGTTCATGTTGCTTTGTATCATTGTCTCGATCACAAAGGAATTTTTAAGATTCTTGGGCTTTGGAAGGACAAGCTCCTTATTGAGGATGAGTCCGGATCCAATTTCTGCAATAATATCCTTTTCCTTGATGTCATTGGTCTGCAAAAACTCCAGGAGCTCGCTGGCAAGCATGGGAACGTCCGCAATGAATCCGTTCTCAATAAGGCCGAGCGGAAGATCAAGGGTTTCCACCTGAATAATTCTTATTTTGCTGCCCATAAGTGAACCGCGGACAATTTTTATCTGACGGTCGGTAAAATCCAGTGAAAGCATATGTATTTATTCCTTTCGGTTTATTATTTTTTCCGGTTATTTCTTATGCCATATTTCCGATAGCCTCGTACATCGCCGGATATACCGCCAGCAGTATGGCACAAACCAGCACGCCCATTACAAGTATCATAAGCGGCTGAAGCATAGCGGTAAGACGATTTATAGCGGTGTCAGCTTCTTCATCATAATAATCGGCGGTTTTTTCCAGAATGTCGTCAAGAGTACCCGATTCTTCTCCCACAAAAATAACCGATGTAAAAACTCCGTCAAAAACTCCGACACGCGCAATAGCAGTGGATAAGCTCTCACCTTGTTTAACATTTTCTATTACGGATTCAAATTCATGGCTTATGTAAGAATTTCCCAGAACCTGTTCGGATTTTTGCAGGCACTCCACCATCTGCATCCCCGATGAGAAAAGGTTGCTCATCGTGTGAGCGAACCGCGAGGTATAAACCGTGCATATAAGCTTACCCGCCTTGGGTATGCGGCACTTTGTCCTGTCCCACCAGAATTTTACCGAAGGGATTTTTTTAAGGTATCTTATAAGAAGCACCAATCCAATGATCACTCCTACATAAATGTAAGGATAATGTATCATGGAATCGCTTACGTTAAGCAAAAACTGAGTAAATGCCGGAATCTTGCTGGGATCGGTAAACATTCCCGCAAAGGAAGGCATTACAAAAGCAAAAAGCGCAACGATAATAACGACCATAATCACGCCGAGAATAATCGGATAGCTCATGGCGCTCTTAATTTTGTTATTTGTCTTGTTTTCCTTATCATAGTGCGAAGAAAGGCGCTGCATGATAAGATCAAGGTTACCGCTGCTCTCACCTGCGGCTACCATGCTGGTAAACAGGTTCGGAAAGGCGTTCCCCTGTCCCGCCAAAGCTTCGGAAAAGGATTTTCCCCTTTGAACATCATCATAAATTTCCATTAGGATGGCTCTTTTCTTCTTATCCTCCTGCTGGGAGACCAATATGGATAACGCCTTTACAAGAGTAATACCAGATGTAAGCATAGTGCTTACCTGACGCGAAAGAAACGCAAGATCCTTTGTCTTGAACTTGCATTTTGCATCCTTGGCCTTTTCCGCCTCTTCGGTAAAAGAGGTACAAAACAGTCCCTTATCCTTAAGCTTTTGAATAAGCGCAGCTTTGTCTTCAGCACTTTCCTTTCCTCGAACGGTTTTTCCGCTGAGATCTGTGGCGGTATATTTAAAAATAGCCACTGTGTTTACCTCCGCATGATTTTTTTGGATACGAGCACAAAGCAGTTTTCACAAAAATGATTCCCCTTTAACTGAAAAACTGCCGTTTTTGTCAAGCCGGTATCATTTTTTTAAATAACAACCGACAATTACCCGAACATATTATAGCACAAAAATTACAATTGTACAATATCAATCTAAAATTTTTTCACACCAAAAACTGTTTTTTGGTGATATTGCTAAAACTGTAACAAAAAAAGTTACACCTTTCGCAAACTGCACAAAAATGTAACCGGTTTATTGGCTTTTTTTGCTTTTTGATAATACAATAATAGGATCTTTAGGGCGTATCCGAATACAAAACAAATTTGTACAATTTAGCTAAAGCACGGCGATTTAAAGGAAAAAGCGGATAAATACGAGGGTGTTTTGCAGTTATCTCTTTGGACAGCCATCCTTATTATTTGATGCGGAAAGAGTCTGCGGTCAGTACAGATCCTACAAGCCGCAGCTTTTCAGATAGCCTATAATAAAAACAGCAAAATTTTTTAAAAGAAATACAAAAAATCTCTCGTGAGTGCTGTTAAGCGGCGCATTAAAAACGGTCATTATCGGAGGAAACGGCAGTAATATGCTGATTTTCAGTCAACGCCATAATTACGCGGAATGTTATGCGATCAGATAAATATGCCTTTAACTCCATGCCAAAGCGATGATGCTCCTAAAAGTCAGCTTTAAGCCGAAATAAAGAAGCCGTCTCTCAGCGGATGCAAGGCTTAAAAATGCTTAAATATCCGTATAGAATAAGCACTCGGCAGACTTATATTTGACAAATCCAAAAAATAAGTTTTTTATTCCCGCAATCCGCTATTTATTTCAGGTTCATCTTTTAATTTAAGAAATATTTTTGTCACTCACACCGAAACCGGGCTTTTATATCCGGTCACCGGGCAAAAACGATACGTCGTCTTCCGGATAAATGTAAATGCAGTAGACATAAGAAATAAATAGTGCTTCTTTGCCGCTTTACCATCAGATGCTTCAAACGAATCCTCAACCTGTTATTATCGATCGCACAAGGAATAACGCCGCCTATGACAAGACTGCTTTTACGATAAGGTCTCTCTTATAGTCATTCAAATGCTTATGCATATTTTTTTCTTATTCGTCCGTTAAAAACCTTAAAAACATAATAACCTCAAACGAAGGAAATAGGAAAAATTATTTTAATGTTTGAGAACATTGTACCGATTCAGGGGAATCGCTCCGCTTTGCTGCACTCTTTTTACGGTATAACGATAAGCATTCGCATTTCCGTAAAGCGACCGGAGTTTTTATAAAAACTTAAAGGGAAGCACACCGGCTTCCCTTTAATGCCAAACATATTTAAGGCAACATCGCACAATGATTGCGTGTGAATTGCGCAATCAGATATTTCGTAAGCTTGCATAAATTCGACGCAGGAATACTGACGTATTTCAAGGAGAATTTGTGTAAGATGACGGAATATATGCAAGCAAGCCGCACGCAAAGCCGTCAGGCGGTCATTTTGCGGTATTGCCTTAACAAGGATCCCCTACGATCAGTTCCATAGCATATGGCAGCTTCCTGATTTCCGTACAAAAATCTCTCCATTCCGGCAGCCTGTGATTCTTTCTCTGACTGTATATGGTCTTAAGGCAGCGGTAATTTGTAGTTAGTCTTGCGGTAAGCTCAAAACCGCAGGGATTTGAATACAGCAGCCTAAGGTAATCCTCCGGATCATTCGTCTCGTTATAGCGGTTTTTAAGCTCCTCCATAATTTCTATCATGCGGGGATCAACATATTCGTTATACTGACAGGACAAATCAAACTTTGCGATTCGGTGCATTGTGGACTGGCTGGATACAAATTCGAGAAAACGGTATCTTTCAGCTTCCGTCCATGCCTTAACGGTAAAGGTAAGATCAAACGCAACCCTGATTCCGGTCAAAAACTGATCATGCCCTTCTCCCTTCGGGCTTTGAGCCAGTTTTTTTATCCTGTCGGTTATATCACCGTTTACCGCGTTTGTATCCACAGCCATGGGATACTTGCTTGCTCTGAAGCTTTCCTCCATATCATAGACCTTTATATTTTCAAGCTTCATATCCTCTTTCCTTTCTTGATTTCGCCGGCAGCTTCAAATGAATAAAATACAAGATCAGCACAGCATTTACAAAATGACCTACCGTTGCGTCGGTCCGAATGTACGTCGATTGCCACAGAATATTATTCGGAAAGCATAAACATGTCATAAATAACACGAATAGCCTTTTCAAAATCTTTTTCGTCTATACCCACAATAATATTCAACTCGCTTGATCCCTGATCGATCATTTTTATATTTATATCAGCATGAGACAGCGCGGCAAATATTCTGGTGGCAGTTCCGCGCTTTTCCTTCATGCTTCTGCCCACAACGGCTACCAGCGCTAAATTGTTGATAACCTCTATATGATTCGGATGCGTTATATCAGTAATATATTTTACAAGATTAGGATGATCTGACAGTTCATCACTGTTTACCACAAGGCTCATTGTATCTATACCGGTAGGAATATGCTCAAAGCCCACCCCTTCATGATCCAGAACGGTAAGAAGTCTTCTCAGAAAGCCTACCTCGGAATTCATCTCATCCTTTTCTATTGATATAACGCTGAAATGCTTTTTCCCGGCAATACCGGTGATGACACGCCCTCCTGTTTTTTCCGGCGCTTCCGGAACTATCATGGTTCCCGGATCGTCCGGAAGGTTGGTATTGCGTATGTTTATGGGTATTTTAGCAGTTCTTACCGGAAAAATCGCATCCTGATGAAGGACAGAAGCCCCCATGTAAGAAAGCTCCCGAAGCTCTTTATATGTTATGTAATCGATAATTTCCGGATCCTCCACTATACGCGGATCCGCCGCAAGAAATCCGCTTACATCCGTCCAGTTTTCATACAGCTCCGCTCCGATCGCCTTTGCAACAACCGAACCGGTAAAATCACTGCCACCTCTTGTAAACGTTTTGATAGTTCCATCGGGCTTTGCACCGTAAAATCCGGGAATCACCGCTTCGGAATATCCCTCGAGCACCGAAGCCAGGCAGGCATCGGTAAGATCAACGTCAAATTCACCGCCGGCAGTAAAAAAAACGCATTTCGCCGCATCAACAAACTCGAAACCAAGAAAATTGGCAAGAATTATCCCGTTAAGATACTCGCCCCGGCTTGCAGCATAATCCCTTCCCGCTCTTTTCTTAAAATTCTCCGTTATTATCTCAAATTCATCGTCAAGGCTTATAGTCAAGCCCAGATCACCGATTATCCCGTTAAATCTCTCGGCAATAGGCAGAAATTCCACCGTAGCGTTTTTTCCTTTTCCCACCGCATCATAGCAATTATAAAGCATATCCGTCACCTTGGTATCATCCGCAAAGCGTTTTCCCGGCGCGGACGGAACAACATATCTTCTCTTACTGTCGGAACGGATTATCTGAGCTACCTTCCGAAACTGATTGGCGTCAGCCAGTGAGCTTCCGCCGAATTTAACCACTTTAGCCATCTTTATGCCCTTTCTGTCGTGCAATATCAATATTATAAACCGATAATACAGTATATCACAGTCAAAAGGAAATTGCAAGTTTTCCGATTCCGGCAAAGCATATAATCAGAGCGTGTTCACATTAAGCAAGACACGCATCTTTAGGCAAATTATGTTATGCCGTCTGCCGCCTTAAAATTTTTTTGAAATGTCATGTTACCTCTGCGAAATTTTGCCTTGTAAGCGATAAAGACATGCTTAAAATCCGCATATTGATTTTATGTGAGCACGCTCAAAATCAGAACCGAATGTCCGGCACGGCATTTTCTCAGTTATATCCCGGTATAACCTGCGGATACGGTTGCAGGCAGGGTAAACAAGCGTCTATAAAAAGCCCGCTTACATTTTTTCCCTTCCCGCGTATATTTTTCCGAAAAACTGCCAAAACTAACCACGCAAGCAAATATTTAAGCTCAATATGCAACGGAAAGGACTTATGGATATGAAAAAACAAGGATTTGCCAAGGTAAGGGCGGCATTTAAGGGTAAGGGCTTTATAATAGCTTTAGCATTGAGCGTTGCCGCAGTAGGACTGTCTACCTATTATGCTTACAACACAATAATGAACGGATTCGGGGAGGGAAACGACAATGACAACCTGTTTCTGGAGGTTGATAAAAACCAGCCCGGCATACCGCTGGATACGACTTCGCCGATCACCGCGCCGCCTGTTTCAACCAGTGCGGAAGCATCCGCAACGGACGTCACTACGGAACCGCCTACAACAGCGGCAAATAATTTCTTTACGGCAAAATCACCAAGAGCTTTGCCCGTTGAAGGTGAAATCATCAATCCTTACAGCGATGGCGAGCTGGTCAAATCACAAACGCTGAATCTATGGCAGACACATGACGGAATAGATATTGCAGCCGAAGCAGGCACGGACGTCAAAGCGGCAGGTGAAGGAACGATACTGAATGTCTGGGAGGATCCGCTTTGGGGCGTATGTGTTTCCCTTGATCACGGGGACGGTTATGTGAGCAATTACTGTGGCCTTGATCCCAATGTACCCGTTACCATAGGACAAACCGCCGCCTGCGGTGATGTTATCGGCAAGGTGGGCAATACCGCCGACTGCGAATGCGCTCTGGATTCCCATATTCATTTTGAGGTAAAGAAGGACGGAGAGTTTATCAGCCCACTCAGCTTTACCGAAAGCAATTAAAATAAGCTGCACGTTTTTCGGATTCCTCCGAATTCGACGGTTTTTTCTCTGCAGGCCTGCTACTATTTATTCAGTGGCAGGCTGTTTGCAGTCTAAAGGAAGGAGAAGCAAAAATGACAGTGGAAATAATAACCGGTGAAGATCACATTACCGCTTTGCTGACAGGCGAGCTTGATCACCATACGGCAGCGGGTGCCAGAGAAATAATCGACGCAAGACTTGAAAAATATACTCCGAAGCTTTGCATACTTGATTTTTCCGGCGTGAGCTTTATGGACAGCAGCGGGATAGGCCTTATTTTAGGACGTCAACGAGTCGCCGAGGTCTACGGCGGAAGCGTAAAAGTGAAAAATCCGTCCCGTTATGCGGAAAAAATTATCAGGCTGGCAGGGCTTCAGAATATGATACTGCCGGAAGGCGCAAAACCCAATGAAAGGATGATCATAAAATGAAAACAATAAATTCCATGAAAATAACAATACCGGCCATGTCAAAAAACGAAGCGCTGGCAAGAAGCTGTATAGCCGCTTTTGCCGCCCAGGCGGACCCAACGGTGGAGGAGCTTACTGATATACGTTCAGCAGTCTGCGAGGCGGTCACCAACTCCATCGTACACGGCTACCGAGACAAGGCCGGAGATATAACGATCACCCTTAAAATGACAGACGACAACTGCCTTTACATAAAAATTTCCGACAGAGGATGCGGCATAGCAAATGTCAAACAGGCTATGACTCCGCTTTTTACAACTGCTCCCGACGAAGAGCGGGCAGGTCTCGGCTTTGCGGTAATGGAAGCTTTTACCGACAGTCTTAAGGTTACAAGCCGCCTCGGCAAAGGAACGACCGTAATTATGAAAAAACGCCTTACTGATAAATTTGAATCGGAACAATGACCGGTAATGCCTATGAACAAAACAGACAATAAATTCGTGCAGGACAATCTGGGGCTCGTCCACTCCCTTGCCGCCAAATTCAAGGGGAGGGGGATAGAATATGAGGAGCTTTTCGCCGCAGGCTGCGAGGGACTTATAAAAGCCGCCAACGGCTTCGACGAGACAAGAGGGCTCAGATTCTCGACTTATGCCGTTCCGGTAATACTCGGAGAGCTTAAACGCCTATTCCGGGACGGAGGCTCGGTCAAGGTAAGCCGCGGCTTAAAGGAGCTTTCAATGAAAGCCTCAAGGATACGCGATGAGCTTCGTAAAAAAGGAAGCGAACCGCGCATTTCCGAAATAGCCGACGCTTTGGGCGTCTCCGTGGAATTAGCCGGAGAAGCCGTATCCGCAGCGGCCCCTCCCCTTTCTCTCACCTTTTCCGACGATGAAGGCGATCAGCTTGATATCCCGGTGCCGCCCGAACAGGCAAAGCTTACAGAGCATATTGCCCTGGAACAATGTCTTGCTCTTCTCAGCGAGGAAGAACGCTCACTGATAAATCTGCGGTATATGGAAAACAAAACCCAATCCGAAGCGGGACATGCTCTCGGCCTTTCACAGGTACAAGTTTCAAGAAAGGAAAAAAAAGTCCTCGCAAAGCTCAGGGAGCTGATGGAAACTTAAGGCAACACCGCACAATGATTGGGTGTGAATCGCGCAGTCAGATATTTCGTAAGCTTGCATAAATCGGGCGCAGGAATACCGACGTATTTCAATGAGAATTTGTGTAAGCTGACGGAAATATGCAGGCAAGCCGCACGCAAAGCCATCAGGCGGTCATTGTGCGGTGTTGTCTGTAAGATGCCCACGATATTATAACCGTCTCCCGAAAGATTCAGATATCGGTTTTGCCGCGGCACGCCGCATCCGAAAAAAGCGGAGCATACCCGAAAACGAGACGGATATCGCGCCGACAAAAGGATATACAGACACAACGGCTTCAAAGCCGCAGACAATGCATACGGGACGGCGCCAATGCAATAAACAGGCGCCGTCCTGTCTTTACCCGACGTAATTATATTAGGGCCGAAAAATGTTAAAATAAATCGCACCGGCAACCTAAAATTATGGATACTTAGCGTATATGTGTCGCTTTCAGCACTAATTGCGGCTTCATGGCGTTCAACGCCTTTCTGAGGTTAGCGTAAGCTAACCAAAAATAAAGTGAAAATCCGGGAAAAGAAGGAACGAAGGAATGAGGGTTTGCGGGGACGGTT
>CAJTTE010000006.1 GCA_910579265.1 uncultured Ruminiclostridium sp. | reverse complement strand
ATCCGCAATCGAGTTCCGTAAGCGATGCGAAGCATCGCTTGCGGGGCTCGGATAGGGGCAACGCAAGGCGTTGCCCCGGTGCGGATATTTCTTATTTAGATAAGGCGGGTTGCAGAAACGTTTTTGAGTGCGGGGTTATTTTCGCAGTTGTTTTTTGAAAGCAGCTTTATTTTCGCTGTTCTTTTTTAAGAGCGGGTGCATTTATGTAGTTTTTTACAAAAGCCGTACATTTAATGTTAATCAAAAAATACGACTCTTCCCAGATCATGGGTGTTGTTCATAATGCTTTGCATGCGGTCGAAAAGGTCGTTGCAGTTTATATGATGGCTGCTTATATTCTTAAGCTTCAATGCGCTTATTCTAAGTGATACGGGAATCTCCTGTTCCGTATTTTTAACGGATCTTCCGTTTAGCGAAATTATTTCTTCGGAGATTTTTTCTATATCGCTTTTTTCGGTAAGACCGGTCACGACGGCAAATTCATCCCCGCCGATCCTAAAAGCAAGCATATTGTCTCCCGCCATTGCATCGATCCGGCGGAATGCTTCAAGAATAACAGCGTCTCCCGCGCTTCTTCCCTTTTCAATGTTTATTTTTTCGAGTCCTGCCACATCAAAGCATAGCACATAGGATTCCCGTTCCGTTTTTTGCAGTTCGTCGTAAAGTTGAGAAATATCGATTCTTCTTCCCATATAGATTCCTCCTTCAAGCTTCTTTTCATCGGGAATTATTTGCGGAAATATTCCCGATGAATGCCATTTTGTTTTAAATTTTGAGGGCGAAGTGCCCCATAGCTTATTAAAAGCGCGCGAAAAGACTTCGGGAGAGTTATACTGATATTTCATGGCTATTTCGGTAATTGACATTTCGGTTTTCAGAATATCCTCGGCACTGCATGTCAGACGTCTTTTGGAGATATATTCTTTTAAAGATGTATGAGTGCAGTATCGCCATATTTTTTGCAGTGCCGACAATGAACAAAAACAGGATGCCGCTATTTCTTCCTGGGTAAGATCTTCACATAAATTTTTTTCAATAAAATTAACGGCATTCGAAAAAATGCAAAAATTTTTCATCAGTATCGATCCTCCTTCCCGTAATGGAATTCGCAATATAGATATACAGATCAGCGCCTTACTGTAAATTTATTTTAACATATTTTTACAAGGTCTGTCTTGATTTTTTGAGCATTTTTGTTCTCCGGAAAGAAGAATTTTTAGGGCGGAGGGATCCGTTATTTATCGTTAATGCATATTCTGAATTTAAATAAGCCGTTTATCGGGAAAATTCCCGGCGGCTTTTTCCTTTTGCCGAAAAAATATATTATGCCGATAATCCGTAATTCCGCATAAAATCTATGCATGAGTAAAATCAAGCTCGTTTTTGTGCAAAAAAACGAAAATTTTAAATGGCGGTCTTGTTTTTACCGCAATAAAAATATAGATAGAAAAAAGCCTAAAAAACTTCGTGTAATCCATTACACGCTTTCACACAATATCTTGTGTGAAAAATGAGAAACAATTCAAAATAGCACCTATTTTAAAAGGAAAAAAAGAAGTAATCGTTTCCAAAAAGCAGCTTTTTATTGATAATGCAAACAAAAGCACAAAAAATAAAAAATTTTTTGTGCAGTCTTGACATATTGAGCAACCTTTGATATAATTAAGACAAACTCGTGAAAGATCTGTGCATTTTATGTTTGCAGATCCGTTCGGATGCCTATGGATAAAGGGTCGTTGTAAGGCAGACGGGTTTTTGTGCATTTTTACGGTATTGCCGATTTAAGCGGTTATTAAGTTATGAGGGTATGATTTAGCTATGTCTGTTATCTTAAAGGCAGATAACGTTTCAAGACGCTTTAAAATAGGCGACGGAAGCGTTGTGAACGCTCTTGAGGGCATCAACCTTGAGGTGGAAAGCGGTCGTCTGGTTTGTCTTAGAGGACGCTCCGGCTCAGGTAAAACGACGCTTATAAATATTCTGGGAGCTTTGGATCGCCCGGATGAGGGAAATGTGTTTTTTGACGGAGTAAATATAACGGAAATGAATCCTTCCCAATGGGATAGGCTCAGACGGCATGAAATGGCTTTTGTCTTTCAATCCGTGGCGCTTATATCCACAATGACGGCTTATGAGAATGTCGAGTTCGCCCTTCGGCTTGCCGGAACGCCTATGTCGGAAAGAAGCGCAAGGGCTAAGGAATGCCTTACTCAGGTAGGCTTGGAGAAACGAATGCACCACCGCCCCGGAGAACTTTCGGGAGGAGAGCAGCAGCGCGTCGCCATAGCCAGGGCTGTTTGTCATAAGCCTAAGATAATTTTTGCCGACGAACCCACGGCCGCATTGGATACATCGACAGGTCTCGCTGTGCTGAAGCTTTTCAGGGATTTTATAAGGAACAACGAGCTGACTATTGTTATGACTACTCATGACGAGACGATGATGGAGCTTGCCGATGTCGTTTATTCACTGGAGGACGGAAAAATATCCTCAAAGGTCTGCAACGATATTGCACAAGCATAAATGGATCCAAATCAAAAACGGACTATCGATTTCCGGATATTTGTTTCAAGAACTCGGCTTTGCCGGTTTCCGTAGGCGGGAAAAGCTTTTCCGAGGGCTCTTCGAAATGCAAAACCGTAAAATATCCGGGTATACCGTTTTAATATGAAAAGAACATAACACGTTATAATGCTTCATAACCGAAGGAGGTGGCGGATAATGCCCAAAAATGTTCTTCTCGCACCGCCCGAAACGGTTATGGTGCGATGTGAGAACTTAGTTAAAATATACAAGTCCGACGGGGTTGAGGTAATGGCTCTTCAGGGCCTTGATCTTACCGTGGAGCGCGGCGAGCTTATGGGTATCGTCGGAGCTTCCGGTTCGGGAAAGTCAACTCTTCTCAATATGCTGGGAGGTCTTGACAAGCCGTCGGCAGGAAGTCTTTTCGTTGACGGAAAGGATCTGCTGAAATTCGGTTCCAAGGAGCTGATTTCATATATGAGGGACACTGTGGGTTTTGTCTGGCAGAACAACGCCCGTAATCTTATTCCGTATCTTACCGCAGTACAGAATGTTGAGCTGCCGATGCTTCTCAGAGGCGCTAAAAACCGAAGACGGCAGGCCGAGAGGCTTCTGGATATGGTAGGGCTTTCCGCAAGAAAAAACTCAATGCTCGGTCAGATGTCGGGGGGGGAGCAGCAGCGAGTGGCGATCGCCATCGCTTTGTCCAATAATCCCAGACTTCTTCTGGCAGACGAGCCTACCGGAGCAGTGGACACCAAAACCGCCGCAATGGTGCTGGATGTTTTCAAGAATCTGAACCGCGAACTGGGAGTAACAATTATAATAGTTACTCATGACGTTAAGCTGTCGAAATCCATAGACCGCGTGGTGTCGATCAGGGACGGAAAAACTGCAACGGAAATGATCCGCAGGCATTCGCTTTCCGATATAGCGTCACTGGATCAGCTTCCAGACCCGACCCGTCCCGATGCGATTCAGGAAAGCGCTCAGGAGGAGCTTGCCGTTCTGGATAGAGCGGGGCGCTTGCAGATCCCCAAAGAATATCTATCCGCACTGGGAATAAAGGGCGGGGATAAGGTCAGAGTCGAGTTGGATGAAAACGGCATCCTGATCAAAGCCGGAGACAGATGACGCTGTTCTCCGCTCCGTCAAGTATGACGGAAACGGTTTTCTTTAAAACGACGCAGTCGTATCATAAAATTTAACGGACCGCCCGGCGCTTACGCTTCGGGCAAGGATCGAAACAATTCATCAAGAAAGGTGGATAAAATTTTGGCAAGCATAAACATCAAACTCAAAAAAATGCTGGCAATTACTGTTGCGGCAAGCATGCTTATGGGAATGTCCGCTTATGTGGAAGCCGATGCCGATACCAACGGCGACGAGGATGAAAAGTCGTCAATAAACGAGTCGCTGGTAGCGGGCGTAAACCGAGGCGATACATATGCAAGCTACTTTAACAGCCATGCGGACGCTGCACGTCCCAACAAGGAAATAGTGATCAACGCCAAGGATTATTTGTCGGTTAAGGCTGACAGCGCCGGTACCGAGCCGGAAATCGAGGTCAAAGAGTTTCAGGGCGAAAACGACGTTTTGCTGTGGACAAATCACGGAGGCACAGTCGAGTATGAGTTCGAGGTTCCCGAAACCGGTTTATACAACCTTGAAATGCTTTATTACACAATAGCCGGAAACAACACGGTAGTTGAGGTAGCAATGCAGATCGACGGAGAATACCCCTTCTCCGCAGCAAAAACATTCACCCTCGACCGCTATTGGAAGGATGAATCGGCTATCGAGCAGGACAGCCGCGACAACGATGTGCGTCCCGGACAGGTTGAACAGGATATGTGGGTAAAATATCCCATAAAGGATAAGGAGGGTCTTTTCAACAATCCTTATTTCTTTTATCTTGAAGCGGGAAAGCACACCCTGACATTTACCGGAATAAAGTGCAATCTGGGCTTCAAATCCTTTACATTCAAGAACTATCCCGAGGTATCACAGTATGAGAAGCCCTCGCAATCGGATCTTGATTCTACCCCCGCACTTAATGCGGAAAACTTTATAGGCACCAATACCATTTTCGTTCAGGCCGAAAACAACCTGTACAAGACAGCCTCCACTCTTTACGCTACGAGCGATCGTACGGAATGCCTCATAAGCCCGTCGCATCCCACAAAGCAGCGCTATAACACGGTGGGTCAGGCTACATGGAACAAGGCTACTCAAGCCATTACATGGGAATTCACCGTACCCAACGACGGATGGTATACCTTCAGCTTCAAGGTAAGGCAGAATGTTATGAGAGGCTTCTTCTCAAACCGCCGTATCTATATAGACGGAACAGTACCGAATCAGTATTATGACGACGTTATGTTCCCATACAGCAATAACTGGTACGCAAAAGGCGTAGAGGATGACAACGGTGAGGCCGTTTACGTTTATTTAAGCGCGGGAAAGCATCTTATAACGATGGAGGCCATTCCCGGTGAAATAGGCGAGATCATGCAGAGACTGGATGATCTAATATACGAGCTTAACTACTATTACAGACGTATACTGATGATCACCGGTCCGGAGCCCGACGAATATACGGACTACTATGTCGATAAGGCTATCCCCGGTCTTCTTGAAAATTTCCAGAGAATAGTGGACAGTCTTTATGAGGAAAAGGCGAATATAGAAAAGCTCGGTTCGGGTTCGGAGGCTTCCACCCTCGTTACCATGGCGGTAGTTCTCGAACGCTGCATAAAGAAGCCTGACGATATTCCCGTTACCGCAAGCACGCTTAAGGATTATATCGCTTCCCTTTCCGCATGGATGCGCGATTATCGCGATCAGCCGCTGGAAATGGATTACTTCGAAGTTTTGACGGTTCATGAAGAGCCTTCCCGTGCGGCAGGAAACTTCTGGGAAAACCTTGTTTTCGGTTTCAACGCATTTATCGGTTCATTCTTTGAGGATTACAACACCATATCCGAAAATGCTACCGACACCTCTCTTAATGTCTGGGTAGGTCTTGCCCGTGACCAGGCGGTTGCCATCAAGGAACAGGTCGACAGCGATTTCAACGTAAATCATGAGGGCATCAGCGCATCGATAAATCTTGTAGTAGGCGGAATACTTGAAGCAACACTGGCAGGTAAGGGACCTGAGGTAGCCCTCTTTATAGGAGGAGACTTCCCGATCCAGCTGGCGGCTCGTGATCTTCTCGTCGATCTGACAAAATTCCCCGATTATCAGGAGGTATCCAAGCGCTTTACGGAAAGCATCACAACTCTTTATTCGTATAACGGCGGCGTTTACGGACTACCCGTACAGCAGACCTTCCCCATGATGTTCTACCGCACGGATATTCTGGGTGAGCTTAATATAACTGAGCCGCCGGAAACGTGGACGGAGCTTATTGACATCATCAACATATTCCAAAGATCCTATCTTGACGTAGGTCTTATAACTCCGGCGGCGGTAACGACCAATTCCACTTTTGATCCCGGCGATACTTTTGTAATGCTTATGCTTCAAAGAGGACAGAATATTTATACCGACGACCTTTCCAAGACTACATATGACAACGAGGCAAGTCTCGAAGCGTTTGAAATGTGGACGGACTTCTATAATGTATATGCGCTGGATCAGACATATGACGCATTCAGCCGTTTCAGAACGGGAGAAATGCCAATACTTATCCAGAACTACACCTTCTATAATCAGCTTTCGGTTTCGGCTCCGGAAATAAAGGGACTGTGGGACTTCACACTTGTTCCCGGCACTCCTCAGGAGGACGGCACCATCAATCATTCCGTAAACTCGTCCACCTCCGGCGCGCTGATATTCAATAAGGTGTCGAACCAGCAAGCGGCATGGGAATTCATAAAGTGGTTCACATCCACCGACGTCCAGGTGGAATACGGAAGAACCATAGAGGCACTCTTAGGACCTATGGGACGTTTCGACACCGCAAACGTTGAGGCACTTCAGCTTCTCCCCTGGTCCACATCCGAGATAAACAAGATAAGCGCACAGATGAACCAGACTAAGGAGGTTCCCATCATACCCGCATCCTATGCTACCACACGTCATACAAAGAATGCTTTCAGAGCAGTTGTAAACGACGGAGGAAACCCCAGATATTCACTTATAACTTATAACCGTGACATTAACTCCGAAATCGAGAGAAAGAACGAAGAACTTTCCGCCTTCGGAAGATAAAGATCACTTTAGGGCGTAGCTGAAAATCGGGCGATATTGTACGATTTCGCTGAACAAGCGGTGATCCTGAGGAAAAAGCGGAGAAATACGGTAATGTTTCGAGCTTTTCGACGCATAATGCGTCCACAGTCAGCAGAAATTTTGCAAATTGCGGCTTTTCATACAGCCCAATAGTATAGGTCCTTTAAAATACAAAATCCCTTTGCCGCTCTTACGGGCGGCAGGGGATTCAAGCAAGGAGGAATTTGATTGGCAGCAAGGTCTAACACGGAGGTAATGCATATCGAGGACAGCAAGTTCCGTTATACTCTCCGTGAAATGAAAAACAGCAGAGGTCTTTATCTGCTGATGGCACCTTTCTTTATTTTGTTTACGATCTTTACCTTTGTACCGGTTGTAATGTCGCTTCCTATGGGATTTACCAACTTCAACATGGTGCAGGCGCCTCAGTGGATAGGCTTAAATAACTTTTACGCTCTGTTCTTAGAGGACGAGGTCTTTTTGAAGGCAATACAGAATACGCTTATATTCGCCGTTGTAACCGGACCGATAAGCTATATTCTCTGCTTCCTGCTGGCATGGCTCATCAATGAGATGCCGGGCGCTCTCAAGACGATCTTTACGTTTGTTTTCTACGCGCCTACTCTCGCAGGAAATATTTACACTACATGGCAGCTTATTTTCTCAGGCGATACCTACGGTATTGCAAACGCATACCTCATTAACCTGGGCATTCTTCACGGAGCGAGACAATGGCTTACCGACGCCAATTATATTTTCGGCGTTGTAATCGTTGTTCAGCTATGGATGTCTCTGGGCGCGGGCTTCCTTTCGCTTCGCGCAGGTCTTCAGGGTATTCCGAGAGACCGTTACGAGGCAGCGGCGGTAGAGGGCGTCAAAAACCGTATGCAGGAGCTTCTTATGGTAACAGTTCCCGCAATGGGACCTCAGATGCTGTTCGCAGCGGTAATGCAGATAGTATCTTCCTTTACCGCAGGTGATGTGGGACGTTTCCTCACAGCCTTCCCTTCAACCGACTATGCGGCTCATACCATTATGACCCACGCTTTTGACTACGGCTCAATAAGATATGAGATGGGATATGCTTCGGCAATATGCTTCGTCCTGTTCGGAGTAATGCTTTTAGCCAACTGGGGCATTAAGAAATTGTTGGGCAGATATCTTGATTAGGTCTGAGGAAAGGATCATCGTAAGCGAAAGCATTTGTCAGTGCTTCAAAAAAAGCATGAAGCAAATCGTCAGCTTTACGGACGGGACTTCTCACAACCTTAAATATATAAATCGAAAGGACGGTAGTCATGAGGGTTAGAAAATCCAGAAAAAAATACGGCGGCTCCAGAGGCGGCGATATAGCCATATTTATATTGCTTGCTCTTGTGGGAGTATTCATGCTGTTTCCCATTTACCTGTCGGTCATCCAGTCCATCAAGCCTTCGCAGGAGCTGTTCCTGTTCCCGCCTAAGCTTTATGCGATAGCGCCTACAAGTCAGAACTTCGTGGACTTGTTAAACACGGCGTCAAACATGTGGGTACCCTTTTCCAGGTACATATTCAACTCGGTTTTGGTAGCGGTTGTCGTAACCGTTTCTCAGATCCTGTTCTCATCCTCAGCGGCCTATGTTCTGGCCAAGGGTGAATTTCCGGGAAAGAAGGCGCTTAACAAAACGATCGAGGTAGCGCTTCTTTTCACATCCTCAGTAATGTTTATCATGCAGTATATGGTAATGGCTTTCCTGGGTCTTATCGACACCTATCTCGCCATCACCCTTCCATATATAGCAACCCCTATGGGCCTGTTCCTGATGCGTCAGTTTATGGGACAGATACCCGACGCGATAATCGAGGCGGCAAAGCTTGACGGCGCGGGACATCTCAGGACCTGCTGGCAGATAGTAATGCCAAATGTCAAGCCCGCGATCATGACTCTGATGATATTTGCATTCCAGGGAGCCTGGCAGGTAACGGGTTATTCCTTTATCTACAGCGAGGAGCTTAAGCCTCTTCCGACCGTTATGCAGCAGATATCCTCCGCAGGTATTGCCAGAGCAGGCGTTGCGGCGGCGGCGGTCGTAATAACAATGATACCGCCTATAGTAATCTTTTTCTTCTGCCAGAGCAACGTTATGGAAACGATGGCACAGAGCGGTCTTAAGGACTAATCTCCACCGGCGGAGCGGAAGGCGCATCGGATCTTGTTTTATTCGCAGCGCCTACGCATACGACGGTCAGCCCTAATCTAACTAAGAAAGGAATGAATATCAGTGCCGTTATTCAAAAAAATCGGCGCCTTTGGAACAGCCGCTGTGATCGCATTATCGTCGCTTGTATCCGCAGTTTCGGCGGACGAAGCCTATAACGGATACAATTACAACTGGTGGGGCGATCCGGTTCCCTCCCAGAACGGTTACGTAGTACAAGGCGTTTACAGCGGAGCCAATTTAGGTATCGGTTCTTTTAACGAAATCAACGATATGTTTGTCGACAACGAAACCGGCAAATTTTATCTCGTGGACACAAACAATCAAAGAATAGTGATCACCGATGAAAACCTGAACAGCGCTACGATACTTGACACTTTTAAATACGGAAGCGAATTTCCCGAAGAGAAGAGCGTCGTAAAGCAGACCACGCTCAATACTCCCAAGGGCGTATTCGTAACACATTACGGCGGCAAGACCCTTATCTATATTGCCGACTCGATGAATTCAAGAGTTCTCGGCTGCTACGAGGACGGAACCATCTTCTTTGAATACACCAGACCCACGGGGGATCTCTACGACGCGGAAATATCCTTCCGCCCGGATAAGGTGATCGTTGACA
This sequence comes from uncultured Ruminiclostridium sp., assembly GCA_910579265.1. GTDB lineage: Bacteria > Bacillota > Clostridia > Oscillospirales > Ruminococcaceae > Ruminiclostridium_E. The sequence continues at coordinate 124,330 of CAJTTE010000006.1, read as the reverse complement.
ATGCGCTCAACGTATATGTGGTAATCCCGGCAATCACTAACGGTATGGTGCAGTTCAGCAGAGAAGGAAACTTTAACGGCTACTACGGAGCCAACCGTGTGGAAACCACGGCGGAGGTTTTGCAGAACGCCTTTTACAGACTGTTTATGACGCGCGAACAGATGCAGAAGAGGACGAAGGCCGTTGCGATAGAAATCGCCAACTGCGACATCGACGATCAGGGCTTTATCTATACGGTAACCTCGTCAAAGAACGCAGACAAGGACGTATTGAAGAAGCTCAACCCCTCGGGTGAAAATATTTACCTTAATATGGGCTTTGACAATATGCTGTTCGGAGATTACTCCGTTTATTATAACGGAACCACCTATGCTTCTTCCATCGACGACGTTGAGGTGGATGTAAACGGAAACATATTCCTCCTGGACTTCTCGGAAAAGAGAATATTCCAATATTCCGACGAGCTGGATCTTGAGTTCATTTTCGGAGGAGAAGGAAACCAGAAGGGCTTATTCACATCTCCTACGGCTCTCGAGACCTACGGAAGCAAGGTTTATGTAACAGACGGACGAAAGAATACCATCACGGTGTTTAAATCCACGGAATTCGGCGAAATGGTCCACAACGCCGTTGAAATGTTCAACAGAGGTCTTTATCAGGAGGCAAAGGAGCCTTTTGAGGAAATAATCCTCAGAGACTCAAACTACTGGTTCGCATATATAGGATTAGGCAACGCCTATTATACGATGGGCGATCATCAGAAGGCTATGGAATATTTCTATATGAACAGCAGAGGAGGTTATAACCGCGCCTTCAAGGAATACCGCATGGACGCCATAAGACGTTATTTCAACGTATTCATGATAGTCGTTATCGTAATTATAGTCGTTCTTATAGTGCTGTCCAGGATTCTGAAAATCCTTAAAAAGAAAAAAGCAGCCGGAGCTGTAAAGGGAGGTGACGCAAGTGCGGTTTGATCTTGATATGCCTGCTTGGAAATGGCCCTTCTATGTTGCAAGACATCCTTTTGAAGGTTTTGAGGACGTCAGGTGGAAAAAAGCCTATAACAGCAAGGTGGCGCTTATTATCGTACTTTGTCTATTCATTGTAACGGTGGCTGCCAGACTTATGACAGGATTTATTTTCCAATCGGTTTTTGATAAGGTGTTCAACGTTGTTCCCTTATTCTCAAGCTCGGTAATCATTTTCTTTATCTGGGTAGTGGGAAACTGGTCACTTTGCACCCTTTTCAACGGCGAAGGAAAAATGCAGCAGATAATGTGCGTCACCGCATATTCACTGGTGCCCTATATTATTTCTCAGATAGTGTTCATTTTTGCCAGCAATGTGCTTACAAGGCAGGAAGGCACCATACTTAACTTTATCTCCTACTTCGGAATAGTATGGTCGGCAGTTTTAATCATTTCGGCAATGAAAGCGGTACATCAGTACACAATGCCGAAAACCATACTTGCCATCATCTTTACCGTTGTGGCAATGGTAATTATTATACTTGTTCTCATACTTCTGGTTTCACTGTTCCAGCAGGTGGTAATGTTCGTATACTCCATCTACACCGAGCTGATGTACAGGTTCAGTTTATAGAGACTCACCGTCGGCTTAAGACGAAACAGTCCGCAAAATCGAATCAACCGGCAGAAACAACCGATGAATATCAGTTTTACGGCGATACGGTCCGCATATTTTCAACGACCGCCGCCTCTGTCGGAGGAAGGAATGATTTCAGAAAATGCTTAAAATTAAAAGAAAGCTGTTGGCAGCGATTCTTGCCGTTTCCATAGTGCTGAGCTCCGGTGTCGTCTGGTCCGAAAATGCCGCTCCGGAGGATACAAGCGCTCCGGAGACCGACGCGCCTCAGGAAACTCCCGGAGATAATACAGACGGTGATACCTCCGCCGATGAAACGGAAACTCCCGTAACGGAGGAGGAGGCACTGTCCAAGATGACGGAAGCTGCCAAAAGCGACAGTCTCACCCTTTATTTTAATGAAGAAACCTGTATATTCGCGGTAAAAAACAATAAAAGCGGGTATATCTGGTGGTCGACTCCCTATGATTTTGAAACCGATCCTATCGCAGGCAACGTTCAGAAGAATATGATGGCATCCACCATCTCATACAGACCCATGGACGTTGAAAACACAACCCTCGTAAACACCACAACGCTCTCTTATGAGGCCAGCGTCAAGAAAAAGAGGGCAAAAAGCAAGCTTATCGACAACGGTGTAAGAATCGACTTTACTTTTGACAATCACAGCATATTTATTCCGGTTTCCATCACACTCGACAATGATAAGCTCCGCATAAGGGTTCATACCGACGAAATCGTCGAGCATCTTTATGAGGAAGACAAGGAATACAAGATCGTAACACTCAATGTCGCTCAGGCCTTCGGCGCCGGAAGAGCGGATGAGGACGGCTATATATTCGTACCCGACGGTTCGGGCGCCGTTATCAACTTCAACAACGGCAAGACGTCAACACAGGCGTATCAGTCAAAGGTTTACGGCGCGGACGCGGCAATAAGCAATCTTACCGCTCCCAACAAGACCGAGCAGACATATTTCCCGGTTCTCGGACTGGTAAAGAATATCGATAACCGCAACGAGGCGATGATGGCGGTCGTTACCAAGGGCGACGCTTATGCAAACATAAACGCTTTTGTAAGCGGTCAGCAGACGACAAGCACAAACAGCGCGTGGTTCAGCTTCGAATTCCGCGGCTCCGATACCTACACAATGGGTACGAAAACACCTCTTACAGTATTCCAGTCCGGAGACGTAAGAATTGACGACATAGAAATATGCTACTATTTTATGTCGGATGACGAAGTGAACATAGCCGATCTGGCGGATGTTTACAGAAATTACCTTATCGAAGAAAAAGGCCTTACAAAGCAATCGACGGAAAACGACAATGCTCTTACGGTAACTACCATGGGCGGAACGATCTCCAAAAAATCCGTTCTCGGTTTCCCCGTAGATATGCAGACGGTCGCCACATCCTACAGCCAGGCTCAGGAGATCCTCGAAAAACTAAAGGAGCTGGGCGTAGATAACATCCAGCTTGTTTATAACGACTTCACCGACAGCGCAATGAGAGGCAGAGTCACCACCGGCGCAGCTTATTCGGGAAAGCTGGGAGGCAAGAATGATTTTACTCAGCTTTACGAATACGTGAAGAGCAACGGAGGGATCATGTATCCCGGAGTTGACTTTATGGAGTATACGAGCAGCGGAAACGGTTATTCCTTCACTCTTAACAGTTCGAAGAGAGTAACCAAGGCTTATGCAACCCAGACAGCTTTTGATCTTGCCTTCGGAAACCCCGATACGGACGTAAAGCCGACCTGGACCATTCTTTCACCTTATTACTGGGAGGATGTGTTCCGCAAGATCACAGAATCCTTTACAGCCGAGGGAATAAACACTATCACTCTTCAGCAGGCCACAGAATTTCTTTACAGCGATTTCAGCCGTACAAATGCCGACGGTAAAAATCATCTGGTGCGCGGAGATTCAATAAAGCTTCTCACCGATGGTCTGAAGCGTCTCAACGACGCGGGAATATCCATTATGGCTCAGGAGTGCAACGCATATGCTCTTCCCTATGTAAAGTCGATCACAAATGTTCCTCTTTACAGCTCAAACTACGATTTATTCGATTATGACGTACCCTTCTATCAGATGGTAATACACGGATATATACCCTATACCTCAAAGCCGGTCAACGCAAGCTCCAACGCAGATGAATTACGTCTTCTCTCCATGATGTGCGGAGCGTCATTCCACTATGAGCTGATGTACAATTCCCCCAATGAATTCATGGATACGGAGTACGATAAGTACTATTATGCAAATTATGAGGGATGGCTTAAGTTCGCCGCTAAGGATTACCTTATGTATAACGAGCTTGTTTCATCAATAAGCGATAAGACCGTAACAAAGTATACTCATACATCCCTGTCAGAATCATCCATGGAATACTCCGACGGCACGGTTATAAGCATCAATACCGATACGGGTAAGATAACCGTTAACGGGCAGGAAAAAAATCTTGCAGATTATGAATTGAAAGGAGAGAACGAGTAATGGCTGAATTCAATTCAAAGGAAATCAAGCAGGATGAAGCCGCTGCCGCGCAGACGGAAGAAGCCGCAGTAAAAGAGGCCGAAACAGCCGAGGAAGCGGTTGAGGCAGCACAGGCCGCCGAAATAACCGAAGCGGTTCCCGCCGAGGGCGAAGAATATGTACAGCGCAGCAAGGGGAAAGGCCCCAATCCCAACAAAAAGACAAGGATCTCCTACGAGCGGAAGAAAAAGCTTTACGGCTACGCATTTATCGCAATATGGCTTGTGGGAACGATTTACATGTTCATTATCCCGCTTATAACATCGATACAGTACTCTCTTTCAAAAACCGACATGGTAACGGAAACGGATCTTTCCAGATACCCGGATATGAACGGCCCCGGTATTCACTGTGAATGGAACAATTTCAAAAACTATGTGGACATTTTCACAAATGACCAGGAATATGTGCCCAATCTGATCGAATCAATAAGCGCTATGCCCGGCGATACCTTTATGATATTGGTATTCAGCTTATTTATCGCGCTTCTGCTTAATCAGAAATTTAAGGGCAGGGGCTTCGCAAGAGCAGTATTCTTTATACCTGTGCTTGTAGCGACAGGACCGGTTCTGAGCGTTATCAACGGTGATATGGCAAGTCAGGGCGTCGGTAACGCGTCTCAGTTCAGTTCCCTGTTCGAGGTCAATATGGTTGATAAGTTCCTTGAATTCATGGGCTTCTCAAACATAAGCCAATCGGTTGCGGACAGTTTGGGAGAAATCGCCAGCAATCTGTTCAATCTGATATGGAGATGCGGAATCCAGACAATAATTTTCCTCTCCGCATTGCAGCAGATACCTACGGCGGCAAAGGAAGCGGCGCAGATGGAGGGAGCAACGGGATGGGAGTTTTTCTGGAAGATCACATTCCCTACCATAAGCCCTATGATACTTGCAAATCTTATCTATACCGTTATCGACTGCTTTGTCGACGCAACAAACCCTGTCATGCAGGAGGTTCTTTCAAAGAACACACAATGGCAGTACGGATTGAGTACGGCTATGGCGTGGACCTACTTCCTTATAGTGGGCGTAGCTCTCGGCATCATTTCCGCCATCGTATCAAAGTTCGTATTCTATCAAGTAGATTAAGGAGGAACGAAAGTGGCAAAAAAAGATTTTGAAAAGGAAAAAAACACCGCCGACGTTACTCCTGAGGTAACGGAAGCAAAAAAAGACGAAAAGACGGATGAAATCTCATCCGCCAAGGCGGCAGAAACTGCGGTAAACGCAGAGCATGCAGCCGACACTCTAAAGGATACCGTAGTCAAAGTCAGCGACGATGACGCCAGGGTTGAAAAAAAGTACACTAAAAAGGAGCTCAAGGAGCTGGAAAAACAGCGCAAGGCTCTTCATAAGCAGTATCATGTAAGCAACTGGGAAATACTGAGAAACTACCGCACTTACGGAGACGCAGAAAAGAAGCATTACCGCTATATTTTCGGCAGAAGAGTAAGCGACAAGGTGTGGCCGGTATTCAGATTCCTGATCATATTCGGTTTAAGCTTCGTAATTCTTTATCCTATGCTGTTTATGATCTCCTGCGCCTTCAGGCCTCAGGACGAAATGAACGATCCTTCGATAATGTGGATCCCCAAGACGCTTATTTTCAGTAACGTAACCGACGTATGGAATGCGACAAATTATCCGTCGCTTCTTATGAATACGCTTCTGGTAAACGTGGTAAGCTCTGTGCTTCAGGTAATAACCTGTGCGATCACCGGTTATGGCTTTGCACGTTTCAAGTTTAAGTTCAAGGGCATTTTGTTCGGAATAGTAATTCTTCAGATCATTGTTCCGATCCAGATCATACTTATCCCCCAATATGTTCAGTTCAGATATTTTGATATATTCGGAATAATCGGTTTGATCGACCCCAACGGACACCCAAACGGACTGAACCTTACCAACTCACCATGGGCACTGTATTTGCAGGCTATTTTCGTAAACGGTATACGCGCCGGATTGTTTGTTCTTCTCTTCCGACAGTTCTTCAGGGGTCTTCCCAAGGAGCTTGAGGACGCGGCACATCTTGACGGCTGCGGTCCGTTCTCCACATTTATCCGCATAATGGTTCCCAATGCAAAAACATCCTTCATCACCGTATTTCTTTTCTCACTGGTATGGTATTGGAACGACTCATATGTTTCGGGAATGTTCTACACCCGATCGTCGACTATTGCGCTTCAGACGGCTAACCTATGGACTACCATTTCATCTTATTTCAATAACGGTACTCCCACGGGTATTCCGTCACAGTGGATGGTCTGGGTACAGGCAGGCTGTATGCTTTCTCTGATACCTATACTTATCATCTACGGCTTTATGCAAAAGCAATTTGTTGAAGGTATCGAACGTTCCGGTATTACGGGTATGTAAAATTTATAACCGCCGCCTTCCTTGGAAGGCGGCGGTTTTTTGTTGGAGCTTTAGCGCAAAAAACCACCGGCTCAGCCGGTGGAATAAAAAGCTTTAGCAAAATAACAACCTCCAATATGGTATAATAACCTCAAACGAAGGAAAGAGGAAAATTTTATGTTAATGTTTGAGGACATTGTACCGTTTCAGTGGGATCGCTCCGCTTTGCTTCGCTCTTTTTATGGTATAATAACCTCAAACGAAGGAAAGTTGAAGATTTTATTTTAATGTTTGAGAACATTGTACCGTTTTTGAGGAATCGCTCCGCTTTGCTTCGCTCTTTTTATGGTATAATAACCTCAAACGAAGGAAAGAGGAAGAAATTATTTTAATGTTTGAGAACATTGTACCGTTTTAAAGGAAGCGTTCGCTTCGCTCACTTTTCTTATGGTATAATAGTAAGGGTTTGGCAGCCGCATTACTATTACTTTAACATAAAGGAGGTCATTAGCAGATGAAAAATGAAATAAAAACATTGTCACACTCAACATACAGATGTGAATATCACATAGTATTCGCACCCAAATACCGCAGAAAAGCTATATACGGGCAACTGAGGGCAGACATAGGAAAAATAATCAGGAAACTGTGCGAAGAAAAGAAAGTAGAGATAATAGAAGCAAATGCTTGTCCCGACCATATTCACATGCTTGTAAGTGTTCCACCGTATTTAAGTATAGCACAGTTTGTGGGATTTCTCAAGGGGAAAAGTACATTGATGATATTTGACAGGCATGCTAACTTAAAGTACAAATACGGAAATCGGCATTTTTGGTGTCGAGGATATTTTGTGGATACAGCAGGGAGGAACGAAACTGCAATAAAAAAATATATTCAAAATCAACTGAAAGAAGATTATGAATATGATCAAATGACATTGAAGGAATATGTAGACCCGTTTACGGGCAGCAAAAATTAAAGGACAAAAATAAACAGCCGCTTTAGCGGCTGTCTTTGATAATAAGGGCAGGTTTTTCAATGCCCGTTTAGGGGGCGGGAGCATATTTTGCTTTTTTTCAAGCATAAATCATCAATTCAGCGGTTATAAATATTTTTTGACCGCTTTATCCGAGGGTTGGGACAGAAGGCTGCCGTATATTATCAAAAATATTATTTACCTCGGTATGACAATATGGTTATACGGCACAAACGTATCATCAAAAGAGCAGGCACATTATTTTTATCCGCCGTTTATTTGCTCCGCCGCTTCGTCCGCATGACGAACCGCTTCCGCCAGGGCAGCCGCAGAGGCGGAAAGCTCCCGCTGCTCCGTTCCGCTCAGAGGGATTTCAAGTATTTTTTCTACTCCCGTTGATCCGACTACAGATGGTATGCTCAGGCATAATCCGTTTATTCCGTACTCGCCGTTCAGAAGAACGGAAACAGGAAGGATCGAATGCTCGTCACGGGTTATGCTTTCGGCGATCCTCGCTACCGCCATGGCTATACCGTAGTAGGTGGCACCCTTTCTCTGAATGATTTCATATGCGCTGTCCCGTACCTCGGTATATATCTTCTGCATCGAAGCCTTATAATGAAAAAGTCCTCTAAGTTCACAGAAGTGATCAAGATCGATCCCGGAAACATTTGCTCCGCTCCATACCGCCAGCTCGCTGTCGCCGTGTTCACCGATTATTACGGCGTGAACGCTTCTCGCGTCCACATCAAGCTGTCGTCCAAGCAGATACTTAAGACGCGCGGTGTCCAATACCGTTCCGGAACCTATTACTCTTTCGGCGGGAAAGCCGGACATTTTAATTGCAGCATATGTGAGTATATCAACAGGGTTGGATACTATAAGGATTATACCGCCACAGTCTCTCTTTTTAAGCTCGGGAATAACCGAAGCGAAAATCTTAAGATTGCGGTCTATAAGATCAAGCCTTGTTTCTCCCTGCTTCTGATTTGCACCCGCCGTAATTATTATCATTGCAGCGTCACGGATATCATCGTAATCACCCGCATATATTTCCATGGGGGCGCTGTAGGGAAGTCCATGGCTTATATCAAGCGCTTCGCCTTCCGCCTTCTTCCTGTCAATGTCCAGAAGGACAAGCTCGGAAAAACTGCTTCTCTGCATAAGAGTAAAGGCTATGGATGAGCCTACAAAGCCGCACCCAATTATGGCGGCTTTTCTGTTATTTACGCCACGGCTTTCAAATTCAGTACCGCTCATTCGGCCTTTCCTCCTCTTACCTTCAGAAAATATTCCGTTCCGGGAAAGCGTGCGGAGCTGTCAAGCTGTTCCTCGATCCTCAGCAGCCGGTTGTATTTTGCAACCCGCTCGCTTCTGCACGGTGCGCCGGTTTTTATTTGCCCCGCATTAGCGGCAACCGCAAGATCGGCAATAAAGGTATCCTCGGTTTCTCCGGAACGGTGGGATATAACCGCGGTATAACCGGCCGCCTGCGCCGTAAAAATCGCGTCCAGGGTTTCTGAGACGGTTCCTATCTGATTAAGCTTTATCAGTATTGAATTTCCGCATTTTTCGTTTATTCCCTTATTAAGACGGCGGACATTTGTAACGAACAGGTCGTCTCCCACAAGCTGAAGCTTGCCGCCCAATCTTCGAGTAAGGAGCTTCCAGCCCTGCCAGTCCTCCTGGTCAAGACCGTCCTCCAGTGAAAAAAGAGGGTATTTGGCCGCAAGCTGTTCCCAATGCCCTATAAGCTGCTCCGAGGTAAATTCTTTACCGCTCTTAGGCATACGGTAATGTCCGGGCTTAGCTGTCTTCCATTCCGAGGCGGCGGCATCCATAGCCAGCAAAAAGTGAGTTCCGGGTCTATATCCGGCTCTTGCAGCCGCCTCGATTATACAGTCAAGAGCCTCTTCGTCGCTTTTGAGATCAGGGGCAAACCCGCCTTCGTCTCCTACGGCGACGGAAAGCTTTCTTTCTTTAAGAAGCGAGGCAAGGGAATGATAGATTTCCGAAGAAAAGCGCATACACTCTTTAAATGTAGGCGCTCCGACAGGCATGATCATAAATTCCTGAACGTCCATATTATTGGACGCATGGGCGCCCCCGTTCAATATATTCATCATAGGCATCGGCAAAGTAGTGCCGCAGACGCCTCCAAGAAAACGAAACAGAGGAAGGTTCATCGATTGGGCAGCCGCCTTAGTACAGGCGCAGGATACGGCAAGCACGGCGTTTGCGCCTAAATTCTTTTTTTCACCGGTTCCGTCAAGGTCGATCATGATTTTGTCCGTATTGTAAATATCGGCGGCGTTTTGGCCCCTCAAAGCTTCGGCAATTTTTGTTTTAACATTGGACACCGCCTTAAGGACACCCTTGCCATTGTACTGATTATCGCCGTCTCTTAACTCCAAAGCCTCGTATATACCGGTTGAGGCGCCGCTTGGAGCTGCGGCAACCGCTTTTGTTCCGTCGGCAAGCATGACCTGCGCTTCAACGGTGGGATTGCCTCTCGAATCGAATATCTGGCGGGCCGTAACCTCTTCGATAGTAGTTTTTAGCTGTTTCATCTGTATTTCCCCTTTTCTGAGATTGTTTATTTTTATTTTGGCGTATAAAACAAAAAATATGCGTATGGGGAAACGTAAAAAGGTTTTTTCGGAAAAAGAAAAAAACCGCGTACTTTTTAGCTTTGTACCGGTCTTTAGCTGCGGGCTTGACCAGAGATCGCATTCTAAACGCCGAACTTCGGTCAAATATATTATTGCTCCCCCAAGTAACTCTTGAATTATTCTGCTTGCCAGGCTGTTAAAATACTTCGTCAGAAGCCCTTAAAATATGCGCATATTCCTGCGGTCTTCTTCCTTGTCTTTTGACAGCCCTTCGGCGCACAAAATCTTCAAGAGTTACTAGGTGGAGCAATATTTGTCTATACCCCGATCAAAGATCGTGGCGTATCTGAAAACCGAGAACCTGTCCGCATAGGGATGACGCTTTGACCTTCAAGCTGATTTACCGAGGATAAGACAAAACTTCACAGGCTTACAGGTGCAGGTCAAGAAATTTTAACATGGGACGTGTTCGGTCATTTGACCAAAGCCGCCGCAAGGCTGCGCCGAAAGAAATCAAAGGACGAAAGGCAAGTCATCGGTAAAATATGCCGAAAAGGCGAGTTCATACTAATCCCTTTTAAAGCTATTGGATTAGAGTTTGGGGGTGTATTCCACTTTTAAACTGTGGGTATCACGTAAGTTTTAAGGCAACACCGCACAATGATTGCGTGTGAATTGCGCAGTCAGATATTTCGTCAGCATGCATAAATTCGACGCAGGAATACTGACGTATTTCAAGGAGAATTTGTGTAAGATGACGGAATATATGCAAAGCCGCACGCAAAGCCGTTGGGCGGTCATTGTGCGGTATTGCCTTAAAAAGGAATTGGTATCAATTCCTATTTGGACAGGTTCCAAGCAATGCTATACATATCAGCCGAATTAAGCGGCGATTTCAAGAAAAAAGCGGAAAAATACGGTAATATACCGAGCATTTTTCGCCCACAAAGCGTCCCCGGTCATAGAAACCGTGCAAATTTGGGTTTTTCAGACAGCCCATAGTATCAATCATAGAAAAGCATAAAAACTACATAGTCTTTTTTAGCAAACCGGATTTTTCGGCATCCGGGTACACGAAAGAACAAAGAAAGATGATCGGCACAAACGGAATATGATCAGCGTCTTCCGTCTCCGTCGCTCAGATCAGGCAGAAATTCCTTTACCTCGGAGCCCCGTCTGACTATCGCTCTGGCTTCGGCCGCATCCTTGATCTCACCCAGTGCGATAAGGGCGGACATCGCGTTACCGATGGCAGTCGCCTCGGCGGGTCCTGCGACCACTATCCTTCCGGTGGCGTCAGCCGTAAGCTGGCACAGGAATTTATCCTTTGATCCGCCGCCGAATATATATACCGCCGGATAGGTATTTCCCGTAAGCCGTTCCAGATCATCCAGAGTTACGGCAAATTCCGCCGCCAGACTTTCGTAAATAACACGAAGCGTCTGGGCTATCGTTTTGGGCTTGTTCTGACCGGTTTTTTCGCAGTATGCCACCACCTTTCGCGGCATATCTCCGCTTTTCAGAAATGTCGGATCGTTGGGGTTTATCTTGGCGATAAACGGGGGAGCGCTTCGCGCAAAAGCTTCCATATCGTTATAGGTAAAGATCTCTCCGTTGGAATTAAAATACTTTCTGCACTCCTGTAAAAACCATGTGCCGGTTATATTTTTCAGCAGAGCCGTCGTTCCGCCGTATCCGCCTTCATTGGTGAGACCGCTTTTAAATGATTCGTCGTTAATAACAGGCTCCGTCAGTTCAGTTCCGAACAGCGCCCATGTACCGCAGCTTATATATGCGAACTTCTTTTCGGAGGAGGGGACGGCCAGAATGGCGCTGGCGGTATCGTGAGACGGCGCAGCAAAAACAGGTATGTCCTGACAGGCGTATTCGGCTTTCAGACTTCCTATTTTTTCGCCGGGCATGATTATTTTTCCGAAGATCTTTTTTGGCAAGCCTAATCTGTCAATTATTTCCCAGTCCCAGTCCTTTGTCCGGGGATCGATAAGCCCCGTGGTGGTAGCTTCGGTATACTCGTTTGCCATAATTCCGGTAAGCCGGTAATTTATAAGATCCGGCATCATGAGCAAATGGCAGTCCGAATTTAACTTTTCGGGTTCCCGAAGCTTCATAGCCAAAAGCTGGTACATTGTATTTATCTGCATCTGGGTGATGCCGGAACGAAAATAAAGCTCTTTTTCGGGAATCGATTCGAAAAGCTTTTGCGGAAGGCCGTCGGTTCTTCCGTCACGGTAGCAGACCGGCTTCTGTACAAAATTTCCGCCGTCATCCACCAAGGCAAAGTCAACTCCCCACGTATCTACGGATATGGCGTCAAAACCGTAGTTTTGCGCCTTATCAATAGCTTTGTCGATTTCTTTAAGAAGCATATCCGTATTCCAGCACAATTTTCCGTCAACGGTTACGGGTGAATTTGCGAACCGATGTATTTCAGCAGAAACAAAGCTTTTATTTTCATAGCTGCAGATCAGCGCTCTGCCCGATGATCCGCCGAAATCAAAAATAAGAACCTTTTTCATTTAAACCGCCTTTCATAAAACGATGATTAACAGCAGCGTTCCGAAAATAAATTTATGAGTATTTTCTATAACCCGGATGGCGGAGGGGACAGCCGCGTCCTATTTCAACGCATTCTTCTATTTTATCCATAGGCAGGGGATTGGCTCCGCCGAGCTGCCGCGCTACCAAGGAAACCTTGGCATAATGCTCAAGCGTCTCCATGCGGTAATATGCCTGGGTCAGATCAACGCCTACGGATACGGCACCGTGATTCTCCATAAGGATCGTATCATGATAACGCAAAAAGGGCTTAATCGAATCAGCCAGACCTACGGAACCGGGAGTGTCATAGGGCGCGATGGGCACGCTCCCCAGAAATATAACGGCTTCAGGCATGGAATAATCGTCCAAGGGAATGTGGGCGATCGCAAAACCGGTTGCCGTAGGAGGATGAGCATGAACGACGGCGTTTATATCGGGGCGCTCCGCATAACAGCTCAAGTGCATTTTAAATTCGGAGGAGGGTTTATAACCCGGAGCCTCTCTTATTACCTCGTTTTCCCCGTTTACAAGTATTAGCATTTCGGGACGCAGTATACGCTTGCTCGTACCCGTAGGAGTGGCGAGAAAAACATCATCATCCAGCTTAACGGAAATATTTCCGTCATTAGCAGCAACAAATCCAAGCTGCCACAGATTGTGTCCGACTTCACATATGGCTTCGCGCGCTTCGTTTTCAGTCATTACAGATAATCCGTCCTTTCCGGAATCGGGAAAAAGAAAAAACGATACGGTTCTTTCAGCAGATCCCGATGAATATAATTTAAGGCAATACCGCACAATGACCGCCCAATGGCTTTGCGTGCGACTTGCTTGCATATATTCCGTCATCTTGCACAAATTCTCCTTGAAATACGTCAGTATTCCTGCGTCGGATTTATGCAAACTTACGAAAAATCTGACTGCGCAATTCACACGCAATCATTGTGCGGTGTTGCCTTAAGACAAAAAAGTTTCTTAACTCCATTTTATCACCATTAATGTTTTTTGTCCAGCAAAATTCTTCATTTTTTAACTGAACCGACAGAAAGGAGAATAAAATGACGCCAAGATGCTACCCTTATGTTCCCATAGATCTTCCTTATTCATTATCCGGCTTATCTCCCCGAATAGACGAGGAAACGCTGTCCTTACATTATGAGGTTCTTTATAAGGGGTATATCACCCGTTTAAACGCGGCTCTGAAAAATTGCCGCAAGCTGTGGAGCGTTCCTCTGGAATGTATGCTGAAAAATCCGTCCATGATCCCCTGCGGTATTCGTACCGACGTAGTACGAAACGGCGGAGGCGCGGTAAATCATGAGATTTATTTTTCGGGGATGACCGATCGTCAAAAGGAGCCGTCGGCTTATACGGCTTCAAGGCTCGAATCCTGCTTCGGTTCCGTGGAAAAATGGTGTGACGATATAAAGGAGTGCGGCAAAAAGGTTTTCGGCTCCGGATATGCGGTGCTTTGCTCCGATTGCCGCGGAAATCTGAAAAACATTATGATTCGGAACCAGGATACGTCTTATCTTAAGACTTTGTTTCCCGTTCTTGCGGTCGACGTATGGGAACACGCATATCTGCTTCAGTACAAATCCGACCGGGGCGGGTATCTTGACGCCTGGACCGGCCTTATTGACTGGGACTTCGCCGAAAAAAGGATCGGACAGACCGGGGAATATTTCTCGTAAGGCAGAAAGCGTTTAAGGCAACACCGCACAATGACCGGGTGTGAATCGCGCAGTCAGATTTTTCGTCAGCTTGCATAAATTCGACGCAGGAATACTGACGTATTTCAAGGAGAATTTTTATAAGATGACGGAAAATATGCAAGCAAGCCGCACGCAAAGCCGTCAGGCGGTCATTGTGCGGTATTGCCTTAAGTCAGCGCAAGATCCTGTTAGTAGCTCGAAGTATGCAGATCAGGCAGCAGATCTTGCGTATTTCGGGTCAATTTTTCTCAGACGTACTTGATGTACATCGATAAAAACCAACGCAGAAATACGAAAAAGCTGAAAGCAAGATGCACGCCGAGAGATGCCAAACAGGCTCTAAGGTATGTCTTGACTATATTTTGTCCGCATAAAGCAAGGCGCTCGTCCTTTAGGAAAGTTTTTTCTTTTGCCGTGTAAAAAATTTGAATAATTGAAAAAATACAGCATTCCTTCAAGAATTTTGCCTTACACGCGACAAAATCATGCTCGGAAATCCGCATATCGATTTTATGTGAACACGTTCTAAAAAACTTTTATGGTAAATGCTCCGGTAAAACAAGGCATTTTACGAAAAAGAAAAAATCAAGAAAAACCCTTCGGGAAATTCTTGATTTTAAAGCATATCCGAAAATAAATCGAAATTTCACAATTACGCTAAATCATGGCATTTTTAAGAAAAAACCGGAGAAATACGGGGTATTTCATAGTTATCCCAAAGGGATAGCTTTCGGTATTCGTTTATGCGGAATACAGCCCCAGTCAGTAGGATCCTTGCATTTCACAGGTTTTCAAATAGACCCTAAAATAATATTTTAATCGCGGGAAAAGCCGATAAGCTCTTTTCCCTGTTTTTTGCGAGGATTGATTTTTTCGGCATATCGAGGCGTTTTCATCCGGAAGGCGTCTCTTTTTTCTGTCTTTTCGCCATTAGGGCGTATCTGAAAAGTCCCGATCTACACGATTTCTAATAACCGAGAAATACTCTCGTATTTCTCGGATTTTTTCTTAAAATCGCCGTGTATTTAGGGCGTATCTGAAAAATAGCATTTTGCGCAATTTCTACTGACTGCGGGCGCTTTCTGCGTCAAAAATGCTCAAAATACCTTCGTATTTCTCCGTTTTTTTCTTAAAATCACCATGCGTTTAGCGAAATTGTACAAAAATGCTTTGCTTTTTCAGATACGCCCCAGCTTTATTGGGTTATGCTGAAGCGGCGCCGCCAGAAACGGATCGTTTTCAGGCAGAGCGTTCCTGCTGCGGGTGTTTTTATTCCTCAAAGCTGTCTTCTTCGTCGCGGCTGGCGATAAGCTCGGCCAGAGCCTCTATCTCCTCTTCGGTAAGGCTTACTCCTTTACCCATTCTTTCATGATCCGGAGACCATTCTCTGATATCGTATTTGGGCTCCCGGTCATTCCAGCTTACCAAATTAAGCTCTTTTCTCCATCCTTTGGCGTTTTCCGAAATAACGCCCAGTTCTTTCGTAATCTCATACTTAAATTCAGCCATTTTATTTTTCCTTTCATATGTTTTTATCTTTTTACGCCGTTATTTCCTTATTTCCGCATGCGCCGCCGCATGGACGGCACGGCTTGTTTTAATGCTCCGCCAAGTAATCCTTAAAGAATTTGTGCGCCGAAGGACTGTCGAAAGGCAAGGAAGAAGACCGCAGAAATATGCGCAAATTTCAAGGGATCCTGACGAAGTATTTAGGCAGCCGGGCAAGCAGAAAATTCAAGAGTTAATTGGGGGAGCAATAATGCCGGGAGCATGTCCGGCTTCGGTTTTTTCAACGCGCCGCCTTTTGTCCCTTTACCGTCAGAGCAAGCTTAGGTTCGTCCTCGGCGTTTATAACGCCGTCAAACACAGCCTGAAACTTTGGCGGTATCACTTTATTCAAATGATGTCTTCCGAAAAACCAGCGCTTAAAGTCTACCTTCTCGCGTATCTGATCCAGATATGTATTCACATGATTGCGGTCGGTCCTTTCCAGATCCAAAAATTCGCTTATTTTGGCCGGGGGTTCATAGCTTACGATATAGTCCACCGCGAAGTTACAGGCTTCAAGGTTTTTCATTCCCTCCTCCAGCTCCTTATCGGTGGGTATTTCCATTCGCCAGCGTATTTCCGCCGAGCTGTCCGAGGGATTCAGATAAGAATCGTTATCGTCGCTTCGTCCGCCTCCGAACGCAAATATTTTTTTCCCTTCTATTTCAAATACTTGTCCGCGCATAAGCTGCCTTAAATTACCGCTTATTTTACGGGTCATACCGCCGCACCATTTTTCGGTATCATACTTTTGAAGCTCTTCAAAATTTTCGTGAACGCCTTCCACAAAAAGAATATTGTATTTTTTCTTTCCCAATGATTTAAGAAGCTTTTCTTCTTCCTTGGAGCCGTCCCAAACAAAGCCGAAATCTCCGCAGATTATCAGTGTGTCGTTCTTTTTAAGACGTTTAACGATTTTATTGCTGAAACGGGAAATATCTCTGTGAGTATCTCCGGTAATAAATATCATAATCTTTTTTGCTCCTTTCGGAAAGAATTCAGGGGTTATATCAAAAGTCCCGATTTAATCGATTTACGTCAAATGCGGACGTTTTCCGCGCCAATTCTTGGGAGGCTCTCATATGGATGCGCTTTTCCGGCAACGCGGTAAATCCGCAGAATTTGTTTTCAGGTATGCCTCAGCCTTATCTGAAGCAGGAACGGAAAAATCCTGCACTTATTATTTGCAATCGGCAATCGCCTGTTCCAAATCTGCAATTATGTCATTACTGTCTTCAAGTCCGATAGAAAGACGGACCGTGTTTTCGGTTATCCCCGCTTCCCTAAGCTGCTCCGCGGAAAGCTGCGAGTGAGTCGTGGAAGCCGGATGAATAACCATGGAGCGCACATCTCCCACATTGGCTACGATCTTAAGCAGCTTTAGACCGTCCATAAATTTTGCACCCGCTTCTCTGCCGCCTTTTAGTTCAAAGGTAAACACGCCTCCCGCCCCATCAGGTATGTACTTTTGGGCAAGATCGTAGTATTTGCTGCTTTTCAGCATGGGGTAGTTCACTTTTTCTACCTGAGGGCATTGTTCAAGGAATTGCGCACATGCCAAAGCGTTTTCACAGTGTTTTTTCATGCGCAGCGGCAGCGTTTCCATTCCTATAATCGATATGTAGGCGTTGAAGGGAGCGAGGCATGCACCGAAGTCACGGGTAATAAGCGCTCTTAGTCTCAGGATAAATGCGCTTTCTCCCAGATCCGCGAAAACAACTCCGTGATAGGACGGGTCGGGTTGATTGTACAGGGGAAAACGTGGGTTGTCTTTGAATTTAAAGCTTCCCGCATCCACCACAACGCCCGCCATTACCGAACCGTGTCCCGCCAGGAATTTTGTGGCGCTGTGTATTACCAGGTCCGCACCGAATTCTATGGGACGGCACAGATAAGGTGTGGTAAAGGTGCTGTCCGCCATAAAGGGAATACCGTGCTTATGTGCTATGGCGGCTATTTTTTCAAGATCGGCAACATTTACATTAGGATTTCCCACTATTTCGGTAAAGAAAAGCTTTGTCTTATCCGTAACCGCGTTTTCCCATGCCTCAAAATCATCGGGGTCAACGAACTTAACGGTTATGCCAAGTCTTTTCAATGATATACCGAGCATGTTTACGGCTCCCCCGTAAATGTTTATGGAGGAAACCATTTCGTCACCTTCGGAGCAAAGATTTACCACGGCGTTAAATATGGCGGCGTGTCCGGATGAAAACGACAATGCCCCCACGCCTCCGTCCAATTCGGCAACCTTCTTTTCAAAAAACTCACAGGTAGGATTCTGAAGCCTTGAATAAATGTTTCCGGGTTCGGAAAGCTCGAAAAGCCTTCTGGCATGATCGGCGCTGTCGAAGGTATAGGCGTTTGTCTGATACAGGGGCGGCACTACGGAATGAGTGACGGGATCCCCGTCAAAGCCTCCGTGTATTACCTTGGTATCGAATCCGTATTCTTCTTTTGTCATAACTGTTTTGTCCTTTCCTGAGGCTGAATTCTTACTAAATATATTACATTTTTCTGAATTTTAAAAAAACCCCTTTAAATATTTCCTTTTTTTTGGTATAATGTATAAAGACATTGTGAGCAATATTTATCGGAGCGCGTTCATATAAAACCGATATACGGATATCCGGGCAAAAATTTGCCGCAGACAAGACAAGTTTTTTCACAAACACTTTCGTTTTTCAAAAAATTGAAACATACGGTGAAAACTGACGAAAAGACATGTGCCGGGTTTTATGTAAACACTCTTCAAAGACGGTCAAGCAATCAGACTGATCGATATTTCGCCACACAACATGTAATTATACCTCAAAAAAGGAGTTTTGTCCATATGCTTTATATAAAAAATTATAAGAGAGCCTCCGGTATGTCGAAAAAAGCCGCAGCCGGCCGAACTTTCGTCAGACAGGTGATTTCTTTTATCCTTATTTTTGCCGTATTGTTTCAGATCCCTGTCGGACAAGACATAGAAGCGGCTTTTGTACCCGACGTGGAAAAGGTTTACAGCGACGGGGTATATATGGTGAACATGGATACCGGCGTAGTCATTTATTCCAAAAACGAAAATCAGAGATATTACCCGGCTTCCATAACCAAAATAATGACCGCTATCGTAGTTCTTGAAAACTGTCATGATCTTAATGAAAAGGTCAGGATAAGCTATGAAGCAACAAACGAATTCTGGGAGGGCGATCCCAATAAGACAGGGGCGTCAAATGCCGCACTTGAGGCGGGTCAGACAAACATATCCTATCTTGATTGTCTGTACGCTCTTATGCTTGCTTCCGCCTGCGAAGGCGCGAACGTGCTGGCTATAAACCTGTGCGGTTCCGTGGAAGCTTTTGTGGAGCTGATGAATAAAAAAGCGGCGGATCTGGGGTGTAAGGGCACACATTTTTCCAACGCTCACGGGCTTTGGGAAGAGGACAACTACACCACCCCCTACGATATGTATCTTATATCCAGATATGCGTATGACAATGTACCCAAGTTTATGGAGATATGCGACACAACTTCCTATGAATTTCCCGCAAACAAATATAATCCGGACGGTTATGTAAAATATACTACAAACCCGCTTATAACTCCCAGCTCGGATTATTATCTCGAATATGTACACGGAATAAAAACAGGAAGCATCGACTATTATTATGATAAGGACGGAACGGCTCACGACGGAGGCAGATGCCTCGTCACCACCGCACAAAAGGATGGTTATACTTATCTTTTGGTAACTATGCAGGCGCCTTATTTCAATGAGGAAGGAAAAAGCTATAATTATGCCGCCCTTGATCACAATAATCTTTATAAGTGGGCTTACGGCAGCTTTGTTTATCAGACGGTGGTCAATGAAAACGAAATTTGCACCGAGATAGATGTTGAACAGGGAGAAACGGATAGGTTACAGCTTGTAACCAGAGATGGATTCACCACCATCGTGCCGAAGGATCTGGCGGACGGTCAGGAAAGCGGCAACAGCGGACCCGTACAGAAAAAAATGACTCTTCTATATGAAAATGTGGTGGCTCCGGTGAGCAAGGGAGAGGTCCTTGGTAAGCTGGACATAATTTATCAGGGCGATATGGTCCGTACTATCGATCTGGTTGCCGCAAAATCAGTGGAGCGTTCTCAGGTGGCATATCTTACCGATAGGGCAAAATCGCTTACCGATACATCCTGGTTTATGCCGCTCGTTATATTGCTCATTATTTGTATAATCGTTCTTTTCGTTCTTCTCACAATACGCCGCAGAAGGCTTATACAGGAGGCAAGACGCAAGGAAAGAAGGAGAAAGAGAAACGGATTTAATTGATGAATATAACACTTATCTGCGTAGGCAGGATTAAAGAGGATCACTTTCGTGATGCTTGCAGCGAATATGAGAAGAGACTCGGTGCTTTTTGTCGTTTCAATACGGAAATAATCGAACCAGAAAGGCTTTCCGATAACCCGTCCCAAGCCGAGATCCACAATGCCCTAAACAGGGAAGGAGAAAAGATACTTAAAAAAATCCCTTCCGGAGCTTATGTATGCGCAATGTGCGTCGAAGGGAAGGAAATGACCAGCGCTCAGCTGGCGGATATAACTAAAACCCTTCCTTTAAAGGGCGTAAGTTCCGTCGTTTTTATAATCGGCAGCTCCTTCGGACTCGGGGAAGGGGTAAAGGCTGCCGCAGATCTGAAGCTGTCCATGTCAAAAATGACGTTTCCTCATCAGCTGGCGAGGGTCATGCTTTCGGAGCAGATATACAGAGCTTATACGATCATTTACAACAAGCGGTACCATAAATAACCGCGATCGGAAAGAACGACAGAAATGAAAAACAATTCAAAATGGTATCCATTTATATGCCTTGTGGCAGGAGCGGCAATCATAGCCGCCGGAATATATACGTTAACCGTAGGAGAGCCGGTAATGGAGTTCGTTTGTTATCTGGGCGGCTCGGTCGTGGTGCTGCACGGATTTGTATCCGGCATTTCGGCGGCGGCAAAGAGAAAAGCCATATCGAACGATTCTTTTAAAAGCCTTTTTATAAGCGCGCTTCTTAATATTTGTCTGGGCGGGATGATCATATTGCTGCCCAGACTCAGTCTTGAACCGGTTTATATAATCTTTACGCTGTACATTTTGGTGAATGCAGGCATAAAGCTTATGGATTATTTTATCGACAGAAAGGATAATGTATCGGGAAGAATAAAGGAGCTTCTGCTTTTTTTATTCTTTTTGGTTTTCGGTATCCTGATGGTGTTCGTGCCTGAAATGGGCAAGAGAGGATTCCTTGCGGTTTCGGGTCTTTACTGTATTTTTTACGGGGCGTTTCTGGTCTGGGATTTTATTTTTCAATGCCTTCCGGGAAGCTTCAGAAGAAGGTTCAGCAAAAAGCTCAGCCTTCCTATGCCCGTTCTTTTGTCTACTTTAAGGCCCTTTGCAAAGCTCAGAGCCAGAAGGAGACAAAATATCCTTGATCCCGAAAAAGCAAGAGCAGAGCTTAAGACTTTTTATCCGGACGGCAAGGAAACCTCTGCGCCGCCGGATATGGAGGTTATGATACATGTCAGTGAGCACGGATTCGGCATAATGGGACACTGTGATCTTTGTTTTGAAGGTGTCATCTATTCATACGGTTCTTATGATCTTACCTCCACATCTCTTTTCGGAGGTATCGGCGACGGAATATTTGTCGTGGGTAAAAAGGAGCCCTATATAAGGTTTTATGTTACCGCTTCACCCAGAGAAATATACGGTTACGGATTCAGACTTACCGAAGAACAGAAGACGGCGGTGCGTGAAGAAATATCAAAGATCAAGGAGATGTCCTATCCTTGGGAAACACCCCTTCAGCAGGTTTATAAAAACGACCCTTCGGCTAAGGGCGAGGCCGTATTCGACTGGGGAAGTAAAATGTGGAACTGTACGGGTTCGGATTTTTATAAATTCAAAAGCGGTAAAATGAAAACCTACTTTGTAGTGACCTCCAACTGCGTTATGATGGCGGATAAAATAGTACGAAAGGCATGTACGGATATTCCGCTTCAGAAAGGAGTCCTGACGCCGGGCAGTTATTACGATTATCTTGAACACCTGCTGGCTATGGTAGGTTCGCCGGTTTTTTGCCGCACCGTCTATGACAGGGAAAGCACGGCGGGATGGAGCTATACGCCGAGAATAGCTTATTCCAGTCCGGAACTGGAATCCATGACTGAAACGGAGGCTAACCGGCGTGCAGCGGAAAAGATGGGCAGGAAAAACGAAAAAAGGATAAGAAAAAAACCGTAAGGGTTACTTGGTGGAACAATAAAAACAATTTTCGGAGAAGCATATTTTTCGCCGGGTCGGATATCTCCAACGGACGGCGGCGTATAATAAACCTTATAAAATAAAAAGAAAGGGAAAACCGTTTTTGCGGGAAAAGTTGAAATGAGCAAGGTAACAAGGTATATGGATAAATTTGAGGGGGCATTTTTCGGGAGCGCATTAGGCGACGCTTTCGGATACCCTCTGATGAATATGAGTTTTGAAGAAATATGCGAAACTTTCGAAAAAAACGGAGCCAAGGAGCTTGCGGTAAGCCGGAAGACCGGTACGGCGCTTTTTACGGAGGCTACGCAGATGAGCCTCTTTACCGCAGACGGTATTCTATGGGCGCATAACGAACATGCCGAGTACGAAAACAGCGCCGTAGCCAATTATGTTTTTTATTCCTATCAGCTATGGCTTTATATGCAGACAAAAACCATAGCGGGAAGAGAATATGAATGGCTATTCGACAAAACAAAAAACCCCAATATGTCTTCTTTGCTCAAATCAAAGGGGCTTGGCAAGCAAAGGCGCCTTAATAACGCGAATATAGACGCGCTTTTGGATGTTAAGAACAATGCCTTCGGAACATTAAGCAGAAGGGTAAACAACAATATTGACAACGGAGCGGTAAAGCGTGTGGCGCCGGCAGGACTTTTTTACGGTCAAAGCTCCGATATGGCTTTCAGAATGGGCTGCGATATAGGCGCAATCACACATTCACATCCGGACGGTTATCTCCCCTGCGGCGTTTATGCGTCGATCGTAGCCGAGCTTATGGAGGACAAGCCTTTGGATGACGCGATAAACGAGGCGATGGCGCTTTTGGCTTCCTACCCCGAAAACTCCAACACTTATACCGCGCTTCAAAAAGCAGTTGATCTGGCAAACGACGAGGATACGGATCCTCAGGAGGGAATAGCTGAGCTGGGCGACGGCCTTAGCGCCGTTTCTACTCTCGCAATAGCTGTTTACAGCGCGCTCCTACATCAGACAAATTTTAAATACGCAATAGCTCTGTCGGCAAATCACGACGGGGACAGCGCAGCCTGCGCCGCAATAACGGGCGGCATACTCGGCACATGGTACGGTTATAAAAAGCTGCCTAAAAGCTGGCTTAAGAAAATTCAGTACAGTTCCCTTCTGGAAACGGTTGCCGACGTGCTTTATGATAATTCGGCATACGCGGATGAAGACGCTGAGGACGAAACGGATTGACGAAAAACATTTGTTCCCACCAAATAAGGCGACATATTTTAACGGCGGCATGGAGAGAGCCGGAGGGTTTTTCTCTATGCCGCCTTTATATCGCCGCATGCGGCTAAATGAAACATATGGGTTTGCGGTTTTCTGTAAAGCTTATTACCGTGAGTTTTTCGCAGCTTCTATAAAATTTTGCTTAATTTCGCTTATATATTCAAAGGAAGAAAAACGCCGGAGGGTCGACTGAGCGATATATGCGAAGCTGTGATCAGAGCCGCCGCCGAAGCGCGGTTTTGTCCGTTTTACTTATTGTCCGTTTTCACTTGAAAAAAATTACGTCATATGGTAAAATAAAAAACGTAAATTCTTGAAAATACCGGCAATTGTTATGAAGGGGGCTTAGGAAGGGTGACGGAGATACAGGCAGTAATTTTTGATATGGACGGTGTTATTCTGGATACCGAACCGCTTTTGGCCAAATACTGGCGTATGGCGGCTAAGGAATTCGGGTATCATATGGAATACGAGCAGGCGCTTATGCTTCGGAGCCTTGCCGGGAAATATGCTTCGCCTCTTCTCAAAGAAATTTTCGGGGAGGACTTTGACTATCAGGCCGTGCGGGCCAGGCGGAAAGAGCTTATGGACCGGGATATAGAAGAAAACGGGCTCAAAAAGAAGAAGGGTATAGACGAGCTTTTGGACCGTCTTCAAGGTACGGGCATAAAAACAGCTGTGGCTACCGCAACCGACAAGGAAAGAGCCGATAAATATCTTAAGCTTATCGGTCTGTATGACCGATTCGGGGAAATATGCTGCGGCCCTATGGTGGAAAACGGAAAGCCTGCTCCGGATCTGTACCTTTATGCCGCCGAAAAAATAGGTGTGCCTCCGGGCGGGTGCATAGCCGTAGAGGATTCGCCCAACGGAATAAGATCGGCCTACACAGCGGGAATGAAGCCGGTAATGATTCCCGATCTGTCACAGCCCGACGAGGAGATTAAAAAAATGCTGTACGCAAAATGTGACTCGCTTTTTGAGCTTGCAGATATACTGGGCGCGTTGGACAAGCTGCCCGAAAGGAGCTTTTAGTATGAATATTTTACCTGTACGGGAGCTTAACGACGCTTTGAACCAGGATTCGAGAACCGAGGTCATATCGGCGGAGAGACTCTACCATAATCAGCTTGAAGCGGCAGCGGACATGATTGCCAAACGGGCGGAAGAAAAGCCGATAGTTCTTCTTTCCGGACCCTCGGGAAGCTCAAAGACCACCTCCGCATTAAGGCTTAAGGCTCTTTTGGATGCCCGGGGGCTTTTTGCTCATGTGATTTCGATGGACAATTATTTTCATCCGCTTAACGGGCTTACTCCGGAGGAAAGAAGCAAGATCGATCTTGAGGCGCCCTCGAGAGTAGATATACCTCTTCTTACGGAGCATCTGGACAGGTTCTTTAATTGTCTTCCTACGCAGCTTCCCGTATTTAATTTCGCCGATCAGACCAGGGAGGCAGGAAAGCTGCTTTGCAGAAAAGAGCGGGAGCTTATCATAATAGAGGGTATACACGCCCTTAATCCCGAGGTCATAGGCTCTGTTCACAAGCATTCCGAAGGAATATATGTCAGCGTCAGAACAAGGCTCTCAATGGGAAAGAAGCTTCTTCATCCAAGCATGATACGACTTATGCGCCGGCTTATGCGGGACAGGCTCTTCAGGGGACGAAAAACGGAAGATATTATCAGAGCCTTCAGGTCCGTTCAACGGGGCGAACAGCTTTATATAATGCCCTATAAGGATAATGCAGCTATAAATATCGATACATTTATGTCATTTGAAGCGGCGGTTTATTCGCCTCAGCTCATTCCGGAGCTGGAGGCGGTCAGCCCTGATTTTGAATTATATGATATGGTAAGGGATATGCTGGCTTTTTTGGAGGAAATAACGCCTCTTTCTTCGGATCTTATTCCCGAAAGCTCCATAGTCCGGGAATTTATCGGGGGAAGCGTGTTTAATTATTGAGCCTATGTATGACGGCTGATTCTTAGAGCTTGTTTAGGGATCATCTGAAAAGCCGCAATTTGCACGGTTTCTATTGATCTCGGACGCTTTTTGCGTCACATAATGCCGGTAGTCGTCCCAAAGGGGCAAATAGGAAATACCCTCGTATTTTTTCGCTTTTTTGAAGTCGTCATGCTTTTAGCGAATTGCTTTGGTTTCAAAAACATCCTAATTTGATTTGGTTTCAGATAGGTCCCGGTATCTTGAAGTAAGTAAATTACGCAGCAGATTTTAAGTTTTTCGGGGCAATGTTTTGCAGACGTACTTTATGTATATCAAGAAAAATCAACGAGCAGGTACGCAAAAGGCGCATGCAGGATGCATGCCCGGAGGTGCTAAACAGGCTTTTATCCGCACTTTTGAAAGGAGCCGCAAAAATGTTTTCTAAGGTAAACACCTTCGGTCTGTCGGGGCTGAACGGTTTTTCGGTAACGGTGGAATGCAGTACTTCAAAGGGGACTCCCGATTTCCGGATCGTGGGTCTGGGCGATACCTCCATTCAGGAGAGCAGGCAGAGGGTGCAGGCCGCCCTTAATAATTCCGGTTTTGATATTTCGATGGTAAAGGTTTCCGTGAATCTTTCGCCGGCCGATATACGAAAAAGCGGTTCGTCCTATGATTTTCCGATATTGATAAGTATTCTGGCGGCAATGGAAAAGATCGTTCCTCCTTCCGGGAGCGACGTATTTATAGGCGAGCTTTCCTTGTCCGGCGAGCTGACGGGAACAAAGGGTGTTCTTCCCATGACGGCGGCGGCAAAGGAAAAAGGCTTTAAGCGTATTTTTCTTCCTTCGGTAAACGTACATGAGGCATCTCTTGTAAGAGGCATAGAAATATACGGAATAAATAATGTGGGACAGCTCGCAGCCTTTTTGCGCGGCGAACTGAAGCTTGCTCCCGCGTCCCCTTATGAGCCTTCGCCGAAGGATTATGCAGATATTTCGGATTTTTCCGACGTAAAAGGTCAGGAAAATATCAAAGCGGCTATACAGACCGCAGCAGCGGGATTTCATAACCTTCTTATGATCGGTCCGCCGGGGTCGGGGAAAAGCATGATAGCAAAAAGGATCCCCGGAATAATGCCGGATATGACATTTGAGGAAAGTATAGAAACCACATCGGTCTATTCTGTGGCCGGACTTCTGGACGACAATTCTCCGTTTATAACACGCCGGCCTTTTCGGCCGGTAAGCCATACCGCCAGCGGGGCGGGGATCGTGGGCGGAGGTAAGAATCCGTCGCCGGGCGAAATAAGCCTCGCTCATAACGGAGTTATGTTTCTCGACGAGCTGCCGGAATTTCGCCGGGACGTACTGGAGACCTTAAGGCAGCCTCTGGAGGATAAGAAGGTGGTGATAACCCGCGCATCGGGGAAAACCTCTTTTCCGTGCAAAACCATGCTTGTTGCGGCTATGAATCCATGCCCCTGCGGAAATTTCGGGAGCGAGGGAAAATGCGGATGTTCTCCCATTGCCATATCAAAATATCTCGGGAAAATAAGCCGGCCCGTATTGGACAGAATAGATATCCAGACCGAGGTGAATGCGGTAAAATATTCCGAACTCAGATCCGACAGATCCGGGCTTTCATCCTCCGAGCTCAAGGAAAACATACATAAGGCAAGGGAGATCCAAAAACAGAGGTTTAAAGGTACCGGAATGCTTTTTAACAGCGAGATACCGCCGTCGCGGATACGGGAATTTTGTCCTTTGGACAGCAAAGCGGAGGATTTTTTACGCGGCTCGTTTGACCGTCTGGGTCTTTCCGCGAGAGCTTATGACCGCATCATGAAGGTGGCGAGAACGGTTGCGGATCTGGAGGGCAGCGATATCATAAACAAGCGTCATATCAGCAGAGCGGTACAGTACCGCACATTGGACCGAAAATACTGGCAGTGATTTTTTCTTTTTCTTCCTACTTGACATACGTTATACTATGTGTTACAATATAAATAAGGCAAAAAGCCTTATTGAATTTTACCTTATCAAGAGCAGCTGAGGGACAGGCCCGTTGACGTTGCAGCAACCGTCCGTAGTATACGGAAATGGTGCTACTTCCTGCGCCGGAGTTATCGGCGGAAGATGAGGGGTGCTGAATATTCACGCCCCCCAAAGGGGCGTTTTTTAATGCACAAATCGCTTGAAAAACCCCGAGAGGTATACGGCGAGCAGTTAAAACTGCTTTCCCAAGTATATCGGAGAAGCGGCATCCGCCCCTTTCCGACAAACGGGAAATATTTTATTATGAGAAAGGACAGAGTTTATTATGGCAAGACATTTATTTACCTCGGAAAGCGTTACCGAGGGACATCCCGACAAAATCTGCGACAGAATAAGCGATAGCATTCTCGACGCAATGCTGGCTCAGGATCCTATGAGCCGTGTGGCATGTGAAACCTGCACAACCACCGGTATGGTAATGGTCATGGGGGAGATCACCACCAATGGCTATGTGGATATTCCGAAAATAGTACGGGGCGCGGTCAAGGAAATCGGGTACGATAACGCCACTTATGGCTTTGACTGCAACACATGCGCGGTTCTTACATCTATCGACGAGCAGTCCTCCGATATTGCTATGGGCGTTGACAACGCTCTTGAGGGCAGGGATGACAATAAGTTCGATACGGGAGCCGGAGATCAGGGTATGATGTTCGGCTATGCCTGCGATGAAACCCCGGAGCTTATGCCTTTACCTATATCGTTGGCTCATAAGCTGGCTAAAAAACTCACGGAATGCAGAAAAAGCGGAGAAATAGATTATCTTCTCCCCGACGGAAAATCTCAGGTTACGGTCGAATATGAGGACGATAAGCCCGTTCGTGTGGATACCGTGGTTATTTCTACTCAGCACAAGGCTTCGGCTACCCTTCTTCAGATACGAACAGATATTATCGAAAAAATCATTAAACCTACCATTCCCAAGGAATTGCTGGACAGCGAAACCAAGTTTTATGTAAATCCGACAGGACGCTTTGTTATAGGCGGACCTCAGGGGGACAGCGGCCTTACCGGAAGAAAAATAATCGTGGATACTTACGGCGGATATTCCAGACACGGCGGCGGAGCCTTTTCCGGCAAGGATCCCACAAAAGTCGACCGTTCGGCGGCGTATGCGGCAAGACATGTGGCGAAGAATATCGTTGCGGCGGGGCTGGCGAGACGCTGTGAGGTGCAGCTGGCATATGCAATCGGCGTAGCTAAGCCTGTTTCGGTCATGGTGGAGACCTTCGGAACGGGAAAATATTCCGATGACAGGATAGAAAGGGCGGTTGAAAAGGTATTTGATCTTCGTCCCGCCGCCATAATTGAATCACTTGAGCTCAGGAAGCCTCAGTATGCGGCTTTGTCCGCTTACGGTCACATGGGACGTGAGGAGCTGGGAGTTAAATGGGAAGAGAAAAATAAGGTTGGCGAGCTGCTGAAGGCCATTGACGGCTGATTTTCCGCAGCTTAGTCCGGATATGCCGCGGCGGTTTCGGAAAATGCCGAAACCAATCATTGATCAAGTTTCAGATCTGATCAATGATTGCTTCTAAGCCCTGATCACAGATAAGTCCTGATCGCGTAGGTAGTCCGTGTTATTTGGTCATATCCGGGTCAAAGATCATGGCTTATCTGAAAACCAAGGGATTTTGTATGGTTTCGGTGAATAAGCGGCTATTAAAGGAAAAAAGCGTAGGGATACAGTAATATTCGAGCTTTTTTCACACACAAGGCGTCTGCGGTTAGGGCGTATCGGGAAATAAAGCAAATATGTACAATTACGCCAAAAGCACGGGGATTCAAGGGAAAAAGCGGATAAATACGAGGGTATATCGTAGTTGTTTTTTTGGGATATCCATCGGTATTACTTGACGCGGAAGGCGTCCGAAGTCAGCAGTGATCTTGTGATTTTCGGCTTTTCAGACAGACCTTAGTAAAAATTGTGCAAATTTTGGCTTTTCACAATGCCCATAGTATGAAACTCTATATGACCGCATCAAATACCGTATGTTGTGTAAGGATACGGTTTTATGGCAGCGGTGAGACGCAGGTGTTTTCCTTTAAACACGGTATTCCGGCTTTCGTTTTTATATGTCGGAAAATACGGACAAATAAATAAGAGCGGTCAAACAAAGCCGCTCTTTTTTTATTGTATTGCTCCACCAAGTAACCCTTGAAGAATTGTGCGCCGAAGGGCTGTGGAAAGACAAGGAAGAAGACCGCAGTAATATGCGCATATTTCAAGGGCTTATGACGAAGTATTTAGGCAGCCGGGCAAGCAGAAAAATTCAAGAGTTATTTGGGGGAGCAATAGCTTCAGCGCAAGAAACCGCCGACTCAGCCGGCGGAATAAAAAGCTTTTGCAAAATAACAACCTCCTCCGTTATAGTAAAACAGCAAAGCTTTGGCAGCCGTATACTGTTATGTAAACATAAAGGAAGAGGTCAATGTCAGAAAAAATGAAATAAAAACATTGTCACATTTAAGGCAATACCGCGCAATGACCGCCTGATGGCTTTGCGTGCGGCTTGCTTGCATATTTTCCGTCTTCTTACACAAATTCTCATTGAAATACGTCAGTATTTCTGCGTCGAATTTATGCAAACCGACGAAAAATCTGACTGCGCAATTCACACGCAATCATTGTACGGTGTTGCCTTAAAATACGGGATGTTTTTTAGGTGTGCCGCAGACTCGCCTATTGTCAATGTTTTTTCCCAAGGCTCCTTTTATAATTCCGGCTAATGACAGAATATTTTGTTTAAAGGCGCGGGTTAAAATATAAACCCGTAATATGCCCGAACGCCATTACTTTTTATAAGTTTAAATCATTCGGAGCTACAGTCGGTACCGGATTTACCGAAATCAAACTCGGTTTTTTCAATTACCCGAATATTTACTCTTCCAAAGCAGATGTCGGTAATTTTTTCTTTAAACTCTTCCGTGAGTTTTTCATCGATATAAAGATTTATTTTTACGTCGGATGAAAAGTCCTCGTTCCGGATACGAACGTCATAGTCCGAAAAAATCGATCCGAGTCTTCCGTAAAGAGAATAGTCCAACGTTATGCCGATCAGCGCCGCCATGCGCATTTCCTTTATTCCCGCAGCGTCAACGGCAGCTTTTACTCCGTTCGTATAAGCGCGGACAAGACCGCCCGCGCCCAGAAGGATCCCGCCGAAATATCTGGTAACGACGCAGCATACGTCGGTAAGCCCTTCCTTTCTTAGCACTTCGAACATAGGCGCCCCCGCCGTTCCGCCCGGCTCGCCGTCATCACTGTGCCTGCCGATATTATTGCTGCGTAAAATATAGGCGTAGCAATTATGCGTGGCTTTTCTGTGCTGCTTTTTTATTTCTCTTATAAAATCCAAGGCTTCTTCTTCGGTTTTACACGGGGAAATATGACCTATAAACTCGGACTTTTTTTCGATAAACGAGGCTGAAGCGGATTTCGCCACGGTCCTGTAATTCGGTTCCATCAGCTTTCTTCTTCCGTCTGAGGATACTGAATAGCTTTTACGGTCATTGACGAAGCGTTTCTTGATACCGTGTAGACCATTTCTTTTCCCGGATCCTTTATTGCCTCGTTGCCTATGCCCATAATGGGAGGCATATACTCTATTACAAGCGTAAAGGTATCGCCTATGCTGCTGAGTTCCTTTACTCTCGGCCAGTAGGTGTTGTTATCGGCGTCTACGGGTACGCTGTAGGACTTTGCGGATGAATTGTACTCGAAAGACAAAGCACCGTTGTTTACCGTCTGATGAACCACTTCCACGTTATATCCGAACAAGGCTGCTGCGGCGCTTTCCACATCTATTTCCGAAATTGTCATATTTGTCTGATCGCTTTCATACTTGTCGGTGTTTCCGCTTAAAAGTATTTTCCATATGGCGGAGCTTATTACGACCGAGGGAGGGATGTTTTCCGTTGAATCGAATGCGGGAGCGTCTATTATGACCAAAGGGTTTATAAATTCCGCAAATTCGTTTTTAAGCGATGTCTGATTTATAATATCCTTTACGGTGTCCATAGTGAATCTGACGGTAGAGACCAGCCCCACGGCTGCCATCAGAATAATAATCAGACCTACGACAAAAAAGGATTTTCGATTTTTTATCATGCGCGCAGCCGGATCAAAAACGGCTTCGGTTTCGTTTTCGGACTGATCCTCTCCCTCAAGAGCCTTTTCTACATCGTTGACGTTTCCTTCGAGGGAATCGAGTATTTTACCGCTCTTTTCTTCCTTTTCATCCCCGTTCAGATTTTGGTTTTCATTTGGTTTAATATTTTTTTTCATCTGCGAAATCTTCTCCTTCATTTGCGTATCTGTCCGCTGCCGTTTATCAGATATTTATAGGAGGTCATTTCCTCAAGCCCCATAGGACCCCTTGCGTGGAGCTTTTGAGTGCTTATTCCTATTTCCGCACCCAGACCGAATTCCCCTCCGTCGGTAAAGCGTGTTGAAGCGTTTACATAAACCGCCGCAGCGTCTACCTCTCTTTGAAATCTGGCCGCATTGTCCTGATTTTCGGTAACTATGCACTCGCTATGTTTGGTACCGCATCTGTTAATAAAATCGACGGCTTCCTCGAGGCTGTCCACAGTTTTTACCGCGATCATATAATCGAGAAATTCTGTTTTATAATCCTCCTCGGTAGCTTCCCTGTCAATTTTTATATACTCCGAGGTCCTACGGTCGCCGAATATTTTTACTTTCCCCGACCACCTTTTTTCAAGAGCCGAAAGAAATTTTTCCGCCGCATCTCTGTGAACCAAAACGTTTTCTATGGCATTACATACCGAGGGCCGCTGCGTCTTTCCGTTGTCGACGATATCCACCGCTTTTCCGATATCGGCGGAGGCGTCTACATAGACCGAGCAATTGCCTTCTCCGGTCTGAATAACAGGTATGGTGGAGTTGTTCACCGCATTTTGTATCAGACCATGCCCTCCCCTTGGGATAAGCACGTCTATATACCTGTTAAGCTTCATAAAATCATTGACCGCTTCGCGGGAGGTATCTTCCACAAGGCATATAACATCCTTATTTATCCCGTTTTTTTCAAGCGCAAGGCGCATCAGGTCAACAAGGCACTTATTGCTGCTTATAGCATCGCTTCCTCCCCTGAGAACCGATACGTTCCCTGACTTCAGACACAGCGCCGCTGCATCCACAGTCACGTTGGGACGAGATTCAAAAATAATTCCTATTACGCCCAGCGGAACGCTTATTTTTCTGATATTTAATCCGTTGGGGAGCGTTTTTTCGCTCAGGATCCTTCCTACCGGGTCGGGCAGCTCCGCAACATATCTGACTCCCTCCGCGATGGCCTCTATTCTTTTTTTGTCAAGGCGAAGCCTGTCCGTCATGGCGTCCGACATATTGTTTCTTCGTGCATTTTCAAGATCGGCGGCGTTTGCCGCTATTATTTTATCGGCATTTTCCGTAAGTATATCGGCGATAGCCGCCAGCGCGTCATTCTTTTTCTTTTCGGATATGCTTCTTATGGAGGCTTCGGCTTTTTTCGCATTGATGCCTAAGTTTTCAAGGTATGTCATTTTTTATTCCTTTCGGTTCAGGTCGAACAAAGTGCAGGTTGCTTCATTGTCAAACAGTTTGTATAATATTTCGGGGTCGTCCCCCCTGATTATAACGGTCGGGATACCGCCTTCTCCCGCTATCACGGCTGCTTCAAGCTTTGTGATCATTCCCCCGCTTGCAAGCTCGCTTCCTTTTTCTCCTGCGGCGGCTATCATTTCATCGGTAAGCTTGTGAACTACCGGTATAAGCTTAGCGTCGGGCTCCGATGGATTTTTATCATACAATCCGTCAACATCGGTAAGTATAACCAACAGGTCCGCACCGCATACCTCGGCGGTAAGGGCAGAAAGAGTATCGTTTTCGTCAAAATCCAGCTGTTCTATAGAAACGCTGTCATTTGCGTTTACTATGGGAATTATGCCCATTGACAGGAGGGTGTGCATGGTATTGTATATATTTTCCCTGCGTATTTTATTACTGAAAACGTCTCTTGTGGCAAGTATCTGAGCTACCGTGTGGTTAAACCTTGAAAATTCGGAGCTGTAAAAGCTCATAAGCTGGCTTTGCCCCACCGCGGCGCATGCCTGCTTAGTGGGCATATCCGACGGGCGCTGCTGAAGCCCGATGCATCCTACTCCGACTCCGACGGCTCCCGATGATACCAAAATAACATCATGTCCCGCGTTTTTCAGATCGCTTAATACCTCAATCATTTTTTTGACGCGCCGGACGTTTATATTTCCGGTTTTATAGGTGAGCGTAGAGGTGCCCACTTTTATAACTACCCTTTTTTTATGGGAATAATCAAAATTTTCCATATCATTTCCTTTTAACAGCTGTTATCGTAAATTTGAATGTACGTCATTGTAAAGTTCCGTCCTGTGATCGCCTCTTATCGGACTACGGTAAAGACCTCCTCGCTTTTTCAATGCAAGCATATATTGCGGCGATTCAGAGTATCTTAGGTGAGGCGGAAAATCGAAAATCTTTTCGAAGACGGGGCGGAGCAATAAATTTACCGGTCCTTATAAATACCATTCCCCGGCAGGGAGCAGCAACGAAAGTCTCAGGCATCCGGGAAAGTTTATACGGTATAAGTATAACATAGACAATGTAAAAAATCAAGGGAGTTATTTTGACTTTTGGCTTAATCAAAAGCAATTGATCGAATCGGCGGGTATCTGAAAACAAAGCAAATCAATACAATTATGCAAAAGCATGGCGATCTCAAGGGAAAAGGAGAATATATACAAGGGTATTTCGTAGTTATGCTTTTGGGTAACTATCGGCATTCTTTAAAGCGGAAGGCGTCCTCGGTCAGCGGAAATCATGTGCTCTGCGGCTTTTCGGATCGCCCTTAATCGAAATATCTTTTGCACCGCCGGGCCGTATAAAAATAAAAGCTGTAATCCACGCGCATAATTTTGATTTTTATATGACAAAATTATATCTGTAGATCAATTTTGCGTTTCTTGCCCGATTACTGCACGGCGGGAACGAAATGTATGTGTGATCGGTTTCTGAGGGCTTTATAGACGGCAATCTGTATTTTTATATTTTTTCGGATTTATTGGATTTTCTGAATCACGCACCCATTTTTTGCAAGTTGTACAAAAAAATCCTGCAAAAATAAAAAAATTAATACAATTCACATATTGACATATCCGCGCATATGCTGTAAAATAAAGCCATAAGACAAAACAAAGACGTTTTGGCAGTTTTTACTGCGCAAAGCGTCTTATTTTTTCTTCGGCAATATCATTTATTTGAAAGGAAAAGGGATCATGAACGAGAAATATGATGTAAGAGAATCCTTCGGCTGCGACTCATTCAATGTCGAGACCATGAGAGAAAAGCTTCCGAAGGGTACATTCAAGGCTCTGATGGAAACGATAGACAACGGTACTGAGCTTGACAGCTCGGTCGCCGCCGTGGTTGCCCACGCGATGAAGGACTGGGCGATAGAAAAAGGCGCTACCCATTACACACACTGGTTTCAGCCTATGACGGGGATCACTGCGGAAAAGCACGACAGCTTTATTAATCCAAAGGGAGACGGCACCGTAATAATGGAGTTTTCCGGTAAGGAGCTGATAAAGGGTGAACCCGATGCATCATCGTTCCCCTCCGGCGGCTTGAGAGCGACCTTTGAGGCGAGAGGCTATACGGCTTGGGATCCTACGTCCTACGCTTTTGTCAAGGATAATACTCTTTATATACCTACCGCCTTTTGTTCCTATTCGGGAGAGGCTCTGGATAAAAAGACGCCTCTGCTCAGGTCGATGGACGCGGTTTCCGCTCAGGCGCTGCGTATATTGAGGCTTTTCGGAAACACCGCCACAAAAAGAGTGGTTGCGACAGTAGGTGCGGAGCAGGAGTATTTCCTTGTGGACGAAGTTCTTTATAACAAAAGAAAGGATCTTATTTTTACAGGGCGTACCCTTTTCGGTGCGGCCCCTCCTAAGGGTCAGGAGCTTGAGGATCACTACTTCGGCACTATCAAGCAGCGTGTAAGCGATTATATGAAGGATCTTGACAAGACTTTATGGAATCTGGGAGTTCCCTCCAAGACCAAACATAACGAGGTAGCTCCCGCGCAGCATGAATGCGCTCCTGTTTTCGAAAACGCAAATCTTGCCGCCGATCACAATCAGCTTACTATGGATCTGATGCAGAAGGTTGCAAAAAAACACGGCCTTGCATGTCTGCTTCATGAGAAGCCTTTTGCCGGGGTAAACGGTTCGGGTAAGCACGATAACTGGGCGCTTTCCACAAATGACGGACAAAATCTGCTCAACCCGGGAGATTCGCCTATTGAAAACGCTCAGTTCCTCACATTCCTTGCAGCCATAATTAAAGCGGTGGATGAACATGCGGATCTTTTAAGGCTTTCCGTTGCCAGCGCGGGAAATGATCACAGGCTTGGCGCTAACGAAGCACCTCCCGCCATCATATCGATATTTCTGGGAGAAGAGCTTACCGATGTTATCGAAGCCCTCGTGAGCGGCAATCATATTAAAGAGCTGCACAGGCAGTTTGATATCGGCGTTTCAACTCTTCCCACCTTCCCCAAGGATACCACCGACCGCAACAGGACCTCTCCTTTCGCATTCACCGGCAATAAGTTTGAGTTCAGAAGCGTGGGCTCAACACTTAATATTGCGGGACCCAATATCGTTTTGAATACCATCGTGGCTGACGCGCTTTCCGATTTCGCCGACGAGCTGGAAAAAGCTCCTGATTTTAAATCCGCACTTAACAAGCTTTTGGTTAAGACGTTCACAAAGCATAAGAGAATTATCTTTAACGGAAACGGTTACGATGCTGCCTGGATAAAAGAAGCTGAAAAAAGAGGCCTTCCCAATTTCTCTTCTACCGTTGACGCCGTTCCTCATTTTGAGGATAAGAAAAATATCAGGCTTTTCACAAAGCACAAGGTTTTCAGCGAGATAGAAATACATTCGAGAACCGAAACCCTGTTGGAAAATTATGAAAAGGTTCTTAATATTGAGGCTCAGACTACCGTCGATATGGCTAAACGTCAAATCCTCCCCGCCGTTTTGAAATTTGAGAGAGAGCTTTTTGAAACGGTTTGCGCTAAAAAGAATGCGGGATTCGGCGAAGGAGCGGAAAAAGAACTTGCCGAAAAGGTAAGCGCCCTTACGGATACCTTGTCCGCGCGTATAAAAGAGCTTGAAGCGGCAATTGCTCACGGTCATACCATTGACGACGTGAAGGAAAATGCAAAATATTTCCATGATACCGTTTTCGCAAAAATGCAGTCGCTCAGATCGGTGGCGGATGAGCTTGAAACGGTTGTGGGCGCCGATTACTGGCCGATACCCACTTATTCCGAGCTGTTGTTCAGTATAAGCTGAAAAAAGACTTTATAAGCGACTTAAAGCATAATATGCTTTAAGATATACCTGCACCCTTTTCTTTGGCTATGGCAAACAGGATTTTGCCATAGCCTTTTTTTGCGGTTCGTTTTGATTACATTCTTTATGAGACATAAGTAAATAAAATTTACTTATGTCTTTACCGCCAAAAATTTTTTACAAAGTTTAGTAAATTCTATTGACATATATATCCTGCTGTGTTAAAATAATATTATCATTAGGAAAGGGAAAGGAAAGTTATGGTAACCATTCGCAATTTACAGAAAAGCTACGGACATTTCCGGGTTCTTGACGGTCTCGACATGAATGTGCCGGACGGAGAAATATACGGCTTTTTGGGCAAAAACGGCTGCGGTAAGACCACTACCATGAATATTCTCTGCAACGTTATTGCAAAAGACGGAGGAGACGTTATTTTAGGTGATGAAAATTCCGGGGAGGAAAAAAGAATAAAGATAGGCTATCTTCCCGAAACGCCTTCTATGTTTAATTTCATGAACGGCTATGAATACCTGAGATATATTGCCGCCTGCTGCAAGTACGAAGGAAATGTTGAAGCCCGCGTGGAGGAAGTTCTGGACATAGTCGGTATGAGAGAAGGCGGGAAACGCCGTATAAAAGGCTATTCGAGAGGAATGAACCAGAGAATGGGTATCGCAGCCATTATTTTCGATTCACCTCAGGTACTCGTACTGGACGAGCCGACCTCAGCTCTTGACCCGGAGGGCAGGGCGGATGTTATGAACATAATAAGAAACGTTTCACAAATCGGTGCGACAATAATTCTCTGCACCCATATTCTTTCCGACGTGGAAAAGGTTGCCGGAAGCGTAGGCATAATGAGAAACGGAAAAATGGCCATAGAGGGAAAAATCTCCGATATACTTATGAACTATGCCAAGCAGGAAATTGAGGTAAAGCTCTATGAAACTGACGAAAAGAGCATTTCCGCAATAAAAGGACTCGAGAACAGCTCCCTTATCGAAAAGGTAGATTATTACGAAAAAACAGGCTTTTTCGTAATACGCACTCCCGAACCGAAAACAGCTTCTCAGCTGCTTATAAAAACCTTCGAAGAAAATTCGGTCGTTCCTTCGCAGTTCAGAACGGTGACCGAAAGTCTTGAGGAAATTTATTTAAAGGTGGTGAACGGCAATGCTTAAGGAAGGCATAAAAAAGGAGCTTATGTTTTTTACCCGCTCCTTCAGAATGTGGGGAGTAATTATTGCGGCGGTTTTGTTTGCGGCGGCATCCCCTCTTTTAATGAAGCTCTCCTTTGAGATGCTGTCCAGTATTGAAAATATGGAGCTTGGCGGCGATAACGATTTAAGCACACAGTCGATAAACATGGATATGGAAATTTCCGGTTCCGGCATAATGGGGGATATGACCGATGAGTCATATATGGCTAAGCTGGGAGCGATAAGTGCTTTGGGTGATCTTACAAGCACACTTATGCTGATATTTATGCTTGTTACAATGTATTCGGCCGGGGGCGAGCTTAAAAAGCGTTCAATGATAATCCCACAGAATGCGGGACTCAGCTCTAAGCTGTATATTCTTCCGAAATTTATTGTTTATCCCGCTTCAGTGGCATTGTTTGCATTTTGCGGCATATGGATCGGCTTCGGGATTTCGGCTCTTGTGTTCGGGGGAATTGAAATAAGTATATCCAATATTGCGGTCTCCGCATTGTTGGCGGCGGTGTTTGACGCATTTATGACCGTATTGTATTTTACATTGGGTTTATGCACCTCAAAGGCGGGCTTGTCGGTAGTAATTATGTACGGCGGAAACGTTATTCTTACCACTTTGTTTTCAGCACTCGGAGCAGATAAATTTCATCCCTTTACGCTCACTTCTCAGGCGCAGAATGCCGTGCTCGAAAACGGCTTCGACAGCGTGAATCTTTGGGGCAGCATAGGAATAACAGTGCTTTTGATGGTGCTTTGTTATTTTGTAACCTTGTTCGTGATTTCCGCGCGAAGAATAGATAACAGAGGCAAGGAAGAGATGGAGCTTTAACAAACGAAAAATCTTTAAATCCGAAAAACCAAAACGGCCGTTCCGGCTTAAATGTCAAATACCCATCGGTATTATTATGACATTTTAAATCGGAACGGCCGTTATTTCGGTATTTATACACATAAAAATGTAAGCGACTACCTGAGATTAAAGGATCCCGTTTTTGTCCGAAAACACCCGCAAAATGCGTTATTTGAATCAGACGGTCTACTTTCCTTCATGTTTATTTTTATTCCGGCTTTTACCGAGGGGTTTTCCTTACCTGCGGATTTGTTCGGATACTTATCAGATAAATGCGGCTATCCTGTCCCCCATCTCCGAACAGGAAACAAGCGTCATACCTTCGCTCATGATGTCACTTGTACGGAAGCCCTCCTCAAGCACTTTATCCGCCGCATTTTCTATATCATCGGCTTCTTCCCGCATATCAAAGCTGTATCTGAGCATCATCGCCGCCGAAAGAACCGCAGCCATAGGATTGGCTTTATTTTGTCCGGCAATATCCGGAGCGGAGCCGTGGATAGGTTCATAAAGACCCGGAGAGCCTTCTCCAAGACTTGCCGAGGGGATCATTCCGAGAGACCCGGTTATCATGCTTGCTTCATCAGAAAGGATATCTCCGAAGAGATTTTCGGTAACTATAACATCAAATTGTGAGGGATCCCTGACCAGCTGCATAGCGGCGTTATCCACCAGCATATCGGAAAAATCCACATCGGGATATTCGGCCGACACCTTATGGGCTATTTCTCTCCAAAGTCTTGAGCTGTCGAGCACGTTCGCTTTATCGATGCTTGTTACCTTGTTCCGGCGTTTTCTTGCCATATCAAAGGCAACGCGGCATATCCTTTCTATTTCATAATCTCCGTATTTCATAGAATCCACGGCAGTTTTATGACCGTATTCGTCAATAAAGGTCCTTTTTTCTCCGAAATATGCTCCTCCGATAAGCTCGCGCACTATGACAAGATCAAGGCCTTTATCCGTAATGTCTCTTTTCAGAGGGCAGGCGTCAGACAGCGGCTTTAAAAGCTTAGCGGGACGGATATTGGCGAAAAGCTTAAGAGCGCCTCTTATTCCCAGAAGGCCGGCTTCCGGCCGCATGCTGCCTTTTCCTTTATCCCATTTAGGGCCGCCTACCGCTCCCAGAAGTACGCTGTCAGACGATAGGCATCCGTCTATTGTTTCCTGAGGAAGTGGAGATCCGGTTTCATCTATTGCGATACCACCCATTAAAAGCTGGGTGTAATCAAAGCTGTGGCCGTATTTCTCGGCTATTTTGTCCAGGACCTTCAAAGCCTCCTCAATAATTTCAGGACCTATCCCGTCCCCTTTTATAACCGCTATATTTTTTTTCATTTATATTCATCCCTTCAGGTTTTAGTGTGTATCTGAAAACTGAGCAAACAATTGCGTCTTCGTTAATGTGCGCGGCTTCATAAAACGCGGAAATGCAAAGTATTCCCGATCATTTTTGACGCAGGGGGCGTCAAAGGTCAGTAAAAAATTCCGAAAGCTGCGGCTTTTAAGACAGCCTATGGTCAAATCCCGAAAAAATTCCGGAATACTTTCACAGATTCAAAACAGAACAACCGTAAGCGGAGACGGTATATTGAACGTATATAACAATATTTTTATATTAAAGCATAAAGACATAAGCTTATGCTACACAAATCTTATGTGCCGCAAACGGCGTTTTTTAAAAGGGGTTGGTTGCTTATTTAAAACCCATGATTCCTTAAAAACCGGAATCGTCTTTTTGTTACGTAATAACGCAAAACCTTTTGATTTTACATAAAAAATCAAAACGAGTTGTTTGATTTTGTTCTTTTTAAAGCGCGGTTGGCGTATGGTACGGATTTATAATAAATTCCGGTATTGATATGATTTTTATGGCGAGCAATCTCACATATTTTGCTTTTTTGGCATTAAGCCGGTTTTAAAGCGTATTTTTCAGACATTAGCCCTCGTTCGTTCCGATATTTCTGTCGAATTCAAGCTTTTTAAGCTTTTTTCAGTGTCTGCAACACCGCGCTTTTTGTATGTTTTCTTTAGGGCTTTATAAGGGTCTGTTTAGCAGCTCTCAGCATGCATCTTGCTTGTACCATTTGCGTATTTCTTCGTTGATTTTTCTTGATGTACGTCAAGTATGTCCGGGAAAAATCGCCTCGAAAAACGCAAAAGCTGCTGCGAAATCTACATACTTCGAGATACTAAACACGCTCTAATAATGACCGTTATTTTATTTTTTAAGGGAATTAAGTAATCCGCCCTTATTTATGATATCTCTTATGAATTCCGGAAAGGGTTCGGCGGTATATACTTTTCCGTTTGTAAGATCGGTTATTTTACCGCTTTCAAAATCCACATCCAACTCGTCTCCGGCCGATATTTCGTTAGCTGCTTCAGGACATTCCATTATGGGAAGCCCGATGTTTATTGCGTTGCGGTAAAAAATCCTTGCAAAGGTTGCCGCTATAACGCAGGATATCCCGCTCTCTTTTATAGCGATGGGAGCGTGTTCGCGGGAACTTCCGCAGCCGAAGTTGGCTTTTCCTACTATAATATCTCCCGTCTTTACTCTGCGTACGAAGTCCTTGTCTATATCCTCCAT
Organism: uncultured Ruminiclostridium sp.; assembly: GCA_910579265.1. Lineage (GTDB taxonomy): Bacteria > Bacillota > Clostridia > Oscillospirales > Ruminococcaceae > Ruminiclostridium_E. The sequence goes on along the minus strand of CAJTTE010000006.1, from coordinate 82,783 downwards.
ACAATGAGCAGCCAATTCTCTGAAGTCTGACGTGTTAAGATACCTTGCCGGAATTATAACGTCCGTATCCACGTTATCTCCGTATTTGTGCGCTAAGCCATGTGCGTTCATTTTACTTTCTGCGGATGTATTGTCTGTTGCGTTTTCCGCATTGTCTCCTTTCGTATGAAGTACCATATTTTTTGTTTCCAATTAAAAAACGATAAAGCATAAGCTTTAAAATGCCAGAAAGAAGCCGTCAAATGTTATCCTGAAATCTATCGGCAATTCCGGAAATCATAAAAGATTTTAAAAAGCCGTGGCATAAATATTTTTCACTTTAAGCTCGGCTGTAAATCTATGATCACGGCAAAAGCCTTGAAAGCAGTTTATACAATATTTTTAAAGGATATACAGTACCGCGCACGTTAAGTATAGCTTTTGCGACGGAGGGAAAGTAAGAACCTTCAAAAAAAGTATCTTTAAAAAAGCCGGGTATTATGATTATTAAATCATCTAAAGAGACTAAGGCATATCCTGAGAGCCTGTTTAGCATCTCTCGGCATGAGTCTTGCTTGCACCTTTTGCGTATTTCTTCGTTGATTTTTCTTGATGTACATTAAAGTACGTCTGCGAAAAATCGCCTCGAAATACCCAAAATCTGCTGCGCAATCTACATACTTCGAGATACTAAACAGGCTCTAAGACAAAGTAAATTTGTACGATTACGCTAAAAGCATGGGAATTTTAAAGAAAAAAGCGGAGAAATACGAGGGTATTTCATAGTTATTTCTTTGGGGTAGCTATCGGCATTCCTTGACGCGAAAAGCGTCCGCTGTCAGTAGAAATCGTGCGTTTTGCGGCTTTTCGATAGCTCCTAGGAAATATAATCCGCAGTATGGACTCTGTCAAGGTTTTCATCGATAATCGGTTTAATATTAAACAAAAGAGGGGAGGTCTTTAGGCGTTCCAAAGCTTCTCTGTCCTGAAGCTTGCACAAAAGAAGTATGTCCGCAGAGGAGCAGTCTAAAAGCAGCGTTTCCACTCTGATGTCAATGAGTCCTTCGATTTTGTCCGCCAGATCTTCAAGCCCGCTTTTCAGTTTTACCGCGGCAATTCTTTTGTCGCTCTCTCCGAGCTCATCCCTGAAGTTCAATAGGGCAATGTGGTTAAGCATGATTTATTTATTTCCTTTCATATTTAATCAAGGCAGTTGTAGTGTAAAACAAAGAACATATTTGCCGTTAAACAGGCGTTAACGGAATGGCCGTAACTTGTTATTTCCGATATTGAGATATTATCCGCAGATTGTATTTGCTACGGACGGTATATCCGGGGGCAAAATGTATTTTAATAAAAACAAAATCGGAAATGACAGAAAAAAGATCCGGTTCCGGTTAAAATGCGGGTTTTATGTTCCTTATATTTGGCGCAATAAATACCGAACAATTGCGCAGCCGATCATGACGAATTTTTTGTTTCGACCGGGCATTGTTGTTCAGCGGTTTTTATAAAAACGTTTTCTATGGGAAAACTCCACGTTATACTTTAGGCAACACCACACAATGATTGCGTGTGAATCGCGCAGTCAGATTTTACGTCAGCTTGCATAAATTCGACGCAGGGATACTGACGTATTTCAAGGAGAATTTGCGTAAGATGACCGAAAATATGCAAGCAAGCCGCACGCAAAGCCCTCAGGCGGTCATTGTGCGGTATTGTCTTTATTTCGCTTAAGACAAATTCGCCTTAAAAGCGTTTGACAGTGTAATGACAGGGTCTGTCTGAAAAGCCGCAAAATACACGGCTTCTACTGACCGGGGACGCTTTTCGCGTCATGGAATGCAGATAATCATCCCACAAAGGATAGCTGTGAGGCACTCTCGCATTTCTTCGCTTTCGCCGCGCTTTTAGAGTAATCGTACTAATTCGCTTTGTTTTCTGATATGCCCTGATCCCTTTATATTGCTCCCCCAATTAACTCTTGAATTTTTCTGCTTGCCCGGCTGCCTAAATACTTCGTCATAAGCCCTTGAAATATGCGCATATTCCTGCGGTATTATTCCTTGTCTTTCCACAGCCCTTCGGCGCATAAATCCTTCAAGAGTTACTTGGTGGAGCAATAACGTGTTTCGGGTGCAGGCACGTTTTAACCTGTGGGTATTACGTCAGTTCAAAATGAGAACTGTATAAAATGTTAAAAAATGTTTATTTCCAAGGATTAGCGCTTATCCCCTATATCCGGTTAACATTCCTTTCACGGCGCTTGCTGCCGCAACATAGGGGCTCGCCAGATAGACCTCGCTTTCGGTATGACCCATTCTTCCCACAAAGTTTCTGTTTGTGGTGGAAACGGCGCGCTCTCCGGCCGCCAATATGCCCATATGACCGCCGAGGCACGGCCCGCAGGTAGGTGTGGAAAATACGCAGCCCGCGTTTATAAATATTTCCGCCAAGCCTTCCCGTATACATTGCAGACTTATTTTCTGAGTGGCGGGAATAATAATACAGCGGACGCCCTTCGCCACATGCTTTTCTTTGAGCACTTGGGCGGCGGCTCTCATATCGCTGATCCTTCCGTTGGTGCAGGAACCGATCACAACCTGGTCTATCTTTATTTCTCCCCAGTCTTTTTCCGTTTTGGTATTTTCGGGAAGATGCGGAAAGGCTACGGTTTGTTCTATCTTAGACAAATCAATGTCGATAGTCCGTGAATAGACGGCGTCACCGTCAGCCTGATATACTTCAAATTTTCTGTCGGATCGTTCCTTTACATAATCGATGGTTTGCTGATCTACTTCAAAAATCCCGTTTTTCGCTCCCGCCTCCACAGCCATATTGGCCATGCAGAGCCTGTCTTCGACAGAAAGCGAGGAAAGGCCCTCTCCGCCGAATTCCATGCTTTGGTAAAGCGCTCCGTCGACCCCTATCAAGCCTATTATATGAAGTATGACGTCTTTTCCGGTAACGTATTTATTGAGCCTTCCGTAAAGATTAAAGCGTATGGCGGACGGGACCTTAAACCATGCGGTCCCCGTTGCCATTCCTGCCGCCATGTCGGTGGAGCCCACACCGGTGGAAAAAGCTCCGAGAGCGCCATAGGTGCAGGTATGACTGTCCGCGCCTATGCAAAGCTCTCCGGGTATTATAAGACCCTTTTCCGGCAGAAGAGCATGCTCTATACCCATATCGCCGGTATCAAAAAAATTTGCAATATCGTATTTCCCGGCGAAATCTCGGCACTGCTTGCACTGGGCCGCCGCCTTAATATCCTTATTAGGGGCAAAATGATCCATGACAAGGCAAACCTTATTTTTATCGAAAATATTGTCAAAGCCCGCCTTGTTGAATTCGTTTATTGCCACGGGACCGGTAATATCGTTTGCCAGAACCATATCCGGCCGAACTTTTATAAGCTGCCCTTCTCTTACTTCCGAGAGCCCGGCATGCTTAGCCAGTATTTTTTGGCTCATTGTCATTCCCATATTTCTCTGTCCTTTCAATAATATTATATATGCTTTAGGAGGATTTTGCAATATCTTTTTTAAGGTATATCGGAAAATCAAATATATTTCTTTCAAAAGGCTGCACCTTAGCACCGAAAATACGCTCTTTTTCGGGAAACCCCGGAAAAAGCAGCGGATCGGAGGCAAGAGACCGAAAACCGTCTTTATCATGTACCCGCGCGTTTTTAGAGATATGACGCAAACAGGTAAATTTCGTCCGAATATCCTTCTTTTTGCCGATGAGCCATTATTCTTTCAATGGCTTTAAAATCCGGCAAGGGGCAGGCATAACATTATTTTTCGGCTAAGATTAAGGCAATACCGCACAATGACCGCCTGACGGCTTTGCGTGCGGCTTGCTTGCATATTTTCCGTCATCTTACACAAATTCTCCTTGAAATACGTCGGTTTTCCTGCGTCGAACTTATGCAAGCTGACGAAATATCCGACTGAGCAATTCACAGGCAATCATTGTACGGTGTTGCCTTAAGTATTCATATGCCAAAACCGTAAGTAGGCATAAACACTTAAAACCGTTCTTGCATTTTGTTCTTTATTTTAAGCTCCGCCTCTTTTCTTTTTATTTCCCACGTATTGTAAAGATAATACTCTATTGCGTCAAGTAAAGCCATAAGGCTGGCGTCGATTATATCCTTAGAGGCGCCTACCGTAGTCCATACGGTTTCTCCGTCTGTGCTTTCTATAAGAACTCTGGTCACAGCCGCGGTACTGTCCCCTGCGGCTATGACCCTTACCTTGTAATCGATAAGGTGAGTTTTTTTGAGCTGAGGATAAAAGACCTCCAGAGCTTTTCTGAGAGCCCTGTCTATCGCGTTGACCGGGCCGTCCCCTTCATCGGCGGTTATTTCGCATTTGTCGCCGACCTTTACCTTAACCATGGCATTGGATTTTTCAACATCGCGAACCGCGTAATTTTGAGCGGATACAACATAAAAATGCTCTATTCTGAAAAAAGGCTGAAACCGTCCGAGCTCTTTTAACACAAGAAGCTCAAAGCTTGCATTAGCCGCTTCAAACTGGTATCCGGCGCTTTCAAGCTTTTTAAGTTTTTCCATTATCCTCATAGTTTCTGGGCTGTTTTTTTCAAGATTTGCGTCAAATTCAGAAAGCTTTGACAAAACCGCGCTTCGTCCGCTGACTTCGGATAAAAGAAAGCTTCTTTCATTTCCGACTTTTTCCGGAGAAATATGTTCAAAGCTCCGCGGATCTTTTTTTACCCCGTCCGCATGCATTCCGCCCTTGTGGCCGAAAGCGTTTCTTCCTACGTAGGGCATGCTTCCCGCCAGCTTTATGTTTGCGATCTCGGCTATATAACAGGCCGTTTGCGTAAGATTTGCCATGCTTTTTTCGTCTATGCATCGATAACCCATCTTAAGTTGAAGATTAGGCATTACCGTAGAAAGGTTTGCATTACCGCAGCGTTCGCCGATACCGATAAACGTCCCCTGTATATGGCGGGCTCCTGCCTTAACAGCAGCTATCGTATTGGCTGAGGCGCAGCCGGAGTCATTGTGGCAGTGTATTCCTATCGGAACATCTGTTATTTGTGTTACGAGCTTTACCATGTCGTTTATCTCGTCGGGAAAGCATCCACCGTTAGTATCACAAAGGACGATCCTTTCGGCTCCCGCTTCCGCCGCCGCCTTAAGTGTTTTTATGGCATACGCGGCATTGTCTTTGTAGCCGTCGAAAAAATGCTCCGCGTCGAATATTACTTTTTTCCCTTTTTGAGTAAGATAACCTACCGTGTCTCTTATCATTGACAGGTTTTCTTCGGAGTCGGCGTCTAAAATGGCTTCAACATGGAGCAGCCAGCTTTTTCCGAAAACAGTTACATATTCGGTTCCGGCGTCGATAAGAGCGGCAATATTGGAGTCATCGCCGCATGAGGTGTTTTTTCTTCTTGTTGATCCGAAAGCCGTAAGCTTAGATTTTTTCAGATTTATTCCGGCCGCACGCCGGAAAAATTCAATGTCTTTAGGATTCGAAGCGGGATTTCCGGCTTCGACAAAGTCTATGCCGAAGCTGTCGAGGCGCATCAGGATTTTAAGCTTGTCGTCGACCGAAAAACTTATTCCTTCACCCTGTGCCCCGTCGCGAAGGGTAGAGTCAAATATTTCGATTTTTTCCATTTTTGATATTCCTTATTTAAAAGATATGGTAATTTTTTTGTCGAATAGCCGTATGAATATGCGGATACAAAAATAACCTTCACCTCCGAAGAGATGAAAGCTATTGCTTCCGGCTTTCCCGCCGGCGGATCGTCGTAATTTATGATTTTATTATACCTACCGTTATTCTTTTTATATTTTAACATTGTTTTTTTATTTTGTCAAGAGTGTTTTAGAACCTGTCCGCATAGTAAGGAGGTATGGCTTTTCGAGCAAATTCTGCCGAGAACAAGGCATAAATCCTCAGGCTGGCTTGCTCGAAAAGAAAGTCAGAAAGTTTTATCACAGTCATCGGTAAAATATGCCGAAAAGACCCGCACAAATTCCTGTTTGGAAAGGTTCTTAAATGATGAAGGGATGCAGACGCGCCATAATATTGTCTGCTGTGGATCTTAGGGTCATATATTGACAAACGGCGGTGTTTCGTAAAGCTTTATGAAGTAAGATGAAAAATCAATATGGGAGCGTATGATAAAACGGTTTCTGTTACCGAAACATATGAAAGATACCGGAAAATTTGTACTCAAGCATAAAATTTTACGAAACCGGAAGCGGATATTGTACGGCGGATTTGTCCAAAAAAGCGGCGCCGTAATTTAGCAGTTATGTAAAGCGACATAAAATCATGTTTTTGTCGTTCGTATGATCGCTTTCGCATTTTTTAACGTTAAAGATTTCTGTTGAAACCGCAGAACGCTTATGCCTGAGACGTTCGAGACCGTGTGCTTGGAATCGGATGGTTTATTCCTCGGCGGAAGGTATTATACCCAGAGATTAAGGCTTGGCTTTAAGACAAGTATGAAGCATAGGCTATACACGCGGGCGAAAGGGTCGTTTGCGGATCTACGGGTTTTATAAGTTTTTACTTATTCATTAACCTTGACAACCTTGCCGACGAATGTTAAAATTAAGCTTGTGCCCCGATGTTAAAAGACCGGGATCATATGATTTACATTTCGCGGATGTATCGAAAATTATTTCGGTTTTTTAACGGCCGCAATACCGGAACCTTTTTTTCGGAGCATTGGTTAAATTATTATAAGCTTATATGATGTTTTACCGTTTCTGTTCATTCGGGCAGATTCCGGATATAATATGAGGAAACCGATATGGAAAACAAATATGTACTTCAAATATCCTTTCTTGCCGCTGCAAGCATTGTGGGGATCGTACTGACCGTTTATGACAAAATAGCCGCTAAAGCAGCCAGACGTCATCGTATACCTGAAGCTGTACTTATGACCGCCGGTTTGCTATTCGGAGCTCCCGCAATGTATCTGACTATGAGGCTTATACGGCATAAAACAAGAAAGCCAAAATTTTCCGTGGGCTTTCCCGTTATAATCCTGCTTCAGATCGTCATAGCAGCAGTCTTGAATATCTGGGTGATTTAGAACTGCCGGTAAAAATGATTTTTCCGATACGTTATAAAGTATTTCAGATTCCGAATTTATGCATTATCACGGATAAGCGGCTTTTTAACAAAAGGAAAACGATATATAAATGATCTTTATATTTATAAAAATCGAAGCGCCCCGTATCAAAAAATAAGATTTTAGAAGGGTATTTATTCCGCCGCTGTTTTTCCGCGTTGTATAAATCCGATAACAGCGTTTGCGAACACTGTCGTGTTCGGGCTTTTACATGATCATCAGTATAAAATTTTGCGGTTCGCCGTTAAGGTCGGGTTTTTTACGGTCAAAAAACCGAGGGGCAAGAGCTTTACGGTATGGGATTTAAAAAGACTTTACAAGCCGGAAGGTCTTATTTAAGAATGAATCGGCGGCTTTTTATGGAAAGCTTGACTATTTAAAATAAGCTTCGTAATAGTCTGTTGACGGCGCAGCATCGATATAACAAAAAGGAGAATTTTATGATATATACCGTTACCTTTAATCCTGCCGTGGATTATGTGGTACATGCAGGCAGCATAAAAACAGGTGAAATAAACGCCCTTGATTCGGAAAACATTTTTTTCGGCGGCAAGGGGATCAATGTTTCGTTCGTATTAAAGAGGCTCGGGATCGGCTCCAAGGCTCTCGGCTTTATTGGCGGCTTTACGGGGGATGCTATTGAAGCGGCAGTCAGAGCAAACGGGATAGAGACAGATTTTGTTCGTTTGGAGAATGGTTTTTCAAGAATAAACGTTAAAATTCGGGCAGGAAATGAAACCGATTTGAATGCAAAAGGCCCTTATATAAACGAAGCGGATGTTTTGCGGTTTTATGAAAAGCTGTCTTCCGTGAAAAACGGTGATACGGTGATCCTGGCAGGAAGCATTCCGCCGTCACTGCCCTCGGATATTTACGAAAGTATCCTTGCCCGATTATCTGACAGAAGCATAAGAGCCGTAGTAGATGCAAGAGGAAAGCTGCTCCTCAATGTGCTGAAGTACAATCCGTTTCTTATAAAGCCCAACGCCGATGAACTCGGAGAGATATTCGGCATAAGGACCGAAGATCCCGATAGCATTATATTCCATGCTCTGAGGCTGAAGGAAATGGGTGCGGTAAATGTTCTGGTTTCTATGGGTGAGCGGGGAGCGATCCTGATTGACGAAAACGAGGAAATACACCGTTGCGGGGTCTGCTGCGGGAAAGCCGTAAATACGGTGGGAGCCGGAGATTCCATGATAGCGGGGTTTATAGCGGGTATGAGTTTTTCCCGCGGGGATTATAAATACGCACTCAGACTTGGAACCGCAGCAGGAGGAGCTACCGCCTTTTCCGAGGGATTGGGAAGCGGTGAAGCGATACTGGAGCTTTTCGAAAAAACATGCGAAGCGTGATCGAAAACGGAAGATCAAATTCCCGTTGAGTGTAATATCCTTTGAAAAGGGCTTATTAAAACAATTTATGAATCTCGTGCTCGGAAAGTCCGCCGGTCCGACATTTCCGCTCCTTAAAGCAGAAAGCCGTCGATTGTGATCCCGCATCCGGCAGCGGCGCAGGCGCCTTAGCATTCCGGAGGATGCTAAGCTTCGGGGATCCGAACTGTTTGTTATTGATCGATCGGAAATGGTCTTAATACCGATCTTTGTTCATCCATATTATTTGTCTATCCCTTTATCAAGAATCGGTATAAGGTGCAGGCTCCGGATTTCAAAGCATAGGCTTTGGCGGGGAGACAGCGTTTTGCGCCGCTTTTTCTTGTGTTTCATAAATGTTTTTCAATGCTTGACGGCGGGCGTATACCGCTTCCGGTTCTATTTACAGAAACAGCTTGAATCGAAGGTGTGCCCAAAGCGCTTTTTAAAATTATTCCGGATGATCAGTTTTGTCTTCGGCATGATTTGAAAATATCACACGTCTTTGATGGTATCCGGCGTGGATACTTGTATTAAGAAAGATTAAAAAAATATCCGCTCTCGGAAATGCACCGAGAGCGGATATTTTTTAGGCAGTGCCGTAAAACTATTATGTGTGGCTGCGCCATAAGATCGTATAAATCCGCCGCAGCAATATCAACGCATTTCAAGAAGAACTTGTGTAATGATGATAATGAGAAGTCACAGGCTTCTCGGGAAATATGCAAGAAAGGCAAATGTAAAGCCATAAGACGGTAATTGTGCGGTGCTTACTTAAAAACGCTGTCAATGAGATTCAGGCAAGCTTGAATGTAAAAAGCTTTGAAGAAATAAGATATTCGTTTGCCGTGAACAGAAAACGTTCGGAATCTGTTTACATGGGAATCGGCATGCATCTTTTACGCATTTTTTACCGATAGCTTGCGTTTTCACATTCGCTTTTCTGTCAGAACACCCTTGCGGCGACTTTGGGAAAGTGACTGAACATTTCCTGTGTTAAATTTTCTTGACTTGCCCCGGCAGATCCGGAAAATCAGGCCTTATTTTTGATAAAATCCGCCCGGAAAGCCACACGCCGTTCCTATAAGTACAGGTTCTCGGCTCGTAAAGAGCCTTACGAATGCACCTGTAATACCGCCGGTTATATCGCTTTGTATTTTTTCGGTTTCTATCTTGAAAATGTGGATTTATAAAAAGGAATTTTGACAGGAAGGATCAGTTTTCCGCTCCTGCTATAAGAAGCTGCTCCGTTATTTCGGTAAACCCGGCTTCCGAAGCATAATAAAGCGCGCTGTGCTGTTCATTGTCAACGGCGTTAATATCCGAGCCAGCCTCGATCAGCATTGCGGTAAAGTCGTTTTTTCCGCTTCTTGCGGCAAGTATAAGAGGCGTATAGCCTTCCGAGGTTTTGGAGTTTATATTCGCCCCTGCACGTATAAGAGCTTTTCCTATAAATTGTTCGCCGCTGTCCGCGGCAATATGGAGAGGCATAATACCGTTGATATCGGCGCAATCCGCTTTTGCGCCCGCTTCAAGAAGCATTTCGGCTATAACCAGATTCGATCTTCTTACCGCCAGAACAAGAGGAGATTCGCCGTCGTCATTAAGCTTGTTTACATCCGCTCCGTTTTCGATAAGAACCTTCGCCACTTCGCCCTGGCCGTTCCAGCATGCGTGATGAAGCGTGGTGTTTCCGTAGGTATCGGTATGTCCTTCCTCCTTCGAGAGAGCCTTGACAAGCTCCCTTAGGCCGGATTGTGTGGCATAATCGACAGCGCTGCGACTGTTTTTATCCTTCAGGTCGATATCCACGTCTTTATTTTGGATAAATTTAAGGGCGGTATCCGTTTTTCCGTTCTGCGCCATCAGCATAAGAGGAGTAACCCCCTCCGTATCCGTACAGTTTACGTCTGCGCCCGCATTTATAAGCTGAGATATTATTTCGTAATTACCTGATTCAGCGGCAAAGTGCAGCGGGGAACGGCTTCTTTGATTTTCAAGCCCCGCGTCTGCGCCGTTTTCCAGCAGCATTTTCACGATGTCTCTGGAATTTTTTATGCATGCGTAGATAAGGGGGGTGTTTCCGGATTCGTCACGCTTGTTTACATCTATTCCGCCCCGCTTCAAAAAGGTCTGAACCACGCCCTTCTGATTGTTTTTACATGCCTGGAGAAGCATATTGTCAAGCTGCATTTTATTTATCATCCTTTCCCGTCCGAAGCCGGATATTGTATTGTGATAAAAAGCGGACAACAGGTGCCGCTTCTTCGTTGCGCCCGAGATTTATAAGGCAAAGCGCCGTCAGCCATCGTATACGTATGAGACCGTAGCGTGTCCGGCATGCTCCGGAATCCGGATCGAGGGGCAGAAGATGCGTTTTGGCTCCTCTTTGCTCCGATATATCGATTGCCTTTATAAAAAGTTTTCTTTCGGATATTTCATATTCGGGAGGATTCCCGATAAGCCTTTCGGCATTTTTTAATTCACTCAAAGCTTTTTCCCATTCCTCCAGAAGAAACAGACATAAGCCCTGGTTAAAAGCAGAAGCGGGATTTGATTTTTCAGCGGCATCTCCCGCTATAAGCCTTGCCAGGGGAAGATCTCCGGCGGATAATGCGTTGTAAAGTCTTATGCCGTTTTCTTCGCCTTCGGACGGGATTTTGCTTTTACCTAAAAATTCCATTCAGATCATCAGTTCCAATGCGTCGTTAAAGCCCCTTGCGGCACAGATATCCGCGGGGCTTTCCCCGGCGTTGTTTTTTATGCTGAAATCCGCCCCTGATTTTAAAAGCCATCTGACAATCTTTTCTCCGCAATACCTGCATGCGAGTATAAGAGGCGTATTTCCGCCGTTGTCCTGGGCATTTATATCTGCGCCCGCTTTTACAAGTGCCTTAGTTGCTTGTTCTGCCGTTTGTACCGCCAGGTGCAGCGGTGTTGTGCCGTCGTTGGCGGCCGCGTTGACGTTTGCGCCGTTTTCGATAAGAGCCAGAGTGACGGGCAGGCTGGTATAAGCATTGGTATGTATATAAGAAGTGTCCTTGCTGCACAATGCTTCCATAAGCACGGTATATCCTCTGGAATCGGTTATATCCGGTTTTTTCATAAGCGGTATGATGCTTCGTTTTTTGTCGAAGATGGGACTGTTGAAGTGGTTGTCGTTCAGGAATCTGAAGGGGTAGTAAATCAGAGAAAATATGGGAGGATAGCCTTCGTCATCGCAAAGACCTTCGTCCGCGCCGGCTTCCAGAAGCATTTTTGCCGCTTGTTCATTACCGAAGCGAAGGGCAAGGGCGAGAGGCGATAATCCCCCTGTTTTTATCCAGTATCCGTTTCCTCCCACAACGCCGGTGCCGGTTGCATTCACGTCCGAACCTTTTTTTATGAGAGTCTCCGTAAGGCGTATGTTATTTGTCATAACCGAATGCATGAGGGGAGTGACCCCGAATTTGTCGGAGTGGTCAAGCTGTGACAGGTCGAAGTTTTCCGCAATGTAAAGCGCAAGCTCCTCGTTCTTCTCGACACAGCGCAAAAGCACGTTATCTCCGTCGGAGGTTTCCGAATATACATCGGCTCCGAGATCCGCCAGCCTTTGGAATTCCTGCGGCTTAATAAATCTTTCGGCACACTTCAGTATAAGACATTCTTTTTTCAGCAGCTTGTAGTTTATGTCAAAGCCCTTTGAAATAAGATATTCAAGGAATTCGAATCCTCCTTCTTCGCCTAAGGACGGGATGATAATATCTATAAGCTTTTCGACATCGTCTTCGTCGTCAAAGTCTATTTCCCCGAGATGCTTTTCGGTGGTTTCCACGGCTCTTTCCGGTTCTCTCTGCCAAAAACAGCTTTTAATCTTGTTCGCGATATCAAAATCCATTTTAATCTCATTCCTTTCTCCGTCCGGCAGATGCACCGGAATGTCAAAGCCGCCCTTTCGAAAAGACAGGCGATTTTTAAAAATGACCGCTTTTGTTACTGTCATTTTCGGTATGCTACGGCTTTTGGTTTTTACTGCGTCACATAACGCCGATACGCCGTAGGTCATGATAAAAGTTTAGCACAACAATAACCAAAAGTCAAGAACTGAGGCTTTCGTATCTGTGGAGACTTCCGATTTGTTACAGCGGCCTCATCCGGTTCTTGGCGCAGGCCTTCATATAAGTTTTAACAGCAAAAGCGACCTGCGGCAGGTTGGTTGATAGCATGATATTTAATAAACGGCATCAAGAAAGGCCGGGTTTTGTTCTGACGTAAGAAATGCACGAAATATGCGCATTTTATAAAAAATGTGACTTCGTCACTGAAACAAAAACGGAAAAGGGGTTATACTAAAGACACATTCAGAAGAAAGGAATAATAAATATGTCAGTTTTTAATGTAAATATGGAAAATTTCGATCTGGTAAAAAACAGCGGTAAGACCGTTCTCCTTGATTTTTATGCGGATTGGTGCGGCCCCTGCCGTATGGTTTCGCCTTTGGTCGATGAAATCGCAGAGGAGAATCCTCAGTATCTGGTAGGGAAGATAAATGTAACCAACGAGCCGGAACTTGCGCAGACCTTCGGAGTGGCAAGCATTCCGACGCTGGTTGTAATGAAAGACGGGAATGTTGTCAGCCGTTCGGCGGGGGCCAGACCGAAGGCCCAGATCCTTGCAATGTTAGAGAGCTAAATTGCGGAGCCTTTTTTTATCCAGAATTTTTATCCCCTTGCGTGAAACTTCTGTAATACCTTCATTGGCAAAATATTTCAGCATTCTTGTAACGACCTCGCGGGCGGAGCCGATATAACGCGCTATCTGTTCATGTGTAAGTGTGATCGTATCGGATCCGGTCCGCGTTGATTCGTCTGAAAGGAATATTGCTAACCGTCTGTCCATGCTCATAAAAAGTATTTGCTGCATGACCCACATTACGTCGGAAAAGCGGTCGACAGCTGTTTCTAATGCAAATATCTTTATATCCGGATTTCGTTCTGCGGTTTTTGAAAAGGCGGAGCCGTTTATAACGCAGCACTCGCTGTCCTCTTCCGCGTCCACGATCACATCGAAGGTTATGCTGTTTAAAACACAGGACGCCGACAGCATGCAAAGATCTCCTTTATGCAGACGGTACAGCGTTATATCCTTTCCTTCCTCGGATACTATATAAAGCCGGAGGCTTCCCGAACGGACCAATATCACCCCGGAGCACTCGTTCCCGTCGTGAATGTTTGTTCCCTTCGGATAGGTCATTAAAAAAGAATTTTTACAAATGAAATCCCGTTCAGATTCGGAAATTTTATTCCAGAAGGGAAATATTTCTTTGTAAATTGATGCATATAATTCTATCGCCATAAAAAAACTCCTTTCAGAAAAGAGGTATGACAAATGAAAACGGTTATTATAGGCGGCGTTGCCGGCGGGGCATCCGCAGCGGCACGGCTTCGGAGACTTGATGAGTCGGCGGAAATCATTGTCTTGGAGCGGGGCGGATTTGTTTCCTTTGCCAATTGCGGTCTGCCCTATTATATCGGGGGTGTGATCACCGATGAAAAAAGCCTTACATTACAAACGCCGGAACGCTTCAAGTCCAGATTCAATATTGATGTGCGCTTAAAAAACGAAGCTGTTAAGATCAACCCCGGCGCAAAAACAATTACCGTAAAGGATCTTAACACGGACCGTATTTATGATGAAAGCTATGACAGCCTTATTCTTTCTCCCGGAGCAGAGCCGATCAGACCGGACTTGGACGGGGCGGACGGCGATACGGTGTTTACGCTGCGCAATATTCCCGATACAATGAAAATAAAAAAATATATCGAAGCGGCAAGACCGAGATCGGCAGTGGTTATCGGCGGCGGATATATCGGAGTGGAAATGGCCGAAAACTTGAACAGGTTAGGGCTTGATGTGGCTATAGCGGAGCTTGGCGATCATCTTATCGCGCCTCTTGATTTTGACATGGCTGCCGATGTTCATCAGTATATCAGATCAAAAGGAATAAGACTGTATCTTAATAACGGATTAAAAGAGATAAAAGGTAAAACGGCGGTTTTAAGGGATGGTGAAATCAGCGCCGATATGGTGATCCTTTCCGTGGGCGTTCGGCCGGAGACATCGCTGGCAAAAGAATGCGGAATAGATACCAACAGCCGCGGCAGTATTATTGTTGATGAAAATATGAGAACGAGCATTCCTGACATATATGCTGTCGGAGATGCTGTGGAGGTTAAAAATTTCATCACGAAGGCGGAAGCGTTTATCCCGCTTGCAGGACCGGCCAACAGGCAGGGGCGGATAGCGGCGGATAATATTGCGGGAATCGCGTCCGAATATAACGGCACACAGGGTTCGTCGATTCTGAAGCTTTTTGATATGACTGTTGCGGCTACCGGCATTAACGAGAGAAGCGCGCAAGCGGCAGGCATCGATTATGATAAGACCTATATTTATTCCGGTTCTCATGCTTCTTATTATCCCGATGCCCGCAATATGTCGGTCAAAGCTCTTTGGGACAGAAAAACGCTGAAAATGATCGGGGCGCAGATCGTCGGCTTTGACGGGGTCGACAAGCGTATGGATGTGTTGGCATCCGCGATTCGTTTCGGCGCGAAAATTACCGATCTTGCCGGTCTTGAGCTTTGTTATGCCCCGCCCTTCGGAAGCGCCAAGGATCCCGTAAACATGCTTGGCTTTGTGGCGGAAAACATTGCCGCCGGAAAAATCAAGCAGTTTTTCTGGCACGATATAGAGACTTTGCCGAGAGATTCAAGCGTGACTCTTCTTGATGTGAGAACTGAAACGGAAGTAAAACGCGGTAAAATTGACGGCTTTATAAATATACCGTTGGACTCCCTTAGAGAACGCATAGCGGAGGTGCCGAAAGGCAAGCCCGTTTATGTACATTGCCACAGCGGGCTTCGCAGCTACATAGCCTGTCGGATACTGACGGGGATGGGCTATGACAGCCGTAATCTTGCCGGCGGGTGGCGGCTGTATGAATCGGTTATAAACGAGCGTCAGGTTCCCGAATATATCTGCACCGAATGTAAATAATTATTATGCCGTATCTGTATCCCAAGCAGGTACGGCTTGATTTGGAGCGTGTTCACATAAAAACAATATGCAGGTTTTCGGGTATAATCATAATTTTGCAGCTTGCAATACAAATTTTTCAGGAATATTATAACGTTTAAAACATCAAGCGGCAAACTTTGCCTGAAATATGCGTGCATTGTTTTATCTGAATATGCTCCAATGCCGTCGGATAGAGTCGGTGCTTGTAAAAGGAGATTTGATATGAATCATGTTTATGATATGATCGTTATAGGCGGAGGACCCGGAGGATACACCTCCGCTTTATATGCATCCCGCGCGGGTCTTGATACGGTTGTGATCGAACGGCTCTGCGCAGGAGGCCAGATGGCCCTGACCGGAGAGGTTGATAATTATCCGGGCTTCGAGGATGGAATAAACGGGTTTGATCTCGGTATTAAAATGCAGCGCTGCGCTCATAGGTTCGGAGCCAAAACAGTGAATTGTGAAGTATTATCGGTTGATTTTGACGGAGAAATAAAAAGAATAAATACCTCGGACGGTTTTTTCTGCGGGAAAACCGTCGTCTTAGCATCCGGAGCAAACCCCCGCGAGCTGGGTCTGCCGGGGGAAAAGGAGCTTACAGGAAACGGCGTTCATTATTGTGCTCATTGCGACGGGGGCTTCTACAAGGATAAAAGAGTGATCGTTGTGGGGGGAGGAAATTCCGCGGCGGCAGATGCGTTATACCTGTCCCGAATAGCGTCAAAAGTATTTATCGTTCACCGAAGAGACCGTCTCAGAGCCGACAAAATCTACGGGGATTCTTTGACTCGCCGCGAAAATGTTGAGTTTGTCTGGAACAGTACGGTGTCCGGATTTATCGCCGACGGCCGTATCATCGGAGCGAAAGTAACCGACGTTGTTTCGGAAAAAACTTGTGATATTTCCTGCGACGGAATTTTTGTCAGCGTCGGAAGAACGCCCGCGACAGAATTTCTTTTAGGTAAGGTACAAACGGACAAAAACGGATATATTGTTGCGGATGAATCCACAAGAACCGACATTCCGGGCGTTTATGCCGTTGGGGACGTGCGCGCCAAGGCGCTTCGCCAGATCGTTACCGCTGTGTCTGACGGTGCTGTGGCGGTACATTTCGCCGAAGAATATCTGGCCGGGCAATAAACGCCAAAGCAAAAGAGAACCGTTAGATCCCGTTTTTCCGGCAAGGCTGCAAGTCCCATGGCGTATCGTTATGGGATGCCCTGCTGCTCCTGATCGCAGATTATTCCGAAGTCAAAAATGAGGTTTAAAACCAAGGCTTACTTATACTTTAATATTGTATTTTGATATGGGAAAAAACACGTAAGCTTTTTGTATAAGCCTATTGTAGCATTATTTTTTTCGAAGGTCAAGGAATAAAAACCTTGCTCATTATGAACTGCTTATTTTTTTGTACGGAGGACAGTCTGTGATACTGCCGAAAATGGCCGTATTTATATAGCTCTTGTTTTTATGCAATTATATCTTCAATATGGAGCGATCCTTTTATGTGATAGCTTAAAATAAAAAGGAGCGCTTCTGGTCTTCGGTTTTAAAAGCGCCCGGCATCGATATTTTTGTTATTTTTAGAAATGAAAAGAAGGCCGTGACGCTTCCGGATCAAACCTTCGTTTCCTCTTCATAAGACATCCTTTATTTTACGGCAGCGCCGCAAGCTTGCGCCTGACGTATTTTCCGCACGCTTGCCTGTGATTTTTCGGGAAGTCTAAGAATTCCCGTAGTTATCATTTGCGTCGGTCCACTGTGAAATATGCCGTTAATTACGGTTGTGACAGTGTTTTCTTTATGCGTCGGATTTATGCTATATAACGCGTCGGGCTGTCCCGGGATATTTCTCCGGGAATATAAAGAAAACGGTCAACGGTGCGCTCCCACAACGATAGTTGTGCGACGTCGAATTGATGGGGTTACGCTGTGAACTGTTTTTGGCCTTATTGGAGACGATCCGGCGAGCCGCTTAATCTTAAATAATGGTTTCAGTTTTTTTCTGGGTCAACGGCGGTTTTTTTATTTTCCGGCAGTATGTCGAGATATTCCTGCCATCGTTCCCGGCGTATGGGCATTATATGATGATTTATATCGTCAAACACAAGCACGAGTGCGGGAGCGATCTTATTGTGGCGTTCTGTAAAATAATACCTCAGCAGCTTGTTTTCGGCAATAAGTTTTTTTGCAGTGGCATGGTAATTAAAATACGTCATTTCTTTACTTCACCTCTAACCGTTATTATGGCGTAATAAGGCGCAAGTATAGATTTTTTGCATTCTTGATTTTGTTTGATGCGCTTACATGCCCGAATAAGGCATAGAGCGAATATCCTATAAGACTGCTTATGCTGTTCTTGATCCGGCTGTCTGCTGTTTTATGATCTATTTGTTCAGACTCGGGACGTGAAATATCATGCGCTGACACTAATTATTGTTAATATTTAAAACATGGGTTATTTTTCCACACTGAACAAATATGCGGTACTTTCCCTGCCTAATCCGTTAAGATATACCTTCGCCGTCCAATACTTGTCCGGATAAGGAATACATACGTTTTGTCCGAGAATTATATTTCGTGTTATATCATACATGGCGTTACCGTCAAATCCCTCTTCGAGAAGCATTGAATCCATGTCTCCCGTAAATTCCGCAAAAGCGAACTGCGAAAGGTAAGGACTGCCCGGCTTACCGTCATTTCGAGGCTCGAAGTCTATATGCACAAAACCGTTTGGAACGGGTGTGCCCGATTTAAAAAAGCGCCCCCAAACACCGTGACCCTTTTCAACGTCCACACCCTTTCCGAAGTGATGGATAAGAATCATATCATAATCGAAACCGCAGCGGTATTCGCTCATTTTGTCAAGAACAGACAAAGGACCCCGAAGCCCTTCTTGATCATCGGACAAGTCTTTTTCCGATCCGATAAACCTTAAGGCGGGAAGCTTCATATACCGAAAGCTCCGCACCCTTATCCCGCTGTCCTGCTGCTGGAATTCGACAAGTCCCGGCATAAAAAGTGTCCACTGCACCGCTGCGTCACAATCCTTAAGAAAATTTATATAGCCGAAAACCTCTGCGCTGTCCGTTCCGGACGGGCCCGTTACGCTTCCTGCGAATTTGATCCTTGTGTCCGCGGATTTTAGCGCCCTGAAATCCGAAAAAACAGCTTCAACAGTTTCTTTCAGCGCTTCGGCATGTGTTTTTCCGGTCAGCTCGTCATTAAAACGCTCCAACGCGTCAAATACCGCTGCATTGACAACCCCTGACGGTTCGAGTGCGGAAAGCTCGGCTTTAAGAAGCATGTTTTGACGGATAAAGCCCTCGATGATTTTTTTAAAAGCACGTTCGTTTTCGCTAAATTCCTCATCGCTCCAGGAGTCGCTTCTAAGAAGCTGTTTTGTAAGCTCGTCAAAGATCAGCGGATTTATTCCTCTCGCCCGTCCGGCCCAATCCGAGATGTGCCCGTATTTTTCTTCCGGGCTCTTTTTAACGTTTCCCTCGGGGCTTATATACCAGCAGAAATTCTCATATAATGTCATGATAAGCACGCTCCTTAAATATTTCAAAAAAGTTATAATTTTAAAAAACCTCCGAATGTGCAGTCAATACTGACGCATCCCTTAAAAACACACACCCGTGTTTTCCGTTTTTAAAAGCAAAAATGGATTTCATTATGAGAAACGGGGGATCGGTTTAAAAAACGGGTTGAGGGAAAGAACGAAGAGCGTCCGACAAGGCCGTTTTTTAAAATAGCCGCAGCAAAACTGCGGTTATTTAAAAGATATGGCGCAGGCGAGTCCTGGCCGGGCAAACCGTTAGATCCTCACAGGCTCACTTCCATCCTGCATACGACATGAATCTCCATGAAAAAACAGTAAATTTCCTCTTAGGTGTTCATGCGGAGATAATTTATCCCACAACTATTAAAAAAATTTTTAAATAAGCCGTTAAAAATGACCGCATAGTTGTGTAACGCACTCCCGTATTTTTCGGTTTTTGCGAAGCAAAAATGAATTTCCCTATGGAAATTCAAGAAAAATCGGGGCGAAAACGAGCGGAGGAGAGAGCCTAAAGGGCAGCCGACGAAGCCGTTTTCCTTTTGCAAAAACCGTCCCCGGCTTTGGATTGTCCGAGGACTGTTTCCCAAAAGATGTGTCACGAGGCTACGAAAAGATGTTTTTGACATTTCAGCAAAGAGATTTGAATTCTTGTAATCGAGATGACGCCCATTATACAAAATTAAATAATTTCTTTGTCCAGAAAAACTTTTGATCCTGTTGCGCCTTTTTGACCTTGGTATTTTCCTTTGTAAGGATTTAATGCGGTATTATCCATTTTTGCAAAAACAAGTTGCCCCACTCTTCTGCCTGCCTTCAATTCAATTGCACACCGATTCGCATTATAAAGTTCAAGGGTAATTTCTCCTTTAAAACCAGGATCAACCCAACCTGCATTTTGTATAAATAATCCCATTCTTCCAAGAGAGCTTCTTCCCTCCACAAAAGCCGTCAAATTGTTCGGTAAATCAAAATATTCCATCGTTGTCGCCAGAATAAATTGATTAGGCAAAAGAATATATGTATCGCTTGTTATTGTTTTGTACTTGATTTCGTGCTCTAAATTTATAATTCCTACCGATGAATCTTCAACAATACTAAATGTATTTCCTAAACGAATATCTACACTTGCAGGTTGAATCTGTTCTTTCTCCATATGCTCAATAATAAGTGATTTTTCATCTAACATTTTTAGCAAAGTTTTATCCGACAATATCATTAAAATAGTCTCCTTTACCAAACATAATATCCCGTTTATATTTCACCGCAAAAACCAAAAAAGTCAAACTGTCTAACAACTATAAAAAAGATTTTTCATTAAAACTGTTAAAAACGAGCGGAGGAGAGAGCCTAAAGGGCGGCCGACGAAGCCGTTTTCCTTTTGCAAAAACCGTCCCCGGCTTTGACGGGGACGGTTTTTGCAAAAGATGTGGTGGACCCGAAGGGGATCGAACCCTCGACCTCTGCGTTGCGAACGCAGCGCTCTCCCGGCTGAGCTACGAGCCCTTTTTATGAAAAAATCAGTCTTTAATATGCTTCATGCTGTTTTACTGAAAAACCGACCTGCACAGGCAAGTCGGTTTTGCGGTGGAGCGGATTACGAGGCTCGAACTCGCTACCTCCACCTTGGCAAGGTGGCGCTCTACCAGATGAGCTAAATCCGCGGTACTTAGAAATAGGGCTTATTATTTCTAAGTAAGAAGTAAATTGGTGCTCCCGATCGGAATCGAACCAACGACACGAGGATTTTCAGTCCTCTGCTCTACCAACTGAGCTACAGGAGCATTTTCATTACAAAAGCAGATAAACATAAGCCTAAAAAAATGTTTCCGAAATGTTCTAACTCTAAGGCTAAACATGTTTAAAGCAATTCTTGCCGTCGGGGATAGCGACGGCAAAAACTATTGGCGACCCGGATGGGGTTCGAACCCACGACCTCTAGCGTGACAGGCTAGCGTTCTAACCAGCTGAACTACCGGGCCATATGGTGGGAGCTACAGGGCTCGAACCTGTGACCCTCTGCTTGTAAGGCAGATGCTCTCCCAGCTGAGCTAAGCTCCCACATATTTGTTGCTGTATAAGCGACGTTAATCATTATACAAGAGCGTTTTCGTTTTGTCAATAGATTTTTGCAATATTTTACGGAATTGTAAAATATTACAATTTTTGTTGAAAAAATTGCAGCGTTTTCACAAAGAATAAACAAGATTTAATTGCAGACAATATTGTCAAGACCTCAAAGTTTTGAAAATCATAGAAATTAAAGAAAGGAAGCTAAAAATTATGATGGATAAGATAGCGCTTTGGATACTGCTTATCGGCGGCATAAACTGGGGCTTAGTGGGAATATTCCGCTTCGACCTTATAGCATGGGCCTTCGGTGGCAGCGACAGCATCATAAGCCGTATTCTATATATTGTAGTTGCGCTTGCGGCGGTATGGTGCATTTCACTTTTCTTCCGCAAAAACGAGCTTGTGGGAGATCGTGAAGAGATGAGAGAAACCAGATCGTAAAACAAAAAAACCAACCGTTTAAACAGCGGTTGGTTTTTTTGACATAAGCTTACATAGCTTCCTTTGCTTTATATGCTTTACCTACTGCCAGCGCTCCGAAATATGCCAGTACGACACTTATAAAATCCTTGATAAGATAAGGAGCCGAAACAAGGAAAAATGCCTGAATAAAGCCGTTTCCCGTTAAAAGCGCAAACTGAAGGGTTCCAAAGAAATGACATACTAAGATCCCCGCCGCTCCCAAGGCTATTCTGAGCGGCTTGTGCTTAAGCTGTATACCGCATAGCAATGCCAATGCCAGAAATCCGTAGATAAATCCTCCCGTAAGCGCTCCAAGACAGGCAAAGCCGCCTTTAAAACCGCTGAAAACAGGTATTCCCGCCGCACCCAGCAAAATATAAACGAGAACTGCGGCCGTTCCCTTTTTTACACCGAGAAAATATCCGCAAAGCGCCACCGCAAAAGTTTGCAGGGTTACAGGAACTCCTGTGGGCATGGGTATTGCGATTTGAGAAAGCACGCAGATTATCGCCGCAAAAACACCCGTCATCACTATACTTTTAGTTTTATTTTTCATTTTAACCCTCCTTCTTTTTATATCATAATCTGATGGAAATTTCTCCCGAATTTAGCTTTTCTGTTCCGTTTTCCGTTAAGACAACGAGTTGCCCCGAGGGATCTATGTCAACGGCTTTTCCCTGTCGGACGGATCCGTTTGTGAAAAAATTGACCTCTTTGCCTAAAACCAGAGACTTGCTCTTATAATACAGAATGTTTTCTTCACGGCTTTTATTCAGGCAGTCGTAAAGCTCGTTTATGACCCTTGCGGCCATTCTGCCGCGTGGCGTCGATTCTCCCAGGGCGCCTGCCGTTTCAGTTATATCATCGGGAAAGTCCCTTGTGGTCAGATTGATTCCGATTCCGATTACAATACTGTCAATATTGCCGCTTTCGATGTCGGTAGTAGCTTCGGATAAAATTCCGCATATTTTTTTCCCGTTGAGAAATATATCGTTTACCCATTTGATACGGGGCTTTTTATCCGACAGCCCTTCAATTGCCTTACATACCGCGCAGCCCGCGCATATCGTGAACATATCCGTATCCAGAGGGAACGCCTCGCTTCTCAGTATGATGCTCATATAAAGTCCGGTCTTCATCGGAGAAAAAAAGCTGTTGCCGCGGCGTCCCCTGCCGGCCGTTTGTTCTTCGGCTATAATGATCGTTCCGTTTTCTTCGCCGTCCGCAGCCAACTTTTTTGCTAAGGTGTTGGTTGAGTTTACCGATTTCAACAGAATTATTTTGTTTTTTTTCAGATTTTCCGTCAGCTGAGCCCTTATGCTTTCTTCGGAAAGCGAATCTCCGTGTTTAATAAGCCTGTAGCCTCTCTTACTGACGCCTTCTATCTCAAAACCGTCTTCTGAAAGATTTTTCATAGCCTTCCAAATTGCGGTGCGGCTTACGCCTATCCTGTCTGCCAGTTCTTGCCCCGACAGCTCATTCTCTCCGCTTTCCTCCAGTATTTTTAGCAGACTTTCTTTAACGCTCATTTCATCACCTTCCGTTCGTTTATAACAAATATATTTTATCATTTTCCGCTGCAATTGTCAACTGCTTTTTTAAAAAGGTTGACAATTGCAGCCTTAAATTTGTCATAGGGATTCTTTTACCTTTTACCGCTTGACTTTTACACTTTATTGTGATAAAATTTCAGTAAATAGCAATATTCCGGATCTTATATGGAATTACGGGTATGGTTTTCCTTTAATTCCTTGATCGGTGACGTATTTCCCGTTTATGAAATACGGACTTACTGTGCTTTTAAGCGGAAGAAAACGTCGGGTTCGGTTATGCGAGGACTTCAAAGAAAAGCGAGGTAAACATCGTGAATATCAATGAAAAAGGAAAAGCCGAGGATTTTGAATTTCTTTACAGGGCGGTGCTTAAGCTTAAAAATGTTGATGAATGCGACAGTTTTTTTAAGGATCTGTGCACGATGCAGGAGCTTATTTCTATAGCCCAGCGTCTTCGGGTGGCTAAGCTTCTTTCGGAAAAAAAGATATATAACGATATTGTCAACGAAACGGGGGCTTCCACAGCCACTATCAGCAGGGTAAACCGCACGATGAATTTTGGGAACGACGGCTATACCATGGTTTTTGACAGAATGTCTGCTGATGAGCTTAAGTAATATGGGCTATGTGGATTTTGCAAGGTTTTACGACCGTCTTACCGAAAATGTCGATTACAAAGCAATGGCCGGGTATTATATTGACGTTTTGGCACGGTCCGGGATAAAAAAAGGAGAGCTGCTTGACCTTGCCTGCGGCAGCGGGGCGCTTTCCGTGTTTTTTCAGAATGCGGGGTTTAAAGTAACGGGCGCGGACGCCTCAGAAGAAATGCTTACCGTTGCCGCTTCAAAATCAAGGAAGATAAACCTGCTCCGGATCGATATGACGCAAATGGGATTTGAAAATGATTTTGACGCGGTCATCTGTGCAATGGACAGCCTTAACCATCTTGCAGACCTTGATTCGATGCGGTCTGCCTTTGACTGTATTTACCGTTCGCTTAAAAAGGGGGGCGTGTTTGCCGCTGATCTGAATACCCCCTATAAACACTTGAATGTTTTAGCCGACAATGCGTTTATATTTGATTATGACGGACTCTTTTGCAGTTGGCAGAACGAGCTTGATATAAATGATCCCCTGCATAGGGTGGATATGTATCTGGATTTTTTCAGAGAAACCGGCGACGGCTTATATGAACGCTTTGAGGACTCGCTGAGCGAAATAGCTCCGGAGCCTTCACAAGTAATGGAAATGCTCAAAAAAAGCGGATTTGTCAATGTGGAAATAAGCGGCTTTTTGACCGGTAAGGATCTTAACCCTCATAGTGAAAAGTACCTTATAAATGCTTTAAAATAAAAGAAAGGAAGCTTTTTATGGGAAAGCTTGTAAGAGCGCTGTCCGCTGACGGCAGCGTGCTTTGCAGCGCTGTGGACGCTGCGGATATCGGTAACGAGATAGTAAGAATACACAAACCTTCTCCTGTGGCTACCGCTGCCATGGGAAGGCTTTGTGCTGCGGGAGCGCTTATGGGTGCGCTTATGAAAGGCGAGGATGACGCCCTTACTTTGAGAATAAACGGCGGCGGTGTGGGAGGAAGTATCGTATGTGTTTCCGATTATATGGGAAACGTGCGCTGCTGCTGTGATAATCCCGGCGCCGATCTTCCTCTTAAGGAAAACGGCAAGCTTGATGTGGGAGGCTTTGTGGGCAGCGACGGCTTTCTTGCGGTAATAAGGGATCTTGGACTAAAGGAGCCTTATGCTACGCAATCGCCTATTGTATCGGGGGAGATAGCCGAGGATATAACCGGATATTATGCGATAAGCGAACAGATACCTACCGTATGCGCCTTAGGCGTCCTTATTGACAGAGACCGCAGCGTTAAAGCCGCGGGAGGATATATTATACAGCTTGTTCCGCCTATAAACGAAGGAGCTATAGATTTCATAGAAAAAAATATTGAAAAAATGCAGAGTGTAACTCAGATGCTTACCGAAGGGAAAACCCCTGAAGAAATAGCACTTATGGGCTTGGAGGGCTTAAACGGTGAAATATTGGACAGCTGGGACTGCGGCTATAAATGCAGATGCAGTCGGGAAAGAACCGAACGAATGCTGATAAGTTTGGGCAAAAAGGAGCTTGTTGAATTGGCGGAGGAATCTGAGGGAGATGCTGAGATATGCTGTCATTTTTGCGGAAAGAAATATTATTTCAGCAAGGATGAGCTGAGCAGACTTGCAAAAAATTGTTAGTCGGCAACAAAATAATCCCATTATTAATGAATGATTTGACAATGCCGATTTCACACTACCGGCAGCGGGCGGCTGATAAACTCTGCGGCTGAATTATAATATAAAGTAAATGTTTTCGCGGCATAAGACCTTGCACACCGTCATAACCGATAAAGATAGAAGATCCTTATGACCGAATAAATACGGAAAATATAAAAGCTTTTGTTGAAGAGAAGATGCTTGGTTTATTTCTAATATACGAAAAAGCTTGTTTCGGAAGGTTCCCCGTTTGCCGTAAGTTTTTATTTAATGTTTTTTAAAGACGTTCCGAGTAAAAAAGGCGCGGAAAAAAGTTCGAGGACTTATTGACAAAAACGGGATCCTATGATTCCCGTTTTTATTCATATCTGTGGGAAGAATGGCCGATTTTCTAAAAGTTCTCGTTAGTTTGTATTTTCGGATATTTTATTCCGGGGGAACGGGAACTTTTAACGGAAAAAAACCGGCGTAGTCTATGCGGAAAAATAATTATCATTAAGAGCCTGTTTAGCATATCTCAGGATGCATCTTGCTTTAACCTGCCGCGAGGTCTGCATACTTCCGGATACTAAACGGGCTCTAAAAACGTCGCGAAAAGATTTGACGATTAAAATAGTCTTATTGCTCCGCCAAGTAACTCTTGAAGGATTTGTGCGCCTAAGGGCTGTGGAAAGACCAGGAAGAAGACCGCAGGAATATGAGCATATTTCAAGGGCTTCTGACAAAGTATTTAGGCAGCCGGGCAAGCAGAATAATTCAAGAGTTAATTGGAGGAGCAATATAATAATGAAAAATGTCATTCCTATCCCGAAATAATCGATTGAACGGATATACCGCGGTTTGTTGACAATGATAGTATTGTTTTCTCCGAAAAGGGAACGTTTTTTATTTTTTAAATTTCCGGGGGTTGCTGGTTAATGAAAAAAGTTAAATATATTGCGTCTGCTTTAGGGGCGGCATTGGCTTTCGGGTGGCTTATCTGGGATAATATGCGCATTGAGGTCAAGTCGTATGAAGTATCTGAGGAAAAGCTCGCCCGGGAGTTTGCGGGTTTTAAAATACTTCAGGTATCGGATTTGCACAATGAAGCTTTCGGAAAAAAACAGAAAAGACTAATATCAAAAATACGCAATGAAGCTCCGGATATCATTGTTATCACCGGAGACATGATTGACGGCCCTAAGATGAGCAACGCTTTTGATTTTATCAGGGAGGCGGTGAAGATCGCCAAATGCTATTATGTCAGCGGCAATCATGAAGCCTGGACGGGTCTTTATAACGACAAAATAAAGCCTTTGCTTCTTAGGTACGGCGTCAAGGTGCTGGATAATGGATCGGCTGTGATTTACAGAAACGGTAAGGCTATAAACATAGCCGGACTGGCCGATCCGGATCTTGACCGTTGGAACAAAAGGAGAACCGCCTCCGACAGGCTGATGAATCTGTATTCGAGAGTAAAGCCGGTGCTTTACGGATATGCCGCTAAGGTGCTTGACGGCGGCGCTTATGTTGGGGCAAAGAAAAGATCCGGCGTAAATGAAGGCAAACGAAAAAAATATGATTTTGAACCAAACGGCAGCGTAGTGGATATTGCCGATAAAAATCTGAGTCTTCTGGAAAATGAAAATTATACGGTTCTTTTGTCGCACCGGCCGGAGCTTTTGAATCTATATTCGGATCACAAAATGGATCTGGTGCTGACAGGACATGCACACGGAGGTCAGATAAGGCTTCCGGTATCAAAAAGAGGGGTAATTGCCGTTGATCAAGGGCTGCTGCCTCAATATACCGAAGGCGTATATCGTAAAGGAGTTACAAAAATGATTGTGAGCCGAGGCTTGGGCAACAGCGTATATTTTCCGAGGATAAACAACTGTCCGCAGCTTATAACGGTCACATTAACGTCAAAACAGACCGGTTAAAAGGCGGTGATAAAAACACATCCTTTTTCTGCTTTTGTGTGAAAACCGAAATTATTATATTAAAGTGATTGCCGGACATTGTATCGGGAACGGATATGTTTTTTGAAAAAGCACATTTTAGGATCTCCGCTCCGATAATTTAACATAATTTTCATAAATCACATATTGAAAAATCGTATAAAAGTATTTATAATAGTATTAGCGCGGGCATAATGTAAAATAGACCCGTAACGATATTCTTTGAAAGGAATTTCCGCATTTCATCGTTTGATCTTGACATAATGCGGATTTATATAGATTTATGAAAAAAAAGAAAATCCTTTCCGTAGTTATTACGGCTGCATTATTTTTTACGGGCTGTTCGGATAACGGAGGACAGAATAATAGCGAAATTTCTGATACGTCCCGGGAGCCTTCGGCGGATATTACAACTAACCGTATAAGTGCGGTGGAAAATCAGCCGGAGGATACTGCGCTTCGCTCCACGTCTCCCGAAGATACTTCGGTACCCGAAGGCGGGCTTCCCTTGGATAAGCCTGAAGGATTTCCCCCTCCATATCCCTCCGCAAAGGTAGATGATCCTTCTGCGCTTTCCGAGTTTAAAAAAATAATAAAATCCGCCGAGACGGCTCAGAGCATTTTGTACGGAAAATCTACGCTGATACCTTTAAGCGGAGACGAGATAAACGGTTACCGGATGATTTCTTCCGATTACGCCCGGAATATTGACGGTCTTACCGAAAAAATGTATGACGGTATAAAGTATACCTTTTGGGAAGATCATTATGGCAGAGAGATAGAGGACATGCTTTCCGGTCTTGTTAAGGAAACGGAAGACGGTATAATGCTTAAATACGAAGATGTAAGCAATGTCGCCGTTATTGAGACAGACTCGGTTGTAATCGCGAAGCTTGATGATCCGCAAGCCGAGCTGGTCGCTTTGGGCAAAAGGGGCGAAGATTATATATGGCGCCGCTACAGTATGGTAAACGGAGTGCGGGGCTGGGTTATTCGTGATTATACCGACGAAAAGGTAACGGGAGAAATAGCTGTGTTTACCGGACTTCTGATAGATAACCGCGATACCCTTGATAAAATTTTCGGTAACGCAGCGCCTGTGAAGGATAGCGCAGGAGATTGGAATTCACAGCTTGTTACGATAGAAAACGATATGTATGGTCATGGTTTTTATAACGGCCTTGAGGTCGAAGCGTTCATGACGGTTGAAGAAATGCGCGGCTTCATACGTGATAACTTCACGTCGGAAATAGCCGACAGTTATATTAGTCTTTATATAAACCGGACTTATGTCGAAAAGGACGGAAAGCTGTTTATAATAAGCGGTTCCGTTCTGCCCGGTATGGGAGAGTTTTCGCTGGATAATTATGAAAACCGTTCTTTAAGCGTATATGATGTTACCTCCATGGTGGATTGGTCGGACGGAAACGTAAGCTATCGCCTTCCGATAACCGTTGCATATGAAGGAGGGCGATGGAAGGTGGATACGCGTCTTCCTATGGGTGCTGACAGAGTGATCGGCGGATAGGACACCTTTTATATAAGATTTTTTATCGTCAATAATACTCCGGAAAAACGTGTTGTTATTGAAGATAAGTATCCGTAGCCTGAAAAAACATGATTATCAAAATCATTGCCGTCCCTACGGGCGGCTGAGCCTTGCGGCAGCTTTGCCGCTTATCCGGGCTGCCGTAATGTTTTACGGCAGCTCTTTTTGATCGGGTGTTTCATAATATACTTAAGGCAATACCGCACAATGACCGCCTGACGGCTTTGCGTGCGGCTTGCTTGCATTTTTTCCGTCATCTTACACAAATTCTTCTTGAAATACGTCAGTATTCCTGCGTCGAATTTATGCAAGCTGACGAAAAATCTGACTGCGCAATTCACACCCGATCATTGTGCGGTGTTGCCTTAAATTTTTCGATTAATGTCAAAAAAATCCGCGTTTACTGATTGTGCCGCACCGACTTTGATCAAATATGACCTTTTATAAAAGCCGGTTAAAAAAGTCATTTGCATTTATTATAACATAAACGATTTCTCCAACGCAGCCGAAGGATTCAGGACGTAAACCTTTTTATTACCACGGAGAAAAGCTCTTCCGTATTTTGTTGTGTTATATGCAAATGCGGCGTTTGACAAACGAAAAGCTATATAAAAAGCTAAAAAAATAAACGACAATATATATATTGTTATTCAAGGTTCAGATTTTTCGTCTGAACTTTTTTGTACAAAAGACAAGAAAAAATTTTGTAGGAATACTTGACATTATTAAACAATAGTTATATTATATATAAAAGGGTAGATTTTCCATCCGAATTCTTTTTGTACAAAAGACAAGCGGGGAAAAGTAATGGGGCACTTAACGCCATAAAACAATAGCGGCGTTATATAATTGACTTTATGGAGAAAAAAGAAAACGATCACAGGAAAAATTACGGCATCACTTATTGCATCGGCAACTGCATTTTCGATGTTTGTCAGCGCATACGCCTGCGAAGCCGAGGAAAAGTATCATGTTATGATAGGCGGGTATGAATGTTATGTACGTGACGGTCGGCACTATACCGAAATAGACGGCGAAACCTGTCTTGTTATTGACCTTGACGAGGGTGCTGCTGAATATGATGGTTCAAACATAAGCCTTTAGGCAACACCGCACAATGATTGCGTGTGAATTGCGCAGTCAGATATTTCGTCAGCTTGCATAAATTCGACGCAGGAATACTGACGTATTTCAAGGAGAATTTGTGTAAGATGACGGAAAATATGCAAGCAAGCCGCACGCAAAGCCGTCAGGCGGTCATTATGCGGCGTTGCCTTTATACTACCAATTGGCAGAATGGGCGTGTTGTGGATATTTCTAACGGTTCCGCTTACAGTGATACCGTTAACGCTTCGAGGTCGGACGACTGTACGCCTATTATTAAAGGAAACCCTGATAACGGTTATAAATTCACTACCGCATATCTATGGGGAATAAACACATATAAAGTCAATATCCATTATTTTAATTCCGCAAAAAATATGTGGTATTCGGAAGTTAAAACGCTTACCTTCATTATGGAAATTGCTCCCAGCAATATTTTGTTTACGTCAAGCTCCTCGCAGCTTATTACAAAAATTTGTCTTGAATTTTACCATGACGGTTCTACGGGAATATTCCCTTTTACATATACAATAGGGCAGTGTTGATTGAAACGGAGGCAATATAGATGAATACAACCGAAGCTTTACCGAAAGAGGATAACGTAAAAAGAATCACAAGCACATTTAATAAAGTATGGGAGATCTTAAAGGGACTGATAATTGCCGTAGCCGCCGTCGTTCTTATAATAGATACAGCGGTTGTGTATATGCTTTGCAGATATGTTCAGGAGCAGAACATAGTCGAGCCGGATACGCCTTATTACATGCAAACGCAGGATTATCTCGATCTTGTGGAAATGTACGAAAAGGCTCCCGACAGCCGCGAATACAAGGTCATGCTTAAGGCGTTCAACACTAAGTACAGCGTTCCTTATAAGAATAGTCAGGCCTATATTGACCTGGCAAAGGCGCACAGAGAGAACCCTGACAGCGGGGAGTATGCCGCGCTTCTTGAAAAATTCCTTGAGGAATTCGATATACCCGTTGAGAATATTTCCTTTGAGGATTGAGACAGCCTAAGCGCTGTCATAAACCCCGGAAAGCTTTCGTCATGTCGTGTATGGCTAATACGAATGCCTGAAGGATATTTATTGCCTGTTTAATATAGCCTTTGACGTTGCGGATTAATTTTTCAATATATAGTTGCAGCTTTGGCTCATAATAGCATAAAAGCCCGGCATATTCCTATCCGGTAACGCAGTTTTTTTCAAAGGTGAGGATTAAAGGAGCGGTCTCTTTAATAAGGTACTGTCTTAAATTACGGGAGCATTTTTATTTGCTTATTAAACTGTATTTACTTTTGGCATTTATCGTTGTTTATATTATTGCTCCGCCAAGTAACACTTGAAGAATTTGTGCGCCGAAGGGCTGTGGAAAGACAAGGAAGAAGACCGCAGGAATATGCGCATATTTCAAGGGCTTATGACGAAGTATTTAGGCAGCCGGGCAAGCAGAATAATTCAAGAGTTACTTGGGGGAGCAATAAATAAAAGAATCGCTTTGCATTATTGTAAAGCGATTCTTTTTTGCAGCTTAAGCGCAAACAGCCGGCTCAGTAGGCAGAAAAAATTTCAGAAATACGACAACCTTCAATAAATAATAACCTCATACCGAGAAAAGCGGAAAAATTTATTTTGATGTTTAAGATGCTTTGGGGTTTTATGGAAGCGTTCTATTTGATCACTTTTCTTTTGATATAACACCCTAAAACAAGGTATGAAGGAAGGCTTTATTTTGATGTCTGCCTTCCCGGGAGAACCGTTCCGCTCTGTTGCTTAGGGCATAATCTTGCTGATCACGGCAAGCGGAAAACGAAAAACTCTTTATACGGTCAACCGGTAATTGATAAGATCCGGCATTTTGTATTTTCCTGATCAAACGGCGGTTTTCATAAAATCTGAGCAGCTATGATTTTGCGGTCTATAGCTTTGCCGCATTATTGACTCAGGATCATATCCGCGCGGGGAAATGCTTTAAACGAACCTGCCGCTGATCTCGTCTAAGGTAAGGAAGCTTTCGTGATTGTAAGCCTTTTCCAGAAGCGTGTCGGAGCTGTACCTGCCCGTTAGTTTTCCGTTTTCATTTATAAGGCAGTCTCCGCCGCTTAATGCAAACCATAACCACCTTGCGTTGTCCTGCGCAAGTATATCCGGATCGGGGATCTGTAGACAATCGGTCATTGCCGTTGCTCTTGAGGATTTATAATATATCGTACCCATAAATCGGGCATTGCCGCTGTCTCCGGTGGTATTGTAAACATTTTCTCCGACTATATCCACATATTCGTCTCCGGGATAAAAGTCCTCTCCTCCTCCGTTCCATACCCAGATTATATTGGTAAGTCCGTAAAGATCGTTAAATCGTTTTACCATGGTCTTCCATAGCCATTTATAGCTTTTGCTGCTGTCGCTCCACCAATATCCGCCTTTACCCCCGTCCGGAAGAGGAGAAAAAAGTACGGTAACGTTTTCATCCTGCAAATCCTTCAGTACCTTCGCCATTTCCTCCATATCCTGTATAAGGCGGAAGCATTCCTTTGATATCTCGCCGTTTCCATATAGCTTTTCTATCGTATCGATGGACGCTTCGGAAATATCCGTATCGGTATATACTTTTTCGAAATTAAAATCGGACATGGAGGATAAATAATGACTTTTGTCGGAGGGTGAATACCATGTCCAGCCGTAGCTTACGATACCGCCGCGCTTTGCCCATTTTTTTGCCAGTTCGATATCCGTTTTGTTTTCGTCATATGACGGGCTTCTCTCCTGGGCGCATGAAAGGTCTCCTATACGTATTGCCGGAAGCCTGCCGGTAAGCTCATATATTGCCGCCAGCTCGGCATCGGTCCCCGATGTTACTCTCTGGCCGGTAAGTGTTTTTTTGCCGTATATTTCCGAAAAGAAATTAAGGGTTTTAACCGTATTTATATCGGCATTCGGATTTATGGGCGAATTGCTCATTGAGTAAAATCCGCTGCTCACGCTTCTTCCGTTTTCTAACGTCACCTTATCCATATATGCCATTCCGGAAACGGATTGAAGAGTAATGACGTTATCTCCTTTTTTTAGGTAAATGCCGTCTATGGAAAAGGGGGTAAACATTGTTATGTCTTTTTCATAAATTATTCCCTTGGAAACACCGTCAAAGGTTTCGTAATCTCCCTGAGCGGCAGTAGTCTTATTGCCTCCTATAATGACATCGACGCCGGTATCAAAGGCGCACATATATATTGTGAGCTTGTAATACTGGGTTGACGGCACATGAACCCTGAAGGTCGCATATTCGTGAGTGTCGATCTGTATATACCCTTCTCCCGTGTAACCCATAAGATAGGTATGACAGGTGTTGTCACACACACTTTCAAGCTGAAACTCTTCGGAATAATCCTGAGTATTTATATTGACTTCCTTTTCCTGATATTTATCCGGAATGGAAGGGTCGGGTTTTTGGGTTTGAAGCGGCGGCGAAGAAACGATGCCTGAGGTGTCTTCGGATACGGACGGTGTGTTATAGGCAATTTCCGTACAGCCTGTCAGCATTGACAGTACGAGGAATACCGCCGCGGCTCTGAAAGCTTTTTTCATATATTGTGATAATTCCTTTCCTCCTTGAGGAGTGCGTATTGAATCCATAAGCCGTAATGATACGGACAGTCAACTTAAAATGTAATATTTATCGTTATTTCCAAGGTTATTTTTTCCAGCGTACAATTGCATGATCACCTTCATGAAGCTCTTCGCCGAAGCTTATTTCCGTACCGTTAAGGGTAAGCTCCACATTGCTTCCCATTGGATTTTTGGTGTCTATATCCACATAGCTCATCAGTTCAATAAAGGTATGTGGCTCACCGTCTGTTTTTTCGGGAAGAGTTATAGGTTTTCCGTTAAGATTAAGAGTCAGGGCGGGGACGGTATCCTCTGCGGCCTGTATCCTTTCATCCCGGGTCATGCCGGCCGTTTCCGCAAGGGTTGGCGTTTTGACAACATCCGTTTGAATTGCTTGTGCGGACGATCTTATCTGTTGAGCAGGCTGTTCCTCTTCGTAAGACCCGGAATAAGCCACAGCTTGTCCGGCTTGATTTGCGTAAACCGGCGGCTGCTCCTTCTGAGAAACCGGGTCCGCACCGAAACCTGCGGAGGACGCCGATATGTTATTGACGTTTTCCGTGGGAGTATTGAAATCGGGTCCGCCTTTTTCGATGAGGGACGGGATCATTTTTATGGTTATAACATCTCCGTCGTGAAGAAGTTCGCTTTGAGCTGCCAGATTTCCGTTTATGGCAAATCCTTCGGTATATTCTATACCTATGGAGTCAAGCAGGTCGCCTAAGGTTAGTATGCCACCCGTAATTATATCGTCAAGAGGCTGTATTTCATAGTCGGGAGTTTTGAATGTGCCGTTTACCGCCACCTGAAGGCCGAATTTGTATTTTTTCCCGCCGAAGGTGACATGACCGGAATTGTATTTTTTGTAATCAATTTCCTGCTGAAGCGTGGAACGCGCATTTTGTCCGTTTTTAGCAGGCGTGAGCTTTACATTGTCGCCTTGGGTCACAATAGTGGTAAGTCCCGCATTTTTTCCGTTTACCATAACCTCGGCGGCGGTCATCATAGTGCCTTTTCGGAATATACGGTTTCCGTTAAGGGTGAAGGTGAGCCCTTGACCCGAATGTCCCATTATTTCCGAAGCCTTGAATCCCGAAAGGGATAAAAGCTGGAATACCGTCAGCTTTTTGGTGTCGAAAACCCTTATTTTTTTATCATTAACGGTGATAACGGAAAAATCATATCCTTTATCATCAAGAGCGGTCACGCCTATCCCTATTGGCGTGATATATTCCGCTCCCATTTTAAAGCCGTTCATTTCTACGTTCCTGACAAACTCGCTTCCTCCCACGGCGACCCGGTCCTCGTCTATGTCAAGCTTATCCGCCACAAGAGTGGTAAGTCCCTTTATAAGACTTCCTCCGCCTACAAGGAAAACTGCCTGAGGCGAACCGTCGTTGATTTTTAAAATGGTATTGCAAATAGTTGAAGCGAGATTGTCCATACTTGGCAGTATGCTTTCTATAAACTCCTCCTGAGAAATAGTATGAGCAATTCCGAAAATATCTTTATATGTAATTTTTTCATTATCATCGGCGTCATATTTCATTTGCTCGGCAGCCGAAAAGTCTACTAAGAAGGTTTTGATTATTTCTTCGGTGATCTCGTCGCCGGCAACCGTTGCCATGGCGTAGGCAATGATGGAGCCGTCTTTTGAGATGGCGATATCCGAAGTTCCTGCTCCGATATCCACAAGGGCAATATTTATAAGTCTTATTTCCGTGGGAATAATAACGTTCATTGCCGCAATAGGCTCGAGCGTAAGACTCTGGACTTCCAGACCGTTGAGCTCCATTACCGAATAAAGGCCTTCAACGACTATCCCCGGTAAAAAAGCAACAACCATATCTATTTCTATATGCTGCCCCTTATGCCCCGCCACGGAGATCATTTTATAATTGTCAAGGCGGTAGTTGACCACATTATGACCTACGCAGTAGAAAAGAGTACCGTCTTTTTCGGTAAGTCTGTCCAGCTCTGACTGCGCCGCGGAAATGGTTTCCATCTCCATGGAAGCTACCATTTCCTCGGTGATGATTTCACTTTCGGAAACGTCGAAGTCCTTTGAAACGTTTACGGTTTTTAATGCGCGCCCTGCGGCGGCTATGCAGGCTCTCTGAAGAGTAAAGCCCGCTTTTTGTTCAAGCTGTGATTTGACCTGACCTACTATTTTGGCGACCTGCTTTATATCTTCTATCTGACCGTCTACCATGGCGCGCCGGGAATGAGGCACCACGACACATTCCATAATCCGGAATTTGTCTGCGTCTCTTTCGCCTATTATTCCCACAACGGTGCGCGTACCTATATCTAAAGCAAAAATCCTGTCTCCCTGCTGTTCGGATTTTTTACCCGATTTTTTCAGTATCTGTTCAATATCCATTTGATTTACGTTCCTTTCAAGGGAAATATGAGCTTTCTGAAAAGCCGCGTTTTGCACAAGTCAGCTGCGGGCTGTCTGAAAACCCGCAAATTGCACGATTTTTACTAACTGCGGACCCTTTCCGCGTCAATAAATTCCGATAGTTATTCCAAAGAGACAACCATGAAATAACATGGTGTTTTTACGTTTTTTCCTTAAACCGCCGCACTTCAGCGCGTAATTGTACAAATTTGTTTTGTTTTCAGATCCGCCCTAATTGCGAGCGCTTTCTGCGTAAAAATTTTACGGACAATTACCATATATCTCCGCTTTTTCATGAAATCGCCACTCCTTCGGCGAAATCATACAAAATGCTTATTTTTCAGATATGTCCTAAGGCAGCACCGCACAATGACCGCCTGACGGCTTTGTGTGCGGCTTGCTTGCATATTTTCCGTCAGCTTACACAAATTCTCCCTGAAATACGTCAGTATTCCTGCCTCGAATTTATGCAAGCTGACGAAATATCTGACTGCGCATTCACACGCAATCATTGTGGGGTGTTGTCCTAAATAAAAAGCATGGCCGCATCCATGCGGTTGTTTATTCGGCCGGCGCGTCGGCGGAGCCGTTTTATAATGGAGCCGGGAAACGGCATAAAGGAGATGCGTCTACTTTTTCCCGCTTTTATCGTCGAATTTGACCAGTTTATCAAAAGTCTGTTTCTTAAGATGCTCCTTAACCATTTCCGTAACTTCTCCGAACACCTTCTGGTAATTACAGGGCAAGCCGTCTGAGCTGCATCTGCAACTGTAGTCCTTTGATAGACATCGGCTGAATCTGTATTCGCCTTCCACCAGTTCCATAACGTCATACAGGGAGAGCTTATCGAGCTCGGCTATAAGACGGTATCCACCGTAAACGCCCTTGTAGCTTTTGACGATTCCTCCGCCCACAAGCTTACGAAGTATCTTGAGAGCAAACCTTAAGGGCACTTCCGTTTTTTCGGATATGGCTCCGGCGTCGATGCATCTCCTGAAATTGCTTTGCTCCTTGGCTGCCTCTTTGGCTAAAGTGTCCACTATTCTTATTGCATAATCCGTTTCGAGAGTTATGTGCATATACTTTCCTTTCCGATTCTATGTATAAAGACTCTTAAACTTTCTTGAATTGGAAATAAATCAGTCTAAAAAGTCCTTTAATTTTTTGCTTCTCGACGGATGACGAAGCTTTCTAAGCGCCTTTGCTTCTATCTGACGTATGCGTTCTCTCGTAACCTGGAACCGCTGTCCGACTTCTTCCAGGGTGCGGGGACGTCCGTCCTGTAATCCGAACCTTAACCGAAGCACTTTTTCTTCCCTGTCCGTGAGAGTGCCCAGAACCTCGTCAAGCTGTTCCTTAAGCAGCGAAAGCGATGCCACTTCGGCAGGCGCCGGCGCAAGCTCATCCGGTATAAAGTCTCCGAGATGACTGTCCTCCTCCTCGCCGATAGGGGTTTCCAAGGAAACGGGATCCTGACTTATTCTGATTATTTCTCTTACTCTGTCTATGGGCATATTGAGTTCGTTGGCGATTTCTTCAACGCTGGGCTCATGCCCGTTCTTGTGCAGAAGCTGACTTGATACTTTTTTTACCTTTGTTATGGTTTCGACCATATGAACCGGAATACGGATGGTTCTGGCCTGATCCGCAATGGCTCTCGTAATGGCCTGTCTTATCCACCATGTTGCATAAGTTGAAAACTTATATCCCTTACGGTAATCAAATTTCTCCACCGCCTTTATAAGTCCCATGTTGCCTTCCTGAATAAGATCCAGAAACTGCATGCCGCGTCCCACATACCTTTTGGCAATACTTACCACAAGACGCAGATTTGCCTCCGAAAGTCTTTTCCGTGCAAACTGATCTCCCTGGCTTTTCCGCATAGCGAGTTCGATCTCTTCCTCCGCGCTCAGAAGAGGGACTCGGCCTATTTCCTTCAGATATATCTTTACCGGATCATCGATGGTTATCCCCTCGGTGGAAAGGGCCAGATCGAGATCATCCTCGCCCGTAAAGTCGAGAGCCGTATCCAGGTCCTCATCGGAAATAAAATCGTCTACTATTTCGATATTATTGCTTTCGAAATCGTCATAAAGCCTGTTGATTTGCTCCACGTCGAAATTCATATCTTCCAGTACGTCGTTTATTTCCTTTGTGGTAAGCTTTCCTTCCTTTTTTCCTCTTTCCAGAAGATCGGTTATTAGATTTTTTCCGTTTTCCGTCATTTTTTAACAGTTCCTTTGCTTTTTGAAATTTGATTTTCCCATAATATATTTGAATTTTAATTCCGGATTTTCATTTTTTCCGTGCGGAGCTTTTCCATCTCTTGTCTTAATTCATCGTCGGACATTTCCTGAGGCTTTTTTCCTCCGTATCTGTCCCGGCTTTTTATCAGTACTCCTATATATTCCCGAAGCCTTTCCTTCTGATATGGAAGAAGGTTGTTTTCTTGAATTATACCCGTTATTTTACCCATTTCCTGCGCCGAAAATTCGTCTCCTAACGACGACAGCTCAAGAGAACCGCCGTTTTTTATCCTTTGGGCAATGCAATTGTATAAATTTCGATAGAATCCCTCCGTAAAATCCTCGCCGAGAAGCTCCGCTTCTATTTTGGGCAGAAGATCCGGAGAATGGAGCATAAAAGCTATAACTCCCCTTTCGGCTTTTTGGCGGGCAGTGTGGGCGGATGCCGCGCCGTTTGTACCTTCCTGACGGCGCGGCGGGTTTATAAGGTTTTTTTTCTCTTCCTTTTTTGCATTGCTGCTGCGATATCTGCGCCGTTCCTCAACCGCCTTGTCGATTTCACCCGAAGTCATTCCGCACAGCTTTGCCGTATCGCTTATGTATACCATCCGGTCTATCCTGTTGTCAACGTCCGCCAGCAGATTTATCGCCTTTTTCAGATAGGAGGCTTTTCCTTCCGGTGAATCCATATCGAGCCCTGACGTTAGCTTGCGTAGCTCGAAGCTGATAGCACCGCCGGATTGTTGAAGAAGCATTCTGAATCCGTCCGCACCGTATTTTTTTACATATTCGTCAGGATCCTTTGCTCCCGTCATCTGTAACACCTTGGCTTCTATCCCGGCTTCTGCCAGAAGATTTATCGCTTTCATGGTTGCCTTTTGTCCTGCGCCGTCGCTGTCATAGCTGATTACCACCTGCTCGCAGTACTGATGCATCAGCCGCGCCTGTTCGGGCGTGATAGCGGTACCGAGGGTGGCTACCGCATTATCGAAGCCTGCCTGGTTAAGGCTTATTACATCCATATAGCCCTCGCAAAGGATCAGAAATTTTTCTTTTGTGTTTTTTGCGAAATTGAGGCTGAAAAGGCTGCTCCTTTTGTGAAAAACCGGAGTTTCGTCGCTGTTAAGATACTTTGCGGGGGCGTCCGCGTCAAGGGCGCGGCCGCCAAAGGCTATTATATTTCCTCTTCTGTCGATTATCGGAAACATGACCCTGTGTCTGAATTTATCGTAGGTATGTCCCTTTTGATTTTTTGATAAAAGTGCGGCGTCAGTCAGCTCGCCTTCGTCAAATCCTTTGGACAGCATATGCTTTTTTAAAGTATCCCAGCTTTCCGGTGCGTATCCCAGACCGTATTTTCTTATGGTGTTATCCGTTAGGCCGCGTCCGTATAAATATTTCCGTCCTTCAATGCCCTTATCTGAAATAAGGATGTCGCGAAAGAAGCGGGCGGCTTCACGGTTTATTTCAAGCAGCCTCTGGCGCATCTGAGCGCCCCGGTCAAAGCTGTCCTCCGGCATAGGTATTCCTGCGCGCTGAGCCAGAAACCGGACGCTTTCAAGATAATCGAGTCTTTCTATAAGCCGGATAAATGTAATAACGTCTCCTCCCGCTCCGCAGCCGAAGCAGTAAAAGCTCTGAGTATCACCGTAAATATGACAGGAAGCCGTCTTTTCCGAATGGAAGGGACACAGGCATACGCTGTCGCGTCCGGCTCTTTTAAGATTCACATAGGAGGACATAACGGAGCTTATTTCGTTGGAATCGCGTATCTGAGTTAAAAACTGTTCGGATAAAGCCATTATATACACTCCTTTCTTTTTTGCGGCAGGTGTCTTCGTTTACGGTATCGTCTTTTATGACGGAAGCTTCCCGTCGGGTATGCGAACTTTATTGAATATCCGTGTAAAGAGCAGATCTTGTTTTCCTGCGGTTTTTGACCAATTTTTTGTCGGAACCGGATGCACATTTTGCCTTTGAAACATTTCTGTTTTTTATCAATTCGGGAACACCGGGATTTTATATTGTCACGTCCACGATTTCGGAATAAACAGCTCCTTAAAAAGATCCACCGCATAGTCGTCGCTCATACAGGAAATAAAGTCGCAAACGGCGCGTTCCTTTCCGTCCCTTTGGGCGATGTCCGTATAAAGCCGCGGCATCTGACTGACGTTGTCAAGGTAATATTTATACAAATGCTCTACGACATGACAGGCCTTTCCCTTTTCCGAATTTGTGACGGGAGCATAATAAACGTTTTCAAACATGAATTCCCTTAGTATATCGTGAGCTTTTTTTGTTTCGTCGTCGTATTTTACCTCAGGCATACCGGTACTGTTGGAAATTATCGAATTGACGAGGGTGGTGATCCTCTGGGATTTGCCGTGTCCGAGAATATCCGTAGCCTCCTTGGGAAGGTCTGATTCCTTAAGCACGCCGCCCCTGATTGCGTCTTCGATATCGTGATTTATGTAGGCTATCTTGTCCGACAGCTTTACAACGACGCCCTCCAGAGTATCTGCGGTTTTGTTTGTATGACAAAGGATACCGTTTTTTACCTGTGGCGTAAGGTTAAGTCCCTTTCCGTCACGCTCTATTACTTCGACCACTCTTACGCTTTGTTCGAAATGTTTAAAACCGCCGGAAAAGAGTGAATTTAACGTTCTTTCACCATCGTGTCCGAAGGGCGTATGACCCAGGTCGTGTCCCAGCGCAATGGCCTCGGTAAGATCCTCGTTTAGCCTGAGTGCCCGCGCGATCGTTCTTGCGATCTGGGAAACCTCAAGGGTATGGGTCAGTCTGGTCCTGTAATGATCGGATTTCGGTATCAGAAAGACCTGGGTTTTATGCTTAAGCCTTCGGAAGGAGTTGCAGTGTATGATTCGGTCTCTGTCCCTCTGAAATTCGGTGCGGACGGAACAAGGCTCTTCTTCGCTGTTCCTTTTTCCCGCATCGGCGCTTTTGCAGGCATACGCAGACAGCAGTATTTCTTCGTTTTTTATTGTAACCTCTCTTGGAAGCATTATATTCACTACCTTTACAAAATAAAAATCAAGCTGTTCATGCAAAATTCCGGTGACTTTTACATATGCTTTCGATCCGTCAAAAGGCGCTGCCGCCCCGAAGAGCCTGAAGCCGGTCTGTACTATGCCCGTTATGCCGGGACATAAAATGAAAATTTTTAAAAACATTTTTTGATAGGATTCGATTCGCTATCGTATATAGCGGAGGCGGCCATGTTTTGCTAAACAGAAACCGCTTATGAATTTTGTTTGATTTGTATCTATTGGCGGCATTTTACGATTTATATGCCATGCGTTAAGTTTTCGACAGCCTATGCTATTTTTTGCGTCTATAAATATATACCCGTATTTTTGCGTTTTTCCTTTATTTTTTTACGGAAATTTAAAATTTCGTTACTTTAAACAAAATCAAGAGGCGCACGCGCCTCTTGACTATTCATTATT
This sequence comes from uncultured Ruminiclostridium sp., assembly GCA_910579265.1. Classification (GTDB taxonomy): domain Bacteria; phylum Bacillota; class Clostridia; order Oscillospirales; family Ruminococcaceae; genus Ruminiclostridium_E. The sequence goes on along the minus strand of CAJTTE010000006.1, from coordinate 41,004 downwards.
TACCTTTGGCAGTCGTTAAGATCATAAAAGCGCTCGGTTTTTCCGTCGACAAAAACGCGTTTATGAAAGGAGAAAACATTATCCTTCCGGATAACTCAATAAAATTACGATTGTAAGCCGATTTTCCGGTTACGCGTGTAAGCCGGTCCGAGTCTGACCGATATCCGGACGTAAAAAATTCGGTCAGATCCGCAGGAAAAACGCTAAGCAATGCTCCCGTCATTATTAAGCTCCATACGAACATAATTTCTTCGGGCAGCATTTTTTTGCGGAAGCTGCGGGTTTTCCGAAAAGCCGTGCTTTGCAGGTATTAAGCGCGAACCGGACTTTTTTCGCTGGTAAAATACCGGGTAAGCCGTTTTCCCTGCTTTTTCCCATAAACAATATATTTGGCGGAATTACGCGGCTTTTCTTGTATTTGAGATGGGATTTAGGGCAACACTGCACAATGATTGCGTGTGAATTGCGCAGTCAGATTTTATGTCAGCTTGCATAATATTCGACGCAGGAATACTGACGTATTTTAAGTAGAATTTGTGCAAGACAAAGGGAAATATGCAAGCAAGCCGCACGCAAAGCCGTCAGACGGTCATTGTGCGGTATCGCCTTAGTTCATGTATTCGCCGCTGTATTCGAGGAGAGTCACTCCGGTTACGCCCTGAACGGTCCGGAATCTTGAGGCGTCCGAAGTATCGTTTTTAACTATCTTGATTTCAATGGTAAGTTCGGTATCGGAATCGGTGAGGGTCTTGCTTTTAAGCTTGTATTTCATACCGCTCAGAAGCGAATTGACCTGCTCCTCCGCCTCCGCGGAATAGCGAAGTATAAGAAGATAGCTTTTCTTTTCCTTCTTGCAGAAATGGATAATTATATATACGACAGCGGTGATGACCGTACCGACAAATGCGACAAAATACAGTCCCGCTCCGCATGTGAGCCCGGACGCGATGCCCCAGAACAAGAAGCCTATATCAAGCGGATCCTTGACCGCCGAGCGAAAACGGACGATGGACAATGCACCCACCATACCTAATGACAGCACGATATTTGCGCTTATTGTCATAATGATAAAGGATGTGATAACCGTTATCATTATGAGGAGAATGTTGAAATTGTCGCTGTATACGGTGCCGCGGTAGAAAAAACGGTATACAAGATAGATTATAACGCCGCATAGAGCTGCGGCTGCCATGCATACCAGAATATGCGGAAGCGACAGGTTGGCGAGCTGACCTGACAGGTCTAAGCTTGCGCCTAAGTCTTCTAAGATATTGCTTGATAAAAGCTGCATTTTGATACCTCCAAAGTTTTTTCCGAGCATAAAACAAATTTTGAGACCGACTCTCTGCTGAGAGGAATGCCTGACAGCATCTCCTGTATATACATGGGCATAAAGCTGTCATACTTGATTTCCAATATGATCTCCCCTTTGCAGAACACGTTATAAAAATCCGGTCGTTCCCCCAGTATGTCATGATGCGCGGAGGTTTTGAGATCCATATCGAAGGTTATTCTTACGTTGCCCGCCGGACATATGTAAGCTTCCCTCACATAATCCACAAGCACTGCGGGAGACAGGGCCGTAAGCTTATCCGAAACGTAGAATTCGTCCGCCGCCGAATTTGCCGGTTTTTCCGTGTGCAAAAAATCCCTTTTTCCGGACAGAATGTGTTTGTATTCCTCAAAGCTCAGCGGTACGGATCTTTTACAGACCATATCGCCCTTTTTTTCCTTGACTTCGAGCCGCATAAATGAGGAGGACAGGTTGTAGAATCTTATACGGTATTTTTTCCTGACGTCAAGCCCCATAAGCTTATCGTTGTAAGCGGTTCTGAAAGCATCGTCAAAGTATAGGCTCGATATGCGGTAAACTCCGTCTTTTCCGTGCGGATCCGGTTTCATGGCAGCTTTTAATCTGGCTCTCAGAATATGATAATAGCCGCTGTTTATTATGTATTTAAACTCATGGCGGAATTTCTTTTCCCCGCTCAATACATCACCTCCCGGTTTTTCGGCCGATCGTTTATTGAATCCAAAAAGTTTTTAGTCGGGTATGCGCATTGCCCACTTTTTCATGAAATTTCCTGCCGGATGTTACGTTTTATTTGATCCCGATGCCGAAGGCGTTCCTGTTCAAGATCTTACCGACGTCTCGTTACATTGTAGGAATTCGCTTGCCCACCTGATTTCACGGCGGCATAGAGCTGTATATGCGCAGCCGCACGGAGCTTCGAAAAAACGGTTCCGGTGAAGCGGCGAATAACCGCGGCACCGTGTTTATGATTATAGCATTTTCCGACAAAAAATGCAATGCGGCGTTATAATTAGTTTTCCCGTTTTTTAAAATTCCTTTATGATTTATCAAAATCTCGTTCCGCTATTGATTTTTTTATTGAAATGTGAGATAATATATAAAGGTATAGCCGTATTATTGGGGATATGATATTGGCAGGCATGCCGTTTTTGTGCATAAGCTTTATTTGTATCCCATGCCGTGACACCGGTGCTTCTGTTTTAAATTAAGGCATATCTGAAAACTAAGCGGTTTCGTATGTTTTTGCTGAACGCGGCTTCAAGGAAAAAGCGGAGAAATATTGTGATATTCATAGTGTTTTTACGCACAAACCGCCCGCAGTTATCGGAAATATGCAAACTGCGAATTTACGGACATCCTATAGACCCATATCGCTGCTTTATTAAACTCAGACTTAAGGCAATACCGCACAATGACCGCCTGACGGCTTTGCGTGCGGCTTGCTTGCATATTTTCCGTCATCTTACACAAATTTCCTTGATGGTACGTCAGTATTCCTGAGTCGGATTTATGCAAGCTGACAAAAAATCTGACTGCACGATTCACACGCGATCATTGTGCGGTGTTGCCTTAAGTACAAAGCGCATATGGGATTTATGACGGCGGCTCGACCGTAAATGCGTTGGGAACAGCGATCGGGAAACGGCATCGTATACGGTATGCGGCAATGCTTCTTTGGAAAGGTACATATTGTATAATGTCACAGATTTTGAATTTTAAAGCCGAATACGGCGGACTTACATCGGCTGAAGCGGAGAAACGGCTTTTAATGTACGGCTTGAACGAAGATGCGGCCGAGGAGGAAACGCCTTACAGCTTCGGGAAGGCGATCCTCCGTCCTGCGTTTTTTGTTCAGGCTGTTTCGGTAATACTGCTTTTTTTATCGGAGCAATATGTTCCGGGAGCGGTAATGCTTCTTTTGACCGTAATGCTTACGGTGGGGGACGTTATAATTCAGCTTAAGCTGTACGAGAAGGAATCCTCCATAAAGCGCATTTCCGGTATGAAGTTCCGTGTGGTAAGAAACGGTGAATTAACACTGGTGCGGAAAGAATATCTTGTTCCGGACGACATAATAATATTGCAGGGGGGAGAAAGAGTTCCCGCCGACGCTCACCTGCTGGATATGGATAATCTTACCATGGACGAGTCTGTTTTTACGGGCGATCCGTCGCCCGTCATGAAAAAGGTCGGGGCTGACGGCGGTAAAAGTCTCCCCAAATCCACCTGTATATACAAAAACACGTTAGTGGTATCGGGCAGCTTGGTGGCGAGAGTATTCGCCACAGGTGAGGACGCTGCTGTAAAGCGCAAGGAAAACCGGTCAAAATCCAGATTCGAAAAGATATATAGGACACCCGTGAAAATAATTATGGCTGCCGGGTGTGTTGTGATGCTCTTGTCGTCTCTGCTTTGCATTATAGGCGCCGGGGAGCTTGACGGATACGGCGGTGTAATAACGAAGATCGTTCTGCCTGTTTTATCTTTGGGGATGTGTTTTATTCCCGCACAGGCGGACAGGCTTATAAAGCTTTTTTATCTGGACGGAGCGGCGCGCATGAACCGAAGGCACGCTCTTGTTAAGAACATTGGAACGGTTGAAGCCTTAAGTGCGATAACCTGCATTTGTGTGGAGAAATCCGGCACTATAACCAAAAACCATATTGAGGTCGCCGATGTTTTTGCCGAGAACAGCCGTTTGTTTTCCAACGTGTGCGTGCTCGCCTGCGAGCCTGCTCCCACCGAGCCTGCGGAGAAAGCCATACTGCTTTATGCCGCTTTTAACGGGACGGATGTAAAGGATTTGTTCGCAAATGACCGCGAGGCGGTTTATCCGTTTTCCGAGAATATCAAAATGGCGGGAAACCTTTGGATAATAAGCGGTCAGAGACTTCTCTGCATTAAGGGAAGCCCGGAGGAAATACTTGCTTTATGCAACGTTGAACCAAATGAACTTCATTACATTCAGCAAAAGCGTTTAAGCTACGCAAAACAGGGGCGTCAGGTGATGGCCGTGGCGTTTGCCGCTCTCCCCGAGGGATTTCCCGCTCCCGAAAATCTTTCCGATATCAGATACGAGTATATGGGTCTTATCGCTTTGGAAAACGCTACGAGAGATACCGTGCCTTATGCCGTCAGATCCTGTTCTAAAGCCGGAGTAAGAGTCATAATGATAACGGGGGATAACGAGGATGCCGCCGCCGCAATAGGAAGGCAGATAGGGATTCCCTCGGATATGACCGTTACCGGAGCGGAGCTTGACGATCTGACCGATCTTTCGAAGGTGGGGATCATCGCCCGCGTGACTCCGGCAAGACGGCTTCAGATAATAAGGATGCTGAAAAAGCAGGGTGAAATAGTTGCCGTTATGGGAACGGATACCGAAGATATTGCGCTTCTTGAGGAGGCGGACGTAGGTATATCCGTTTCGGGAAACGCGTCCCCGGCCGCATGTGAAAGCTGCGACATGCTTATGAGCGACGATAATTTCCTGGCTGTTGCTGAAGCGGTAAAGGAAAGCCGCCAGATACACCGTAACGTTAAGAGTGCTTTGGGACTTATGCTTTCGGCGCATATAGCTATAGCGGTATTTGCGGTGGTTGCGGCGGTGACCGGAGGCACGCATATATTTACTCCTGTTGTTTCGACTATTCTGGCGGGTGTTTTGTTCCCTGTTGCCGCCTCAATGTTCCTGGGAAATACCGCCGATCTGAAATCCGACTTTATTTCAAGCGGCTTTATCGGAAGAGGCGTTATAAATACGAATTTCTTTTTTAAGGTTCTTATTTTAGGCGGGACAATGGCCTTGTCCGTAACGCTTTTTTATCTGTTCACATTGGATTTCGAGCCGGAGATACATCGTTCCCTGCTCCTTATGATGACAACTTTCGGCACCATTCTGACCGGCTTTACTCTTACCTCAAGAAAAAAGACCTTCATTGCCTGTGTCAAGGAGAAAAAAGGTTTTTCCGGGACCCTGCAGACGGGGATACTTTTTCTGATATCGCTGGTTTTGATCTACACGCCGTATCTGAATACTGCCTTTGGCTTCGGTGCGCCTAACGTTTTTGTCCTTCTGATCGCCATGCTGATAACGGTGCTGTTTACATTCTGGCCTGAGGTGGCTAAGCGTTTTAACTCTCCGAAATGACGCAAAATACGGCGGATGCCGCTGACGGCCGCCGGAACTATAAGGAATATAAATAGAACAAAAAATGAAAGGAGCGGCTATGAAAAACCTTTTAGGTATTTTATACGGCGCGGTTTTCGGAATAGCCAATATTATTCCCGGCGTAAGCGGGGGCACTATGCTGGTAACCTTCGGCTGTTACGACAAGGTCTGCGGAGCGCTTGCGCTGGACATTAAAGAGATAAAGAAGAATCTGAGATTCCTTATTTTTTTTGCAATAGGCGCCGCTTTCGGTATCGTGGGATTTTCTAATGTTATCACGCTTCTGTTTGATAAATTCCCTACGGAAACCTATATGTTTTTCATAGGTCTGATACTGGGGAGCATACCTCTTATTATCCGCAACGCAACCGTTAAAGAAAAGTTTCGTCCCTTTTGTGCCGTTCCGTTTTTGGTAGCATTGGGGGTCGTGGTAGGCCTTGCCGTGCTGGAAAAAGGATCCGCCGATCCGTTTCCCGTAATAACGGCAAGAGATAACAACGGAACGGTTCTTACCGTAACCGTTCAGAACAACAGCAGTCAGGATATAACAAGCTGGTGGCTTGAACCCGAGTGGGACGGCGAAGCCCGCGATCTTGACTTGGACATAATAAGCGGTCATGTTATAAAAGAAGCGAGGGAAAGCACCATAGGGAAGCTTTTCGGAAAAGCGCCCGATACCGTTATAGTGCCCGACGGAAGCGGAGAGCTTAAAGCCGGTGAAAAAGTCTCGTTTACTTTATCCGCCGGTGACGGTCTTACCCTCGAACCCAAATACAGCTATAGAATAACGCCGTTTTTTATTATAACCATAGCTCTTGCCTCATTTGCGGCGGCGGTGGCCATGATAATACCCGGAGTAAGCGGTTCGTTCATAATGGTCCTTCTCGGTACGTATGCCACGGTGATAAGTGCGGTCAAAGACTTTAATTTCGCGGTACTCATACCCGCTGCGGTCGGAATACTTTTGGGCTTGGTTCTGGGTGCAAGGCTTATTCGTCTGCTGCTTAAAAAATACAGGCTTATGGTGTTCAGTGCAATTTTGGGCTTGTGCGCGGGATCGCTTTACGCAATACTTCCCGAGGGCTTCGGCCTTAACGTTCATACTGCGGTAGGCGCGGCGGCTCTGATAGCCGGAGGAGCCTTGTCTTTCTTTATAGGTAAAAACACAAAGGCCGAGGAATAAGCTTGAAACCGTGTTAGATGTTGTGCGGACGGCTGCAAAACCTCCGAAGCATAATTGACGTCAGGTCAATGGCCGTGCTTCGGATGACAGAGGGGAAAGGATATAAAATAATATGATCAGATATCAGGAGCTTAGAAAAAATGCGGAAAGCGTAGCGCATACGTCCAAAATAGAGGTGCTGCGGCAGGACGGAGTGGCATATAAGATCTTTGACAAAAGCTTTGACCGTACACAGATTTTCTACGAAGCGATGCTTCAGGTAATGGCTTCGGAGGCAGGGATACGCGTACCCGAAATATTGGGTGTGGAGCAGGTCGATGACCGTTTTGCGGTATTATCCGAATATATTGAAGGAAAAACCGTATTGGAATTGATGGATGAAAACCCCGCAAAAAAAGATTACTATCTTGATCTTCTGGCGGATACCCAGCTTTCCATACATTCACATACCGTTTCGGACATAAAAAAGCTTAAACATAAAATAGAGAGGGAGATTAAAAAAGCTCCTTATCTCGATGAGATAAAAAAATACGAGCTTGAAACAAGACTTGCGTCGATGTCCGAGCATAATAAGCTGTGCCATGGAAATTTCGGACCTGAAAATGTAATTATAGACGAAATGGATAAAATAATCGTATTGGACTGGGTGGCGGCGGCAAGGGGAAACGCTACGGCCGATGTGGCAAAAACCTATTTGAAGCTTACGCTTATTTCAACAGAGCTTGCGGAAAGATACATAAGTCTTTTTTGCGGTAAGACGGATATTAAGAGACAGTACGTTTACGAATGGCTTCCGTTGACGGCAGCCTGTGGATTAAACGAAAAAAATCTGTCGGAAAGAGAAAAGGCAGTATTGTTAAGCTGGCTTGATGTGGTAGATTACTGATAATGGAGATTATATTTCGGATTTTGATCATGGCGCTGCTGATTGCTGTGGGTGCGGTCTGCTATAAAACGCATATTATCAGCAACGGTATAAATAAGGGATTGTCCGATATAGCGCTGAAGGTAGCTACGCCGGCGCTTTTGGTAAGCTCGTTTCAGCAGGAGCTGAACGGCGAGAGGCTGCGGGGACTTGGCTATGCGGCTCTTCTGGGTGCAATTGCTCTTGTGCTTTCCGCGGTTATGGGCTATATTTTTATACGCCGCGGGAAAAATTCTGTAAAGGATGACAACGGAAGATTGTCCATCGAACGCTTTTCCGCTATTTACAGCAACTGTGCGTTTATGGGCATACCGCTTATAAACGGTCTTTACGGCGAAGAAGGCGTCTTTTATCTTACGGCCTTTTATGCATTGTTTAACATAGCGGTTTGGACGCACGGCGTTATAATGATAAAGGGCGAAACCGGAATAAAACAAGTGCTCAGGGCTCTTTCAAGTCCCGCTCTTATCGGCATTGCGGTAGGAGCGCTTCTGTTCTTTCTGAACATTACCCTTCCCGGTTTTATAAAGGAAACGCTGGATTACGCCGGCTCCATGACCACGCCGCTGGGAATGCTTGTGGCGGGAGCGGCAATAGCTCAGTCTGACCTTCTGAAGGCTCTGAAAAAAATACGTATATATTGGGTAAGCGCCTTAAGGCTTATCATAATACCTCTGGCTACGACAGCGCTTTTCCTGCTGTTTCCCTTTGACGATATGATAATGGGCTTGACGGTGGCGGCTTCCGCATGCCCGGCTGCAACCATCTGTACTATGTTTGCCATAAGCTACGATAAGGACAGCTTGTATGCGGGTGAGATATTTGCCGTATCCACGATCGCTTCCATGATAACGCTGCCTTTTGTTATGTGGCTGTATCAGATCGTCAATTCGGCGGTAAGATAAGGTCCCGCGTTTCGTCGTATGCCTGTGGGTTACGGCAAAATGCGGTTTACGATGGAAAGGCATTGCATGGTAAGGTGTTTGAGCGGGAGCGCCCGAGGTTTTTCCGCTGAAGCCAATTACTGATAAAGCCTTTTCCCCATCTGACCCGGTTGGATTCCTGCGAAAAAATGCCTGTAAAAAATAAACGGACCTTTCTCAATAGATTTTAAGATCCCTTGCTTTGTCCGGCTTTCATCAGACCTTTTAAATAATATTGATCATGCCTTAAAAAATCGGTGCGTTGCTTTGAATTATACCTGTGAGCGGCTGCCGTTATCGGAACGGAGTGAACTGTTTAATGAATACGAAAGACAAAAGAAATGATTCACCCTTAAACCTCAGCGAAGAAACCTTTCCCATTATCGAACAGATAACTACGGGAATGCCGGGAGGTTTTTTTATTTATCATGCGGACGAGGAAGGGAAGCTGATTTATGCCAACAGATCCTTGATAAAAATGTATGGCTGCGATGATCTTGATGATTTTAAAAGCTATACGGGCTTTACCTTTTCTGGTCTTGTTCATCCGCAGGATCTGGAAAGGGTATGTGAAAGCATACATAGTCAGATAACCGAAAATGACGATCTTGACTATGTTGAATACCGTATCGTACGCAAGGACGGCGAAATCCGTTGGATAGAGGATTATGGTCATTTTGTCCGTACCGGTCATTACGGGGATATATTCTATGTATTCGTCGAAGACGCAACGGCAAAACACTATAAGCAGATTGACGAGGAAAACGCCAAAATGCTTATGGAAGAAAAGCTCAGGACTATGGAGCAGCTTGAGCATGAAACTACCTCCTTGAGAATTGTTCACGAAATACTCGGCTCAGGTATGTGGACAATGGAATTTGACGAGAACGGTAAGATGATCGGCGTCCTGTGGAGCGATACCTTCCGGTTCATGCTGGGATATAAAAGCAAGGCTGATTTTCCCGATGAGCTTGAATCATGGTCATGCCTTATTCACGATGAGGACAGGGACGGTGTTCTTAAGGAATACTATGATACCATCTACGACTATACGGGCAGGAAAACCTTTAATGCCGAGTACCGCCTTTTGACAAAGGACAAGGGGTACCGTTGGTTTCGTTCAAAGGGCAGGCTTTCCAGAAGAAGCGACGGAACTCCCGTTACATATGTGGGAACGTTCGTTGATATAACCGAGAGGGTTCGCATCACGCAGGAATTCCGTGAGCAGAGAAAGCTTCTGGAGCAGGCGCTGAAACAGGCTCAGAATTCGGATCGGGCTAAAACGGTTTTTCTTAATAATATGTCTCACGATATAAGAACGCCCATGAACGCTATCATAGGCTTTGCGGCGCTTGCCGAGGCACACATAGATGACAGAGAGCTGTTAAAGGATTATATTTCGAAAATCCTGGCGTCCGGAAATTATCTTTTATCGCTGATAAACGATGTGCTGGATATGAGCCGTATAGAAAGCGGAAAGCTTCAGATCGAAGAGGATAAATGTCTTCTTTCCGATATTATGAACGAATTATGCAGTATAGTTGAGGCGGATATAAGCTCAAAGGAGCTTGATTTCTCCATCGACACCTCGGCCGTAGTCAACGATAAGATTATTTGCGACAGATTAAGATTAAATCAGGTACTGTTGAACATAGTAAGTAATTCCCTGAAATTTACCCAGAAAAACGGAATGATATGTATAAGCGTTTCGGAAAGACGCGGAGCATCGGAAGGATACGAATTATACGAATTTAAAATTCGCGACAACGGTATAGGTATGAGCCGCGAATTTATAGACCATATTTTTGAGCCTTTTGAAAGGGAAAGAACGTCTACCGTCAGCGGTACCCAGGGGACCGGACTTGGTATGGCTATAACAAAGAATATTGTAGATCTTATGAAGGGCACCGTAACCGTTGAAAGCGAAGAAGGCATGGGGACTCAGTTTACCGTAAGCTTTACCTTCCCGATATGGGAGGAGAATGACGAAGACCCGGAGCATGCCTCTTCCGTAGATGATAAAGGCTGCGATGAGGACGCGCGGTCCAAGTGGCTGGCGGATAAGGAATTTTTTACGAAAAAGCGGCTTCTTTTGGTGGAGGACAACGAGCTTAACCTGGAGATAGCTCAGACTATTCTTGAGGAAGCCGGATTTTGCGTGGATACGGCGGAGGACGGGTCAAAGGCTGTTGAAATGGTAAAAAAATCCGATAAGGAAAACATATATGATATAATTCTTATGGATCTTCAAATGCCTGTAATGGACGGATTTGAAGCCACAAGGGAAATACGCCGCCTTAAAGATCCGGTTTTGTCGGGGATACCTATCATAGCCCTGACCGCAAACGCTTTCGATGAGGATAGGCGCCTTGCTTTTGAATGCGGTATGAACGGTCATTTGGGTAAACCTATAGAAATCGACAAACTTTTGAGCACCTTGAAAGAGATATTGGAGAGCAGACAGGATTGAAAAAAGAAAGAAAAAGGATCGCTTTTGCGATGCTTCCCGCAATAATTGCTTTGGCGTGGCCTACGATGCTGGAGCAGCTTATGCAGACTGCGGTTCAATATATAGATACGGCTATGGTAGGCTCCCTTGGTACAAAGGCGACCGCCGCGGTGGGAGCCACAAGTACGGTAAACTGGCTGATAGGAAGTACGGTTTCTGCTTTAGGGGTGGGTTTTTTATCCTATATCTCACGCTTCATGGGTGCGGGAGAACTGAACAAGGCAAAAAAAGCGTCGGGACAGGCTGTCATGGCTGTTCTTATCGTGGGGATTTTTTTTACCGTGCTGACCGCCTCCCTTAGCGGCCTTGTTCCTGTATGGATGCGTGTGGATACTGATATAAGGGATATGGCTTCTCGGTATTTCCTGATCATATATACCCCTATGCTTTTCAGGACGGCGAGTATAATTTTCGGAACGGTTCTTCGTTCTGCCGGCGATACAAAAACTCCTATGCGGGTGGGTATTTTTGTAAATCTTATAAATATTGCACTTAATTTTCTTCTCATATATCCGGAAAGAGAAATCTGTCTGTTCGGAAACGATTATACCGTTTGGGGAGCCGGCTTCGGTGTTTTGGGTGCCGCTGCGGCCAGCGCCGTATCATATGCTTTTGGGGGAATAGCCATAACATATAAGCTCTGGAGGCATAAGGAAATATCTCCGAAAGGCCAGAGCATCAGACCGGATCCCGAGGTGCTCAAGCCTTGCCTTAAGGTTGCTCTCCCTAATATGCTTCAACGCTTTGCTACGTCTCTGGGTTATGTTGCCTTTGCATCTATGATAAATTCCGTAGGGGATACCGCAACAGCCGCACATACTATTGCAAATACGGTTGAATCCGCTTTTTACATACCCGGCTATGGAGTCCAGACGGCTGCCGCCACACTTTCGGGCAACGCACTGGGTGCGGGCGATAAGCTCAGGCTGAAAAATCTTTCCCGTTCTATTATTCCCTTGGTGGTGTTGATGATGATACTTTCGGGAGGGCTTCTTTTTATATTTGCTCCGCAGCTTATGAGACTGTTTTCCCGTGATGATGAGGTTGTAGCATTGGGAACTACGGTGCTTAGAATGGTGGCCGTATCCGAACCCTTCTACGGAGTTCCCATAGTGATTGAGGGGATTTTGCAGGGGGTCGGGAAAACCGTGGCGCCGTTTGTCTTTAATGTTTTGGGCATGTGGTGCGTGAGGATAGCCGGAACCTTTGTATGCACACAGCTTTTGGGGTATGGTCTTGTTTCGGCCTGGGGGTGTATGATAGGACATAACATGCTTTTGTTTATTCTGTTTACCGTACATTATCTGAGGGGAAAATGGCGGCCTGTATTTGCTCCTGCATCCGCTTGCGAATATTCCGGCGGCGGGTGACGCAAGTGTTGATCGGTGGTATGCATAAGTATAAAAAGCTTTTATATCGTGCAGGCTTTTACCGAAGCCTTGTGTTCGGAAATCGGCGTGCAGCCGCGGTTTTTTTCGGAGCCGCGTTCCGCCCGGGCAGCCGTTTGTTATATTACCGCCTTATGCTGTCGGAAAAACAAAATGCGGCTCTAAATAAAACTGAAAATTCTATTTACGAAATAAAGGCGGACATAATAAAAACGCAGCCGGCTTCCGGTTATTCTATAAAACAAGAACAAGAAAACAAGAACAAGTTTTAAAACCTAAGAATGAGTATATAGCGATTGAACGGGTCTATCGGTTTTGTATCCGAATCGTTTAAGGCAGCGCCGCACAATGATTTCGTGTGAATTGCGCAATCAGATTTTTTCGTCAGCTTGCATAAATTGGGCGCAAAAATACTGACGTATTTCAAGGAGAATTTGTGTAAGCTGACGGAAAATATGCAGGCAAGCCGCACGCAAAGCCGTCAGGCGGTCATTGTGCGGTATTGCCTTAATACCGAATCGACTGGACGCGGTTTTGCGCAGGATAATAATACGCTGTCATGACATTATCTTATGCGTCTATTGCTCAATTCGCGCAGTTCTTATATATACAAATAAATCGACCCCCGCCGCTGAATCACCCCTTCGGCGGTGGGGGTCTCTCGTCCTAAAAATCACTATAGATTCGGCACTTTAAGGAGTTGCTGAAGATACGCATTATCATCGCCATCACAAACAGCCGCCAAAGCGGCAGGCCCTTTTTATCCCCCGATTACTGCTGCCCGTAAACGGGTCAATATATTCCTTTGATGTATTGCTCCCCTAAGTAACTCTTGAATTTTTCTGCTTGCCCGGCTGCCTGAATACTTCGTCGGAAGTCCTTGAAATATGCGCATATTCCTGCGGCCTTCTTCCTTGTCTTTCCACAGCCCTTCGGCGCACAAATTCTTTAAGAGTTACTTGGTGGAGCAATAATTTGATCATTTTTAACCAAGGTGGCTGAAAAGCTGCAAAATTTACAGCACCTACAAAATAAAACCGCAAAATATACCAAACATTAAAATAAAATCTTCCGCTTTACTCGGTTTGAAGTTATTATACCGAAAGATCTCATATTGCTGATGCTCTTTATTCCGCCGACCGATCCGATGTTTTTCGCGGAAGCTGTAAAATCAACCGGCGCTTTAGCTTTTAGCCAAAGCGCCGGTTTCCGTTTTTCATAAAAATACGTTCTGTTATTGTCCTTATTGTTTAATCTTGTTTTATGATGCTTGCGGTGCCGTCCTCGGATATATTGACGGTGTATCCGTTCGACTCAGCAGAGAGCTTGAATTCACCCGCTTCCTCTGCGGTGATTTCCGTAAGCATATCATTGTTTATGCGGTAATACTTGTCGCCAAGCATAATAACGTTGTTATAGCTGTCGGAGAATACTGCGGTTTTTTCTTCGGTATCTATAATATTGCCCTGAGGTGTCAGGATTTTGCAGCTTTCGTTTCCTTCCGGATCGGTTACTGTCAGGAACGCCGTATCGATATACTTGTTTCTTGTGCAGCGAAGGGTACCGCCGAATGAAGCGATTTCCTTTTCCTGCCCGTTTGTCGTATCGATACAGTTTATTTTTACCGAAGCGTCAAAGGCGTCGGTAACTGCGGTATAGATCCTGCCGTTTGAACAGGTCAGTACGGAGACGGCGCTTCCATATTCCTTGACAAGGTTTAATACGATGCCGCTTTCGCTGCGCTGAGCATAGTAAATATATGATTTATCCGTGGTTACTGTCTTGATCAATATTACGCTGCCGTCGTCGCTGCAAAGCACCGACGCGATATCCGCGCCTGATGTTATTGAGCTTACGTCCAAAGCGGACAGGGTTTCCGAATTTCCGTCGGCATAAAAGAGCTTATTTCTTCCGTTGCCGTCGCACGCGGTTATAAACATAACGGTGCCGCTCCTGTTTGACCATGCAATTTTTGCGTTTGAAGCGTAGAAGGTAGTGTCAAGCTGCACCGATCCGCCGTTGATCCTGTAGAGCCGCACGCTGTCCTCGGTTGTTACTATAAGACAGCTGCTGCTTATAAACTCTGCCGATTTGACCCCCGTAACGGGAATTTCGATAGGTTCTCCTGAGATATCCGGTTCGGTATCGGATGGAGTGGTTTCATAGCCCGGGATTTCGGAAGGCTCGGAGGTAACAATAGTGCTTTGGGTCGGTATATTTGTTTCTCCTGCGGTTGTATAATTCGGCAGATCTATTTCCACCGGCTTGTCAACAACGGAAGCGGAGGTGGATTCGGGATGGCTTATATAAGGAACAAAGCTTTTGTCGTTATATTTGTTTCCCTCTACAAATTCCGCCAGAGAAATGCTTTTTAAAGAGTTGAGCTCTTTGTAGAAATTTATGGGGGCAGTGATTTTTGCGCCCAAAAACAAAATATTATCGTTGACCTTTTCGCTGTTTTTATAGCATTTTCCGTCCGGAGTATAAAGCAGGGAGATCTTGATTTCGTTGTTGTCGTCAATGGACGAGAAGGCTATAAGTATCTCGTTCAGACTTAATTTATTTTCGAAGGATACATACATATCTGTCTGCTTTTCGTTTTTCAAAAGCTCTTGATATCTGGATTCCGCTGCGTACACCCTCTCGATTGCTTCGTTGGGATTTTCTTCCCTAATATCTATTCCGCCCTTGGGCATTATGGAAAGCGAAACGACGACAACTGCGGCTGCGGCGGCGCAGAATCCGGCGCCGGTGATCCATCTGCGGACATTTCCCGCGTTCTTCTGCTTCATGGCTTTTCGTTTTGCATTACACTTTATTTTATCGGTGTCTATCGTATAGTTTTCCATGATCTGTCGGTAGAAATCCTTTTTATTCAACGAACTCCCTCCTTTCCCGGAAATTTATATCCTGAATTTTTTCTTTTGCCGTTCTATAGTACGATAAAGCTTATTTTTTACGGCCGAAAGATTCATACCCAGTTCTTCGGAAATTTCGTTAAGCTTCATATCGCACACAAAATACAAATAAAATATTTTACCCGTAAGCTCGTCGGTGTTGGCAATATCTTCAAAGATTTCCCGCGCAAGCATCTCGTCGCATAAAACGTCCTCAAGATTTTTCTGAGTTTTTGACATTTCGTTTTCTATCATAATGATCTGCTCGTCGCTGTAATCCGAAAAGCTGTCCGTAACGCTTCTTTTTTTAAGGCCGGTGTAATAGCTTTTGCATTCGAACTTGGCTATGCTGATCAGAAAAGCCTCCGCGCTCTCTATATCCGAATACCCTTTTTTTATTATACGCTGATAAAAACGTGCATAGATATTTTGCAGAATATCCTCCGCGTCAAGAATATTTCCGCATTTACTTATGACGAATCTCGTTAAGGAGCTTATGGTTTCATCATATACGCTATTGAAATAGGTGTCGGGAGAAGCGTTTTCTTTTCGGCTCAAGCCAATTCACCTCGCTCTTTGCCTTACACTTAAGTAGTAAGGGATTTCTTTAAAAAAGTTTCATTTTTCGAAAAACAATTTGAATATATGGCACAAATTTTTATTTTATCCCCAATATCTGTAAAAAACAGAGGAGTGCTGAATAACTTTCCGTTTTTTTCCAAAAATATGATCAGCTAAAATAAATTTTCAGGAGGAAAGCATATGAAGCTGATATTAAGGGAGCATATATTAACGGTATCTATGATATTCGGAGCGGCGGCGTCCATACTTTTGGGCAGCTTTACGGCATTTGCAAGAGATTGTGAGGAACTGCCGGAAAAGCTGTTCAGACTGCATATACTGGCAAATTCGGATAGCGAAGAGGACCAGAAACTGAAATATGCTTTGCGCGATTATCTGATCGAGGATATGGACGAGGTTTTCAGCGGATGCAAAACGGCTGGTGAGGCGGAGAAGGCGGCAAAAGAAAACCTGACCGAGATCGCCCGAAAGTCACAGCAGTTTGTATATGACAGCGGCTTTGATTACAAAATAACCGCATCGGTGGAAAACGTGTTCTTTACTACCCGCCGCTATGGGAGCACGGTTGTGCCGGCGGGAAATTACGATTCGCTGAGGATACTTATCGGAGAAGGTGAAGGACAAAACTGGTGGTGTGTGATGTTTCCGCCTCTTTGCCTTGGAGCCGTTGAGGAATATGTTACCGCCGATCAGGATATCCTTATGTGTAAACCCGGTATACAGAGCCGCCTTAACGGTTCCCTGAGTGATGGCTCCTCGGAACGGATACAGCAGGATCAGCCGGTGGAGGTTAAATTTGCGCTGTTTGAATGGATAACCGGTCTGTTTAACTGATTTGATGAACTGCCGGACAACGATTCCGGCAGTCGGCCTGTTTTCATATTTTTTCCGTGTGTTTTTTGAAACGAAGTATATAATACTGATTCCTTTTAAAACTATTGGATAATGTTTGGGATGCAATTCCTTTTTAAACTGACGTAATATCCCCGGTTTTAAAAGGGATTGGTATAAAATACAGCCGAAAACCGACGTTTAGTCTCCCGAACGTATCAAAACAAACGGTTAACACAAGCTAACCAAAACGGTTTTAAGCCTTTTGCGGGGTATGACCCATGAAAAAAATAAAAAAACAGCTCTTGTTTTTGCGATAAAATCGTTCTTTTCATATCAAAAAACGGGTCTGAAATTTAGTTAGTCTATTCTAACCCTTTTTTCGTAATTATTTTATAGCGTATCTGAAAACTAAGCGATTTGGTACGGCTTTGCCGATTGCATAGCGGTTTCAGGGCAAAAAGCAAAAAACATGATGTTATTTTGAGTTTTTTGTGCAAAAACCGCCGATAGAACCTGTTTAAGCTTAGTTTTTTCGGAAAGCCCGAAAATTAAACGCAGAGTCAGCGGCAAAACTCACTTTTTCTGAGGCCTTTCTCCGAAATACGAATATAAACGACACTTCATCATACCGTTATAAAGCTTTCTGTTCTTATCCTCTTTTGCGCCGAAAAGCTCGGGAAAATCTTCCCGGGAGGTGATGGCGTAAAGACTGTTTTCCTTGAGCGGAAGAAGTCTTTTTCCCATTGTACGGTAAACGGCGCATACCTGATCTTCGTCAAGCATTCTCTGAGCATAAGGGGGATTTGTAATTATTCTGCACGGGGAATCAGGATATATGAAATCTCCGATATCGCGTGTTTCGGCGGTTATAAATTCTTCTACACCCGCGTTTTTGGCATTTGCCATTGTAAGCTTAGTCATTTCCTCATCGCAGTCAAAGCCGTAAAGCCTGATTTTTTTATCTCTTCTGATCCTTTCCCTCGCGTCCTCAAGCTCTTTCTCCCATATCCCGCGGTGAAAGCATTTCCACTCGGATGCGATAAAGCTCCTGTTTATTCCCGGAGCTATGTTAAGAAGCTTCATGGCAGCCTCGATAAGTATGGTGCCGCTGCCGCAGAATGGATCGCATACGGTATCGCCTTCTCTAAGATGCGCGATATCAACAATACCCGCTGCCAGTGTTTCCCTTATGGGAGCTTCTCCCGACAGTCTGCGGTAGCCGCGTTTATGAAGGCTTGCTCCGGTTGTATCCAGAGTAAAAAGCATCCTGTTCTTTTGAAGCAGAAAATGTACGGGAAAGGTCATTCCGGTCTCGGGAAGGCTGCCGGTATTATATTTTTTTTTCATTCTGAGGACGAGGGCTTTTTTTACCGTTCGCTGGATCGCGGGGATGCTTGTTATCCTGGAATTGATTGAATGCCCCTTTACAACGGGGAATGCGTCGTCCTTGCCGGCAAATTCATCGATAGGTGCGTTTATGGCGCCTTCAAAAATTTCATCAAAGCTGCCTGCGCCGAATTCTCCGAGAACGATTCCGACTCTTTCGGCTACCGAAGAGGTTATATTCATTTTAGCAATGACGTTTTCGTCTCCGTCAAAGAAGGCTCGTCCGTCGCCCATGGATATATTGACGCCTCCGGCTCTTTTGATTTCAAATGAAAGAGTCTTTTCAAGCCCAAATAAACAAGGGCAGGTAATTCGATACATTCTGTTTATGCCTTTCCGTCCGGCAAGAAATGCGGGACATGGAATAAGGCTGCTTACAAACGGCTTAAGCCGCAGGCAGCCTTGTGCTTCCGTTTATGCGTCCTGAACGCTTTAAGGTTACTTCAGATATTATCCGTAATAAGGTATGTCGGTTATTCCGTAATGCTCGATAAAGTAATCCCTTTCGTGATCCTTGTTTCCGTCGCACAGCTGGGGTAAATTGTCCTTGCGGTAATATCCGACCACTGTGCTTGTACATTTTTCACTGGCCAGAAGTCCTGTTTGAGTACAGTAATTCTGAACCACTACATTGGGATCGGGGGTAAAGCTCTGAGGCGGTTCTCCGTCTGTTATTTCGCTCATGACGTTGCCCCATACGGCCGGAATCACCTGCCATCCGTCGCCCCTATATATAGGTTTATGATTATCGCGGCTTATACGATAGGCGGCGACATAATTAGGAGTCAGCCCGACAAAGCAAAGTGTGGATTCGTCGTTAGCCGTACCGGTTTTTCCTATTACCTCGATGTTTTCGAGCTGTGCGTGACGTCCCGATCCGGAAGGATCAACAACCACCTGTCTCATAAGCCTTGTCGTTATATATGCGGTGTCGGAAGAAATAACTCTTTCTCCTACGACGTTTTGCGAAAGAACGATCCTGCCGTCTCCGTCTACCACCTTGGAATAAAGATACGGTTCATAGTAAAGACCGCCGTTTCCCACCATAGCATAGGCGGCAGCCAGAGCGTCAAGCGTAACGCCCTCCGTAATGGATCCCAGTGCAAGAGGCGAATATGCCATGTCGTTTACCGGATCAAGCTTGAAATGAAGCTTTTCCGAAAGTTGTGTAAATGCCTTCTGAAGTCCGACCTTGCTTAATGTGTATACGGCGATGGTGTTTACCGATTTCTGAACGCCGAACCATACCGGATAATACTTGCCGTCGCCGAATCCGGGTTCCAGATAGTTGTGAGGCCACCTGACGGTGTTGTCTTCGGGGTCGTATCCGTCGTCAGGGCCGTAGGGACCCGGACCGAGAGCCGATGCCGGAAGCTTTCCTGAGACGTCTTTTATTAGGGTTGAATAAGTAACCACGTTGTTTTCAATTGCAAGGGAATATACTGAAAGGGGTTTTACGGTGGAGCCGATGATCTGAGGATCCATAGTGGCTCTGTTGAAGCATCCGTCTCCTTCCTTTTCGCCCAGTCCTCCCACCAGCGCCAGTACCGAACCGCTGTGATTGGTAATTACAAAAGAACCTTGTATAAGATTTCTTTTATACATCATTATCTCGTCTTCGGAGGTTTCCGGCTTGTCTACAACAGGGGTATTGTCGTACCATTGAAGACAAAGGTAAGGATCCTTGAACATTTCCTCCAGTTTATTCTGCATTTCTATATCCATATTGAGATAGGCCTTGAACCCGCCTTTGTAAAACAGCGTCTTGGCGGCTTCATAGGTTATGCCCCTGAGTTCGGAAAGATCGGTTATTATTTGATCTATAGCCGCGTCCACATACCAGTTTTGAGTGACCTCATAATCGCCGTTCCACTTATACGGCGTATATGCGTTTTGGTCCGAAGCGCCCAGCTCTTCCCAGGTTGAGTTTTCATAGTAAAGATCATCATCCGACGCATCGTCCTGAATACCGTGAAATTCGTTGTAGCGTTCGTCCACGTATCCGAAATCATCGCCTTTGACGGGCAGACGGAAGCGGACCTTTTCGTTAAGCGCGTCTTGATATTCCTTAGTGGATATATATCCGTACTCATACATATTGTCAAGAGCGCGCACCTGATAATACCTGGTTTTTTCAAGGTTGGCATAAGGATTGAACGCTGAAGGCGAACGTACTATTCCCGCCAGAATGGCGGCCTCGGCGATAGTCAGCTCCGACGGACTTTTGTCAAAATACCGCAGAGATGCCGAAGCGATGCCGTAAGAGGTACCGCCGAAGCCTATGCGGTTAAGATAACTTTCCAGTATATCCTTTTTTGAATACTTTTTTTCCAGCTCCAGAGCACGGAAGACCTCGCGGAGCTTTCTTCCGATGGAAACCTCTTTATCTCCGGTTATGTCGCGCACAAGCTGCTGAGTGATGGTTGAACCGCCTTCCGTACCGCCGTGTATCACCATGTTTACGGTTACGGCAATGGTTCTTTTCCAGTCTACGCCTTCATGATCAAAAAAACGTGCGTCTTCGGCCGAGATAAAGGCGTCTATTACATGCTGAGGAAGCTCGTCCAGCTCTATAAGAACACGGTTTTGATCTGAACTGAGCTGTTTGAGCATGACCTCATTGCCTTCCTTATCATAGCCGTACAGGAAGGTGGAAGAATTGAGCTCGGCTTCTTCAAGGCTGACGTCAAAATCGGTTTCGGCAAATTGAGTAACATACAGCGCAAGGCTGGTTATTATAATACACACGGCTATAACTATTACCAGAAGCATTGCTGAAAGTGTTGCGCCGATAACTCCCAATGATTTCAGCACTACCTGTCCTGCGGTAAGCTTTTCCGTGACCTCAAGGCCTCTGCGCTTTATTTTCTTCTTCGGTTCGGGAGCCTCGTCTCCTATTTTAACATATTTTACTTTTTTATCGTTATTCATTTCTTCACCTGTTAAAACTGCCTGTACCCATCTGAAAAAAGATGAGTATGTTTCGGATTTTCTAATATATTTATCTTAGTATAGCACATCCGGATAAAAATGTTAAGTCTTTTTTCAAGATTTTCACAAACAATCCGTAATTTAATATAAAATCCCACGAATCTGATTGACAAACGGTAAAAAAAATAGTATAATTTAACCAAAATAAAATAAATTCGAGTCTGATTTTAAAGCTATGAACGGAAGCCGTTTTCTTATTTGGAGCATAAAACTTGTTTTTTAAAACCAATGCCCGTGAATATTCGGTGTCCGCGTGCTTTTTGTTATGGCTCTTAAACCAAGAAAGGAAAGAAATAATGGATAACCAGTTTAATCAGCAGTCCTCTCCTCAGCAGACCATTCCTCAGCAGTCCGCACCTCAACAGCCTGCGCAGCAGTCTGTCGCTCCGGCTCAGCAGCCTCAGTATCAGCAGTATGCGCCTCCCCCAAGACCCTATGTTGATCCCGCCATTGCCAAAAAGCAGAAGAAGGACGCCTTTGACGCCCTTTCTGATAAGATGGCGTCTTTTATGAATACCGGTCCCGTTTTCAAATTTATAGGCAGGTATTCGGATATCATATCCTACATAGTGACCGGTGTTTCCGCATTGCTTACCATTGTAGCAATGTCTCTTGGGAGATTTGAAATTATTTTTGCATTAACGTCTGTTATTTTCGGAGCGTTTGCCGTTTCCAAAAAAACATTGCTCCCTCTTACGGTAGTTATGTCATCTCTGTCTCTTTTTTCGCTTATCTGTTTTATTAACAGAATAATCACTATGGCGGCCTTAGGACGTTTTATAAGCGGAGGCTATGTATTTTCTTTTGTTTTTTCAATTTTTGAACTTGGAATCATCGGGTATCTGGCATTTGTTTGTTGGACATATTTCTTGGCATTGCTTCCTCCTAAAACCTATCAGCCGACACAGCCGTATTACGGACAGCCCGTTCAGCAGCCTGTTCAGCAGGTTTCTCCCGCGCAGCCTGCTCCTGTTCAGCAACCTGCACCTGTTCAGCAATCTGCACCTGTTCAGCAGCCGACTCCGGTACAGCAGGATTCGCAGTCCGTTTCGCAGAAATTCTGTTCTGCCTGTGGTTCCGCAAATGCGGGAGACGCCGCATTCTGCAAGATCTGCGGAAATAAATTTTAAGCTTTCATAAACACAAAATCTTTAATGAAAAGACTGCATGGTATAAACCATGCAGTCTTGGCTTTTATAAAAAGAAATCTTCGCTTGTACCGTTGCCAAAACAGTTTAAATCCTTGAACAAAGGTGCTCCGACAATCCCCTCCTTCGTGTGGTTGCCGGAATCGTAAGGAGTCCTAAAGGTTTTTTACCGGTTTTTTTACGGCTGTGCCTGAAACCGGTGTAGAGGCGCTATGCCGCCTTTTATTTTGCATCCATGTTTATTCTGAGCGTATTATTTCAACGTGAACGATAAAATATTCTTGTTTCTGGGCTTTTTCGATGCTCAAAACCCGGTATTTGGTTTTCCTTCCCAACAGAACCTCATCCTCAGTTCTCTGATTTTTAAGGCCGGCATATTTTTTGTAATCAAGAAATGCGGTTTCGGGGGAGGTGCGGATTACGAAAAATACGCTCTTAATAAATTTCCTCGCCTTGATTTCGCTTGTTGAGGTTGAAGTATAACTCCACCATGTCTGGATCTTTTTTTTGTTTATTATAGATCTGACTACGTCTGAAGCGTTAAACACATGTGTTTCAAAGTCTGACCATCCTCCGCCCCGGTACAGTACGGGAAATACCGCATCCGCTCCCGTATTCATGCTCGTGTCTATATCCATTATATTTTTAAGTAATATTTCACGCTTATACGGTTCGATCCCGGATACTTCGGCTGTTCTTATGTCTCCGCTCTTTACTTTTCTCAAAAATTCGTTTATTTCTTTGTAATTGCCGCCCTTGTATTTTGACACGCCCGGCAGCGCCATAGGAAGATCAGGCATACACATAATTATTCGTTTCCTTTCGTTTTTTCGGATTGACCTTGTCCCGTGTTAAATTGATATGATGAAAATATAGGTAATATGTCCGAAATCTAAGACATATACATTAGCGTGAGGCGGGGACGATACGTGATACTGAAAAGTCTTTGAAGCCACTTGATACGGACGCTCATATCGGCTCGGCAGCTGGTTCTGACGCGGATATGATAAGTGTAGCTTCGCATCACATGATTTGCGTCTGTTTTCCCGGTTTATAAACGTCGAAAATGAAAGGAAAGTTAAAATGAAAAGGAACAACGATCAGAAGTCAAATGAATTTACTCTTTCGGATATGATAAGAGGAATTCAGCATTGCGTCAATTCAAGCGTTGAAATAGCCGAACAGCATTATATCAAAACAATGGAAAAGTTTTTTTATAATGACGGGACCCCCGTTACCAAAACCATTAATATAAACGAGTTTACACAGATAGACGTTCCCCTGATCTGTCTAAGCAATCATGGAAGCCTTGATTTTGAAGAGATGCGCATAAAGACGAAAATGAGCATAGACAGTATCAGGGAGAAGGAAGTGGAAAACGAGCTTATGATGACGTCCGATGATGATTACCAGCTGACAAGGGGATCGTTTTCCGTTTCTCTGGGGGGTGTGCATAAAGACAATAAAGAGGCTTCGTTGGCGGAAATAGAAATGGTTTTTAAAAGAAGCGATCCGCCTGAGGCGTTGGCAAGAGTAATTGACTATATTAACAATATGGTCAAAATAAAAGAAAGAGAGAATTAAGCTTTTAGACTTACGGCTTGTTAGACGATAAAGCAAATGAGTACGGTTTTGACGGAAGCTCAGGTGAAAAGCTCCGGAAAATTTATCGGGATTCGTTGGTTTTTAGTCCAAACCGCCCCTTCAGAGAAAACCGGTTAGGGATCTCCGGCATAGCGGCAAGGCTTTAATAAGCATAAGGTCGGTTAAAAAATTTGTATAGGATTTTTCCACCCTTGTGTAAAGATATTTTTCGGCATTATGAGCCCGGCCTTTGTATCCGGATCAGGATCGTACATACTGCAAAATTGTAAACACGCATAAGTCTTTTGCTCGGAGAAAGGATTGTATTATGGATCATGAGATCGTAAGCGGAATAGTTAATTCGCTTCCCATCGAAAAAATGGTAGCGGCGCCATTGGTCGCTACGGTGAAGGCCCAAAGCGAAATGAGCCTTTCGCTGGCTCATTTTATCCAGGACGTTGGAATTGATAAGGACGGCAATATGCGTATGGTCACGCTCAAATATGAGGAGACCGTCGCGGATAAGGATAAGCCGGATGAAACTACAAGCCGGACCCGTTATATTCAGGCTCCGTTCCTTGCGATGACCGGATTGCCGAATTTGGCGGTTGAAAGCGCGGATATTTCTTTCGATCTTGAGGTGTCCACTGCGGAAGATGATACGAAAAAAAATACTGAAGACGCCAATGTTACAACGGAATATAAATCCTGGTGGAGTCCCGTTACGGCAAAATTTACGGGAAATGTTACGCACAGCTCGGAGCAGACAAGACATACCGATACGAGGGCCAAGTATTCCTTCAATATTTCCGCACGAAAGCAGGGTACACCCGAAGCGTTTCTGCGGATAATCGATGCGGTAACAAATTCGGTTGCATCCCCCACAAGTGTTCAGCCGAAAAATGATACGCCTTTGATAGAAGATGGTGATAAGAAAGAAAATGATAAGTAAGGCATGAAAGCATATAAACAAGTAAGTGCTTGAAGAGGCGCATGGCTTTTTATAATGGGTCTGCACAGCTTTTTAAGGACCTGTCCACATAGGAACGACGCGTGGATTTTTGAGCAAATTTTGCCGGGCACAAGGCAAAATTTCGCAGGCAGGCTTGCTTAAAAAGCAAGTCAAGAAATTTTAACGCAGCTATCGGTAAAATATGCCGAAAGGACACGTGCTGATTCCTATGCGGACAGGTTCAAAATTTTGGGCCGTAAATCGTTTTCCGATTTTGCCGATGTTCTTCAAAAGCAGCGTTAAACCGTTTGTTTTGTCGGATCGATGCCATGATTGCGGAACAATTTCATATTTTGAATGACTATTTGTTTATCCGATAAGCCACATTTTGTTTGTGATCGCGAGTGTTCTTCTCTGGTCACACCATGAAGCTGCTTCGGCCACCTTTAAAATGCCTTTGATCGTTTGCCGCCGGAAAATTCTGCGGAACGCCGTATTATCCGATTCGTTTTAGGGTTTATCTGAAAACAAGGCAAATATAAAAGCATGGAGATTTAAAGGAAAAAGGCGGAGGGATACGAGGGTATTTCGGGGTCATCCCTTTGAGATAACTATCGGAATTCTTTAACGGGAAAACCGTCGGCAGTCAGTTGGAATCCTGCAATTTGCGGCTTTTCAGACAGCCTTTAAAATCGCATTATATTTGATATCCTAAAGCATATGGCCGAGACGAGGTTTTTAAAAACCGATTGTATTTA
Organism: uncultured Ruminiclostridium sp.; assembly: GCA_910579265.1. Classification (GTDB taxonomy): domain Bacteria; phylum Bacillota; class Clostridia; order Oscillospirales; family Ruminococcaceae; genus Ruminiclostridium_E. The sequence goes on along the minus strand of CAJTTE010000006.1, from coordinate 15,458 downwards.
AACATGGTGTTGCTCGAAATTCCCGCTAATATTTTGATTTGACGACGCAGCTCAATCAACATACAAATTAAATAAAATGGATCTAAAGGCACCTAAGAGCAACGAAAAATTTTTTCAAACGGTAGACAGGAAAACATCGGAGCGTTTTCGGGGCATAGGATGGAATTTGCGGAAAGCGGTGCGAAGGCACCGCTTTTTCGTCTTAAGGCAATACCGCACAATGACCGCCTGACGGCTTTACGTGCGGCTTGCCTGCATATTTTCCGTCAGCTTACACAAATTCTCCTTGAAATACGTCAGTATTCCTGCGCCCAATTTATGCAGGCTGACGAAAAATCTGACTGCGCAATTCACACCCAATCATTGTGCGGCGCTGCCTTAAACGATTTGGATACAAAACCGATAGACCCGTTCAATCGCTATATACTCATTCTTAGGTTTTAAAACTTGTTCTTGTTTTATAGCATAACCGGAAGCCGGCTGCGTTTTTATTATGTCCGCCTTTATTTTATAAATAGAATTTTCAGTTTTATTTAGAGCCGCATTTTGTTTTTCGGACAGTATAAGGCGGTAATATAACAAACGGCTGTCCGATCCGATATAATCATGGCCGAAAAAAGCGGCATCCGCAAAAAACCGAGTTTGCGGATGCCGCTTTGTATTAAGCTTTATAATTTACAATTTCGTCAATCAGCTGAGGAAGCTTTTCGTCCATGCTTTCATCCGAAAACTGGCAGGTGCCGACTTTTTTATGCCCGCCGCCTCCGTATTTAAGCATAAGACTTCCCACATCTACATTGGAGGTTTTGTTGATAATGCTGTATCCTACGGCTGCGGAGCATCCCTTTCCTCCTTTTCCGTTTACTATCCATACGGAAATGTTCTGTTCCGGATAAAGACTGTAAATCAGGAAACGGTTGCCGGTATATATAGGATCCACACCTCTGAGATCGGAAATAATAACGTCCTTTTCAACACGTGTGTGTGCTTTTACCATTTCCTTGAACTTTTCGGTCTGTTCGTTATATACCTCGATTCTTTCCTTAACATCCGGAAGATTCAGTATTTCATCGGTATTCATGGTGCGGCATGCGTCTATCAGTTCCTCCATAAGACGGTAATTGGGTATGGTAAAGTTTCTCCATCGGCCAAGCCCGGTTCTGGGATCCATAAGGAATCCCACCAATATCCAGCCCTTGGGATTAAGTATTTCGTCTACGGTAAGGTTTCCCGAATCGACCTTATCCACGGCTTCCATCATTTCGTCAAAATGTGAAAAGCGTTCTTTTCCGCCGTAATATTCGTAGATTATTCTTGCGCATGACGGAGTTATCCGGCTTTCGCCCTTATATTTCCCTTTAAGCTGCAATCTTTCATATTCGCTTGAATGATGGTCAAACCATAAGCCGCAGCCTTCGACAAAAGGAACGTTGGCAAGGCAGTCGTTTTCGTCTACGGGAACCAATCCGTCCTGCAGATCCTTTGGATGGGCAAAGATCCAGTTATCAATGATCCCCGCTTCCTTAAGCAGTGCGCCGCAAGCCAGACCGTCAAAATCGGAACGTGTTACCAATCTCATAAATCTTTCTCCTTAGTGTGTTTTTTTGTCTCAAAAAGCATTTTATTCAGCGAGGGGCTTCGCCCCGTGTTTATGTTTTACCGGAATCGGTTGCGGCATTTCATGGAAGAGGCCGCGTATAAAGCTCATTCGTATGAACTGAGGAAGGCTTCTTCTTGATTATACTATATTTTTCGGGTAATTTCAAGGGGAGAAGATAAGCTTACAAAAAATAATCCGACCTTTAAGGCAACACCGCACAATGATTGGGTGTGAATTGCGCAGTCAGATTTTTCGACAGCTTGCATAAATTGGGCGCAGGAATACTGACGTATTTCAAGGAGAATTTGTGTAATATGACGGAATATATGCAAGCAAGCCGCACGCAAAGCCGTCAGGCGGTCATTGTGCGGTATTGTCTTAAATTATAAAGACGCCGGAATATATGCGAAAACTCAGTTTACGCACCTATATCCTGCATTAAAAGGGGGGTGAAAGAAGCAGGGAAAATCAGAAAGAGCATTTACAATACCCTGCGGCGGGAACAGCGGGAACAACAGCCCCGCAAAAAACAGGATATAGAGCGGTAACAGGCAGGACGGCGGTAAACACTTGTCACCGCCGCTCTATTTTGGGTTTCTGTTAGACCGATAAATAGAAAGTTATTGATTTGTCTGCTTTAGCCAGTCCATCCCAGGATATGGCTCACAGGTATGTGCATACCACTCCACACATTTTGCCGCCAGCTCTCGGTCTTGCATGGTACAAGCCATAGGGAAAACGGATTGTCCGTCACTGGCTTCAATGGGAGCCTCCTCATCGGAGTCCAGATAATCCGGATCAAAGCAGGCCCAAGAAGTTTCTTTCTCATAACTCTCGCCGATTTGGAGGAAAATGCGATTACTCCCTCCGCATTCCAACTGCAAAAAACCAAAATCAATTTCTCCATCTTCGTTAGGACTCAGGTACAGGCTCTCACATATGCCGCTTCGTATTTTTTCCACAATATCCTTTACGCCTGTATCCGAAAGGTCTTTGATCTGTGTATCATCACTGGTATTAAATTCCCAGTTCCCATATTTAATCAGGATTTCTTGGGGCAGTGGTGGAACTTCCCGTTTTTTGATAATCTCTTCCATAAAAATCCTCTCCATCCAAAATCAATAATGGAAATTTACTGGTTTGTACTGGGGAAAGTTATACTATATCCAACAACGAAAGGAGCTGTATATTATTGTTCAATATCCGCATATCCTTCGTCCGGCCTTTCCTTAATCCGATATGCTCCAGTCTATTTCGGATATGTTGTTTTCACGCAGAAAGCTGTTTGCTTTCGAGAAATGCCTGCACCCGAAAAATCCGTTGAAGGCAGATAAGGGACTTGGGTGGGCGGCGGTCAGAATAAGATGATTAGGATTGTTTATAAGCTTGGTCTTTTCACGTGCGTTGGCGCCCCATAAAAGATATACCACGGGCTCGGACTTTTGATTTACCTTTTCGATAACCGCGTCGGTAAACTTCTCCCACCCTTTTCCCCTGTGGCTGTTTGCCTGTCCCCTTCGAACGGTCAGGGCGTTGTTTAACAACAAAACACCCTGCTTCGCCCACTGGGTAAGCTCTCCGTGAGATGGAGGCGCTATTCCGAGATCGGATTCTATTTCTTTATAGATGTTTTTAAGAGAAGGCGGAATGGGGTTTCCTTTTTTTACCGAAAATGCGAGACCGTGAGCCTGATTTGGTTCATGATACGGATCCTGGCCGATTATAACCGCTTTTATATTATTATAATCCGCATATCTGAGAGAATTGAATATATCGTTCATGGGAGGATATATGGTACAGGTGTTATATTCCTGTTTCAGAAACTCTCTGAGCTTAAGATAATAATCTTTTTTAAACTCGTCAGCGAGAAGCTGATCCCAGCTGTTGCCAAGATTAACCATTATTCGTACCTCCCGAAATGATTTGAGTATAATTATAAGATTGGTCGGCCGCAGATATGCGCTGTTTGCTTTTGCAGCCGATATAAAGCTGGGCGAGCACTCCACAGATCACGGAAAGGATAAATACCGCCGAAATACAGAATATTGCCACCGAAAGAGAAACAACCTTTTTTTCTTTATTCTGCCTACTGCCTGCCGCTTGCGGGTTCGGCACGGGGAAAGCCGCAATACCCTGAAAATTTTCGCCGTTTGAAAAAGCCGGTTCTTTTGGAGCTCCTGATATTATATCTGTTTGTGCGGAAGCTGCCTCGGGAGGGACAGGCGTCTCGGCACTTCCGGAAGCTGCCTCTTCGCTAACGCTTGCTTGTTTTATGTCGTTTTCCGTTTTGTCAGCTATGGCGTTTGCGGTTCCGTCCGTTAAGCCTTCGGTTCCGTATTGGGTATTAGGATTTCCGCATATCCCGCAGAATCTGTCCGTGCCCTGAATTTCTGCTCCGCATGATGTACATTTCATATTAAATTTTCCTTTCGTCAGCTTATTTGTTTTTAAATACAGTATCACTCAATTCGGTTCTCGCGTAATCGAAAAGATATTGCTGCGCTATTCCGGCATATTCACCTACACAGTCGGGATAGCCGTCGGGGTAAAAATATGCGTTTACCCGTTTTATCCATACGTCCTTCGGAACGGCGGAGGTTCTGTAAAGCCCGAACAGAAGGACGCAGTCGGCAACCTTGTCTCCGACTCCCTTTATTATTTTCAGGGCTTCTCTGGCTTCGTCGTCGGGCAAATTTTTTATTATTTCAAAATCTACTTCCTTATTGTGCACTTTTTTTGCGGCATCTATTATGTATTTTGCACGAAATCCCGCCCTCAAGGGACTCAGATCGCTTTCTGAAAGCGCGGACAGGGTTTTTGCATCGGGAAAAGCCCAGCCGCCTTCGATTTTTTCTCCGAAGCACTCGCAAAGACGGTCAATTATTCCGGTTATACGTTTAATGTTATTGTTCTGGGATATTATAAAGCTGATCAATGTTTCAAAAGGCTCCTGCTTGAGAACACGAATCCTTCTTCCTTCGCAAGCGGCTTTAAGCGTCATATCCTCCGAAAAGCTTTTTTTCAGTTTGATGTAATCAAGATCAAGATCGAAATAGCTTTGCCAGAAGGGTATGTCGTTTTCGGGGGCTTCGATCTCCACAGCGTTTTCAAGCTGAGCAAGTCTTACGAGCTTATTTCCGGCAATGCCTTCAAAATAATTTTCTTCAAGCTCTTTAAACCGGAAGCACTGACCGCAGAACAAGGTCTGCTTCAGATCAAGGCAATCGCAGTCCATAATATATTTCATAAAATTTCTCTTTTCGTCTTGATATTTTATCAATATTATAATACAATAGGAGAGAAAACTCAACACAAATCGGGAATTTTTTTTCAGATAAAAATAAAGTTATTGCTCCGCTTTAATAAAACCGGCTTTAAAACGCGCCGTATCAGGAGTTTTAAAGCGCGTCTGTTTCCGGACCGTCGTCAAGAGCTTGCTGTAACTTTAATTCGGATCGGACGACCTTGGTATTCGGATATCGTTTAGGGCGTCATGGCAAAACGGTAAAAATATGTCTTTGCGGGCGAGTTTTTAAGGAAATCGGTGCAAAGGCGCTATGTTGTTTTATTTAAAACGGTAGCGTTTTTAAAGCACTTTAAGAAAGGATGAATCGGAATTATGCGCGAAAGTATTCTTACCATACCGGTAAACGATGTGTTCGGCCCCAGGGACGGCTGCCCTATCTGCCGCATGAGAGACAGCATCGAGGAGCATATATGCGAATACATAATGGGGGCGGCGATGATGGAGCCCGACGTTCGCATAGAAACGAACCGGCTTGGATTTTGCAATCTCCATTATAACCAATTGCTGCAGCAGAATAACCGGCTTTCTCTGGCTCTTATGCTTAACACCCATATGGCTGAAAAGGAAAAGGAAATGTTCGGGTCAAAGCTTCCGTTCGGTAAGGGGAAGAAGATAGAACAATTCGGCAGTACATGTTTTGTTTGCAGCAAGGTAAGCTGGGGAGTGAATCATACTCTTGAAACGGTTTTTCAGATGTTTTCCAAGGATGAAGCCTTCAGAAAGCTTTTTTCAAGGCAGGAATTTATCTGTATGCCTCATTATAAGCTTTTGCTCAGTAAGGGCAGCGAATGTATGTCAAAAGGAGACTTTGCCGCTTTCAGAAAGGCGCTGGAGGAGCTTGTGGACGGTTATATGAAAAAGCTGAACGCCGATGTGGATCAGTTTTGTCAAAGCTTTGACTACAGGAATGCGGGCTCGCTGCACAATGAGGATATGGAGCATGTAAGAACTTCGGTCCAAAGAGGAATAGAGTTTCTGACGGGAAGAAAAGCGGTCGAAAAATAAAGAAGCATACGCAGCTTTCGGGAAGGGTTTAAAGGAGATTTCGTGTAAAACGGCGGATAAAGTCGTTGTAAAGCTTATGCTTGCGGAAATTAGGACGTAACCGGAAACAAATTTGTACAATTACGCTAAAGCGGGGAGATTTCAAGGAAAAAGTGAAGAGATACGAGAGCGTTTAATGGTTGTCTATTTAAAATAACTGCCGGCATTTTTTCTCGCGGAAAGCATTCGAAGCTTGTAGAAATCGCGAGATTTGCGGCTTTTCAGATAGCCCCTGATCATAAATTTTTAAACCGTTTATCATATCGTTTTGCTGTGCGGACCGATCGTAGTAATAGAAATTCTTGAAAACCGTTGTCAGGCTTTGTGATTGGATTATCTGATGAACGAATCTTTGGGATTAGAATTTATAACGCTTCAAGTCCGATTATTTATTGTGCGTCAGGTCGCGAAGGCGGCAGCCGGGAAGTTTTTCTGATACTGTGAAACTTTTTTTAAAAAAACGCTGACTTCTTATTTACGGATAGTTGTGCCGTTTTCCGCTTACTGGTATGGGTCAAGCGGCAATCTGAGATTTGAAAGGATATGGTGATATATTATGACTGATATGATTATGAATGTAAATACGGGACTCAACATTGATCCAATGCCGCTGATTATCGTGGGCGTGGTTTTAGTTGCCTGTGTTATAGTGGGACTTGTTGTATCTCAGGCCACGAAGAAAAAGAAGGCCAGGGAAAAGGCTGCCAGAAAAGCGGCAAAGGCTAAGGAAAATTCAGACGGTAAAAGCGAATAATTGAGCTGTCCTAATTATGAGGCATTACGGCTAAAAACGGTTATATGTTTTTAAAATCATAACGTAAATTTCAGAAGCTTTTTTGAAATGCGGAGATAATTTCATGAAACATTTTTAACCGGGATTTTTTAAAGCGATTTTAAGGTATATTGAAAAACCAAAGCCGTAAGACGATTTCAGATAAAAGCGGATTCGGAGAAAAGCCGTTACGGTTTTTCTCCGAATTGTAATCATGACCGAAAAACCGGGAAGACTACGGGAAGTTTTCCGGTTTTTTAATTTCGGATATTCAGAAAACCGGACGGCTTTCGGATAGGCTCCATTAAGCCGAAAACATTTTACGGAGGTGCTCGCATAAATGAGATTTGTCGTAAATACAAAGCAAATGACGGATGCCGAGCTTTGTTCGGAAAGAAACGGAATCGACCGTGTCGTTTTAATGAAAAACGCAGCCTGCGGGTGCCTTTGTTCTTTAAAAAAACGCTTAGGAGAGCTTAGCGGTCTTTCCTTCGCTCTGATCTGCGGATCGGGGAATAACGGAGGCGACGGTGTGGAGCTGGCCCGCTTGCTGACCGAAGAGGGGGCTGAAGCAGCGGTAATTCTTATGAACGGAATGCCCGCTACGGAAACCGCCAAGGCCTGTGCGTCTCTTTATCCGATAAAATTGAAAACTGTTCCGGCTTCGGACGGGGAAAGGGCTTATAAACTCTTACGCAAGGCGGACGTTATTATCGATTGTGTTTTCGGCACAGGCTTTCACGGAGAGCTTCCCGCTTTATCTGCCGATTTATTTGATTATGCAAAGGATTGCGAGGGTCTCAGGATATCGATAGATATTCCGAGTGGAGTAAACGGAAACAGCGGAGCCGTATCGGAACATAGCTTTAAGCCCGATATTACTCTTGTGCTGGCGGCGTTAAAAACCGGACTTCTTAATTATCCCTGCTGCGATTTCTGCGGAGAAACCGAGATCGTTGATATCGGAATAGACGATAAATGTTATAAGGAATATGACGGGGTATTTACGGACGATTCGATCTTTGAAAAGCTTCCGATCCGTGCAAGGCATTCTAATAAAGGCACCTTCGGAAAGCTGCTCAATGTGGCGGGATGCGAAAATTATATCGGAGCTGCGGTCTTATCCTCTAAGGCTGCCTTGCGGGCGGGAGCGGGTCTGGTCACCCTTGCTTCGGTCAGGGAGGTCGTTCGCGCCGCGGCCGTAAGTGTCCCCGAATGCGTTTTTTTGAGAATGCGGGATGACGGAGAAGCTTTTACTCAAAAGGACATACAGGTTCTTTGCGGTGCGGCGGAAAGAGCCTCCGCCATTTCCGTCGGATGCGGCATGGGTAATTGTGACCGCACGCGGAAAACGGTTGAACTTTTGCTGAAAAACGGAAAATGTCCCGTTATTTTGGACGCAGACGGAATAAATTCCGTTTCGGACAATATAAATGTCCTAAAGGACAATGACCGTCCTATTGTTTTAACTCCGCATCCCGGAGAGTTTTCCCGGCTTCTGGGGATCTCCGTTAAAGACGTTCTGGCAAACCGGTTGGAGCTGGCAAGACGCTTTGCTGCCGATAACGGGACAGTTCTTTTGCTTAAGGGGGCAGATACGATCATTGCGGCGCCGGACGGCAGGGTTTATGTAAACTCAAGCGGTAATAATGCTCTTGCAAAGGCGGGCTGCGGCGATGTTTTGACCGGAATCATAGGAAGCCTTGCGGCACAGGGGATCGAAGCTTTTTATGCCGCCGTTCTGGGAGCTTATATTCACGGGAAAGCGGCCGACAGGCTTGTTGAAGCTTTCTCGGCAGCTTCCGTTCTGGCAGGAGATGTGATCGAAGCCTTAAAACATGTTATGCCTTAAAATGTTTTTTGGCTAAGGGAACATCGGGTATTTCCGCCCTGACGGCTTTATAGCCGGGTATCATTAAGAAAGGGTATTCAGGGGTGGCTACGGGCAGAAGCTTTCAGCTGTCGGCCGGATATGCTTATAGATTACGGTTTTTGCATAAAATTACGGATCGGGATATGAGTTTTGAAGCGTATTCGTATTACGTCTTGCGAAAATGATTCCGGATATTTAAAACAATAGGTTTTAGGTTAGTATTTTGTCCTTTACGGAGGACATATGAATTTTTTTCAGAAAATTATAAGATGTACGGTGGTATCAGTGTGTGCGTTGGCACTGGCTGCCTGCGGCAGTAACGGGATCCTTGCTCCAAAAGCGCCTAACCTTAATAAACAGCTGGAAATGACGGCGGATGTAAGCTGCGGCGATGATAATTTTTCTATTTCACTTAGCCGCAACGCCATAGGAAAGTGGCAGGCGGTTCTTCTCGAGCCCTACGAGGTTCAGGGAATCGGATTCAATTATTCAAGGGGTGAGGTTTCCGCAAGTCTGGAAGGCATTTCGGCGGAAAAGCTTACATCCGATTTTGATTCGTCACCACTGGGAATAATTATCAGTTCGCTTGAAAATGCGCTTCAGGACAATAACGGCACCGTGACCTATGCGGACGGCGGGTATACGGTCCGGTCGGGAGACTGTATTCTAGCTTTTGAACAGGGAAGCGCCGCGCCCATAAGCATTGAGATATCCAAAGCGAGGATTTCCGCAAAGGTAAGAGATTTCACCGTAAAAGGCGATATTTTAAAGGATGATCCCGATGTGATGCTTGTGCAGTAATATGCTTGATAAAAACAACTGCCGCAGTAAAACTGCGGCAGTTGTTTTTCATTGGGGCTTCGGCGCAAAAAACATCGGCTCGGCCGATGGAATAAAAAGCTTTAGCAAAATAACAACCTACGATATGATATAACAACCTCAGACCGGGGAAAGAGGAAGATTTTATTTTGATGTCTGAGAACATTGTACCGTTTTAAAGGAAGCGTTCGCTTACTTTTCTTATGGTATAATAACCTTAGACCGGGGAAAGAGGAAAAATTTATTTTGATGTCTGAGGACATTGTACCGTTTTAAAGGATGCGTTCGCTTCGCTCACTCTTCTTATGGTATAATAACCTCAAACGAAGTAAAGAGGAAGAAATTATTTTAATGTTTGAAAACATTGTACCGGTTCAGGGGAATCGCTCCGCTTTGCTGCGCTATTCTTATGGTTAATGATAAAGTTTTTGCAGCCGCATTACTAATGCTTTAAATAAAGAGGGGCATTCGCATATGAAAAATGAGATAAAAACATTGTCACATACAACATAAGGTTGTGAGTATCACATAGTATCCGCGTCCAAATACCGCAGAAAAGCGATATTTGGACAGAGAAGGGAGAGCATGGGGATACAGGTAAAATACTCAAATCTGTGTGAAGAAATGAAAGCAGAGATAATAGAGGCAAATGCTTGTTCCGATCATATTCACATGCTTGTAAGTGTTCCGCCGTATTTAAGGCAATACCGTACAATGACCACCTGACGACTTTGCGTGCGGCTTGCTTGCATATTTTCCGCCATCTTACACAAATTCTCCTTGAAATACGTCAGTATTCCTGCATCGAATTTATGAAAGCTGACAAAAAATCTGACTGCGCAATTCACACCCAATCATTGTGCGGCGTTGCCTTAAGTATAGCACGGTTTTTGGGATTTCTCAAGGGAAAAAGCACATTGATGATATTTGAAGACATGCGAACTTAAAGTACAAATACAGAAATCGGCATTTTTGGTGTCGAGGATATTTTGTGGATATGACAGGGAGGAATGAAACTGCAATAAAACAATATTTTCAAAATCAAATAAAAGAAGATAATGGATATGATCAAATTACATTGAAGGAATATGCTGATCCGTTTACGGGCGGCAAAAATTCAAGGAAAAACAGACGGCCGCTAAAGCGGTTGTCTGTGATAGTAATGCTATGCCGGAGCTTCGGCGGCTCTTTAAGATGCTGAGTTTATAGTGTTTTTTTGGACGAGAAAACCCCCGCCGCTGAAGCGGTGGGGGGTTGATTGATTAAATTTTATTTTTTCGTTTTTGTTGCAGTCTTGGCCGCAGTTTTTGGAGCGGGCTTGGCTTCGGCTTTTTTTGCAGGCTGTGATGCAGTTTTTACTTCGGGTGCTGCTTTTACCGCTGATTTTGTCTCCGGTTTAGCTGCGGGCTTAACTGCGGGCTTTGCGGGAGCTTTTGGCGCAGGTTTGGTTTCTGTCTTTGCAGGTTTTTTTGCCGCAGGCTTTGCCTTTTGAGCAGCTTTATCAGGAGCCGTTGAGGTGTCCGCAAGGAACATGAGCTGCTTTGCAAGTTCATGATTACCGTCGATCGCAAGCTTACCTGCCTTTATGGCGTCTATAGGCTCGGTCTTTCCCGACGCAATAGCTATAAGCGTCTTTCCGTCAGCTTCAAAAATCACATCTCTGTCTTTGTAGTCATAAGGTTCAACGGAAAGAATTCCGTCTTTATATGCTGCGTAAAAAATTCCTTCGCCTTCTCCAACAATATTAAACTGGAATGCAAAGCTTTCGGTAAAGTTGCCGGTTTTTGCTTTTTCAAAATGCTTCTTTATTTCGCCAAATATTTTTTCGTAGGTCATAGCCATGGGTCTTCCTCTTTTCTCATTTTTTGTTTTTTGTTTTGCGGCGTCAAGATGATGGTGTGTTGATAACGGAGACCGCACTGCTGTTAAATCGTTTTTCAAGCCGCAAATCCGGTCTGCGCAAGGCCGGGGAAATAGCCGCCGAAAATTCGGGCTGAATAAAAACCGCTGTTTACACAATTTCCAAAAACAAAAGGCAATTTACACTTTGGAAAAACGGAATTTTCTATTCCGGTGCTTTTCGCTTTGGACCTTCCTTCTGATTTAAAGAAACCTAAAGAAACTGCGTTAAAGCGCTGAGTTTTCATATGCGCATCAACCGGCTTTTTAATACGCTCCGAAGTTGCTGTTTGTTTTTATATACGGCTAAACAAGGCAAAGTATAGCATAAAAAATCTCCGGTTGCAACAAAAAAATATCAAAAATCGGCGAAAACAACTATAAATGGTAGGAGATGACAAAAACGTAAAAAATAGTTGGCAAAATTTGTGCAAAACAGAGAATGTGAAAAATAAATCAAAATCAGGCGTAAAATTCTTCTTATGTAACCGTTTTGTAACCGGAATGTGCTTTAATATAAATGAAAAAAAGAGAAATAAGGCATGCCCGTTTTAAATCATGAAGGCGGGCGTGTCGTTGCGGTCTATTTTGAGCCCGGAACTAAAACCTGAACTTGGCGCTTATGCGCTGCAATGTGTGCGGAAACAATCGAAAAAGAGAACAATATACCGGAATAAAACCGGAAAACAAACGGCGCGAGTGCGACTGATCCCGATCTGCCATATGGGGCAGATCCGCACCGTGTATGAAAGGGGAAGGATATGAACGGTTACGTAAAAATGAAAAGACTGCGGAACATGAAAATCCTTAAGGCGGTATCTGCCGTTACCGCACTGTCTATGACAGTGACAGGATTAGCTGTTGCCGCAAGTGCGAATTCCGCTTCATCAGATGACATTGAAAATGCGCTCGGTAAGCTGACCAGATATGGCATTGTGGCAGAAACGATGGAAACATACTCGCATTTCGAGTCGAATTTCGCCGTAAAAAAGCTCACTCTCAACAACAATTTTGATCTTAATAATGCGGTAAGCCATACAAACCGCACCATCAGATTTACGATAAAAACCGAGGAGTCTTTTAGCGGCGGCGAAATCAAGGAGTATTATTTCGGCGTTTTCTGCGGCGGCGAGATAGTAGGCGATCCTATTTGCGTGTCCTTTGACAGGGAAGGGACAAAGACGTTTGTTATAAGCGTTCCCGAAGAATATAAATACAAGGATCTTGTGGTTCATCAGCTTGAGCTTGTACCCGGAGATGACGGAAGCACCGCATTTGCCGTTGTGAACAACGGAACCGAGTTTTATTCGAACGCCGAAGACGAATCGGAGATGCTGTATCAATTCGGAACATGCGTTATTGCCGACGAACTTAATGTAAATAATCCGGAAGCCTTCAGCTCTGATAAAAGAATATATGTTGGCGCTGATATATGGGAACGTCTTAAAAAGGAAAATGACGGAAGATGGTTCTACGGTATGCCGGTAGTTCAACAGGAGAAGGTGACCGATAAGGACGGGATCGCATCCTATACGGATACATTCAAGGTGGACGCGGAGGGCAAAACCGTCTATCAGTACGGCGGTGCTCCGATAGCAAATGCAAGCAACATATTTATAAAGGATGACAACGCTTCGGGTAAGGTCGACGATCTTCTGGAAAATATCCGGACGGCTTCCCGTACTCTGGCCTCCTATAACGGAGGGTCGGGAAAGGTGATTTATCTCGAATTCAGCGGCAGCATCGACTCGGATACCGAGCAGTCGAGAAAAATACTCAGATGCTATGAATTTTTAAGAAACAATCCCGATTATTCAATGCTCGTAAATGTTAAAATAAATCCTGGTGAAAATTCGTTTACCTTTAATAATGCAAGACCCTGGGATGCGGATACGGCTTCAAGAGTAGTGTTTAATTTCTACGGAAATACTAACCCTGAAAATGCACATATCACTATAGGCGACGGATTCCTCGGAACAATTGTCGCTCCCGATGCAAGGGTCAGCAATGCAAGTACCTTCTGCGGCGCGGTTTATACTCCTTATATGAGAATAAGCAACGGCGAGCCTCATATGGCAACATATAACACGCTTTCTCATTCATATTCCGCAGTTTTTGACGACGGGAAAAACGATACCGCAGTATCTTCCGATGAAACCACACCTGAGGAAGATTCGACCTCTGTTCCGGATGTGACTACGGAATCCGACGATGATGACGTAAAAACATCAGCTTCCGAGAATGTGACCACCGATGGTGATAAAACTACGTCAGCCACTTACGGCGAAGAAACGGAAGAGCTGGTGACATCTCCTTCAGAAACGGTTGGCAATGTGACAACCACCGATTTTGAAAATGATTTTACCACGGAAAATTCGTCCCCGGCTACGGAAACGGGAGCTTCATCAACACCTGCTGAAGCGGTTACTTCGACGTCTCCCGCCGGCTCCGAATCACCTGATATCACTACGGCGAATGACGTCACCACAAGCAATGATCCTGTTCAAACAACAACGGTTACATCTATCGACGAATCCGATGACGTCAATACATCCGTACCCGAGCCTGTTGAAACAAGCGTGTCTGTATCTGATGCGATTACCGGTACGGACGTGTCCATAGACGAGTCTGAAGACATAAATACATCACTTCCGTCGGCAACGACCGTTCCGGAGGGAAATGTCACTTCTGTTCCGGACGGTGAAATCACAGTGCCCACGGAGAATGTAACACAACCCGAAGAAAAACCGGCGTTGACCACCATGCCCGAAGAAGCCCCTGAAGTAACCACAACTATAATTATTATAGAAATAGACGAAGAGGTTCCGCGCGATCTGATAACTATTGACGAAGACGTGCCTTTGGGCGACTTGCCGCCTTCGACCGGCGTGCGCAGTCATATCGGAGTATTCGCGGTTGTCGGCGGAGCTGCTTTGGCGATAGGAGTCGGTGCTCAGGTTTATTCCGTACTTCTGAAAAAGAAGAGCTGAAAAATATTGACATTATCCGCAAAATAAAATAACAATCCGGCAGTCGCATTCTCTATGCGGCTGCCTTTATTATCAGGGACAGGGGCTCATATGGGAAAAGGGAAAATGAACAGATTTGACCGGGGAAGAATTATTATGGGCGCGGCACAGATCGCGCTGATAACTTCCTTGGGACTCTATATTTTATGTGCGTTATCTTACAGCGTTATTTTGTTGTGTACTATTCCGGTTGTCATTGGAGCTGTTGCGGGGGTGGCAGTTATTGGAAGATCCGGAAAGGAAGTTTTGTTAAAATGGACACTGTCAATTCCGATGTGGTTAATAGCAGCGACGGCGGCTGTGAAAAGCCAAGTGAATGTCAGACTTGTTCTGCAACTGACGGGATATGATGATATGACTGTCGGAGAGGGATTAGAGTTTATGCTGGCAATTTTATTTGTCGGCTTCTGGAGCTTAGTGTTTATGGGAGCAGGGGATTGGTTTAGCTGTCATGAAAAATTCCGTGCAAGACATAGGATAGTTTTTATAATTCAGGCTGTACCTATAAATATAATATGTGTGGGAGTGATAGCTGTATTGATAGCGTTAAATTTTGTTCTGCCGGCATACCGAGCGGGGATGCATTACACCTGATCAGAAGCTGGGGCTAATACCGAAAGGGGATTTAGAGCGCAGTTTAGATAAGATACCGGAACTGCAAATTGTTCCATCACCGAACCGAGAGATATACTCCGGCACTTAAGAGGCGGGGGTAATATCGGGCAGCGGTTGTAAGAGAGGAAAATTAAAAAAAATTTTCAAATTTTTTCAAAAAAGGTATTGACAAAGGTGGGAAGGCGTGATATAATAATCAGGCACTCGAGGAGAAGGAGAAAAGGGTCGAAGAAGCCTGAAAAAAAATTGAATAAATTTTAAAAAAGGTATTGACAAAAAACTCTGCGGGTGATATAATGTGAAAGCTGTCCTCGATGAGAGGGAGCTGCTCCTTGAAAATTGAACAGTATCAAGAATTAATAACCTGAAATTCAAAATAATTCTGGATGAACAAAATCTAGAGCAGAAATGCAATAGTTGGCGTTCGGAGAGACAGATTTGAAGGTCGGCGAAGGCCGGCTTTTAGATACAAACTTTAAAGAGTTTGATCCTGGCTCAGG
>CAJTTE010000005.1:79947-170890 GCA_910579265.1 uncultured Ruminiclostridium sp. | reverse complement strand
TTTCTCCTGTTGAATTTTTAAAAAATTTTGTCCAATATCATTGACAAACCTACATTTTTAAAAAATATCGGTTATATTTATACAAACTTTTCCGCTATGCATTTTATGTTGCAAACAGCATCGATCGCTGTTCTTTAAAAGTAATAATATTTTAATTCCGTTCATATAATTTCAAAAAAGGACAAGGCGGTGGGTACATATAATGCTAAAAAATAAAGAAACGGACAAGGCAAGTAAAGAGCAAAACGAGATTTTACAGGAGCTTGAGAAGCTGACCATGCAATTCAGTGCAAACGAAACCATGTTTAATTTAGCTACGGACGAGGAAATAATCGACGCAATGATTTACGAGCAAAAGGCGCTTCGTTCACGCTATGCCTATCTTTTAAAAATTGCAAAGGAAAAGGGAATTAAAATAGATTTTACGGACAGGCTATGAGGTTCTTTCCAACGGATGAAAGGGAAATATAATGGATGTTTTAATGATATGTCTGGGGATATTTTTTACGGCTGCTTTTTTTTACATATGCGGCAGGCAAAGAAAGCCGATCAAGGCAATGGCCGTTAATTCCGCATCGGGAATCGTTTTGTTGATATTATCCGCTGCAATAAGCGGTTTTTTAGGCTGTGGAATACCGGTTAATTATGCAACGGTTATAATTGCGTCAGGCTTGGGGATTCCCGGCGTTATAATGCTGCTTTTGATAAAATTTATCATTTAGTAGACAGAGATCGTTTTAAAGTTTTTTAAATATTGCGTTATTATTTTTCCTTTAGCGGTTGAAATTTTTTAATAGGTGTGATAAAATAAAATCATGGAATAAAGTCCATGGGACTCTTTACTTTAGGCGATGCCATGCAAATGCCGTTTAACTGCCGTTTCGTTTAGGTATTGTATCTTTGTAGGGTGTTGTCAATAAAAAAAGGAGCGGTAACTTTTATGACTATCAACGACGTTAAAGAATTACTTAACGCAAAGGCGATTGCCGGACAGACTCATCTTGAGGATGAGGTAAATAATGCTTGTGCAACCGATGATTTAAGTGATGTAATGGCATTTGCGAAAAGCAAAATGATATTGCTTACCGGACTCGTAGGCACTCAGGCCGTAAGAACCGCAAAAATGATGAACATACGCTGTATTGTCTTTGTCAGAGGAAAAAACCCCGACGATTCTGTCATTCAGCTTGCTGAAGAGATGAGTATAGTTATTCTTACCACGGATTACAGAATGTATGACGCCTGCGGACTTTTATATTCTTCGGGATTGGGTCATGAGGAGGAGAATTCGGATTAAGCCCGTATTATGTCTGAATAATGTATATGCTCATAAAAAAGACGAATGCCTTTCCAAGCTTGGACGGCAGTCGTCTTTTAGTTTTACCAGCGTTTGTAACGCTTTATCTTCTCTTTAAAGCCGTTCTGGCTTTTTTAATGTCGGCAATATCCTTGGTAAGAAGCTCTTCAACACGGGTTAGCATAGAATCCACATATTCATTTGTCGTATTGCACAGCTCGTTATATTTAGTTTGAGCGTTAGTGAGTATCTGGGTAGCTTTTTCATTGGCCTGGCGCGTGATTTCCTGCTGAGAGACCAGTTTAGCGGCACGTTCCTCGGCCTTGTGTATAATGCGGTCCGCTTCCTGTTTGGCGTCGCTTAAAATAACCTTGCGGTCATTCACGAGGTTTTTCGCTTGTGTGATCTCAGTTGGCATATTCATTCTGATGTCGTCGATCAGATCTCTCAATGCTCCGACATCTACCATGCCTTTTTTCTGTGAAAAGGGAACCTGCATGGATTTGTCAAGTATTTCGTCCATAGCTTCCAAAGCATCATCAATGTTCATATTTTTTCCTTCCTTCCTTGGTTTCTGTTTCAAATTGCCTTAAAGTGTATCTCTTAAATATCCTGTGAAAAATAAAACAAACGCGGATGCGTCGGAGAAACAGACTGCTCCGGCGGATACGTTAGATTTCCATAGACGGATTGACCGGTAATAAGACACGAATATCCGGATTTTGTTCACAGGAGCTTTTACAGCGCTTTCCCTAAATATTGCCTTTATTAAGACGTTTTACCCCTTTAATTATATCCGTTTCGATCTCATGGGGAACATAAGAGCTTATATCGCCTCCGAACAGGGCGATTTGCTTTACCATACTTGATGAAAGGAAAGTGCCGACTACGTCGGCGCAAAGGAAAACCGTTTCCGCCTTATAGCACAGATCCTTGTTTACCAGCGCCATCTGGAATTCATACTCAAAGTCGGACATCGCTCTGAGCCCCTTTACTATCACATCGGCATTTCGCTTGTTGAAGTAATCTATCAACAGACCGTCATCACAGTCAACCTGGATATTGGGAATCCCCTTTGTGACACGGCATATAAAATCCATACGCTCCTCGGGAGAAAAGCAGGTGGATTTAAGCGGATTCACCGAGACAAGCACAATAAGGTTGTCAAAAAGCTTTGCAGCTCTTTTAATGATGTCAAGATGTCCGCAGGTTACGGGGTCAAAGCTCCCCGGATAAATTGCGGTTCTCATAATTGTATTCAATCCTCATTTCTTTCAGAGTTGCCGCCGTTGTCCTCAGATTCTTCGCTTTCACTGTTAAATTCAGCTTTTTTCCTGTAAGCCGTAAGAGTGACTCTGCCGTGACGGTATACCTTGCTTACCGAAAAATCTCCGAAGCTTTCGGGAAGAACTGTTTCTTTTTCATGCTCACATATTATTATACCACTGTCCGCCATTTTTTCAACCAGTAGAGGCATAGATTTTTGTATAAGATTGTGATTATAGGGCGGATCAAGTATCGCAATATCAAATTTTTCCCTTGTGCTTCGTAAAAAAGCATTATTTGCGGTGTTTATCACTACGGCATTTTCTTCGAGCCCCGTATGCTTTAAGTTATCTTTGACCACCTTAACGGATTCGGCGGAGTTGTCCACAAAAACCGCTTTTGCCGCGCCACGGCTGAGGGCTTCTATTCCAAGCTGACCCGATCCGGCAAAAAGGTCAAGCACCACCGCATCCTCCACCTCGAACTGCACAATACTGAAAATAGCTTCCTTGACCCCGTCGGTGGTGGGCCTTACGTCAATTCCGGGCAATGTTTTAAGCCGCCTGCCCTTGGCGGAGCCTGTTATTACTCTCACTAAAATGTCTCCTGTATAAATAAATATAATTCCTCGGCAACCTTTTTGCTTACGCCTGCTGCTTTTGCCAATTCCTCGGCGGAGGCTTCCTTCATTGCCTTTTTTGTTTTAAATTCCTTAAGCAGAGCCATGGCTTTCGCCTCGCCTATTCCGTGAACGCGGGTGAGCTCCAGTTCATACTGCTTCTTCTTATGACTGGTCCTTTGGTAATTAATGGAGAAGCGGTGAACCTCATCCTGGATTCTTGTCAGGAGAGAGAAAACGTTTTTGTTGGCGTTGACCTGAATTTCTCCGCCTTCCATGGCAATGGCGCGGGTC
Source organism: uncultured Ruminiclostridium sp. (assembly GCA_910579265.1). Lineage (GTDB taxonomy): Bacteria > Bacillota > Clostridia > Oscillospirales > Ruminococcaceae > Ruminiclostridium_E. The sequence continues at coordinate 167,414 of CAJTTE010000005.1, read as the reverse complement.
CGGTGCTTTTCGTCCTTTACAAGCCCGTAAAGGCTGACCGCAATCCCCGTTCTGTCAAGCACCTGCTTAACCGCCGCCACATGCCCCTTGCCGCCGTCAAGAAGTATAAGGTCGGGCAGCGGGGAGAAGCTCTCATCGCCGTCAAGATAGCGCTGCATTCGTCGTTCTATTACTTCCTGCATACAGGCGTAGTCATCAATTCCTTCAACATACTTTATATTGAATTTTCTGTAGCCCTGTTTAAACGGACGTCCGTTCTTAAATACGATCATACCCGCGACACGGGTTTCCTCGCCCATATTGGAGATGTCGTAGCTCTCGATGGTTTCGGGGGTTTTTGGCAGACCTAAAATATTTTTTAAATCTTCCAAAGCGGAAATCTCCTTTGCTGTACGACCGACTCTCAGAGAGAGGTATTCTTCCGCGTTGCTTTTGGCAAGCACAGTCTGGGTAAGACCTTCGCCGCGCTTAGGGACGTTTATCGTTACCTTATGGTTATATCTCCCTGCAAAATAGTTTTCCAACAGCTCCTTGTTTTCAATTTCGGAATCAAGGTATAGCTCCTTGGGCATTTCGGTTTTGGTCGAATAATACTCTACCAGAAATTCCTCCCGGGTCTGGCTGCTGTCGTTTTCTTCGCCGATAAAGAAATTTTCCTTGTCGATAAGCCGTCCGCCGCGGTATTTTATCACGGCAACGCTGCATTTATCCATATTGACCGCAGCCGCAATTATATCATAATCGGTGGTTTTTGAGGAATAGATGTGTTGAGTAAGCTCCGCCTTCTGGATAGCGGCAATACGGTCTCTAAGCTTTGCCGCTTTTTCAAACTCAAGCTTTTCCGAATAGTCCTCCATCTCCTTTGTAAGACGTTCGATGCTTTGCTTGCTACCGTTTCTTATATAGCTTATGGCTTGGTCTACGCTTTTACGGTACTCATCCCGGGAAATTCTTCCGCTGCACACGCCCATACATCGCCCGATGTGAAAATTCAGACAGGGTCGCTCCTTTTTGAAATCACGGGGGAATTTTCGGTTGCAGGTAGGAAGCATAAAAAGCTTATTGGCTTCTTCAACCGCAAGCTTTACAGTATATCCGCTGGTATAAGGTCCGATATATTCGGCTTTCTTATCATCGGTCTGAAGCGCATAGGTTATTCTCGGGTAATCGTCTCCGGAAATTTTAATATAATTGTAGCCCTTGTCATCCTTCAGAAGTATGTTGTACTTCGGACTGTGGAGCTTTATAAGGCTCGCCTCCAGCACAAGAGCATCAAGCTCGGTAGGAGTAACAATAAAATCAAAATCGTGGATATTCATTACAAGACGGTATGTCTTGGCATTATGGCTTTCTATTGCTCTGAAATAGCTTGCTACACGGTTTTTAAGAGCCTTTGCCTTGCCGATATAAATAATTTTGCCGCAGCTGTCCTTCATCTGATAAACGCCGGGCGTGAGAGGAAGCTTATTGGCCTTCTCTCTTAGATAATCAAGTCGTTCGTTCATAAATTTTTATCTTACGGCCGTTCCGTCGGGAACATCAGGGTTTACCTCAAGCAGTATAACCTGCTGCTTGCCGTCGGCGTTTGATTTGATATCGCAGGAGAGCACCATACCCTGGCTTACCTCGCCGCAAAGCTTAGCGGGAGCAAGGTTCGCCACAAACACTATTTTTTTGCCTACCAGATCCTCGGGCTTGTACCACTTGGCGATTCCCGAAACGATCTGACGGATACCTCTTCCGTCGTTTATCTGAAGCTTAAGCAATTTGTTCGATTTCGCAACCTTTTCACAGGCAATTACTTTTCCTGTTCTTAGCTTTACTTCGGCAAACTTATCTATTGTAATAACTCCCGCGCCGTCTAAATCGTCATCATTAACGGATCCGTTATCGGTTTTGCTTTCTGATTTATTGGGAGCAATTACCGAATTTAGGTATTCAATTTCCTTTTCCACATCTATTCTCGGGAAGAGAATATCTCCCTTTTTAACGGTTACGTTTGCCGGCAACACGCCGAATACGGAAAGTTTTTCAAACTCGGTATCAGCGGCGGAGGCTCCTATCTGTTCCAGAGCTTTTGGCATAAGCTGCGGCATAAAGGGATCAAGGAGGGAGGCGCAAATTCTTATTGTTTCAAGTAGGTTGTAAAGAACGCAGGCAAGTCTCGGGATTTTGTCAGGGTCTTTTGCAAGTATCCACGGGGTGGTTTCGTCGATATATTTGTTTGCCCGGGAAACCATCGTCATTATCTCGGTCAGCGCCAAGGAAAGCTTTGTTTCGTCAACAAGCTTTTCCACCGCAGGGGCAAGCTTTACCGCCATTTCCTTAAGATCACCGTCAAAATCTCCGTTTTCACGGGTTTCGGGAAGCGTACCTCCGAAATACCTGTCAACCATAGCAACGGTACGCGAGACGAGATTCCCAAAGTCATTGGCAAGATCGGAGTTTATACGATTTATCATTATTTCGTTGGAATAGTCACTGTCGGAGCCGAAGGGCATTTCACGGAGAATATGGTAGCGTATGGCGTCAACGCCGTATCTTTCACCCAACACAAACGGGTCTACCACGTTTCCTATGGACTTGCTCATCTTAACGCCGTTAAAGTTGATGTATCCGTGTACCGACAGTTTTTTCGGCAGAGGAAGATCGAGAGCCATAAGCATTGCCGGCCATATGAGAGCGTGGAAGCGCATAATGTCCTTGGCAACCATATGCACGTCCGCAGGCCAGAAGTCCTTCATATCGTCGAATTTTCCGTTTTCGTAGCCTAATGCGGTGATATAGTTGGAAAGAGCGTCTATCCAGACATATGCTATATGCTTTTCGTCAAAGGGAAGCTTCACTCCCCACGTAAAGCTTGTTCTTGAAACGCAGACGTCCTCGAGACCGGGCTTTATAAAATTGTTTACAAGCTCTTTGGCTCTCCATTCGGGCTGAACATAGTCGGTTTCGGTAAGAAGCTTTTCAAGCTTTTCGGAAAATGCGGAAAGCTTGAAAAAATAAGCTTCTTCTGTGGATTCCTTAACCTCCCGGTGACATTCGGGACACCTTCCGTTTTCGTCGAGCTGAGATTCCGTCCAGAAGCTTTCGCAGGGGGTACAGTATTTTCCTTTATATTCGCTTTTGTACAGATAACCTTTCTCAAGAAGCGTTCTGTAAATGTTCTGCACCGATTTTTCATGGTATTCGTCGGTCGTTCTTATAAAACGGTCGTAGTCAACGTTTACATATTTCCATAGCTTTTGGAATTTTTCCGCTATTTCGTCCACATACTGCTTTGGTGTTACTCCCGCTTCCTTAGCTTTTTGTTCTATCTTCTGACCATGTTCGTCGGTACCGGTCAGGAACATGACGTTATAGCCCTGTTTTCTTTTAAAGCGGGCTATGGCGTCACAGGCGACGGTTGTATAGAGATGTCCGATGTGGGGTGCGGCGCTGGGGTAATAAATAGGTGTGGTTATATAAAAATTTTTATTTTTGTTCATTGTATGGTTTTCCTTTTCTTTGAATTTATTATTGAAAATATATTTTCATATCAGTGACAGGTTTTTGTAGTTTCAGCGTCACATTTGCTCCTTCAAAATCGAAAAAACGTTTTTGAAATCATATAAAACTATGTTTTTCATAACAGATGCTCCTTTCGGGAATGCCGAAATTAAGTGTATCAGCGCCGATCTTGATTCTTCGGACCGAATATAATGATGACATAGGACTTGTTTTTGCATATATCCGATTCAAGCTTCAAAAAAGCGCTTATAACCTTTTGTATTATATCACCTTTTGGTTTTTTTGGCAATATTACAGAAAAAATAACGGATAAATTTACATTTTCCATAAAAAACGCTTGATTTTTTTGTGGATTTCTTGTAGAATAGATACATATGGTTAAAGTGCATGCTTCTGATCGTTCCGGTTTCAAATTGACTTTTAAGCAGAGGTTACACTAAACAAGCTGCGCTTTGCTTTCTTTCGACGCTCTGCATGGACAGTGAGAGTCACCACGGATGGCAAAGCCGAATAACAGACGTTACATATTGTAGTCGTTTATGCGAAGAAAGAGGATTTTTATGTCAAACAGATTGTTTCAGGGCGTTGTGCATCAGATGAAGGATACTATTGACCGTGTTATCGGAGTTATTGATGATAATGCCACTATTGTTGCTTGCAGCGATTTATCCAAGATCGGGACAAGCGATGAGCTTTTCTCAGTGGAGATAAGCGATTCCCATGAGACTTATATACGGGACGGATATACCTATAAGTCATTCGGAGTTCATGTGAGGCCCGATTATGCGGTATTTGTGGAGGGGACGGATGATACTGCGGCAAAATACGCTTCGGTAATAGCTATTTCTTTATCGAGCATAAAACAGTATTACGATGAAAAATATGACAGAAACAATTTTATAAAAAATATTATACTTGATAACGTACTTCCCGGGGATATAGGCATAAAATCACGCGAGCTCCATTTTAACGCGGATATCAATAGGGTGGTTTTCCTTATTAATATTATTACGTCAAATGAAGTTTCGGCCTACGATGTAATACAGAACCTGTTTCCCGATAAAAACAAGGATTTTGTATTCAATATTTCCGAAAACGATATAGTTCTTGTTAAGGAAATAAAGAACAATATAGATGTAAAGGATCTTGAGAAGCTTGCCCGTTCTATTTCCGATACGCTTTCGGGAGAATTCTTTACAAGAGTTAACGTTGGTATCGGCACTCCGGTAATGGGTGTGAAGGATCTTGCAAGATCGTTTAAAGAGGCTCAGATGGCTCTTGAGGTCGGAAAAGTATTCGATACGGAAAAGAACATAGTAAGCTATGATAATCTTGGTATAGCAAGGCTTATATACCACCTTCCCACAACCCTTTGCGATACGTTTTTGAAGGAGGTTTTCAAGAAAGGCTCGATAGAATCCCTCGATCATGAGACTCTTTTTACCATTCAGCGTTTCTTTGAAAATAACCTTAACGTTTCCGAAACCAGCCGCAAGCTGTTCGTACACAGAAATACTCTCGTTTACAGACTTGATAAGATCAAAAAGCTTACCGGACTTGATCTCAGGGAATTTGACCATGCAATAATATTTAAGATCGCACTTATGGTAAAAAAATATCTGTCCGCAGATCCCGTTAAGTTTTAGGGGCTATCCGAAACCTAAACGCCGCAAATTGCACAATTTTTATTAGTCGGGGACGCTTTTCGCGTCAAAAAATACCGATAGTTATCCCGTAGGGATAAACTGCGAGATGTCCTCGTATTTCTCCGATTTTTTTGAAATCCCCACGCTTTAGCGTAATTGTACAAATTTGTTTTCAGATAAGACCTAAATTAAAGACCGACGTTTAAGTAAAGACAAAACCCCTCGTATTTTTATGGGGCGCAATATGTTGTAAAAAGATTTTTCACAGCTGTGAGATAAGATATCGAAAATCGTTTTAAAAAGTAAGGTTGTTCCGGCTGTGTTTTTAAAACAGAAACAGAAGGAAAGATAATTTAGAAATGGTAGAATTAAAAAATGTAGACGTTCATTATAAGGACGGAGGAAAAAATGGTGTAGACGCACTGCATGATGTAAACCTCCGTATCAATGACGGCGAATTTGTTTTTATTGTCGGAAACAGCGGAGCGGGGAAAAGTACTCTGCTCAAGCTGCTTACAAGAGAGATAGTTCCAACAAGCGGGCGGGTGTTTGTAAACGGCTATAATCTTTCTAAAATGAGAAACAAGAAGATTCCTTATTTTCGTCGTTCGCTCGGAATGATATTTCAGGATTTCAGGCTTATTCCGGATATGACAGTGTATGAAAACGTGGCTTTCGTTCTTCGTGTAACGGACAGGTCAAACAAATATATCCGTCAGAGAGTTCCATATGTGCTGAATCTTGTAAAGCTGGCGGACAAGGCTAAATTCAAGCCCACTCAGCTTTCCGGAGGAGAGCAGCAGCGTGTGGCGATAGCCAGGGCTTTTGCTACCGATCCCGGATTAATCATAGCTGACGAGCCTACGGGCAATATAGATCCGGCGCTTTCTTACGAGATAGTCGAGCTTCTCAAGGATATCAATAAATGCGGTACTACCATACTCATGGTAACCCACGAGCATGATCTCGTCCAGTACTTCGGTGGACGGATCATTAACCTCAGCAACGGCTCCGTTGCTTTTGATGATTATATAGGAGGCGAAGATGAGGGGGAGTAATTTTTCATATCTGGTAAAGCAGGGCATCGTATCCGTTTGGCATAACCGCATGATGAGCTTTGCAAGCTTTTGCATAATAATGGTAAGTCTTCTTCTTATAAGCATTGCCGCATTGGTTGCGGCAGATATTAACATTGTTATAGGCAATGCCGAAGATAAGAACGAGGTGCTTGTTTATGTGGACGATGCCTCTTCCGACCGCCTTGTGCAGATAGAGGAGGAGCTTAAAAACAGCGGGTATACTCAGAATGTGGTTTTTTATTCAAAGGAGGAGGCCTTTGAAGAACAGAAGGAGAAGATGAAGGATTATGCAATGCTTTTAGAGGCGCTTGAAGAAAATCCTATGCCCGATACATTCCGTGTTACCATTAACGATCTTTCAAAGATAGACGAGGCGAAAATAATTTTTGAAAATATTGATGGCGTTGATGAGGTAAGCGCACCTTATGATTTTGCATCCGTTCTTGTCAGCCTGAGAGCGACGCTTACCATTATAGCGGGAGCAATGCTGATAGCGCTTATTGTTGTCTGTATCGTTATCGTATACAATTCCGCCCGAACCAGCGTATTTGCCAGACGCAAAGAAATAGGTATAATGAAAAGCGTAGGCGCCACAAACTCGTTTATTAAATTTCCGTTCTTTATTGAGGGGATGTTTATAGGAATAGTTGCGGGCGGCGTATCCTGGTTTTTAACAAAAATGGCATATGAAGCGTTGGTATCTTTTTTTGCCGAGGATATAACCATATGGAGAGTACTGGGCTTGTCCAATGTCATACAGTTTGACGATGTAATGTGGTATGTTCTTGCCTTCAACTGTGCAGTCGGAGCGGTTTTAAGCGCAATCGGAACGATTTTCAGCATGGGCAAGCATTTAAAAGTATAGCAGTTTTTAATTTTTTATTCCTTGAAAGGAGAGCAGTATGAAAATTTTAGGAAATAACGGTAAAAAAACGGTTGCTATTGCTTTGACGGCAGTAATGTTTATAGCTATGGCAGCGGTGCCTTGTGATAATTTTAGCGTTAAAGCGGCATCTTCCTCAATTGTGGAAAAACAGGATAAGATAAAGGAGCTTGAAGACCGCAATAAGCAGCTGGAAAATGAAATATCAAAAATAGACGGAAACGTATCCGAAAATCAGCAGCTTCAGGATTTGTACTGGGAAAAACTGAATAATGCCAAGGATCAGATCGATAATTATAATAATCTGCTTTATTATATGGAACAGGACATATCTGCTAAACAGGCGGATATTTCCGCTCTTGATCTTCAGATAAGCGCCAAGGAAAAGGAGATATCCGATAAGCAGGATGATATCGAAGAACTTAAGGCACTTAACGAAAAAAATCTTAAAAAATTCGGTGAGATCCTGCGTGCAATGTATGTTACGGAAAATTCGGATATTTTCTCGGTGCTTGCTGAGTCGACAGATATCTATGATCTGTTGGTAAGAACAAAAATAATGGTAAATGTTTCGTCTCAGAATGAAAAAATGATGAACGAACTTAAAAAATCCATAGAAGAAACCGAGGAAATGATTAAACAGCTTGAGGTTGATGTGGAACAGCTCAATACATATCATATAAAGCTTGATGAGGATATGAAGGCTCTTGAAGCGTCAAAATCCGATCTTCTTGTACAGCAGGAGGAGGCTCAGAAGCTGAGCAATCAATATAACAGCTATTATAAAAGCTATACGAACGTTATTTCCGATCTTGAGGCAAAACAACAGAAGCTTGAAAACGAGAAAAAAGCCAATGCGGCGGAAATAGCCGAATATGAGAAGCAAATACAGAGAGAGATCCAACAGGCTCAGCAGGGCAGCAATCAGGAATATCAGCAGGGTGAATGGATGTGGCCCGTCGAATTGAAATTCCACTATATGACCACATACTTCGGTTGGGACGCTCCAATGAACCGTAATCATTCCGGAATCGATATAGGCGACTGGGGAATTAACGGAACAAATGTTTATGCCTCGAAAAGCGGCACGGTAATTACCGCTAAGGATACCTACATACCCGGATACAGCTATGGAAAATATGTTGTTATAGATCACGGCGACGGATATTCTACTCTTTACGGACATTGCAGCGCCATATATGTTACTGTGGGGCAAAAGGTAAATCAGGGCGATGTAATAGCGGCAGTAGGAAATACAGGCTGGTCAACCGGGCCTCATATGCATTTTGAGGTAAGAGTTAACGGTATAGCTCAGGATCCGTTCAATTATGTTAAGAAGCATTGGTAAATTAAGGAAAGAAATTGCATTATGAAGAAAAAATTCTCAATCGGAGTGCTGATAAGCGTTGTTGCAATAGCCTGCGCCATAACCTACGTTGTTACAATAACCGTTTCAACAAATATGTTTAACCAGCTTATCGGCGGAGTAACACAGCGCGAAGAGATTTATTCCAAGATTCAGGAGATAGATTCTTATGTAAGAAACTCATCTTATTACAATATTGATGAGCAGACACTTATAAACGGCGTCGTACATGGCTATGTTAACGGCTTGAACGATGCGGGAGCGGCATATCTTTCGGAAAGCCAGCTACGCAAGAAAAAGGATATAGAATCAGGTACGATGACTTCGGTAGGGCTGGAGCTGAGCAGAGAAGAAAGCGGATATATCAGGGTCGATAAAATATATGCAAATTCTCCCGCAGCGGATCTGGATATAAAAGTAGGAGATATAATAACTTCTGTTGACGGAAATAATGTTCTTGAAACTGACGCTCAAACGGCCATAAGCGCCATTGACGGAGATGAAAATACCAATGTGCGTTTATCGGTTCAGCGCAGCGGGGAAACAATATCCCTTACGGCTACAAGAAGATTTTTCACCATTCAGTCCGTTACCTCCGCAATAGTCGAGGGCTACGGATATATAAGAATAGAATCATTTAACAATATGACGGATGAACAGTTTGTTTCGGAGCTTCAAAAGCTTCAGGCACAAGGTGTTTTGGGTTATATAATCGATGTACGTAACAGCTCGGGTATTTTCGACTGTCTTTCTCCCATGCTCAGCAGGTTTATACCGGCTCAGCTTATTGCCAATGCCCAATATAAAGACGGAACGATAGCTAAATTTCTGGAAACGACCGGAAATGCGGAAAATAATTCACCTTTGGTGGTGCTTGTAAATGAGAATACCGAAGGTGCGGCTGAGCTGTTTTCACTTAGTCTAAGGGATTATGCTTCAGCGAAGATAGTGGGAAAGCAGACGGCCGGTAAAGGCACTGTGACAGAGACCAAAAATCTATCGGACGGTACGGCAATCGTTATTACTACCGCGGAAGTCCTTCCCGTGGCATCCTCGACATTAAGCGAGGGAATAAAGGTGGATTTTGACGTGGATCTGACCGGTGACGCCGACTATGCGCCAACAGATGTAAATTCTTCCGATCCTCAGCTGACAAAGGCATTTGAGGTTTTGGAGGGATTAAGATAAAATCTCTTTATGACGATCAACCGTATTATATCCAAGTCATTGTGACTATAATAGCTATATAGAGATTGTTAAATTAAGGGTATGACCCAATTCAAATAAAATCTTGGAGGATTATTATGGCAGAAAAACAAACGGTGCTTACAGGCGAAGGACTGCAAAAGCTGAAGGATGAACTGGAAAATCTTAAAAGCGTAAAAAGACGTGAGATCGCAGATAAAATCAAGGTAGCTCTTTCCTTTGGAGACCTTTCGGAAAACAGCGAATACGATGAAGCAAAAAATGAGCAGGGAATTATAGAAGCAAGGATCGCCGAAATCGAGAAGACGCTTCAGAATGTTAAGGTCCTCGATGAAAGCGACCTGTCTACAGAGCATATAAGCATAGGTAATAAGGTAGTTTTAAAGGATCTGGAAACAAACGAGATACTTGAGCTCCATATTGTCGGCTCTAAAGAGGTTGACATGAAAAAAGGTAAGATATCCGACGAATCTCCTGTCGGAAGGGCTTGTATCGGAAGAGCAAAGGGTGATATCGTTGAGGTTGAGGCTCCCGTGGGCACGCTTAAATTTGAAGTAATGGAGATTTCAAAGTAATTGTTTGTTTTGGGGCATCATAGGTTATTGCCGCACTACAAATGTATCAAAGAAAAGAAAGGCAAAATGACACAGTATGACTAATGATCAGAATAATATTCAGGAAAGCGCTGAGCTTACCGAAGAGCAATATCGGGAGCAATTAAGCGAGCAGCACAGGATTAGGCTTGAAAAGCTTGAGGCGCTGAAAACCGACGGAAAAAACCCTTATGAAATTACGAAATTTCCGGTATCGGCAATGAACGGTGACATAAGGGCTGATTTTGACAAGTATGAGAACGAAACAGTATCTATTGCCGGAAGAATCACAAGCTGGCGTGATATGGGAAAGGCCAACTTCATTGATATTCGTGACGCTTCCGACCGGATGCAGGTTTATGTACGTATTGACGATGTTGGAGAGGAAAACTTCAGAGAATTCAAAAAGTGGGATTTAGGTGATATCATAGGAGTGACCGGATTTGTTTTCCGTACAAAAAGAGGAGAGATCTCGGTTCATGCCAAAGAAATAACACTTCTTTCCAAGTCTTTGTTGCCGCTGCCCGAAAAATGGCACGGCTTAAAGGACAAGGAAGAGCGTTACAGAAAGCGTTATCTTGATCTGATAGCCAATCCCGAGGTAAAAGACACATTTGTAATACGTTCAAAAATACTTCGTGAAATCCGCAGCTATTTAGACGGATTAGGATTTATCGAGGTTGATACTCCGGTGCTTCATACTCTTGAAATAGGTGCTGCGGCGCGTCCTTTTGTTACGCATCACAACGCGCTCGATATTGATATGTATCTTAGAATAGAAACTGAGCTTTATTTGAAAAGACTTATTGTAGGCGGTTTTAATAAGGTTTACGAGGTTGGACGTATCTTCCGCAACGAGGGAATGGACGCTACTCACAATCCGGAATTTACATCTATTGAGATGTATCAGGCATATACTGATTATTTCGGTATGATGGATTTGATCGAAAATATGTATCGCTCCATTGCCGTGAAGATTTGCGGTACTGATACCGTTTCTTACAGGGGAACGGATATTGAGATAGGAAAGCCCTGGACAAGAATGAAAATGACCGAGGCGGTCAAGAAGTATGCTGAGTCGGATTATTATAGCTGGGGCAGCGATGAAGAAGCCAGGTCGGCGGCGGAATCAAAGGGCATTGAAGTAGATAAAAATGCAACAAAAGGCGATGTTCTTATTGCGCTTTTTGAAGAATTTGTCGAGGATAAGCTTATTCAGCCGACAATAATTTATGATTATCCGGTAGAAAATTCTCCTTTGGCGAAGCGTAAAGCTGATGAACCTGCATTTACCGAAAGGTTTGAATATTTCATTTATGCATCCGAGTTCGGAAATGCTTTTTCAGAGCTGAATGATCCTATAGATCAGAAAGAACGTTTTGTAAAGCAGGTTGAACAAAGAAGGAAGCTCGGCTGCGCCAATGCTCAGGTGGATGAAGATTTTATCACTGCGCTTGAATATGGTTTGCCTCCTACCGGAGGTCTCGGTATGGGACTGGACAGATTTGTCATGCTTCTTACGGACAGCGCTTCTATTCGTGATGTGCTGTTATTCCCCACAATGAAGTCCTTACCGAACGAAAAAGGCTAAAAAGCCCCTGTTTATGCGGGTTTGCGGACTTTGAAAAACGCTTAAAAATACATCTTTACATCAAACTTACATCAAATGGTGCAAAGATTTGTGCAGAGATGAAAAAATCGCATAATATACAGATTAAATGGGCAGTCCTTTAACAGGATCGCCCATTTTAAAATAGTGAATCGATCAAAGAATGTTTGGAGCAGCGATCATAAAATATGGATGCAGATGTAAAGTGATTATGCTTTATAAAAACTCTTTGCGAAGGTCCAGACATAATATTGTACCGTTTGGATAGCGGAAAATGTCCCTGATATAATATGGGCGATGATTATATTTTCTAAAGGATCGATTGTTATCAATACACTACTCTAAGCAGCTCCGTTTCTTCAGGGCTCAGATTAGGATTAAGAGCAGAATTGATACCTGTCGAAATAATATCCGAATATCTTTCTATAACGCTGTCAATGTCTCTCGGAGTTACCATCATAGGCTGTTTTGCACAATCCGTGATGCTGTCAAGGTCAATGACTGTAGGAACGCCAATTGCAATTACCTTGGTTCCCATATTTTTGCTGTTAAGAGGTCTGCGGCAGCCTCCGACACCGCTTCCCGGGGCAATACCCGTATCGGTAAGCTGTATGGTTGCGCCCAATCTGGAAAAATCACCGCAGGCTAAGCTGTCTATGACGATAATAGCTGCCGGAAGAAAATTTTTAGCTACATAGTGAAGATAATCGGCACTTTCTATTCCGGTCTGCCCCATAACGCCCATTTCAAGGACCGCTACGGGACGAAGACCGAGTTCCTTGAATTCATCTGTGTTTGATAAATGGGAAGTAGCCGGTATTTTGTGAACCGTTCTTGCTCCCAGGCTATCCGGTGTGACCCATTCGTTTCCCAGCCCTGCTACCAGCATTCGTTCCCAGATTGCAGATGGCATAAGCATTTCCTCAAGATAATGAGCCAAAGCAGAGGCACAACGCATATTATCCATGCCGTCACAATGTAAAGTAATATAACGACCGGCAGGTTTGCCTATCTGTTTTCCCCCTTGTCTGCTCAAGGTGACACAGGTTGCCTTTATGCCGTTATAGTGCTCGTCAACAAGCTTAATATCCTTTTCTTCCATTACATCCGCCATTTCAACGGCCAAATCGCTTCGCTTCATATAAACAATACCCTCCGTATATTGATTTAACTGCATTATCTTGTGAAAAATAGACAATATTTATCCTAAGATATGGCATTTTTTTTTCGCTTAAAAATCGTAAATATCTAAAAAATAATAAAAAACCCTTGAATTTTTTGTGTATTTGTGGTAAAATATATCGAGCAGAAAAAGAAAGTATCGTTTTTAAAACAAAGCGATTACTTTTTCCTTAGAATTCAGAAAAAGGCAAGGAGGTGTAACAATGCCTAATATTAAATCTGCAAAGAAAAGAGTACTGGTTTCAAAGGTGAGACAGGAGCGCAATAAAGCTGCTAAAACTCAGCTTAAAACCGTTATGAAGCAGGCCAGAGCAGAAGGCGCAGATGCAGCCGCAAGACTTGCAGCTGTTAAAAAGCTTGATAAGGCTGCGGGTAAGGGTCTTATCCATAAGAACAAGGCTGCCCGTCTTAAATCAAGAATGGCTAAGAAGGCTTCCGCATAAATTCATTTTCTATATCGTATGTATCAGCGCTTTGAGAATTCAAGGCGTTGTTTTTTTATAGCTTAAGTGAAAAATCACCTCTTTAAGCGGCGGAATAACTTTATATGAAAGAAAGGTCCTCACTGATTATAATGAAAGGTAAATCTGGCAATCAGATCACAGTCGAAAAGGAGAACATTCAAATGAATAAAAATCATAGATTATCACATACGAAATGGAGATGCAGGTATCGTACAGTGTTTACACAGAAGTATATCTGGCAGACAATATATGGATAGATTAAAGCACATATCGAAAAACACCGAGAAGGCTGTGAGAACAGGAAAAGGTCAATATCATAGAAGCAGAATTATGCTGCGATCTTATCCAAATGCTTGCAGAAATACCGCCGAGCTTTAGCGTGTCACGATTTATGGGATATCTTAAATGAAAAGTCCGTTTATAATATTTGACGGAAATGCGAACTTAAGTATAAATCATGAAATAAAAACATTGTCATATTCAAAATACGGATGTTAATATCACATGGTATTGCACCATAATAACGCAGAAAAACGATATATGGGCAGTAAATGACGGATATAGGGAAAATACTCAGAAACTTTTTAGGAAAAAAAGACAGAGATAATAGAGAAAAATGCTTGTCTCAAATATATTCACATAATTGTAATAATACCGCAATGCTTAAGTATAGCACAGTTTACTTGATATATAAAAGGTGAAGCACACTGACGATATTTGACAGGCGCTCTAAATTAAAGTGCAACTACATTTTTCTGTCTCGTATATTTTGTATATACGATGGTAAAAAAACCGCAATAAAATAATAGATTCAAAATCACCTGAAAGAGAATTATAAATACGATCAAATGAGGTCTAAAAAAATGCTGATCCGTTTAGTGGCAGCAATGATCAAAGGATAAAAACAGACAGCCGCATCAGCGGCTGTCTGTGATGGTAATGCTATTTCAGATCTTCAATACCATTTTGGGGGTGAGTCCGTAATTCGCCTTTTTTGGGCGTGTGCAAGCTACCACTTCATTGGTGGTTCTGATTAAATTGTTCGACATATAATTCAATTGTCAGCAGCAATTCGATCATTATATATGCACTATGATAAAAGTTCGATTTTTTATTTGTAGAGGTGAGAAGCTTTGTAAGATGTATGCAGAACCTCATGCGCCTTATGACTTCCGGGTTCTCCTAAGAATTTCTCATATACTTCCTTTATATCAGGGCTTTCATGAGATTTTCTCAGAGTCCTGCTTTCATCCGCACTATAAAGGGCTTTTGCTCTTTCGGCTCTGATATCCGTGAAATTGCGAACATCAGACGGAACAATAACCTGTCCTCCGCCGTTTACACAACCGCCTGGACAAGCCATGATCTCAATGAAGGTAACATTAAGCTCGCCGTTTTTAACCTTGTCAAGGAGGATTTTTGCGTTTCCAAGACCCGAAGCTACGGCAACGGTAATTTCTTTACCGCCAACGTTATAGGTAGCTGTCTTTACTCCTTCAACTCCACGTACTTCCTTAAATTCCACAGGACTGTTTACATCCTCGCCTGTCAGTTTCCAAACCGCCGTGCGAAGAGCGGCTTCCATAACACCGCCGGTTGCACCGAAGATAACAGCTGCCCCTGTGCCTATTCCGAGGGGGCTGTCAAAGTCTTCATCGGGAAGTTCTTTAAAGCACAATCCGGCATGGTTTATCATTTTTACAAGCTCTCTTGTGGTTATGGATATATCAAGATCAGGATAACCGGACGCGCTCTGATCCTCTCTGCCTATTTCAAATTTCTTGGCTGTGCAAGGCATTACGGAAACACTTACAATGTTCTTAGGATCGATACCCATTTTCTGCGCCCAATAGGTTTTTGTAATTGCTCCGTTCATTTGCTGGGGTGATTTACATGAGGACAAATTGGGTATAAATTCCGGATAATATGCTTCACAATACCTGATCCAACCGGGTGAGCAGGATGTTATCATAGGAAGCACGCCGTTGTTTTGTACACGATCAAGCAGCTCGGTCGCCTCTTCCATAATAGTAAGATCGGCACCGAAGTTGGTGTCAAATACGGCGTTAAATCCAAGCCTGCGAAGTGCCGCAGCCATTTTTCCTTCCACGTTTGTTCCCATCGGATATCCGAAGGCTTCACCGATGGAAGCGCGAACGGCAGGGGCTGTCTGTACAACGACCACTTTTTCGGGATCATTCAGGGCAGCCCATACCTTGTCTGTATCATCCTTTTCGTTTAGCGCGCCGGTAGGACATACGGCAATGCACTGTCCGCAGGATACGCAGGCAGTATCTGCAAGATCCATATCGAAAGGACTTCCTATAGATGTTTTGAATCCACGGTAGTTTGCTCCGATAACGCCTATACCCTGTACATTGGTACAAGCGGCGATACAGCGGCGACAATTGATGCACTTTTCGTTATCACGCGTCATATGGGCTGCGCTTGTATCTATTTCATATTCGTTTCTGACACCGTCATATGCGGGCTCATGCTGAACGCCGAGTTCCTGACATAATGCCTGAAGCTCACAGTTACCACCGCGCGAGCAGTAGAGGCATTCTTTTTTATGATTGCTGAGCAGCAGTTCTAATGTCATCCTTCTGCTTTCAAGTACAGCAGGTGAATTTGTAAGAATGTTTTTTCCTTCATCAAACTTTGAAATAGGATACATGCATGAAGCTACAAGGCTTCTTGCACCGGTCATTTCAACTACGCAGATACGGCAGGCGCCTATTTCGTTGATATCTTTAAGCCAGCAAAGAGTAGGGATCCTTATCCCGTTACTGCGTGCGGCTTCAAGTATGGTAGTACCTTCTTCAACGGAACATTCGATACCGTTAATTTTAATATTAACCATAATAGCAATAATTCCTTTCTATCATTCCTTGATAATGGCACCGAATTTGCACTTGCTCATACAAGCACCGCACTTGATGCACTTTGCGGGATCTATGGAGTGAGGCTCCTTCACGCTGCCACTGATGGCGCCCGCAGGACAAACTCTTGCGCATGCGGTACAGCCCTTACATTTATCTTCAAGGATCTTATACTGAAGAAGATGTGAGCAAACGCCTGCCGGACATTTTTTATCAACAACGTGAGCAATATATTCATCCTTAAAGTAACGGAGCGTTGACAAAACAGGGTTGGGCGCCGTCTGTCCCAGACCGCACAAAGAATTGTTCTTGATATAATAGCAGAGCTTTTCCATTTTCTCAAGATCATCCAAAGTACCGTTGCCGCTGGTGATTTTATGGAGCATTTCATACAGACGTTTTGTTCCGATACGGCAGGGAGTACATTTACCGCAGGATTCATCAACGGTAAATTCAAGGAAGAACTTCGCGATATCGACCATACAGTTATCTTCATCCATAACGATAAGTCCGCCTGAACCCATCATGGATCCTATTGCAATAAGGTTGTCATAGTCAATTTTGATATCAAGATGCTCGGTGGGAATACATCCGCCGGAAGGTCCGCCGGTTTGAGCCGCTTTAAATTTCTTTCCTCCCGGAATACCTCCACCGATTTCATATACTATTTCACGGAGAGTCGTCCCCATAGGAATTTCTACAAGACCGGTATTGTTTATTTTGCCTCCGAGCGCAAATACTTTGGTTCCCTTGGATTTTTCCGTTCCCATCGAAGCGAACCAATCCGCTCCTTTAAGTATGATCTGAGGAATATTTGCGTATGTTTCAACATTGTTAAGAACGGTAGGACGCTGGAACAGTCCCTTTTCGGCAGGGAAGGGAGGACGGCAGCGGGGCTCGCCTCTTTTTCCCTCGATGGATGTCATCAACGCGGTTTCCTCGCCGCATACAAATGCTCCGGCACCGAGGCGGATATCAAGATCAAAATCAAAATCGGTACCGAATATGTTCTTTCCGAGAAGTCCGTATTCTCTTGCCTGACCTATTGCTATTCTAAGACGCTGAACAGCTATTGGATATTCGGCGCGCACATAAATGTAACCCTGGGTGGCGCCTATTGCGTAGCCCGCAATTGCCATGGCTTCAATAACAACATGCGGATCTCCTTCAAGCACTGATCGATCCATAAAAGCGCCGGGGTCGCCTTCGTCGGCGTTACAGCAGACATATTTCTGTCCGCCGTCCTGTACGATGGTACGGGCAAGCTGCCATTTCTTTCCCGTAGGGAATCCGGCACCGCCTCTTCCCCTTAAGCCTGAATCCAGAATGGTCTGTATCACCTGTTCAGGCGTCATTTCGGTGAGGACCTTGTTAAGAGCCTGATAGCCGTCAAGAGCTATGTATTCATCGATATTTTCGGGATTGATGACACCGCAGTTGCGCAATGCCACACGATGCTGTTTTTTATAGAAGTTTGTGTCGTTTAATGCCTTTATTCCGTTTTCGGTAACTGTTTCGCTGTATAAAAGGCGTTCAACTATTCTTCCCTTTAAAAGATGCTCGGATACTATTTCAGGTATATCCTCTTCCTTTACAGCGGAGTAAAAGCATCCCTCTGGATACACGATCATAATCGGACCCAGTGCGCACAGACCGAAGCAGCCGGTTCTTACCACCTCTACTTCTTCTTCAAGTCCGTTTTTCTTTATTTCCTCATGAAGCTTTTCTATTATAGACGGGCTTCCGGAGGAAGTACAGCCTGTACCACCGCAGACTAAAACTTGAGAACGATACATATTATTTCTTCCTCCTGATTACTTATTGTTTTCAATTGTGTATTCGGTTACTACATTGCCGTTTATGAGATGTTCTTCAACAACTCTTTTTGCCTTTTCGGGAGTCATTTTAACATAAGTCACTTTTCCGTCCTTGGGAGTGGTTATTTCTACAACGGGCTCCTGAGAACAGAGTCCGATGCAGCCCATAAGAGTTACGGAAATATCACGAAGTTTGTGCTCCTGAACCATATCGGAAAAAGCGGTAACTACGGGTCGTGCGCCCGCCGCAATGCCGCAGGTAGCCATACCTACAACTACCCTTGTGCTTGCATGGGCTTCGTTTCGCAGATCCATCTGGCTTTGCAGTTTTTCCTTAATAGCCTGAAGCTCAGCTAAGGTTTTCATATGCAATTTATCCTTTCAAAAATGTTTTGTTTATTCTGTCAGTGTTGTCCTTTAAAAACATTCTTATGTACTCCATTACTTCGGGGGAGGTTATGGGAATGTCTTCCAGAAGTTCTTTTATTCGGGCGGTATCAAGTATAAAGCTCTCGTCATCAACTTTATAGGTATAAATAAAGTCAATATCCCTACAGCAGAGTATAAGCGCTTCTATGGTGGCGGAAATGTCGCCTATGGGGGTGCGGTCAGGATGATTTAATATGTAAACCGCACTTACAACGGTTCGTTTCCGTTTTTGAGAGGTTATACAAAATCTGCCTCCGGTTTCTTCGGCGCTTTTTCTGAAAAGCGGAATGCCAAAGCCGTTTCTTTTTTCATGGGACGTATTGTTATTACGGGAAGCGCCGTGAATGCGTTCGTCAAACCCGATGCCGTTGTCCTTTACCGTTATTTTAAGCAGATTTTCAGCGGTGCTTATTTCCAGGGATATTTCAATCAAGGAGGCTTCTGCCCTAATACTGTTTTGCGCGATGTCAAGGACATTCAGGGAGAGCTCTTTTAAGGGGGCTATCCCTTTATCGTAATTACTCGTATTTTGCAAGAATATCACGAAGTTCCTTTTCATCACCGGTCAGTCTTCCGTATACGTCGTCGTTTACGGTCATAACCGGAGCAAGACCGCAGGCTCCTATACAACGGCAATCCTGAAGCGAGAATTTTCCGTCGTCGGTGATTCCTCCGCTGGTCACTCCGAGAATGGATTGCAGCTTGTTGAAAACATCTCCTGAGCCTTTAACGTAACATGCGGTACCGAGGCATACGGATATTCTGTATTTTCCTTTCGGGTTGAGCGAAAATTGAGAATAGAAGGTGGAAACTCCGTAAACCTTTTCCAAGGGAATATTCATTTCACGGGCAATGATCTCCTGAACCTCGATCGGTAGGTAGCCGTAAATATCCTGAGCCTTCTGGAGCACAGGCATAAGTGCGCCCGGGTCATCAGCATGCTCAGCTATAACGGCTTTCAGCTCGTTCTCCTGCTCCTCTGTTCCGGAGAAGGCGACGATACATTTTTTTAAAGCCATAAATAAGCCTCCTTATAAATTTCAATTGGGCAGAGCCGCAATAAGTAAATTATATCACACCTTTTGTTAAAAATCCACTGAAAAAGTCACTTTAGAAAGGTAAAAATAATCCGGGTGTTTTTGTGCATATTGTTGAAAAAACCACTAAAAGGGTATACTTTCTTTTTTCAGTTTGACAAATGCTGTAATAGATGGTAAAATATTTATCGGATTTAATATAATGATATACATCGGAGGAAATATTATGAACTGGTTTGATAAATCAGCTTTTTATCACATTTATCCATTGGGCTTCTGCGGCTGTCCTGATGAAAATGATTTTGTCAGCGAGCCTCAGCACAGGATCCTGAAGGTTTCAGAAATTATTCCGCATATAATTGAATGCGGTTTTAATGCGGTTTATTTCGGCCCGATATTTGAGTCTTCGAGACACGGTTATGATACGGCGGATTATCTTGTTACCGATCGGCGTTTGGGTACTCAGGAGGATTTTCAAAAAGTATTCGGCAAGCTTCATGAAAACGGTATAAAAATAATAATCGACGGTGTGTTTAACCATGTGGGAAGAGATTTCTGGGCTTTTAAGGATGTCCGTGAAAACGGTTTTTCAAGCCGTTACAAGGATTGGTTCCATATACGGGAAGGGGGAAGCCCTTACGGAGATCCCTTTTTTTATGAGGGATGGGAGGGTCACTATGAGCTTGTTAAGCTGAATTTATATAATCCCGAAGTAAAAAACTACATTAAGGATTGTATTACGAAATGGAAGGAAATATTCGGTATCGACGGATTAAGACTGGATGTGGCATACTGTCTTGACGAGAATTTTCTTAAGGAGCTCCATGGACACTGTAAATGGCTTTCAGAGAACTTTTGGCTAATGGGTGAAACTCTGCACGGCGATTATAATCGCTGGATGGCACCTGACAAGCTTGACAGCGTAACCAATTACGAATGCTATAAGGGGCTTTATTCCAGCTTTAATGATATGAATATGTTTGAGATAGCACACTCGCTGAACCGACAATTCGGCAAGGAGCAGTGGTGCTTGTACAGAGGGAAGAATCTTTACAGCTTTGTGGATAATCACGATGTTTCAAGGATTGCTACAATGTTGAAGGTGAAGGAGCATCTGAATCCCATATATTCATTGCTTTTCACAATGCCCGGTATTCCTTCGGTCTATTACGGCAGTGAATACGCAATTGAGGGAGACAAGCACCAGGGTGACAAAACGCTTCGCCCGGAATTTGAACTTAAGAGTGATATTGAGCTTACAAAGCATATTGCGGCACTTGCTAAATTCCGAACCGAAAGCGATGTGCTTGCGGCGGGCGGATATGCTCAGCTCCAGCTTACCAACCGTCAGTATGCATTTATGCGCGAGCTTGATGGGAAGCGGGTTATTACCGCATTGAATGTCGATGCCTCAGGGTTTACCTTTAATCTTAACCAAGGCGGTAAATTCAGGAACATTTTTACAAATGAGACGGTTGATCTGTCTCAGCCTATTGTACTGGATGGCTATGGTTCTGCGGTATTTGCTGAGGAATAATCAAAATAGCCTTGTCGGCGCCGGAGCTCATAACGCTTTTTTGCATTTCGGAGATTATAATACCATCAAGAGGTAAGCGAGCGGTAATAACGGCTTATTTTTGGAGTCGCCGCGGTAATGCGGAATGCTGTTCCTTATTTGATTATATTTAGGAGTTTACGATGATAAAAGCTGTGCTTTTTGATATGGACGGAACCATCCTTGATACTGAGAGGATACATAAGGAGTGTTGGGAGCAGGCAATGAGCAATACAGGGATAAAATACATGCCTACGACCTTTTTTGATTTGATCGGACTTAATGATAAAAGCACAAGGGAATATTTTCGCAGGGTTTTTGCTTTTACCGATGAGCAGTATGACGAGATGAGCAGGCAGGCTTACGGCCTTTCAAGAGAATATGGTACTATAAGGGGGATCCCTGTTAAAAGAGGATTTTTTGAGCTTACGGATTATTTGCTTGAAAAGAAAATCAAAAGGGCGGTCGTTACATCCTCACTTGTTTCTGAGGCGCTTCATAATTTTGAAAGAGCTAATATCAACGTACCTTTTGACATTATAATAGGAGGAGACAGCGTCAACGAGGGTAAGCCTTCGGGGGAACCTTTTCTGAAGGCGGCTGAGAGTCTCTGTCTGCCCGTTGACGAGTGCATTGCCGTAGAGGACAGCAGTAATGGGATCAGATCGGCTTATAATGCGGGGATCAGATGTGTTTACATCAAGGATCTGGTGGATATTCCTGATGAGATCAGATCCTTGGCTGAGTTTAATGCGAAAGACCTTGAAGGCGTTATTGAAATAATCAACGGCATCAATTATAAATAATGGGGCTGCACCTTTTTTTGCAGTATAAAAAATGAAAAACAGAAAAAACTATTTAAAACATCGCAGAAAGCAGCTTAAGATGAAGCAGATAGGTCGGCATTCCTGTTTTGAATGTGAAAAATGCGGACAAAAAGCTAAATATTTTATTTACAGATATGATGCGTGGTGCTGTATATCATGCAACCTTTGGCTGGAGGAAAAATGCTCCGATCACAATTGCCCTATATGCGCAAACAGACCTGAAAGCCCCCATGAGCTTTATTATCTGCCGGAAAATGAATTTAACGGCGCGGGAAAAAGAAAGCTTTGGAGATGTAAAAATTATCAGCATAAAGAAAAGGGAAAAATAAAAAGTATAAGGCGAAGAGAAGCTGTTAAAAGCAGAGATGTGGATTTTTCCCGGAAAGGGATTAAGAAATGTCAGAAAAACCGCATTTGGTCGGCTGACTGAATCACCGGGTCTTCGGATCCAACAAAAATAAATATGAAAAGGAGAAATTATTATGCCGCACATCGGAATCAAAATGCTTGAGGGAAGAACCGAAGAGCAAAAGCAAAAGGCCGCTCAGGCAGTTAAAAATGCACTTGCAGAGGCACTTAATATGGGAGATCATTATATTACCGTTTCTATCGAGGATTATAATGCTAAAGAGTGGCAGGATGTATTCAAGAGCGAAATTACCGATAAGCCTGATAAGGTTTATGTTAAGCCAAACTATGATCCAAAAAGCCTGCTTTGATTTTAATCATCGCTGTATAATGCTTTGTGCGCCTGTGTGCTAAAGCTGTCGATGAAATATGTCATATTGATTTTAATTTATTCACAGGTATAAAATTCGATTTTAAGAGCCGTTTTTAAGGCAACACCGGACTATCATTGACATGGGATTGCATCATTGATCGGTTTATTGGTTTTCGCCTTGTTTGCACCGTTTTGGGTGAATATCTGCGACATAGTGTCACATAAGATTATATAGATCCGGCGAATCAAATAAAAACGCTCTTGAAACCGTAAGAATTACTAACATATTTCAAGGATGATTACTTATTAGAGACTTTCGATTTATCGGAAAAATTGCGGATAAGCGTGTGTCAAAGCCTTTAGACGCTTCTTACCCTTTTTTATAAAGCAATCGTTATTTGGTTTTTTAGAGCTTAGCGTCAAGCGTTTCTTTTGTAATAAAACACAGAGCCTGTACCCTTATGTTGGGTGCAGGCTCTGTGTTTTCATAAATAAATCTTATTATATAGAAGCGTTTTGAGTTTAACGGCGTTTGTTCCATTATCCGCTTTTTATTATCAGCGGATTAACAAAAACCGTATGATAGCAGGATGTGATTTATTTCCGTATCCTGCAATTAATCTGCCCGGACTTATTTGATTTCCAAAACGGCTTTGTAAACATAAGCATTTACTGATCTTGATCCGAAATCGTTGTTTGTGAGCATTTAAATTGATTTAGACTTTCAAGAATTTCAGTCGACAAATGAATATCGTTTTGTTTGATTGTGGATATTTTATTTTTTATATCCTGCATAAGATTTGCGCTTGGCTTTAGCTTACATTTCATGACGAGTGATAACAATAACATCGTCGATTCATATAGCTTTTTGCCTTTCTCTATTAATTCACATGAATTTTCTTTCAATATGTTTTTTTCAACGAGAAACCGGATTCGATCAGCCATAAGTTTCTTGTGTTCGGTCAGAAAATAGGCTATTCTCAAGTCGTCGAGAAATGTGTTGAAATTTTTCTCGCTGTTTACGATGCAGTCATAAACGGCAACTCCGAATACGCACCGGTGACGCTTTTGACAGATACCAGAATATCTTTCAGAGCTATCCCGGCATTCTATGTAATCAGTCAATGTATTAATTATAAGATCAATATTCAATTGTTCAGGCAAATAATTCATTTCAAATTTATGGAGAACTATATCAGAGCCGATATTGTTTAAATAGCCCGTCAGAATATTATCATATGACTCGGCTGAGGCATGCAGCTTTAAGTTTTTATCATAGCCCAAAATTGAAACCGTATCGTTTTCGCTGTCATATCCGTATACCATATTGTAATGTGAATAATCGTTTTTCTGATAAGCTATTCGATTGGGTATATATTTTTCATTTAAAGGCAAATCGATATATATGCCATTGTCTATGCAGTAGCATAAAAGCTCATCCAGTCTTATGTGAAATGATTCGATTATGTGGTATGGTATTTTGTGTTCATGTACAAAAGGATTTGATTTTGATAACCCGTCATAATCTGTTGGATAAAAATAATCAATGGGGACACAATTTTCTGAAAGAATATTGTAGCAATATATCTGT
This sequence comes from uncultured Ruminiclostridium sp., assembly GCA_910579265.1. Taxonomy (GTDB): domain Bacteria; phylum Bacillota; class Clostridia; order Oscillospirales; family Ruminococcaceae; genus Ruminiclostridium_E. The sequence goes on along the minus strand of CAJTTE010000005.1, from coordinate 143,017 downwards.
AAATGATTTGAATAAAGCCAATTATAATAAGTAAACTCGTTCATGTCCAAATAAATGCCGGTGTAATATTCTTTGCCTTTGTCAACAGTATCGCAATAGGCTTCGATCCAATCCTGTCCGTTATCGGAATAATACGAGCTTATTTGATTTTCCCGTATTATTATTCGGAGCCAATATGAATCACAGTCATTAAAAGTAGTATTTAAAGAATCAATGTTATCTCCGATCATTTTATATAAACCGGATTTTCTGAAATATCCGAATAGATACGGCGATGCCTTGCTTTTTATATAATCGTCTTCTAATTCGTCAAGTGAATCAGCTACAAATACCGAAACGAAAGCCCATGGAGCAGTATATAAATGACGGGACACTCTGAAGGAAATGTCCATGTCACCACATGCTTTTTCGTATAGTATTCCTTTTAGCAGTGCGGCATTGTTTGAAGAGACAAATTTAAACAAACCGTTTTCGCAACAGCATTCAATCCCCTTGCTTATAAAACTGAAACTATTTTCTGCAACAGCATTTTCGTTTGTATGGAAATTATCTATTTCAACGAGAATATTGTTCAGATATATATCGCTGGTAGCGATTGAATCATTATAAGATTCGTAACCATAGCATATAAGATTCGGAGTTTTGTTTAATGGCAGTTGGTTTTTCATTATAAAGCCCCATTCCTGTTTACTGCATAAAGTACGGTTTCCGTTACGCCATAAGAGTGATGCGCAATTTTAAAAGAATAATCCTTGTTTATATTATGTATCAGTAAAGGGATATTCCATAAATCGCTTAAGTGATGATATAAACAGATGGCCAGTTTCGGCGTTAGCTTTCTGATTGTCTCTTTTAATCCGTTTAAAGCCGGTATTTCCGAGCCTTCGATATCCATTTTTATAAATGTCGGTGAAAGGTTTAATGAATCGCCTTTAATTGAAAGTATATTACTGCACTTTTTACCACACGTGTCTTCCGAAGAAGCACCTAATATATGGGATGAACCGTATTCCTCGCTGAAAAACGGTATTTCTCCATTCGTGTCTGATAATCCCATATTTAAGTATATTAAATTGTTAAGATCCTCCGACGCACGATAAAGCCGTGAAAAAGCCGAATTATCCGGTTCAAAGGCATAGATCGATTTATAATTTTCACAATGCTCAATAAATGTTTTAATGGTTGCCCCATCATATGAACCAACGTCAAAAAATACTTCGTTGTTCAAATCACCGATGAGATATCTATTAAAATACTGATCCGTTGTAAAGACATCAAAATAAAAATTACAGCCGGTTATTCTCTTTGCCAGCATTCTGAGAAAAATTTTTTTGGATTTTTCATCGGACATGAGCTCATATGCCTTTTCACAGGCATTAAGATTTTCTGATATTTCGTCGGCATCTTCGCCACAGGTTGTGGTTGTGTTGTCACATATCATAGAGTAGAAATCAAGCTGAGAAAGGTTTATCATGTTCTCGCAGGGTATTTTATTCCATTCAAGGCACCAAAAATCAAGCTGCCAATCCTGACGGTTGCCGAGGATGTACATGTAATTTTTGTCAGCACTATTCAACAGATCGGATAAAGGAAGAACAGGAATACCGTTAATCTCGGATTTTTCCGACTTATCATCACAGTGATAATAGATCATATCAACATGAAGTCCGAATTTTTCCGACAATTCTTCAATAAGATTTTTGGTTGTATTGCGGTCATACGGATATATAACTATCGGCAGCTGTGACAATTTTAAAAAATATTTTTCTATGTCTTTCCACATCAATGTTATTTCATTTTCTATTAACTTTTTCATTTACGTCTCCCGTATAAAAAGTGGCAACTCCCCCCTATATAAGCAGGCATAGAGGGGCATTACCAAAGCACAAGTTACTTCAGCTCTTCCGGAACATCGGGCTGATAAGAAGCAAACAGGCAAGTTGAATCAACATTGCTTATTGCGACAAAAAGCGCAAGGCTTGCTATAACGCCCGAAAGCTTGAATAAAATACCGTTAAGTTTTGCTTTCATCTTTGCTTTCTCCTTTTTTGTTTATTATTAATGCTGCTATTTGCGATACAGTTGCAGCAAAAATACCGAGAAAATACATCTGCACCCATTGATCATTGATGTTCAGTATTAAAAAAATTATTGCAATTATTACATCGGCAGAAATATAAATCAGGCTTTTTATACGGTTTTTGCGCCGTTTTTCATTGTTTAAAGGTTTATTTTTCGCCTCAACCGGAGAAAAAACCGCTATTATTACTGCTGAAAAGGCTGTTATAAACAGCGGTATGACCGTTGGAAAAAGGATATATTTGCATGCAGTTAAACACAGAAAAAATGTAACGGCAAATACGATATTGCAGCTCCAGTGAGCGGGAGCATGATATCCTCCTGCCGTAGTTCTTAGCGGTATAAATGACGCGAGAAAGAATATCCATAACAAAGGATGTCCTGCTATTAAAGAGATAAAAACGATAATTACCACGCCGATGATCGATGAAAATAACAGCTCGAGTCCGAATTTCAGTACCAAGCGTTTTTCTTCGGCGAATACGCCAAAGCTTATTATTTTATCGGAACATTTTAATGCAAGGCGTTCGGTCATACTATTAAGCTCCATTCTCTTTTTTATTTATTATCCATATAGTAAAAAGATTTTCAACCCATTTGTCGTAAGTGGTCGGTTTGACGTCGTAAGTGGTAAAAAAAGGTTGAATAATGTTTAATAATGTAGTATAATAAAAAACACCATTAAAAATAACGGGGGCGCAACATGAAAATAGCAGTGTGCGATGATGATCAAAAGGATCTAACCGTAATTGAAAATCTGCTGAAGGAATACGATTCGAATATGAATCACTGTATATCGGTTTTTTCAAATGCAGATGATTTTCTTGATGCATGCAAAAGCAACAAGTTCGATATTGCATTATTAGATATCGAAATGAAGGGCACAAACGGTTATGAAGCCGCAAGGCTTCTTTCCTTGAACAATAATCATCCTTTGATGATATTCGTAACCAACAGCATGGCATATTCGTTAAAGGGCTACGGGCTGGTGTTCCGCTATATAACTAAGCCCGTAGCATTAAATACGCTTTCCGATGTTATGGACGCAGCTATACGTGAGGTATCGGCAAACAGCTTTTTGTTTACGGTAGACGGCAATTCTCATGTCGTAAAAATGGATGACATATATTATTTTGAAGTTTATAATCATATTACAGTTTTACATACAATCGACGAAACGTTTTCTATCAGGTCAACTCTGAAAGAAGTAATGTCCCGTCTTCCGCATGGATATTTCGGTATGCCGCATAAAAGCTATATTGTTAATTTCAAGCATATCAAAACAGCAACTTCTACGGGGATAAGGCTTACAAACGGTTTCTCGGTACCGGTAAGCAGAAGAAAAATTAAGGACTTCAACAAGTTGTTTTATTTATATCTTGGAAGGTAGGTCTGTATGTATTATTTTGTAGAGATAGCTTGTATAGTAGTTGAGATCATTATCGCAAATTTGTTTTTTTCAAAGCCTGTTTAAAAAGAAAACTAAAAGTATCAGAGCCGAAATAATAAGTTTTTTCTGTTTTGGAGCAGTTATAGCGCTTCTTTCTTTTGTTCCGGATGCTTCCGTCGCAAGAATTATTTTTTCGGTAGCCGGCCTTTTTGTTATAATTCTTGTACTTTTTGATTCAAAGGTATTTCCCGCACTTTTTGCAAGTCTATCATTTATGACAATATACGCTTTGACTGATGTTATTGTAATAATCAGTTTTTCTTTATTCAAAATAGATTCAAATCAGCTATTTCAGTACGGAAATGTCCGGACTCTGTTTATAATAATCTCTCATATAGCTCTTTTAGGCATAATAGTTTGTATATCCGCAGTAAATAAGAGCAAACAAGGCGCCATATCGTCATATACACTTCTGCTTATAATGCCGAGCTGGTTTTCAAGCATGGTCCTTTGCTGTATGCTTGTAATACAAGCTTATTATTCCGAACAGGACTTTCATCCGCTTTACCTTGCTGTAGCGCTTGGATTATTATACACAAACATTTTGATTATCTACTTTGTAAACCGTATAAGAGAACAGGAAATAATGAGACACAAGACGGAGCTGCTTGAACATCACTATGCCCTTGAAAAGGCATACTATGATCAGTTTATTTCTCAGCAGGAGCAGACAAAGGCGCTCTGGCATGATATAAAGAAATATATGAGAGCCATGCAGTCGTTAGTAAGCAAAGCAAATTCCGAAGAAGCAGAAAGAAATTTTGAGCAGGCACAGGCTTTATTCGATGAGATACACAGTGTTGTTGATATCAATAACCGTGCAGTAAACGTGATACTGAACGAATATATGACTGCCGCAAGAAACGCAGGCATAAATCTTGAACTTGATGTCCAAATTCCTCCCGAGCTTTTTGTAATTACTTCGGATCTGTACGTTATTTTAGGAAATACGCTGGATAATTCAATTAACGCTTGTTCCGGACTTGATGAAAAGGACAGGTACATAAATCTTCAGCTTAAAATTCATAACGATATACTTTATTACCGGATAGAGAATCCGTATCCGGAGGGTCACTTAAATATAAAACGCGACGGAATTCACGGCTACGGACTTAAAAACGTTGAACGGTGCGCAAAAAAATACAGAGGGATGGTCGACATTTTACCGGAAAACGGAATATTTTCGGTTACGGTCACCTTAAACAATATATGATAAAATAAACGTCCGAACCGACGGTTTGTATTTGTCGTTGGATATGGAAATGCATCTTTGTGTTTGAAAGATACATTAAAAAATCCGGCGGCCGCATTTTATTAAAAGCAGCCGCTTAAGCTTCTCTTCTTTTGCCCATTGATGCTTGGCATATTTAAACAGCCCGGTTATCTCTTCTGCATAGATGCTTGTTTGTGATGGATCTTGAAGAGATTTTCTATTTGATCTTAACGTTTCCTTACGCATTTACTGACTTGTGCACTTACATATATTAAAATTACGTCTTGGATCATTAACAGGCGATTTGCTTTAAGGTATCCCATAAACATTGCCTTTTTCTGTGCCGCTTGTATTTCTTTAATCGACTGTATTTAGTTAAAAGACGCTTTTACTTTATCTGAGGTTATTATATCATCAGAAGAGCGCAGCAAAGCGGAGCGATTCCGCTGAAAGGATACAATGTTCTCAGACATTGAAATAAAATCTTCCACTTTACTTTGTCTGAGGTTATTATTTTATGGAAAGAGCTAAGCAAGGCATTCTTTAAAAAGTAAATATTCTAAAGCAAAAAAATAATTATTTATATTATACTTGACAATTGTATTAGTTGTTAATAAAAGCCGGTGACGACGAACGTTTTATTTAAAACAGAAAAGTATCTCAGACAATAACATCAAGTATTCCTCTGATCAACGCTTCAAGCGTTTTTTTCGCTAAAGCTTCGATCACAACCGACCTTGGCAAAGACAAGGCCGGTTTTTTTACCACTTACGACATAAAATCGACCGCTTACGACAAAAGGGTTGAAAATTAGAACTTTACGGTGTACCATATTTTTGAGAAAAATACAATATGAATATAGGTTTGAAGATACTAAGGAATTAATAAAAAGCTATAAAACAAAGCTGATATGATCCACGGTTTTTATGCTAACGTTATTTTATGATGGATCTTTATTGGCATACATCCAAGATAACAGATACGGTATTATAGTTTATTTTATTTTTAAAGCTTAAAATATTCTGAAGCACTTTGGCATTGTTTTATCTTATATGGCTTGTAAGCATGTAAATCGTATGCGGACCGACATTTTTGCAGTTCTTTCCTTTGGTTCTATTTTAAAAGCAAGGACACAAGCTTTATATTTACGGCTGGTGATTGCGGATGCTTATGTTTTTTGCTGAAGGACAGGCTCTTTTATATTAGTTTATAATTTTTATGTTATTATTAAGCTTCTGATGCCGTGTTAATATACACTTATGGATTGATGCCGGTAATAAATAACCGAAAACAGCTTGATAACCTTGTATATACATGTATATCAAAACAGGTGCGCCTATAATTATATCTTTGCCTACGGCAAAAATTTAAGGGGGTGGCAGATGAAGAAAATACATAAATTCCCGGTAATATATCGTTTGAAATAATATGAAAAATACGCCGTATATCTGAAAAACGGGTGATCAATGATGACGATATTTTTAATGCCGACGTTTAATTTATTTTTTTATCCGGACAAGTAATCGTGTATATGTCCGGCAAGTAAAATATTACCGTTTTCTCCGGATTTATGAGATGCCGGTCAAGAAGAAAGCGATGTACAAACTGAATGGAGAAAAATATGCCGTACTATAATGAATTCAAATTATCAAAGTATAATTACCTGATGCCGGGAGAAGACGGTACATTGATTTTATATAATCATCTGTACAAGCAGCTTTGCAAATTCCCGTCCGAATATTGCGATGAAATAAAAAAGCATCTTGATTCAGTAAAAAACGGAAGCAGCGAATTTGTGGAGTCATCCAAGGCGTTTCAGGAGCTGTGTTCAAGAAATGTTATTATTCCCAAGGAATATGACGAGACTGCCTTATCCAATCTTAATTATATGAATGAAATCACGAGAAATTCATTATGCTTTATTATATATCCTACTTTAGCATGCAATTTCCGTTGTCCTTATTGCTATCAGGATCATGAAAACGAAAATATGAGCGCGGAAACGGCGGCAGGAATTGTTTCCTATGTAAGAAAGAATATTTCGAAATTTAGAGAGCTTCATATCGCTTGGTTCGGTGGAGAACCTCTCCTGAAAATGGATCTGATTGAAAAAATGTCCAAGGAGCTTATGGATATCTGCCTTAAAAGAAACAGGATCTATACCAGCGCAATAACAACGAACGGGTATTTACTGAACAAGGATACTTTTTTGAAGCTGTACGGTTATAATGTGAAAAAGTTTGCCGTTACTATAGACGGATTGGCAGAGGTTCACGATAAACAACGCTTTACAGCGGATGGAAAGGGAAGCTTTGAACGAATTATTTCCAATTTGCTGGATATAAAAACAATTTCAAGAAACAAGAAATTTTTGATGAATATCCGGTCAAATATTTCGGTAGAAGGAATGCGTGAACTGGAGCCGTATGTCAAATATATGAGCGAGCTTTTTGCAGACGATGACCGTTTTTGTTTCAGCTTCAGACCGGTATATGACTGGGGCGGTAATTCTATTGATAACTTCAGGGATCATCTGCTTGAAGGCTTCTCAGGCGGCAAAGACCTTTACGGCTTTTTGCATACATTGGATTATCCCATGAATTATTATCAGCATTACGAAGAAATTGCCAACAGTTCAGTTTGTTATGCCAGCAGGGAGTATACATATGCGATAGAAACGGACGGAAGATTGTCCAAATGTACTTCCGCTAATCGAGATTCGAAGAATTATTTTGTCGGAAAGATAGACGAAAAGGGAAATATGACGCTGAATCAGCACCTGGTAGCACAATGGTCGACCCCATATAAAAATAAAGACGGTTGTTCAGAGTGTTATTTTGAAGCAAACTGTCACAGTAACTTCTGCGTTTCAGATAAGGTGATAAACGATTCTTCCTCTAAAAAATGTCCGGGCGGAAAAATATATTTAGAGGAATATATACGGCTTTTGGAAAAAAACAATAAGCGATACCGCTATATTGAAGAAATAAGTTTGTAAGTGAGAATGATTATGAGTATTGAAGAAATTAAGGAAAAGCTGCGTTATGCACTTCTAAATGAAGGAATTTATGTGGATGATGACGATATGCTTATATCAGAGTATGTTTTGGATTCATTATCATTTATTTCCCTGATCGTTCAGATCGAATCTCAGTTTGACATCGAACTACCGGAAGAAATCCTCAACTGGGAACGGCTCGGAACTATCAACAGTCTGAGCTTGTACTTAAAATCGTTATTATCAAACGACCCGGAGCCACATGACATACAAGAGGAAACCGCGGAATAAATAAATCACAGGAAAGGAGGAAGTTTATGTATATCAAGGAAAAAAGCAACAGCACAAAATTGGTAAAGCCGAAAAGCAGAATCAATATGAATAAAGTGCAGGCGTATGCCACCGAGAGCGGAAATACGGGATGCATAATGTGTAATTCAGGTTGTTATAATTGCAACATCAAAGGAAACTGTTTTTGCCATGTACATTTATAATGGCTTAAAAGGTATAGCTGAGACAGTTTTTTCAAAAGCTGTATGATTTCAGCGAGTCAAAAACATTTTAGATATCCGATAATACCTCTTTTGTACTAAATGGGGCCCGTGTTGTGTTCAGCAGAAAAGAGTTACATCAAATGCCGCATTACATAACGAAAACGTTATGTATGCGGCTTGCTGAACATATGGGAAAAAATCGGTATTATGACGCATATGAACAGTATACTTCTTATAATCCGTACATGATCATAACCTGATAATGACAAATTGTATAAAAATGAAAAAACATTTTGTGCGGTAAAGGTAAGTTTCAGGACGGTATATTGCGTTGAAGGAAAACGGATATGGCTTACAATATGTAATATGATATCGGGGATACTGAATTCTTTTCTGTTTGGCGTCCTCTTTTTCAGATTTTTTTACAGCGATGTTTACGGATACGGATATAAAAGCCGTGATAATTCTGTTGGCTGCAAAGCTGATCCGGCAGATTTTCACGGATATTGCAGCAACCGTTATGACAATATATACATCAGGCGTTCAAATGCAAGGCTCCAGGAAGCTGTATATGGAGGGCTGTTCGGAAAAACAGTCGGTATGGATATGAAGACTATGGCTTCACCGGATTATAATGACTTGTTTCAGTTTGTGCTTCACCAGTCGGCAGACGCAATGCTTTTTGCACTTGATATGATATTTTCTTATATGAGCAATATTATCCTGTTGTTTCTTAACGGCTGCCTCTTATTTACCTATGAACCGATATATTTTTTGTTATGCTGAGTGTGATTTTTTCTTATTTTAGCAGTATAGCAGCCAATAAATTTCAGATCAAGAAAAACAGGGCTTTAAACCCGTTGCAAAGAAAGTACGAATATATAAAGCGAATGTTTTATACGGGGAATGCGGCAGCAGATACAAAAACGACCAATGTGCATGATTTGCTGCTAAAAGAAGAATGTGAAGCTAATCTTGAAATAGAAAATACACAGAAACGATACATTTTTAAGCTGTTTAAAATAAATTGGCTATCCGCTAATATATTAGGCAGGATGCCATTTTTGATTATGGGTGTAGAAGCATTACTGACACATATTTATACGCTCGGAGATACAGCCGTTATAATTTCTTCCATGAACAATATCAGTCAGACGTTAGGTTCTCTGACCAATATGTATCCACAGATGCAGAAAAACAGCGAATATATTGATGATTATATAAAATACATGGAAACACAGGGGGAATTAGGAGAGAATCCGGAAGGAGGGTGAACGGAGGAGATAGCAAACGGGCTTCGGTTAAAAAATGTAAGTCTTTCATATGACGGGGAAAGTGATGTTCTTAAGGACATGGATATGGAAATAGGCAGCGGGGAAAGGGTAGCGATCGTAGGCAAAAACGGAGCGGGAAAATCTACGCTGTTAAAGCTGCTTCTAAGGCTGTATGAACCGCAAGGCGGGCAAACAGGGATGGACGGAAGGCCGGCGCAGGAGTATAATTTGAAAGCGTACCGGGAAGGATTCGGAGTCGCATTTCAGAATACTCAGCTGTACTCCGCGCCGGTGACCGAAAACGTAATGATGTGACAGTAAGGGGGAAGCGAAGAGGAGAGGAAAACCGTATCGGAAGCGCCGAAGAGCGGAGGGATATATGAGAGAGTCAAAGAAGCGGCAAAAGTAATAGAGACAACGGTAACGAAGGAATTTGACGAAGAGGGAACAGAATTTTCCGGAGGTCAGGCGCAGAGGCCGGCTCTGGCAAGGGCTTTTGCACGGGACAGCGGGATAGTGCCGGACGAGCCGTCGGCGGCGCCGGGTCCTGCAAGCGAGGCGGAGATGTTTGAAAATACGATGCGTGCAAGCGGAAGAAAAGACGGTCATTATGATCTCGCACAGATCGTTGGCTTGCCGTAATGCGTGATAGACGGAGGAAGGATAGCGGAGCGGGGAAATCACTATAAGCTGCTCGATAAAGGCGGTATTTACTCGGATATGTGGCATTTGCAGGCTTCCGGATATGCGGAACAGCGATAAAAATGCCGAAGCTCCAAAGACAAAGAAAGGGGTTTTCATGAAAAGAATTTGTATAGTTGACAGCGGTTATGATGCGGAAAATGTGCATATTAATAAAGAGCAAATCGAAAAGGCCGTTACTATCCAGCAATGCGGTAACGAGATCAGGGTAATTGAAGGTGCAGAGGATAAAATAGGACACGGAACGGCTGTACTGTCCGTATTACAAAGCGGAGACAGGAATTCATACAGTATTCTGAAAATATTTGATGACTTGCTTGAATGTAATGAGGAAGTACTGCTGTATGCACTGCAATATGTCTATGATAATATAGAATGCGACATACTCAATTTAAGCTTAGGTATTACTTCTTGTACGCAAAAAAGGCAGCTGAACGATATTTGCAGGAAGCTATACGACAGGAATACTATCATCGTAGCTGCATTTGATAATTCGGGCGCGGTTTCCTATCCTGCCGCTTTTTCATGCGTTATCGGCGTAGACAATGATCTGCTCTGTAAGAAGCGTGATGATCTTGTTTACGTGGAGGACTCCATGGTAAATGTATTCGCATTCGGAAAGGTACAGAGAATCCCATGGCTTTATCCAAAATATATGTTTGTATCAGGTTCCAGTATAGCCTGTGCGCACGTTACGAGATTACTGGCTTCTTCAGAAGCGGATACCACGGATAAAGCCATATCGTTTTTGTATCAGGCAGCAGGCTATGTTCTGAGTAAAGAAATGAATACAAAATCAAATGAGCTTAAGCCCGAAAAAGTCTCCGGTGATATTAAGAAGGCCATACTTTTTCCGTATAATAAAGAAATGCACAGCGTTGTAAAATTTGACAATCTGCTGCCGTTTTCTTTATATGGAGTATATGACACAGTTAAAACCGGAAATGTCGGCAGAAAAATAAAAACATATGACGGAAACCGTGAATATTTAATTCAGGATATGAAAAATATCTCATGGGACGAGACATTTGATACGGTTATACTCGGACATCTGGAAGAGTATAATGACGTTACCGGTCAGGATTGGATGAAAAAAATGCTGACCTTTTGTGAAAAATATAATAAAAAAGTATACTGTTTTGACGAGGCGCCGGATGCTTTAAAGGATTTCAGCACGGTGCAGGCAGATTGGCCTAACAAAAGTTATATTCCGAATAAGTTCGGAAAGCTTTATGATATCTGCTGTCCCGTACTGGGAGTTTTCGGAACGGGTGCAAGGCAGGGAAAATATACGCTTCAATTGATATTAAGAGAAATGTTCCTTGAACAAGGATATACTTTGGGGCAAATCGGAAGCGAGCCGTCTTCACCGCTGTTTGGAATGGACGATGTGTTTCACTTCGGTTATAATAAATATTTTCAAATGGACAGTCAGCTTTTTATCGAGGCATTGAACGATAGTCTGAACACCATACAGGAAAAAGGTGTGGATATTATTCTTGCAGGATGCCAATCCGGTACAATCCCTTATGGATTTACGAATGTAAGATATACTACATGCAAACAGATCGATTTTCTGACGGGAATCAATCCGGACAAGGTGGTGCTTTGTGTAAATATCTTTGATGATACGGATTATATAAAAAGAACTATTTCATTCATAGAATCCTTGGGTTCATGCGACGTGATTGCAACCGTGCTTTTTACAATGACATTTGCGGGGGAATATTCAATGGTTGGAACACCTTCAAAAAAAGAGAGCGCTGAAAACATTGCATTAAAAAAATATGAGATAGAGGGATCCTGCTCCAAGCCATGCTTCGAATCTGGAAATAAAGAGCAGATGCAGGAGCTGTTTAAATTGATTGTTGAGAATTTCAGTTGATTTATATGTATAAGGAATTTAGAATCGGCGGAGCATTTAAAGCATGTTTAAAATCAAAGAATATTGAGAATTTATTCTGATTTTTCATATGCTGACAGAGAGGAAAAAACAATATATCATAAGAATCCTTATAGCATGCCGTTTTTGGAAAAACACAGGTTATTATCAAAGTTTGTGTATGATACGATCTACAAGAGCGCGGCAAAGCTTTGCGGGATTATCAGATTATTTGCTAAGGATATGAACACGACTATCCATGATCCGTATCAGTATAACGGAATTCAATTGATGGAATTGTGCTTACAGGGATATTAAGCTGAGCTGCGCCGGGTGCGGTATAGAGTTTTGAATGATATATTGATTTCTTTGGGTTTCCGATCAAAATGCGTATGCAGTATTCCCTATGATAAGGAGGATATGGACACATATATTCTTGTACATGTATATGATGAAGCAAACAGGCATCGGTTTGTTGCGGACCCTGCCATGGGAAATGTTCATTGTGATAAAGACGGAGCCGGAATGGATATGATGACATTAAGAAACCATCTTGCTTTGGAGGATGAGATATGGTTTTACAGTTCAGGGAAAGTTATACGTGATCACGAACGATGCCTTGAATATGCCCGTATGCTGACAAAGAATATGGTAATGTTTATTGTTTTTCAAAATAGCGGTTTGGAATATAATTTTGAAAAATCCAGAATAATTGTTCCGTCAGAGATGGGGAAAATTTCTCAGAGGAATCGCTTCGCTGCGCTCTTCTTATGGTATATAACCTCAAACGAAGTAAAGAGGAAGTGATTATTTTAATGTTTGAGGACATTTTATCGATTTGGAGGAATCGCTCCGCTTTGCTATGTTCTTTTTATGGTATAATAACCTCAAACGAAATAAAGAGGAAGAATTTATTTTGATGTTTGAGAACATTTTACCGTTTTAAAGGAAGCGTTCGCTTCGCTCACTTTTCTTATGGTATAATAACCTCAAACAAAGTAAAGAGGAAGAATTTATTTTAATGTTTGAGAACATTGTACCAGTTTTGAGGAATCGCTCCGCTTTGCTGCGCTCTTTTTATGGTATAATAACCTCAAACGAAGTAAAGCGGTAAGGAACGAAAACGCAATAAAACAATATATCCGGTATCATATAAAAAGATTTTGAATATGATCAAATGATTTTTAAGGAATATGTTACCCGTTTAAGGGCAGAAAGAATCAAAGGATAAAAACAGACAGCCGCTTCTGCGGCTGTCTTTAATAGTAATGCTATGTCAGACCTTCAATGCCCTTTTGAGGTTGAGCCCATAATAAGCCCTTTTAGGGCGTGTGCAACCCGCTACTTCAGTGGCGGGTCTGATTAGGGCTTTTCAAAAGATAATAACGTCAGTCTGTCTTTAGATCGAATACACAAGAGGTACAGGATTTTGCATAAACGGATAGACTTATGCTCTTATAAAACCAAATGTAAGGCTTTATTCGGAATTGTCATGTATATGACGTTGTCAAGCTGTTCAATATTTACCGCTTTGCCATCCAAATAATATTTATTTATAACATAAAAAACAGTTGCCCGGAATATCCGCTCATATACGCAAGCTAAAAAATGCAGGATCATCCCTTTTTGGAATCAATTTCAGTCAAAGCTTTTTCAATACTATGTTTTCTTTTTAGGTGCTTTACTTGTTCGCGTTATGTCATCTTCGTTTGTTATTAATACATAATGGGGAAATGAACCGTCATCAGATGCGTTTGTTCAATTTGTCTTTTTTCTTACGAATTGCGGATAACGGAAAGCTGTGTAGAATCTAAAAATTCCTGTATCAGATGTTTTGCACGTTCCGAAGATTTATAGGATTTGCAGAATGAAAAATCCTGAGATAAATCGTCAACATCTTCCATGGCATTTTTTACATCAATAATAGTCTGAACGGGGATTTCCTCAGCTGTTACATAATCCAGCTGCAAAGGGTTAAGCCTATGGCTTTGTATAGCATAGTTCAATCTGTCTTTACATTTGCATCCGCCGCAGCCGTATTCACCACAATATTGCCCGAGAAAGTCCGCCATTTTTTTGCGAATCCTGGAAAGCCGCTGACGATACGCTTCCGGTGTCATTTTAAAAATCTCTGCGGCAATACGACTGTCAAGCTTAAACATCGTACCCAAGATAAAAATACATCTGCTTTCCGGGTCAAGGCACTGAAGCATTACATTTGTACAGGACATTTTCAGTTCTTCCGCCAATAAGTCCTTTTCTACGTTCTGGGTCAGATCCGGCAGATCCTGAATTTTCCCGTTTTCTATGTCGTCTCCGTAATACTCAAAGCTTAACGGCATTCCGGCAAACATATGCTTTTTATAATCTTTTAGATGATTTGCCGCAATACTGAATACCCACGTTTTAAATGTGCTGTCGCCTCTGAAAGATGACAGATGCGTTATAATTTTTAACAGGATATCCTGAGTGGCATCTTCCGCATCCGAAAAAGTACCGAGCATACGCAGGGATAAATTGAATACAGTGTCTTGCACTTCTGCAACAAGTGTTTCAAGGGATTTCTTATCCCCTGACGCGGCTTTGTTGACCAAAGCCTGTAATTCTTCATTTGTTTTTTTATTCATAGATTTTTTACCTCCTGTTTAATTAGACAACGTTATCTTGTCTTTGTGACAGAAAAATTTTTGATAAAGAGTGTTTTTTATTTGCAGCTCCGTAATTTTTCACCGAAAAAACGAGTGTTTTGCACGGCAGGACAAGCCGCTTTTATTTTGTCAATGAATGCTTTGAACAAATCATATTGCCCATACGGAAAATCATTTATATTTTATTGACTTTTCCCATATCATTTTATCACATCGTTATATTTTTTTCTATCCCGTATTTTTAAAACATGAAGCCCTATGGAATAAAGAAAAAATCACAGTGCGTCTTTTCGCCCGGCTATGAATTGTACTACGGCGGCTTATTTATCGTTTTAGGCTTTTCTATGTCAGTATTCGTGTTATAGCTACGTTTGCATATCCGTTCATAAAATCAAAGACGCTTCTTATTCTTACCGTGAGCCGATGGCGGTAAAGTGCATCGGTATGCTTCAGTCGGGGAGCGTTTCATAAGAAAACCGATAATCTTATGTATTTAGTTGTCGCAGGCTTTCTCAATCATTTCCGATCAGAAGGCTGTAATTAGGGGCTAACTGAAAAGCCGCAAATTGCACAATGTCTACTAACTGCGGATGTTTTTCGCGTCAAAGAATGCCGATAGTTATTCCAAAGGGATTAATATGAAATACCCTCGTATTTCTCCGCTTTTTTCCTTGAAATCGCCACGCTTTAGCGTAATTGTGCAAATTTGCTTTGTTTTCAGATACGCCATAAATATATTGGATCGATCTGAAATAAAAATGACGGTGGCAGTTTAATCTTGACAATATTATGAAACAGTAATATAATTTAAAGAAAGTTGTCTTGCCGATTGACGGTTATTTATAAAACTGAAGATAATTCAGTTCTTAAACTTTAATCTGGAGGTAATGAAAGGTTATGAACAGCAAAATTGATGATGTTGATGAGTTGTTTTCCTGGAGAGACGAATACTGTGTTAATGTGGAGGAGATAGACAGCGCGCACCAGAAGCTGTTTACCATTGTACGCAGGCTTTTGAAAAATCTTTGTCAAGGGGATTATGAAAAAAACAGATTGACCTGCATAGAAGCGGTCAAGTACTTAAAGCAGTATACCATACAGCACTTTGCGCAGGAAGAGGAGTTGCAGCTCAAAATCGGTTACGGGGGATATGAAACCCATAAGAGAATACATGACAGTATGAGGGAAATTACTATTCCGGCCCTTGAAAAACAGATGGTGGAAACAAATTATTCGGAAAAATCCGTGGAGCATTTTGCGGGCGTTTGTGCGGCATGGCTGACAGCACATATAATGCTTGAGGATCAGGCAATAGTCGGTAAGGTAAGAAGCCAGTGGGAGACCGGAATAAACGGAGACGCACTTTCTGTTTTAAGATCACATGCGGAGAATTTTGTCCGCAGGTTGTTTCAGCTTGAAATAGTGGCTGAAAACCTGAATTACGATGCATATGACATAGGCGAGACTCTTCATTATTACACGATATACAAAGGCTCTAAAAATGATATTTACAGAGCCGTGCTTCTTCTTGACAGAAATCTGGTATGCGAATCGATAGGCAAGCTTATCGGCAAAAAGCTCACAGCCCTTAATGAAATGGCAATGTCTATGATGGAAGAGCTTTCACAGACATTTGTTGTTAATTTTATCGAAAAATATACGAATGATAATGTCATGCTTCTTAGCGACGGGATAGTTGATAAAGAAGCTTTTCGTGGTGATTTTAAAAAGCTTCATCCTGATATAAGCATTCTTTGGAACACCAAATTCGGTCATATTGCTTTTTGCATCAAAACCGTTAAAGCCGGAGGCTATATTTCATCATGACATCCGATATAGTTCATATTATAAAACAAAACGGAAAGATTTAAAGCTTTCCGTTTATTGTTTGTTTACGGGAAAACGTACATGATATGTTTTTATCCGTCATCATTGTTTTTAGGCTGTATGCAGGTTAAGGGTTTTGCGGACAGACGGAATAGGATATTGATATGAAATAGCTAAATGGTCGCCGCTTTTCGTATCGTTGAATAAGGGAACGGTCGTATTATAAGCATCGGTATCGGTTTGTAAGAAACAGAAAAGCAAGCAGAATGCGCAGTGCTGCCAATAAGACATCAAAATATAAAACGAAGACAGAGGAATGTATCAGATGAAATACCGGTTTGACGAGACGGCTTTTAATGAGCTTATGGATATCAGGAAGCACGAGAAATACGAGAAGGATGAGACGCATAGAATGAGAATTCATATGTCATGGAACAGTGAATTTTCAGGTCAATCCTGTCCTGTCCTTATGATCATGGGACAATCGGAGGGAAAAGAGGCTATACTTAAAAATACGCTCGGTTTTATTACCGGACACATTCAAATTCTGTATGAAGAAATGCTGAAAGCAATGCTTCCGGTGTTCGGTACAATGGGTATAGGCATCAGAACGGATAAGGGATTAGTCAAAAGTATGGCGGATCTCCATTTTGCCCGGGAACCAAAGGATTTTATTTACCGAATTCATATAAATCCGGATGATGTAAAAGACGATATCGGAATCTTTTCGCTTTTTCTTTGGCTACGGTCCGATTATGGTGCTCCGGAGAACGGCTGCGAATTTGTTTTTGATCATGAAAAGCTGTTGTTTTGGGGAGACGGCAACACGGGTGAACATATATACGACTATAACTCTGATTTTTGGGGCGGAGGTCAGTGCGAGTTTTTATAAAATCATAATCCGCTTTATTAAGGCAATACCGCACAATGACCGCCTGACGGCTTTGC
This sequence comes from uncultured Ruminiclostridium sp., assembly GCA_910579265.1. Taxonomy (GTDB): domain Bacteria; phylum Bacillota; class Clostridia; order Oscillospirales; family Ruminococcaceae; genus Ruminiclostridium_E. The sequence continues at coordinate 125,502 of CAJTTE010000005.1, read as the reverse complement.
GTGCGTATTGCTTGCATATATTCCGTCAGCTTACACAAATCCTCCTTGAAATACGTCGGTATTCCTGCGTCGTATTTATGCAAGCTGACGAAATATCTGACTGCGCAATTCACACGCAATCATTGTGCGGTGTTACCTTAAATCTGCCGGAAAGTATGCTTCGGTCTTGTATGAGCCACAAAAAACCGGATATAACGATTTTTTCAGGAAGAAATTGCCGTCAGCCTTATTGCTTTAATTCTTAAAGAAACATGCTCTTTTATATTATTGCTCCCCCAATTAACTCTTGAATTATTCTGCTTGCCCGGCTGCCTAAATACTTCGTCAGAAGCCTTTGAAATATGTGCATATTCCTGCGGTCTTCTTCCTTGTCTTTCCACAGCCCTTCGGCGCACAAATTCTTAAAGAGTTACTTGGGGGAGCAATATAATAACAATACGCCGCTGCCCTTTCGTAATCTGAAACTGTTTCCACAATCAGTATCAGGCTTTTTGTAAGCCGAGCTTTTTTCACGGCAGAAAAATTAAACTGCTGCTTTAAGACAACTAAAAGGTTATTTATCGAAAATCGTTTTTATGGTTATCGACCTCGATAATGGGGATAACTGCGGGGAAATTTTAAGGTGAAATTTTTTTTGGTTTTTTCCGATTTGGCCATTGAAAGCAGATAGGCGTATGTGGTATAATAACCTCAAACGAAGTAAAGTGGAAGAAATTATTTTAATGTTTGAGAACATTTTACCGTTTTAAAGGAAGCGTTCGCTTTGCTCACTTTTCTTATGGTATAATAACCTCAGACAAAGGAAAGAGGAAGATCTTATTTTAATGTCTGAGAACATTGTATCGTTTTTTGGGAATCACTCCGCTTTGCTGCGCTCTTTTTATGATATAATAACCTCAGCTGGTGAAAGAGGAAGAAGAGATCGAAAAAACGTGATTATGGCGGGAAGTGATAAAATATCGGCTTTACTTTGTTTTCCGCAAGCATAATGCGTTTTTTATCGCAGGGTAAGTATACAGTGAAATTTCGGGCTATAAACAATTGACATTTTTCCACTTATGAGGTAAAATAAAAATTATGTTGTCAGTCATTTTTTTCAAATCTATCTGATAATTTTTTTAAAGCTTTTTTTTCAATTCTGCTTACGTATGAGCGGGATATATTCAATTTTTCGGCTACTTCCCGCTGCGTCAGTGCTTTGTCGGGAAATCCTTTTCCTGAATTTAATCCGTATCGGCTCGTTAAAATAAGTTTTTCACGTTCATCAAGCGTTTCGTTTATATATCTGTACAGCTTTTGAAGATCGATACGAAGATCGACTTCTTTTGACACATCGGTCACGTCTTTGAAAATATCGGCTATTGTCAGCGGATTACCTTCCTTATCTATTTCTATCGGTGCGTCAAGGTACATTTCGGTCTGCTGATGCTTGATTTTTCGAAAATACATTTTTATCTGATTATCTATGCATTTTCCTGCGTATGTGGAAAAATTTGTGTTTCTTCCTTCCGAGTAAGTTTCCACGGCTTTTATAAGCCCGATCGTTCCTATAGAAATCAGGTCTTCCTGATCACAGGATTCGGAATAATGCTTTTTTACTATATAGGCAACTAAACGGAGATTGTGTTCTATAAGCTTTTCCCTTGCCTTTTCATCTCCGCCGGCTATCAGCCGTATGCATTCAAGCTCTTCTTTTTTTGACAGAGGCTTCGGAAAATTATTCATTCCGTCAAAGTGAAGGGCGAAGAAAATCAGATTTTTTAATACGTTCTGGATCAAAAGCATAAACATTATGTAATCATTCCTTTCAGGGAGCATTTGTTTACGGACGATAAATTAAGGCGCAGAATGACGCTTTGAAGAGACTTGTTTATTTCTTCAACGTCATACTGCTCCCTTGGATATATTTATTTTTATGACAAGGTGTTTTATTCCTTATTGCTTGTGCCGTTTTTATGTTTTTCTTTTGAGGAATCCCTCAAATTTCAATAAATGATAAAGGGTATTTTTATGAAATTACATTCTATTAAGCTTCCGCACTTTAAGGCTTCTGCGGAAATGCCTACTCTTAAGACTTTATCGCCGTCTAAGGTCGTTATAAGCATGTCGCAGCATGGCGGCGTGCCGTGTACGCCCCTTGTCAAGACCGGCGACGAGGTAAAGACAGGTCAGCTTATCGGAAGCAGTGAAGCGGTTATTTCGTCTCCCGTTCATGCGAGCATCACGGGAAAGGTCACGGGAATCACGGACGTTATAAATATCGCCGGCAAAAGAAATACGGCGGTCATTATAGAATCGTCTAACCGTCAGGAGCTTCATGAAAGCGTAAAGCCGCCGGTAATAAACAACAGAAGCGACTTTATCCAAGCGGTGAAAAACAGCGGTTCCGTGGGACTCGGAGGTGCCGGCTTTCCTACATATGTAAAGCTTAACTTTGATCCGAAGGAAGCAAGGATCGACACGCTTTTGGTCAATGCCGCAGAATGTGAGCCTTATATAACTTCTGATTACCGTGCGATCATCGAAAGCTCAAGGGAGCTTATAAACGGTATAAAGCTCATTATGAAATATCTTGATATTCCTAATGCCCATATAGGAGTCGAGTCTGATAAGGTCAAGGCAATATCAATACTTTCGGACTTGTGCGGCAAGGAGCAGGGAATAAATGTAAGACGCCTTCCTTCATCCTATCCTCAGGGTGCGGAAAAAATCATGATATATAATATAACCGGACGTATTCTTAAAGAGGGCGAGCTCCCCATGTCGGTGGGATGTCTGGTCATGAACTGTTCGTCGGTAATATTCATAAGCGAGTATGTTAAGACCGGAATACCGCTTATCAGGAGAAGGATCACTATTGACGGCAATATTGTGAACAAGCCCGTAAATATATTCGTTCCGGTCGGAACACAGCTTTCCGATATAATAAAGATCGCCAATCTCAGGAAACAGCCGAGCCGCGTTATATTCGGCGGTCCCATGATGGGCAGCAGCGTTTATGATCCCGAAATGCCGATCATGAAAACAAACAATGCGGTTTTATTTTTTGACGGCACAGCAGCCGGTACAGAGCCTTCGCCGTGCATCCGCTGCGGGCGGTGTGTACGGGCATGCTCGCTTAATCTTATGCCAACGGAGCTTGAGTCGGCTTATGACGCAAAGGATACCGAAAGACTGAAAAAGCTTAAAGTAAATTTATGTATGAACTGCGGAGCCTGCTCTTATGTATGTCCCGCCAAACGCAATCTGTCGGAAAAAAATCAGCTTGCTAAAATTATGCTGAGAAACGGAGGATGAGAAAATGACAAATTACCTTATTGAACCCGCTCCTCACATAAAAAGCAATGCGACGACACAAAAAATAATGCTTCATGTTATAATAGCCATGCTGCCCGCCGCAGGGGCTTCCGTATACATTTACGGGCTCAGGGCTTTATTGATGATAGTTGTTTGCTCGGCGGCGTGCGTCGTTGCGGAGCTTCTTTTTGAAAAAGCAACCAAGCGTCCGCGTACCATAAACGATTTGTCGGCAGTTGTTACGGGTATGCTTCTTGCTTTTAATTTGCCGCCCACACTTCCGTTATATATGGCGGTAATAGGAAGTTTAGTGGCTATCGTGGTGGTCAAGCAATGCTTCGGGGGCATCGGTCAGAATTTTGCCAATCCGGCTATTACTGCAAGAATTGTGCTTATGCTTTCATTTTCCTCATATATGACAACATGGGTAAAACCGTTTTTCTACAATATGACCGCTGACGCAGTTTCAACCGCCACTCCTCTTGTTTCTGAGAACGGTTATGAGCTGTTCGATCTTTTTTTCGCCAAATCCGGATGCATAGGCGAATGCTGTAATGCGGCTCTGATACTGGGCGGACTTTATCTTATTGTTATGAGAATAATAAATCCGGTTACTCCGCTGGCATATATAGGTACTGTCGCGCTTCTGACTTTTGTATCGGGCGGAGACGTTACTTTACAGGTGCTTTCCGGCGGACTTATGCTGGGTGCGTTTTTTATGGCTACGGATTATGCCACAACGCCGATAAGAACAGGAGGAAAGCTTATTTTCGCGGTGGGATGCGGAATACTTACGTTTCTCATCAGAAATTTCGGTTCAATGCCGGAGGGTGTTTCCTATTCAATACTTATTATGAATATCCTTACTCCGTATATAGATAAGCTTACTGTTTCGCACCCCTTTGGTGCCAAAAAGGAGGCGAAAAAGGAATGAGCAAATTTAAACCGACTATCGTTCTTACCTGCGTCACTACAATTGTGGCAGTTTTACTTGTATTTACCCATGAATTTACCTATGTGGATACATCGGGTGTGATCACAGACAAGCTGATGTCCGCTTGTACCGAGACCATGGGCGAGGGCGATTATTCTATTGTATCCGATTGGAAGCAAGCAGGCTATGAAATCGATAAGCCCGACAATGTGGAAAAAATGATAAAAAAATCCGACGGCAGTATAGCCTTTGAAGTTATCACAGACGGATATGCAAAGGGAGGCATCGATCTTCTAATCGCCATGAATGCCGACGGAAGCGTCAAAGCGGTCAGCGTCGTATCCCTCGGAGAAACTCCGGGTCTGGGTACAAAGGTGAACAGCCCGGATTTTCTTTCGCAGTTCAGGGGAAAAACGGGAGAGATAAATGCCGTAAAAAACAGTCCTTCGTCAGGAAATGAAATACAGGCGGTTACGGGAGCTACGTATTCGTCCAAGGGAGTTACGAAAGCCGTCAATATAGCTTTAAGCACCTATGCGCAATTAAACGCAGAGAAGGGGGAGTGACCGGATGAGTTATTTAAAAGAATTTACCAAGGGTATTCTTAAAGAAAATCCGAATCTTGTAATGCTTCTGGGAATGTGTCCTACTTTAGCGGTCACTACTATGGCGGAAAACGGACTCGGAATGGGTCTTGCCACTACTTTCGTGCTTGTATGTTCAAATCTGGCTATTTCTCTTTTAAAGAAGATCATTCCGTCTCAAGTGAGACTGCCTTGTTTCATTGTTATAATTTCCGGGTTTGTAACGCTTGTGGGCATGCTCCTTCAAAAATATATACCATCCCTTTATGACGCTCTCGGATTGTTTTTAAGTCTTATAACGGTAAACTGTATCATTCTGGGACGCGCCGAAATGTTTGCGTGCAAGAACAAGGTGATCCCCTCAGTACTGGACGGACTTGGAATGGGTTTAGGTTTTACTCTTTCTCTTCTGACGGTGGGCTCTTTCAGAGAAATCCTCGGATCGGGAACATGGTTCGGATTACAGGTAATGCCTGATTTTATACAACCGATGACAATTTTTATTCTTCCGGCAGGCGGGTTCTTCTCCCTTGGCGTTATAATAGCTATCGTTGGCAGAATCAGCAAAAAGAAGCCGAAGGATATCAGTTGTACGGGATGCCCTAACAGAGACGCTTGCAGATTTGCCGACGCGGAAGAAATTCCTCAAAATACTGAGTCCGTCAAGGAGGTAAAATAATGGATATATTCAAAAATATTGCCGTTATACTTCTTACGGGCATACTTACCGAAAACTTTGTGTTAAGCAAGTTTTTGGGTATTTGTCCCTTTCTGGGAGTTTCCAAAAAGGCGAGCAGCTCTCTCGGAATGGGTATTGCGGTCACGTTTGTAATGGTTTTTGCTACGGCGGCTACATATCCTATATATTACGGAGTGCTTGTTCCGCTTAAAATAGAATATATGCAGACGGTGGCATTTATTCTTATAATCGCGCTATTGGTACAGTTAGTCGAAATGGCAATGAAAAAATATATGCCTCCCCTTTATAAGGCGCTGGGCGTGTATTTGCCGCTTATCACAACCAACTGCGCCGTTTTGGGTGTTACTATCCTTAATATCGACAGCGGATACGGATTCGGAGACGCTATTGTTAATTCCGTCAGTGCGGGCGCCGGATTTCTGTTGGTTATGCTCATTTTTTCGGGCGTCAGAGGAAGAATAGAACGCTGTAACGTTCCCAAGGCTCTTCAGGGTACTCCGATAACCCTGATAGCGGCTTCCATCGTTTCTCTTGCGTTCATAGGCTTTGGCGGAATAGTAGATAACATTTTCGGGGGATAATATGGATTTTGTATTGAGGATTTTATTTTTCCTGCTTATAGGGGCAGTTTCGGGGGCTCTTCTTACAGTGGCCGGAAAATTGTTTTTTGTTAAGACCGACGAAACGGTTGAAAGAATTACCGAGGCGTTACCGGGGGCTAATTGCGGAGGCTGCGGTTTCGCCGGATGCGAGGCTTACGCAAATGCCATTGCAAAAGGTGAAGCAAAGCCTAACCTCTGTGCGCCGGGAGGGATCGAAGTAAACCGCAGGATAAGCGGTATTTTAGGCGTAGAGGTCGAGGAGAGCGAGCCTGTCGCCGCTTATGTCCATTGCAACGGATGCAGCGGAGCTACAGAGGATAAATATGTTTATGTGGGAACAAGGAGCTGCGTTGCCGCAGAGAAGTTCTATAACGGTAAGGGCAGCTGTTCTTACGGCTGTATCGGATTCGGGGACTGTGTTTCCGTATGCGACAGCGGCGCTATAGAAATTAAAAACGGAATAGCGGTTATAAACCCCGCCAAATGCATAGCCTGCGGAAAATGCGTCAAGACCTGCCCCAATCATCTTATATCTCTTAAGAAAAGGTCTGCGCTTACGGCGGTAAGGTGCTCGTCCCAAGATGTCGGAAAGATCACCCGTACCGTTTGCAAAAACGGCTGTATCGGCTGCGGTATATGTGTTAAAAAGTGTCCGGAGGGCGCCGTCAGCATTAACGGAAATCATGCGGAAATAGACTATAATAAATGCGTTTCCTGCGGAATCTGTGCCGAAGCCTGTCCCACCAAATGCATAGAGACGCTTAAGATGTGTAATTAACTTACAGTCCTGCCGCAGGTTCAGATCGAAATATCATATTGCATTTAAACAGAATCAAGAGGAAAGAAAATTGTCGGGTCTTTTAAAAATTTTAAAAAGTGTTGCAGAGGAATACGGTAAGCATTTAAACGGATCAAAAATCCGCGAATTCGAAGCAGAGGATCCATTGTCCGCCAGTCTTCTTAAGCAAAATTTATGCAGCGTAAATTGCAGGAGAGTAATTTTTTTTACTATTCCCGCAGTGGTTATTGCGCTGCTTTTTTCAATCGTTACTATAATAAATATGTCGAAGGATGATATAAAACAGTCAGTTTTGTGCCTGGCGGGTCTTCTGGTTATTTTTTTCGGCTGCGGTTCGGCGGCTGTTTTACTGTACCGCGAGTATAAAAAGAAAAGAACGGACCTAAAAAGGATACGTCAATTGGTTTTGGTATACTGGTCTGTTTTTTCTTTGGCGCTTGTATTGATCACGGCTGCTGATTTCAGCTGTAATATGTTTTCATATCGGTTTTATTTGTACCTTTCGATAATGACTGTATTTCCGCTTCTTAACGTTAAGAGTTCCGTTCTTATAATAACGCCGTTTCTTGCTTTTTTACTTGTTTCGGGGTTGATTTTCGGAGCCGATTATTATACGCTGTTTCTGGCGGTTGTTTTTTCACTTGTTTATGTTTTAATCTCAGCTTTGGTTTACAGCTCACATTGCTGCCTTGTTATAAGCGACAGAAAGCTGAATACCGCTAATGAACGCTGCCGGCAGATGGACGAGAAGGATTCATTGACCGGACTGCTGAATAAAAAAGGTCTTACCAGAAGGCTTACGGATATTATTGACCGCGGAATCGACAATAACATTGCCGCTGTTTTTTTTGATATTGATAATTTCAGGGAATACAATCACGGACATACTGATTCGGAAGGGGATCAGTGCCTTTATAATATCTGCAATTGCGTCAGGATAACCGCCAAGTCCAAGACAGACATTGTGTCAAGGTACGGAGGGGATGAGTTCGTTCTGATCTTGCAGGATACAAAGGAATATGATCTGATATATTTTGCCGAACAGCTTCGCAGCAGTGTTGAAAGAATGGCTTTGCCCTTTACCGACGGGAAGGACGGCAGGGTGGTTACCGTTTCGGTGGGTGTTTCTTCTATTGCAGAAGGAGAATTCAACGATTATTCCAAGCTGCTCAAGGAGGCTGAGGACAGCTTATCGCTGGCAAAAAGCGGTGGAAGAAACTGCGTAGGATATATGGGAAATGTGTTCAGAGTAAAATAAGAAAGCATCGGAAGATAAAAATATAAGACTGCTTTTTAATATATACTTTTTTATCAGAGGGGCTTCCGGATTTTTTCGGCGGGCAGTTTGTAACGGTGTATATAAAGCGTATTATTTATAAAAAATAGTAGAGTAGCATTTTTAGGCGATAGGGTATGAAATGCTAAAAACCGCATGAATACTACGCTTGTGTTAATTTATGCACCCTATTCCAATAACTTTGAAGTGTCATTTGACGCTTTTCTGACGCAGGCGCTCCATGAGGCTTTATAAGAAATTTAAAGAGATATGGTAAAATGTAGGGCCGGCTGCCCACAGCCCGCCGTTATCACCGTCACATACAAAAGCTCATGGGGCGAGGTGAAGGTATCCCGACCTACGTCCCTTTTCCATTCTCTTCCTTTCCCGTTTTTGAGGTAAACAAATTACGCAGCAGGCATAGGAAGAGGTTACCCTCTTACGAAAAAGTTTATTGGGAAATTTTCAAAACTCTATTTGCATTTTTATAAATGGATATTCATGCAAAGCACATGAAATGATGTGGAAAAATAGTGTTAAGCATAGTAAAATGAGTTTTAGGAAGCACCGATGTTATTTTTATATGCCATAAAGAAAGTGTGATAGTATGATAAAACCCAAAAAATTAAAAAAAGGTGATAAAATAGCAGTTGTCAGCCTTTCTTGGGGTGGATTAGGCGATGATAATTTAGTCCATAAACTTAGGATTGCCGAGGAACGACTGGAAAAAATCTTTGGCTTAAAGGTAATCTGTATGCCTCACGCTTTAAAGGGCAGTGAGTTTGTTGCCGAACACCCTGAATTAAGAGCTAAAGATTTAATGGATGCTTTTGCAGATACTTCAATTTCTGCTGTATTTTGTGCAATCGGCGGAGATGACACCATACGCATACTACCATATGTTGATTTAGAAATAATCAAAGACAACCCTAAAATATTCATGGGATATTCAGATAGCACAATAAACCATTTTATGATGTATAAGGCAGGACTTGTCTCTTTTTATGGCCCTTCCATTATGTGCGAATTTGGTGAATACGTTAAAATGTTTGATTATACGCAAAAGGCTGTCAACGATTTTCTATTTTCCAGCTGGGATACATACAATATTTTGCCAAGCGCAGAATGGACAGATGACTATATTCATTGGCAAGAAAGCAACATGAATATTCAGCACAGGATGAAAAAGGATACTCATGGATATGAGGTGATTAGCGGAAATAAAATTGTACAGGGACATTTGCTCGGCGGATGCATTGATGTTTTTATGATGGCAATCGGTACAAAAATATGGCCTACGCTCGAGGAGTGGAAAAACTCTATCCTTTTTATTGAAACAAGTGAAGATAAACCATCTCCAGATTTTGTTAAATGGACATTCAGAAATCTTGCGGCACAAGGTATTTTGAAAGTAATTAAGGGAATTATCGTGGGTAAACCTCAAGGTGAGCAATATTATGAAGAATATAAAACCTCAATACTTCAAGTCGTTGTAAATGAAGAAAACTTAAAGGATATGCCTATATTTTATAACGCAAATTTTGGTCACGCAAAACCAATCGGAATTATTCCTTACGGTATTACCGCTGAATTGGATTGTAAAGAGAAGACTATTGTTCTTTTGGACTGTCCAACTGTTGAATGATATTAGCAATTCAATTTAGTATGTACCTTCTGAGCAACAACAGAGCCAGCTTTTGCTGTCTATAGTAAAATGAATGGACTTTTCGTGACGCTTTTTTGACGCCTAAGCTTCAAAAGTGCGGCTATAAAGAGATATGGCAGGGTTTGAGCAGAAACGGCGAAAAGCCCATTCTATAAGAGTTTTGCCGTTTTCCTATAAAGGCTTATGAGAAGTTATAAGCCGATTTTCGTCTATCAAATTAAAAAAAAATATATGCGTAAAGTACAATCCGTACTGTTTAACAGACAGGGTTTCTTGCTTTTAAGAAGGCGGTGTTATTTTAAGGCAATACCGCACAATGACCGCCTGAGGGCTTTGCGTGCGGCTTGCTTGCATATATTCCGTCAGCTTACACAAATTCTCCTTTCATGCGGAACAGAAGAATGAGCGGCCGGTTGTATTTCATAAATTATTTTTAATAAATTCGGTTTATATTGCAGATGCTTTCAGTGTTGATATCCATAACTGAATACATCGTTTAAAAGACGACAAAGGATCGTTGGGCGTTGGACGGAATTCAATCAAATTCAGCTGAATTCATAATTTTTTGAGAGGGCATTATGATTTTTTTGAACTCGTTTTCATTTCCGGTCAATGAGGAGGAGCAGAGTTTTTTTGCCGGGCAGAAAATGACTTGCTATGACAGCTTTTATCCCTTTCAGGTTTTGTCCTGCAAAGGGATATCAAAACTCGATTTTTCCCATATAACCGTCTTATACGGCGGTAACGGAAGCGGAAAGACCACTGCCCTTAATATAATCGGGGAAGCCTTGGGACTTGATCGCGATTCTCTTTATAACAGAAGCAGCTTTTTCGAGGAATATACAAGACTTTGCGGCTATGATCTCAATACCTCCGTTCCCGAAAACAGCCGTATAATTACAAGCGACGACGTTTTCAGCCACATACTCAGTGTAAGAAGCATCAACGGCGGTATAGACGTAAAAAGGGAAGAGCTTTTCGAGGATTATACCCAGGCAAAATACAGCAGCTTTAAAATGAATTCCATTCTGGATCTGGACAGGCTTAAAAAAGTAAATTCCGCACGTAAAAATACTAAATCCAAATATGTGAGAAAAAATCTGATGGACAATATCAGAGAACACTCAAACGGAGAAAATGCATATTTTTATTTTTTTGAAAAAATAAAGGAAAACGGACTGTACTTGCTTGACGAGCCCGAAAACAGTTTGTCGCCCGGGCGGCAGCTTGAAATCCTGGATATAATAGAGGACAGCGCTTCTTTTTTGGGGTGCCAGTTTATTATTGCAACACATTCTCCTTTCCTGCTGTCGGCAGACGGAGCAAAAATATATGATTTTGACAGTAATCCCGTTAGTGTCAGAGAATGGACGGAGCTTGAAAATGTAAGGCTGTATTATAATTTTTTTAAAAAACATAGCGGGGAATTTGAAGACGGCTGAACGCAGGCAGGTCTGTTTCGATTAGAGAATGTGCGGCGAAGCCGCCCTTTGCGGAGCAAAGGGGAACGGCGCGTTAGCGCCGTTCGTTCGCCGTCAGGCGAACCGGCTTCGCCCCGGCTGAGAGGCAGTTTTTTCGTAGGAGCAGTTGGTGCCGGCGGATTATCCAAGCAAAAGAAAAGGTCTTGCAGAGCGGGATCGGGGATTTTATGTGCTGGAACGGCAGGCTGAAAAATGTAAAGTGAAAAAAGAGGTGATAAAATGAATGGGAATAGCGGCGGTGTTGCCGTCAAAATACTGGATTATGATTTTTTTCACAGAGACAGGCTCGTTGTTGCGAAGGAGCTGGCGGGGAAGATCGTTGCCCGGAGACTGCCGAACGGGGATATAATCAGGGTCAGAGTCACTGAAACGGAAGCTTACGGCGGCGAGGAGGACAAAGCCTGTCACGCCTCTAAAGGCCGTACCCCGAGAACTCGGCTTTTATATGGCAGAGCAGGGATCATTTATGTTTATCTTTGTTACGGTATGCACTGGCTTATGAATATTATAACTGGGGAGGAAGGTCATCCGGAGGGTGTCCTGCTCCGGGCGGGCGAAGGAAAATACAACGGTCCGGCTAAGCTCACTAAGGCCATTGGTGTTGACGGAGGCTTTAACGGAGCTTCTATTTGTGATAATTCCAATATATGGATCGAGGATGACGGAAAAAGGTTTGAAATATTTACAGCTCCCAGAGTAGGGATCGATTATGCAGGCGAGGAATGGAAGAATAAGCCTTGGAGGTTTATAATAAGATAGTATTCTGTTTTTAATTTAATCTTTTGAATAAATGAAGATAAAATTATAACAGTCGCAGCCATGGCGTATCCGAAAACAAAGCAAATATGCACAATTACCCTAAGGCATGGGAATTTAGAGGAAAAAAGCGGAAAAACAGGAGGGTATTTAATAGTTATGTCTTTGGGATAACTATCGGCATCCTTTGATGCGGAAAGCGTCCGCAGTCAGCAGAAATCGTGTTATTTGCGGATTTTCAGATAGCCGATAGTTTTTAAAAGCGGTGTTTTAGGCAGCTTTTGATATTATGCTTAATACTTTGACAGCGGCATAATCTGAGAAAGTTTTTTGAGTTTTCGAAAACGGCGGGTATAAGAGATGAATAGAGTATGTTAAAAGCTTAGTTTACGGCTTCTTGCATAAATTTCATATAGGTTGGCAGGTTACAATGTTGACGGAAAGGAACAAAAAAATGACAAATGAAGTTTATCCTAAAAAGGAGTTTTATGACATTAATGATTTACTCTCTATTATGAGGATACTGAGGGGCGATAACGGGTGTGCGTGGGACATAGAACAGGATCATCAGTCAATACGCATGAATGTACTGGAGGAAGCTTATGAGGTTATGGAGGCCATAGACTCAGAAAACTCAGAGCTGCTTAGAGAAGAGTTGGGCGATCTTTTGTTACAGGTGGTGTTTCATGCGGAGATAGAGGAGGAAAAGGATTCCTTTAATTTCGACGGAGTGTGTGACGGTATCTGTAAAAAGCTGATCTACAGGCATCCTCATGTGTTCGGTAATATTCATGTGGAAAATTCATCCGAGGTGCTCAAAAACTGGGACTCGTTAAAAAGCAAATCCAAGGGAGAGGAAACGGCAGGTGAGAGACTTGAAAGCGTTCCCAAGCTTCTTCCCGCACTTATGAGAGGGGATAAGGTCAGCAAAAGAGCATTAAACGCGGGAATAAGCGGAGTAGAAAAAGAAACCTTTTTCGATATTTTGAAAAAAACCGTCGAAGAGTTGGAAAAATCCGTTAATTTGTCTGAAAACGACAAAATTGAAGAAAATTTGGGAAAAGTATTGTTTGCTTGCTGCAATTTATCCTGTATTTTGAAAAAAGATAGCGAAAAAGGCTTGACAACAGCGATAAATCAGTTTATAATGCAGTTTAGGGAAATGGAGGACAATGCCGTAAAAAACGGAATATCCATTGACCAAATTCCGCAGAGCGAAATTGGCAAGCTTTTTGCGGAGTATGATAGATAATGTATAGCTTGTTTTTTGCTTTACATCTAAAAAATGTGTTAAAACAGGGCAGTACATGATAAAAGCGGCTCATGTTGCCGTAAGTCAGTACCCCATTGCCCTAAAAAAAGAAAGGAACGGAAAAAATGACAAAGGCAGAGCTTATCGCAGCAGTTGCGGAAAAAACGGAAATGACAAAGAAGGATACCGAAGCCACTATTTCGGCAGTGATCGACACTATCACCGAGACACTTGCAAAGGGAGAGAAGGTTCAGTTGGTGGGATTCGGTACTTTTGAGGTAAGAGAGCGCGCGGAAAGAACCGGCATCAATCCTCAGACACAGAAGAAAATAAAGATTGCCGCAACGAAGACCCCCGCATTTAAGGCCGGCTCGGCTTTGAAGGATGCGGTCACCAAGTAAGTTTTATTTGTAAAATATGTTAAGAGGGCGGTGAACATCGTATTTTAAACGGTGTTGATCGCCTTTTTTGAAAGGAATGACATTAAAATGCGACTTGACAAATTTCTTAAGGTATCAAGACTTATCAAGCGCCGTACAGTTGCCAATGAGGCCTGTGATGCGGAAAAAATAATTGTGAACGGTAAACCTGCGAGAGCCTCGTATGAGGTCAAGCTGAACGATATAATAGAAATACAGATGGGAAAAACTCCTCTTAAGGTCAGAGTCTTAAAAATCGCAGAGGTTGTGGGTAAGGAAGGAAGCGCCGATTTGTATGAAGCGCTTTAAAAGCTTCTTATAATTTATCGTGATATTCTGAAATATGTACTGTACTCTTTTCATTTTCCACATTAAATATGCTGTTCTAAAATAATAAATGCCGCATAGTATTGTAGCATAAGGATTGTCCGATTGGAAGGAGGCATTTGTTATGGCAGAAGTCAAATATGGTAAAACCGGGTCTATCGGCAGCTCTGATTTGACGGGGAATCAAAATATCGTTATGGAAAACAGAAGGCGTATCGTTGTTTCCGGTGTAAAAGAGGTTGAGGGTTTCACCGAAACCGAGGTAAGGCTGTATACCGATATGGGTCAGCTTACGATCAAGGGAAAGAAATTACAGGTAAGCCAGGTCAGTACGGAAACCGGAGAGCTTATAATGACAGGTGATCCGGTGAATTCACTTGTGTATTCGGATAAAATCAGGAGAACTCCGGATAACTTTATAACAAGGCTTTTCAGGTAACGGTTATGTTTGAGAATATCAGCTCTACATTAGGTCAATGCGGTTGTTTTTTTGCGGCGGGTATTGTTATGGGGCTTTTTTATGAGCTGCTGAGAGCAGCTCGTATATTGGTGCGTCATAATGCGGCAGCCGTTTTTATTGAGGATGTCCTGTTTTTTTCTGCTTGCGGATTTATAAGCTTTGTTATAGCTCTTTCGGTGGGAATAGGTTATTTCAGGATATACTATGTTTTTTTTGAAGCATTGGGCGCCATACTGTATTTTCTGACATTGGGAAGAGCGTTGAATTTTTTGTTGAGAAAGCTCATCAAAGGAATAAAAAGATTTTTTTATGCAGTTTATAAAAAAATGCATCCTAAAATGCACAATTTTTTTGTTTCTATTGCTAAAAAAATTAAGCCTCTCTTTGGCAATATCGCCGAAATTATACCCAAGATTTCATTTAACCGCCGAAAAGACTTGCCAAATACCGATGATATGGTGTATAATATAAAAGCAGTATCTGGTGAGGGGAGCGAAAGCAACAGTGCTATTAAAGCGCAAATCAGGAAAAAAACATAGGTCAGGGTTTATATATATAGCTTTATCGGCAGTGTTTGTTTTTGTGCTGATAAATGTAATTTCTATGCAGATAGATATTTCCCAAAAAAAATCCGAGCTTGAGGCTATAAATGAAAGTCTGAACATTTTACAGATAAACAATGAGCAGTTAAGACGCTATTGCAGTGATGAAAACAGAATGGAATATATAGAGCAGATTGCGCGGGATCAGTTGGACTATTCATATTCTGACGAGACGGTTTATTATTTTATTCCCAACCCGACCAGTTGATTTTTATGTTAAAATGTATATCAGCCATAAAGTCAAATCAAACCACCGTTTAAGCGGTGGTTTTCATATGTTTAAAAAGGGAAGATCTACTGGATCAACGCCTTATTGAAGGTATATAAATCGGCATGGTTTTATTATTAAAGGCAGTCGCTTTGCGGCTGCCTTTTTGTTGGGGATTCGGCGCAAAAAACCACCGGATTGGCCGGTGGAAAAAAGCTTTAGCAAAGTAATGATCTCTGATAGGTATAATAACTTCAGACGAAGTAAAGAAGAAGTGATTATTTAAATGTTTGAGGACATTTTACCGATTCAGAGGAATCGCTCCGCTTTGCTTCGCTCTTTTTATGGTATAATAACCTCAAACGAAGGAAAGAGGAAGATTTTATTTTAATGTTTGAGGACATTTTACCGATTTAGTGGAATCGCTCCGCTTTGCTTCGCTCTTTTTATGGTATAATAACCTCAAACGAAGTAAAGAGGAAGAAATTATTTAAATGTTTGAGAACATTGTACCGATTTAGTGGAATCGCTCCGCTTTGCTTCGCTCTTTTTATGGTGTAATAACCTCAAACGAAGTAAAGAGGAAGAAATTATTTTAATGTTTGAGAACATTTTACCGATTTAGTGGAATCGCTCCGCTTTGCTTCGCTCTTTTTACGGTATAATAACCTCAGACTGCGAAATGAGGAAGATTTTATTTTGATGTCTGAGGACATTTTACCGTTTTAAAGGAAGCGTTCGCTTCGCTCACTTTTCTTATGGTATAATAACCTCAAACGAAGGAAATAGTAAGAAATTATTTTTATGTCCGGGAACATTTTATCATTATATGATATGTGGTTTTCACAGCTTGAATGACTAATGATTGCATTAGCGCTATTCAATTTAATTTTCAAAATCATCCTTGCATAAAAATCTGTTATACAGGGATATATCCGTATTATCCAAAGCTTCTGACAGATCTGAGCAGATCTCGGAATCAAAATCATTGGAATTAAAAAAAGAGTTTTGTGCATTGGTATATTTTTTTTCGTTTTTTTGTTTGGAAACAGCTATTCTTCTCGGAGTAGAAGGCGGTTTGATAATATCCACATTCACCGTGTTTTTTTTCGAACTGTCAATTACGTCGTTTAAGTTTTTAAGACCGCAGTTAAGGGAATCGGATACCGCATTGTAGCGGGCGGCTGCCGTATATAAATATGGAGTAAATATCATTGCCGGAGACAGTCCCAGCGTTTTCGGAAAATAAAGCACAAACAGTTCATAAGGAGTATATAAATACGGTGAACCGAAAGACAGCGTTATCATATTCACATCCTTCGCAAAAGCCTCATACGCGGAGTCTATGCCGTTAAGATCCGAATTCAGGGGACATATGTCAAGCGGGATGTTAAATGAGTCATAATATCTGTCTATAAAGTCGGAAAACTCGGTCGATAACGAATCAAAGTTTTTAACTATTCTTATGGCGGATGCGCAATTCGCTTCATCAATAATTTTACAGAGTTTTAAAAGCTCGTCATAGGTTCGGTTATCACCGTCTACTTCTATTATGTATTTTATGCGTCTTACGGACTCCGTTATTTCTGTATCGTTGTATTTTTTTCTTTTTGTATCGCTTTTTTCCTCGTAACGTATACCCCTTAATTTCTGTGCTATAGCGAGCATGCTGACAGGAACGGTTACATATTCAAATTCCTTTTGTTTTACAGCTATAAGGTCGGGAATGCATTCCGCGCGGTATATAAATTTTCTTGAGGTGTCGATATTTTTCAGAAACTGTACAGATTTATAATCTATCTCTACGGAGTCTATTCCGCTTTCAAAAAGAGATAAAATATAGTCCTGGACATTTTTTGCGGTTGCTTTGTCTGAAAAATCCATATTGCACAGGCTGTTGTCCGTTATATTCATATTTTTTTATTTAAAACCCAGGTTTTAAAATCCGCCTTTCTTATGTTTTCTGTAATTATTTTAGCATATCCGGCATAATTTTTCAATAAGAAAAATTCGGAAAAGCATTGTCGTTAAATCGTATACAGGATATGAATAAAACAGGAAAAGAAGGTGATATATAATATTTTTGATACGTTGTTTACGCCGTAAAAACGATCCGTAGAATTCGTTTTAAGGAAAGCATCGGATAAATCGGGCTTTGTATATTTATACGGGTTGTTTGGCCGATGTGTTTTCTCTGATGGATCGTCGTGGATTTCGGCGTTTTGTTGAGGCTCTTCACCGCGCTGTTCATTGTTCGGGATAATAAAAAAATCTTTTTTTCGATTTTTCGGAATGATATCCGGTAAAAGAGTACAAAATTCTTATGCTACGGATATGCGAAAAAAGTTATTTGTTTAAAACCGCCCTAAAATGTATGATGATGTATAGGGGCTTGTTTAAAAATCCGCAAATTGCATAATTTCTACTAATAGCGGCCGCTTTGTGCGTCAAAGAATGCCGATAGTTATCCCGAAGCGGTAACTGCAAAATACCCTTGTATCTCTCCGATTTTTTTCTTGAGATCATTATGCTTTCAGCGCAATTGTACATATTTGCTTTGTTTTAAGATATGCCTTGGTCACATATAATTTTGAAAAATCTTTTTATAGGGCTTTTATATTTTAAATTGGTTACGTTTTTTTGAGGCTTTAATATGAAAATTGAAAAAATTTTCACCGGTGCATTGTGACGGTAAATGTCCTTCCGTTTTATATATCAAAAATCAGTGTGTAAAAGCGGAGCCTTATGAATGCGGGTCTATAGTTATGGATATCATGATCTTCCGGTAAAATAAAGTACAATAAATAAGCATTAACAATGATTACGCATTACGTTGAACGAACATGAACCATAAGCGGAGAGCGGATAAGGAGAATTTTGATTTCAAAGCATTTTCCGGCTTCAGTTCTTAAGATGTAAATCATAAAAGATTTTGTGATTTTACAAATAAAACACACGGCGTTTTATTTTTTCTCAATAATAGAAAAAGCTATACCGGGGTGAAGTTAAATTTCAAAAACTGTTTACTTTTCGGGGAGATTTTGGTATAATTAATTGATACAGTTTTTGGTGGATGCGTATATTCCGTCTCTTTTTGAAAAAAATAACGGCAAACTATATTTTTCAGAAAGGTGATAATTATGGGCAGCAAAAAAAGCAAGCATAATGATGATTCAAAAGAAACAAAAGCTGTAAAAAATACAGGCGAAACAGGTGAAAACGAAGAAAACGAAAAAAACGAATCGCCTGTTGAAAATCAGAATCAAATGATAATAGATACCGGGATAGTTGCCACAAACGCAAAGCATGCTATACATTGTCTTACGATCATCGGTCAGATCGAAGGTCATTATATCCTTCCGCCTCAAAATAAGACTACCAAGTATGAGCATATAATACCTGCTCTTGTGGCTATAGAACAGGATCCCGATATAGAAGGATTGCTTATTATTCTTAATACGGTAGGCGGAGACGTAGAGGCGGGGCTTGCAATATCGGAGCTTATTGCAGGAATGAGAAAACCTACGGTTTCAATTGTTGTGGGAGGAGGACATTCAATAGGAGTGCCTCTTGCGGTAAGCGCCAAAAAAAGCTTTATTGTTCCTTCGGCAACAATGACCATTCACCCGGTCAGAATGAACGGATTGCTTTTGGGCATACCCCAGACTCTTTCATATTTTGACAGGATGCAGGAAAGAATAGTTAATTTTGTCACTAAAAACAGCGGCATGTCCGCTTCGCGCTTTAAAGAGCTTATGATGAAGAAGGATGAGCTGGTCATGGATGTGGGTTCTGTTGTAGACGGTGATACGGCCGTCAAGGAGGGACTTATTGACAGCCTCGGAGGATTGTCCGACGCAGTTCAGTGTCTTTATGACATGATAGAAAGCGAAGGAGACGATCACAAGAAGCAGTCTCACAAGAAAAAAGCCTCTAAAAAGCAGGCAACTGATAAGGGGAAGTCCCGCAAAAGCATAATTCCTTCGGAAATTGATGAACGTAGAGCCGTTTCTTTGTTGAATATGATTTACAACGGAGATCTTGTATATGAGGACGGTAGATTTATTACCGCAGAGGATGATATTTTAGAAGATTATTAAATTTTAAGCGTTATGGCTGTTCCTTATATAAAATCAGGATTCGTCTGATTGCAGGTTATGCCTGTTTTCGGTTTCTTCTGCGGCAATCCTTATATAAGACGGGCAGGCTTTTGTTGATCGGACGCTTTAAAAGTATAAGTTATGCCTCAGGCTCTTATGTAAAGCCTGAAAATGCTTCAATGTTTTACGTAGCGTCGTTTTTATAAAATAATATACGGTGTTTTTAAGAAGAACATTTTGTGGGCGAAACGACATGAATGCTTTTTCTAAGGAAAGGGATGATTATCAATGCTTCACTCTATTATCAGCGAAATGGATATTTTTTATCCTGATCAATCCTATTCCGGCAATTTCCCCGAATTTTCCGAAAAGCGGCTGGGATCGGGTGTGGTCACTTTGCTGAAGCGGGAGGGAGAGTTTAAACCTTACGGTTTTTTTTCAACCGACCCAAAGGATTATTTAAATAAAAATTATAAGACCTTTTTGTGATTATTTATCACAGAACACTGCCAGTTCCAAATAAAAATTTGGATTGGCTTACATAGGATTTTAGGAGATTTTATGGAATACATATCAATTATGATTCAGGGGATCATACAAGGTCTAACGGAATTTCTTCCGATCTCAAGCTCCGGACATCTGTCGGTTGCGCAGCATTTCCTCGGAGTTGAGGAGTCGACGCTTCTTATTTCCATCGTGCTTCACCTTGGAACGCTTGTGGCGGTATTTATTGCTTTCGGAAAGGACATCCTTGGGATTATCAAGGAGTTTTTTCTCACCATCAGAGATGTTTTTACAGGAAGATTTTCGTGGAATAATATGAACGACAGCAGAAGGATGCTGTTCATGGTTGTTATTGCAACGCTTTTACTCATTCCGGCTTATTTTGTCAAGGATTTCTTCACTTGCATGGAGGGTGACGGAGATATTATTTTTGAGGGTTGCGCATTTTTGTTTACCGCCATGCTTCTGTTTTTGTCTGATGCCTGTGTTAAGGGGATAAAGACAGGCAAAAATATGAAAATACGCGACGCCGTATCCGTAGGACTTTTTCAGTGTGTGGCGTTGTTTCCGGGCGTATCCCGTTCGGGATCTACAATAACCGCCGGTCTGTTCTGCGGGCTTACAAGAGAAACGGCCGTAAAATTCTCTTTTATTTTGGGGATCCCCGCGATACTTGGCGGCAGCGTCCTTGAAATAAAGGATGCGGTTGAGGCCGGTACGGAATTTAATCTTCCGCTTCTGGCCGTAGGCTTTATAGTTTCGGCGGTAGTCGGTATTCTTGCCATAAAGCTGGTAAAGCTTATTACAAAAAAGAACAAGTTTAAGCTTTTCGGAATTTATCTTCTTATCTTAGGCGTATTATGCGTTTTTGCAGGTATATATGAAAATGTTACGGGGAATCTGATCAGATTCTGATCTTTCCGTAAAAAATAATTAATCAGCTGCCGCTTTTATTTTGCGACAGCTTTTTGAAAGGAAAGGGTCGTTTAAAATGGCAGCATCACAGAAGGAAAAAACCGCAAAATCCACTTCCGCTTCATCAAAAGGAAAATCTGCTTCTTCGGGGTCTTCCGTTAATGCAAAAAGGGCGGAGGCCTTGGCAAAAAATAAAAAACGAAGAAATATATGGTCGGTAATTCTTTTTGCGGCAGGTATAATGATAACGGCTTTTGCACTTATAGGAAACGTTGATTCTGCATCTCCGAATATGTGGGATTACATACACGGTTTTTTCTGCGGAGTTTTCGGTGCGACGGTATTCTTTATCGGTCCGCTTTGTATTTATATTGCGGTTATGATAAGCCTGGACAAAGGAAGATCCACTATATCCGCAAGATTGTTCCAAATAGTTGCGTTTATCTTTCTTTTAAGCGCGGCAATTCAGATTATTTTTATAGGTCAGGTCGCATCGCCTGAAGCAGAAGGCTTCGGAGAGGTCGTTTCGGAAATATACAATAACGGGACACATTTTTCCGGAGGCGGAGTTTGTGCGCTTCTTATCGGATTCCCTTTGCTTTTGCTCGGACGAGTCGGAGCTACTATTGTAATTGTTCTTATAATATTTGTTATAATAATGATAATGGCGAATATCAGCTTAATGACTTTTTTACAGCTTCTGGCAAAGCCCTTTGTCAAGCTGGGTGCATTTATTAAAAGAAAACGGGTCGAATATGAGGAGGAAAGCATGTATATCAGGGAGGAGCGGGAGAGGCTCCGCCTTGAAGAAGAGGAGGCAAATAAGCAATCCGAGGAGTTAAACGTTATTGACGGAGATAAAATAAATAAGAAATTCAGCAGTCTTGAGGCTATGACCAGAGAAATCAGGGGCGACGGCGAAAACCAGGTATCAGAAACGGATCAGCAGGCAAAGGCCATTGTGGAAGAGCAAAAGCAGGCTTCTGACGAATATCTGATAAAAATAGGTGCTAAATCCCCGTTGGTGCCTCCAAGGCTTACGGATGAGGATTATAAACGTAATGAAACCGCTCTGGCAGCTGAAAAAGCGCAGATGCAAAATAACCTCGGCGAAACGAAGGAAAACGCGGAATCAAACCCGAAGATAGTCGAGGGCGAACAGCTTTCTCTGAACAATAAAGAAGAACAAGAAAAAAGCAACGGGCAGGAAGACGTTAAAAACAACGGTACGAGTCAGGAGAACACAATTGCTCCTAAAGAAGAGTTAAACGAGATCGAACAGGCCATAGAGGATTATAACCGAGAGATAGAGGAAAAAAACAAGAAAAACGGCGTAATTGTGGAAACGGTCGTCAATACCGGAGAAAACGGCCAGCAGATCATGGAGCAGGTGGTCACTTCAGTTGAGGAATATGTACTTCCTCCGGTGCTTTTGCTTAATGAAGTGAAGAGAAAGGTGAGCGAAGAAAACAAGAATGCCGAAATAGAGAATAACGCGGAGACACTCGTTAATGCACTTAAAAGCTTCGGCGTATCCACCAAATTTTTAGAAGCCGTAAGAGGCCCTTCCGTAACAAGATATGAGCTTCAGCCCGCCCCCGGCGTTAAGATCGCAAAGATCACCGGTCTTGTGGATGATATTTCTCTTAATCTTGCTACGGCCGGAGTTCGTATTGAAGCGCCTATTCCCAATAAGGCAGCCGTAGGTATAGAGGTTCCCAATAAGGAAAAGGAAACGGTATTTATCAGGGAGATGATCGACAGCGAGGCTTTCGAAAAATGCGAAAGCAAGCTGGGCTCGGCGTTGGGTAAGAATATTTCCGGAGAGGTGGTTATATGCGATATCGCGGAAATGCCGCATATACTTATTGCGGGTACTACTGGTGCGGGAAAATCAGTTTGCGTCAACTCTATTATCATGAGTATTCTTTTCCGCGCCACTCCGGATGAGGTAAGACTCGTTATGGTGGATCCCA
Organism: uncultured Ruminiclostridium sp.; assembly: GCA_910579265.1. GTDB lineage: Bacteria > Bacillota > Clostridia > Oscillospirales > Ruminococcaceae > Ruminiclostridium_E. The sequence goes on along the minus strand of CAJTTE010000005.1, from coordinate 102,644 downwards.
AGGCGGTTGAGTTTATGATATATAACGGCATAGGTCATCTGCTGCTTCCGGTGGTCACCGATCCGAAAAAAGCCGCGGGTGCGCTGGCATGGGCATGCACCGAAATGGACAAAAGGTATAATTTACTGAGCGAAAACAATGTTCGTGATATAAAATCATATAATAAGCTTGCTTCCACAAGAGAGGATCTGGCTCCCATGCCTCAGGTGGTTATATTTATCGATGAGCTGGCGGATCTTATGATGTGTTCAAAGAACGATGTTGAGGCGAGTATATGCCGCCTTGCTCAAAAGGCAAGAGCTGCTGGTATGCATTTAGTTGTTGCGACTCAAAGACCTTCGGTTGACGTAATCACAGGTCTTATAAAATCAAATATACCGTCGAGAATCGCTTTAAAGGTAGCTTCTCAGGTGGACAGCAGAACTATAATCGATAACGGCGGCGCGGAAAAGCTGTTAGGTAAAGGCGATATGCTTTATAAATCCGTTGGCATGGCAAAGCCTATGCGTGTACAGGGCTGCTGGGTATCCGATGAAGAGGTGGAAAGAGTTACGGAATTTATTAAAAATAAATTTGCTCTTGAGTATGATGAAAACGTTATGGATGAAGTAGAACGTCAGGCGGAGAAGGTAGGATCCGATGAAAAGGGAAGATCCGAATTTAACGGTGAACTTGAGGTAACCGACGATAAGCTGGACGAGGCAATAGAGGTAGTATTCGCAAACGGAGGAGCAAGTACTTCGGCATTGCAGAGACGGCTTAATGTAGGTTACGGCCGAGCCGCCCGTTTGGTGGATATGATGGAGCAGATGGGGATAGTCGGAGCGCAGGACGGCAATAAACCGCGTCAGCTTCTTATGTCAAAAGAAAGCTGGTATGAAAGAAAGCTGAATAAGCAGGATTAGGATATACGCTAAAAAGAATTTTGACTCGGTTTAGTAAAAATCCCATCAAAATTCATTGTTGTTAATGTAAAAAATACGGAGAAAATATGAAAACAGACTTTGATCTTTATAAACACAGAAAAAATAACGGTAAAGCAATAAGAAACGCCGCTCTTGCCGGCGGGAAAAAAGCAGCGGGAAAACATGCTTATATTGCCGCTGCGGTTCTCTTAGTCGTATTTCTGATATTTTTTCTTCTTAATGACCGGTTTTTTAAAATAGACGGGATTCCCACATTTGACGAGATTTTTTCCGGAAGCGGATTTAAACCCTCAGCCGATATAGCGGAAGGGAATATTTCGGTTCATTTTATAGATGTGGGCCAGGGCGACTGTCAGCTTATTTTATCCGATTCCGGTACGGTTCTTATCGACTGCGGCGAAAGGGAATACAGCAATCGGGTAATAAGCTATATCAGATCCTTAAATATAAGCAGATTGGATTATGTTATCGCTTCTCATCCTCATTCCGACCATATAGGAGGTATGAGCTATATACTTGATGAATTCGATATCGGTACGGTCATAATGCCTGATATACAAAAGTCTGTCATACCGACCACAAACACATATGCACGCTTGTTGAAATCCGTTTCAGATAATGATATTAAGGTAGAATATGCAAGAGCCGGAAGCGAATATAAAATAGGCGGCGCTGTCATGACCGTCCTGTCTCCGGTTAAGGATTACGAGGATCTTAATAACTATTCCGTCGCCGTAAAAATCGTTCACGGTCAAAATTCGTTTTTATTTACGGGCGATATAGAAAAGGAAGCCGAGGCCGACATTTTAAATGACGGAGCGGACGTTTCGGCTTCCGTGCTTAAGGTGGCTCATCATGGAAGCAGTACTTCATCGCATAAAGGCTTTCTTGACGCCGTGTCTCCTGTGTATGGTGTTATCAGTGTCGGGACAGGCAATGATTACGGGCATCCTCATAAGGAAACGATAAAAAGATTCAATAATATCGGTATCAGGATTTATCGTACCGATCATAACGGAAGTATCATTTTTACAAGCGACGGGAAGGATCTTGAAATAAAAACGGAAAAGGAAGTTTGATGTTATGCTGATTATTGACAGATTTGAAGGTGATTATGCGGTCGTAGAGGACGGGGACACAATGCTGAATATCAGAAGGGATTTTATAGAGGAGGGTGCAGGCGAAGGAGATGTTCTGGCAGTAATGGATACGTTTTATGTTGTAGATAAAGCCGCCACGGATAAAAGACGAAGAGAAATTTCGGAGATGATCAGAAAAATTGAACGGTGAACAGTTTTTCATCGGGGATTTTTGTTAATACATTCGGTACATTTTTACTTGAATAAAGACTGCCCGATATGTTAAAATACGAAAATTCAGTATTTTCGCCTCAGGCAGATATTGTTATGCAGCCTTGCAGGCTATGTACGACTTTCGTAGAATTATGACGCGACAAAGCATTTTTAACTTAATAATTTGCATATGCTTTCCGCACAAATTTCCTAAGCATATTGCTTTGGTTTTATACGCAGGAGTGACGGACCGGTTTATATACGCTTGTGCTTTAATATTTAAGGCAATACCGCAAAATGACCGCCTGACGGCTTTGCGTGCGACTTGCTTGCATATTTTCCGTAATCTTACACAAATTCTCCTTGAAATACGTCAGTATTCCTGCGCTCAATTTATGTAAGCTGACGAAAAATCTGACTGCGCAATTCACACGCAATCATTGTGCGGTGTTGCTTTAAAAAGCATTTTATAAAATCAATTGATTTAAATAAATCATCTTTCCGTAATATGGATATTGATCATTAGGCGTTAGGCTGTGTTTATATAAAGTCCGACATATGTATTATCGGCAAAATTTTCCGTAAATTACGTTAAATTTTTTTGTATTACAGTATCCTTGTAAATTCTTATGTATCTATTACGAGAATATATTTGTATTTTGTGGATACGCTCCGATTCTTTAAGCAAAAGCTCTAAATTTCTTGTTTTTTTTGCCGATATAATAATCAGAACGATGCGAGGAGGATATTATTTATGATGCGTTTAACCGGTATAGGCGGCGAGGCTCAGTACGGAAAGCGTATGACGGGTTTTACTCCCTCCAAGGGCAATATAAATGACGATCCCAAGGTGCTTAAAATGGGGAAAAATAAGAATCCCGACGATGAAGAGGATAATGCCGTCAAAAAGCTTCAAAGCCAGATAAATACATTAAGAGATAAAATACATGAACTTTCAAAAAACGATACCATGGACGAAAAGACTAAGGCCGAGCTGATCCAGAGCGCAAAGGAGCAGATTACAGAGCTTAATGTGCAGCTTAAGCAGCGTGAAGCGGATTTAGCGGTCGAAAAAATGGAGGAACAGGAGGATGCTCAAGAGGAAAACAATCCTTCACTCGACGATAAGGACGTTTCCAAGAATACGGGCAAATCAAAGTATGATACTTATTCCGCTGACGGCGAGGATTCTATAAAGAATGTAAGCAGTTTGAGCGCTGCGGTTATTTCCGCTTCTAAAAGTATTGAGCTTTCAAGAATGCAGCGATATAATATGATATACAAGAAAAACAGCATAGGCATTCTTAAAAAAGAAATTGTAGAAGATACGGACTATATCGGAAAAACCGTCTTTAGCGGATATGAAAGCAAGGAGATAGGAAAGATTATAGGGGATTCCGGCTCATCCGCACAGACTGAAGCGGAGGGAGAAAATGCCGCTTCTGAGGAATCTCCGTTTAAGAAAGAAATAGAGGTTCCAGTTATTGAAAAAAAATTTACGTTTTTGAGGGGCGCAGGGATTGAACAAAAAGAGGATCAGATAGCTCGTTTCAGAACGGAGATAAGCGGTTTGAGAAAGATGCAGGCGGAGCATTTGGGGGAAGCTCTTCGTGTTACGAACGGATATAACGAGGACGCTGAGGATGTTAAAGACGGTAGGTACGGTAAAACTGCCGAAACAGCCGTAAATGACGAGGAAGCAGTCAGTGCAAGGCTGCCTAAAATTGCCGCAGATAAAAGCGGAAGTATTGATTCTGACTGATGTATAAGCATTCTTGTAATAATGAGCCTATTTTTTTTATATATCAGCAGATAACCTGCATATAAAAAAGGCTTCGTTCAAGGCCGCAGAAAAATATACTATATGCTTTTCCGTAATTTAATATATAATATATGAAAAATGCGCTAGAGAAATCAAGCGCATTTTTTTAGTATAGGTATAATTGTATTACGAAAATCCGATAAAACCGTAACTCCACATATAAATTAAAATTATATGTTAAAGAACATTATTTCGTTTTTATAAAAGCTTTAACATTCGGCTTGTCCATCGTGATTTATTCTTGTATTGTGATGTTTCCGGGTTTGATATAGCTTTGAAAGATTAGTCGCTGTAATTTTTTCCGGTTTATTCATATCATAGTTTAGGAGCATGATTTTACATTTCTCATAGTTACAAAATTTTTAAATTATCCTTTTCCGTTTTATGGGCAGGAACAGTATGTGATCCTAAAAAGACTATGAAAACTGTACCGGACTATGTTACCTATGAACCTGAATCACTGAAGAAATCTACTGTAATAAATTTAATTTAAAATATAATGACAGTTACATAGGAGTTTATGAAGAATTTATGCAAAATTGCTCTAACTTGAATGAATTTTACGGAAGTGTACTGAAAGCGTCAACGAAAAAGATTGACAATTAAAAAAGGAAATTACAAATTTTTAAAGACGTAAACCTTTTTAGGTTGACAAGTACGTTTTTTTGCAGTCACAGCTACTGTTTATCTTATTTTTCTATCGGTGCCCTTCATAATTTTGGCTGTTTTATATTTTTGCTGCCATTTAGCAATAAAAAGGAATGACAAAGCCACCAAAAAAACTATTGCGACCCATATCCATCTTGTCATGGGGGTAAGACCTATCTCAACCTTTGTAAGACCGATCGTACTGTTCATAAAATCTATTTTTTCTTCGGGGAGAAGCGGAACCTCGTTACTGACCAGAAGCGTGAAATTTCTGAAATAAACGTTTATATTTTCATCGTTTCCGCTTTGAGTGGAGTTTATGGTTATTTCAGCAGTTTTCGCATCTTCAGGCAAAGGGAAGTAGCTTTCATTTTTTCCTATACTGAATCTGGAATAATTGTCAAGATTTTTTACAATACCGGTGGAAACAGATAAAAGCATTTCTTTATTTTCATCATAAAAAGAAATCGTACAATAGCCGTTATCATCATTATGTGAACCGTTTCCGATGTCAACATAAAATAAAAAGCCGCTTGAACCTTGTTCAATATCTATGGATATGGCCGCAGTTTGACGGGATTTATCCTGATCCTTTTTAAAGAAAAGTGAATTGCTGGATTTATCTAAATAAATTGAATCCCCGGACCATTCGGCAGTATGGTAATTCTTTAAACAATTTCTGTCCTCTGCGCAGATATAATTTGGCAGTATTCCGATTAATAAGAATAATACGATTATAGCCGAAGCAGCCGTTGTTTTTTTTCGCATCAACTGTTTCTCTCCTTAATAGTGCGTTGGATAAGTCGTTTGGCGTCGCGCTTGGCGGCGTCTTCACGTTTATCATACAGTTTTTTTCCTTTGCACAATCCCACCTGAACCTTTACGTTACTTCCTTTAAAGTACATTGAGATAGGTATAAGAGTGAGCCCACCCTGTTTGACCTGTCCGTAAAGCCTCAGGATTTCGCGCTTGTGCATAAGCAGTTTTCGTTCTCTAAGAGGGTCGCGGTTAAAAATGTTTCCTTTTTCATAGGGGGCAATATGCATCTGTTTCACCCAGGCTTCTCCGTTTTCTATGGATATCCACGCCTCCTTAAGACTTACCCCTCCTTGTCTTATGGATTTAACCTCGGTGCCGAAAAGTTCTATACCTGCCTCTATGCTTTCTAAAATAAAATATTCATGTCTTGCCTGTCGATTTTCGGCAATGTTTTTTATATTATCTGACATATTACTCCTTTGTCGTATTTAAGGCAATACCGCATAATGACCGCCTGACAGCTTTGCGTGCGACTTGCTTGCATATATTCCGTCATCTTACACAAATCCTCCTTGAAATACGTCGGTATTTCTGCGCCCAATTTATGCAAGCTGACGAAAAATCTGACTGCGAAATTCACACGTAATCATTGTACGGTGTGCCTTAGATTGTTTTGATTTGACCGATATCCTTGTCAGGGCTTGATGAAAAATGTTAGGATCAAAGCCTCAAAATTTTTTTGCAGACAGGTATCCTGAAGCAAACTCACGGATACTTTATACCACCTGTCCGACATATTTAATTATACACCATTTATTTTTTGCTTTCAAGCACAGACTATTAACCGTATAAAAAATTTCAGCCGTTTTTTTCTTTCTTTTGCCTTTTTGCGACAATAACGATCAAAGCTGAGGCAACAGCCAATGCCGGCAGCCAAAGGGAAATGATCATGACAATCATTTGCCGCTGTCCCATAGATGTTTTTTCGATATATTCTGCCGCAGGTTCCGATATTTCAAAGCGTATCCCTTTAGCTTTAGCAAAGCCTTCCGCAAATGAATCCGGATATCCTTTTATCACCATTGTGCCAGGGCAGGCTATAAAGGCGTTTTCGGCAATTTTTTCAACAGACGCGGGAATAATTATCTCGGTAAGATTCAAACATTCGGCAAATGCATATTCGTCTATCAGTTCTACTCCTTCGGCAATTTCAACCTTTTCCAGACTGTGGCAGCCTTTAAATGAGTGATCGCCTACAGAAAAAACAGCCGGAACGCTTATAGCCTTAAGGCTTTTACAGTTTTCAAAAGCGCTGTTCCCGATAGTCTTTAGATCGTCGGGAAGCTCGATATGCGTCAATGAAATGCAGTTTTCAAAAGCACTGTTCCCGATAATCTTGAGACTGTCGGGAAACTCGATATGCGCCAATGAAATGCAGTTCTCAAAAGCATTCCTTTTAATTTCCGAAAGATATTTCGGTAAAATTATTTCGGTAAGCTTTTCACAGTCATGAAAAGTATTCTCACTTATAATATCAACTTCATCGGGAATATTTATTTTTTCAAGACTTAAGCATTTGGCAAATGCACTAAGTCCTATGCTATCGACGGTTGATGGGATATTTACGGATGTTATTTCACTTCTCCAGACAAACGCCTGGCTTCCGATTGAAGTTACCGTTTTACCTTCAATCGTCTCGGGAATATTAATACCGGTCTTATCTCCCGAGTATCCGGTTATGATGGTTTCCGTGCCGTCTTTTGTTATTTCATAGTAAAATCCATCCGCAGTTTTTCCGAAATCTCTTGGGTAAATAGCGTAAATTCTGTTTGAAGCAAACATGAAAAAAGCCGCAGCTGCATATACAAGCTTAATTAAAGTTTTCTTCCGCATTTTTATCAAATCCTTTCCCGGAAGTAACAGTAATTTGCTTCCGGCTCTTTTTTATGCCGACGACACAAGCCAGGCATACGGCTATAATAACTGTCGTCCATATTACCGCTATGATGATTATGATGGTTCCGTCCTGAACCTCCTCTTTTTCAAACCGGAAATTTTCACGGTATTTTACGGCATGTTTATGAGCGTATGAACCCGGTTCGCATATGATGTTCAAATCGGAAGCTCCCTTAAAGGAATTATATTCTATTTCCCTTACCGAAGAGGGTATCGAAACGGTTTTAAGGTTACTGCATTTTCCGAAGGCATTGTTTTCGATTCTGACGACTCCGTCACAAATAACGGCGCCTGTAAGATTTTTACAGCCGTAAAAAGCGTGCCGTCTCACTGCCTTTACGTTTCCGGGAATAATAACCTCCTTCAGGTTTTCGCATTCATAAAAGGTCTGTGCTTCGATTGCGTTTATTCCTTCGGGAATAGTTATACCGTCCAGACTTTTGCAGTAACCGAATACACCTTCCCCGAGTGAGGACAGATTATCCGGAAGATAAACGGTTTTAAGATTCGAACAATTTTTAAAGACCCAGGATTCTATTTCTTTCACATTATCGGGAATTTGAATTTCTTCAAGCGCGGTACAATAGCTGAAGGCTTCCGATAATATTAAGTTCAGATTTCTTCCCAATATGATGTTTTGCAGAGAGGTACAGTGGGAAAATGTGTTCCTTTGTATAATCGGTACACTATCGGGAATACGAATTTCGGTAAGATTTGAGCAGTTGGAAAATGCTCTTTCGCCTAAACTGTCAAGTTTATCCGGCAGTTTAATTTCTTCAAGGGAGGTGCAATTCAAAAAAGCTTCTGTGCCAATGCTTTTAACCGTATCAGGAATATCTGTGTTTTTCAATGAACCGCAAAAGCCGAAGGCTCTGTCACCTATTCGGGTTATTCCCGAAGGCATGATCGCTTCTTTAAGAGAAAAGCAATTCATAAATGTTTCATCACATATAAGCTCAATATTACAGCTTAAATTTATCCTTTGAAGAGTTACACAGTCTTTAAATGCCTCGAAGCCGATAAAACGCAGACTTTTTGGCAGCTCCGCAGTTTTTAAGCTTCGGCAGTCTTTGAATACACCGTTTCCGGCAAGTGTAACGCCTTCTTCTATTTTTACCGTTCTCAGACGCTGTTTTCCTTCAAATGCATTGTCCTCTATTTTCGTCACTTTTAATCCGTCGATCTCGGCGGGTATCACGAGATCTTCCGTATAATCTGAGATTCCGGTTATGGTTATCGAAGAGCCGTTAATTATGCTGTAATATATTTCGTTGTCGTATGTATTATAGTTGACGCTGTCATCGTTCCAAGCCTGAGCGGTTGAAGAACCGGTCATTGCAAGAGCCGCTAATACAGCAGAAATTTTTTTTAACATTTTTCCCCCCGTTAAAGAAAAACCGATATTTTATTATGAGCGTAAGCAGGAAGGCTCCGTCACCTAAATGTCTGCGTTTAATATTGTACATCATATTTCAAAAAAAAGCAATGACAAAAGTGTTACATTTTATAAATGCGGTTTTTAGGGAAGCATAGATGTTTATTTTCTTAGATTTGCTTGTTGTTAAATATTTATCTGTATTATCGGATTTTGGCCGGGGACTTAAATTTTTGCAAGTTTCAAAAAAAAACTTGCAAAAATTTTAAAAAAACTATTGCAAAATCAAAAAAAATGTGGTAAAATAGATTTTGTTACAATGACGTAATTCATGCTTGCCCGCGTTTAAGACGTGAAGAGATTTTGCAGACTGTCATTGACAGCCTGCATTTTTTCTTTTTTATCTTTCATATGCGGTGTGTAGATTGGATTAAGTCAATATCGGGAAGTAATACATAATTATTGTTGATGTCAGGGAAAAGGCGGTAACCGGTAATTGTCAGTGCTCCCAAAAAATTATCAGGAGGATTTTTGTAATGGCTTTAAAAAATCAGTATCTCATCGACCTTTTGGAAACGGTTAAGAAGAGAAACGCAGGTGAACCCGAGTTTATTCAGGCAGTAACCGAAGTTCTTGAAACACTTGAACCCGTTGTTGAAAAGCGCCCCGATCTTGTTGAGGCAGGAGTTCTCGACAGACTTGTCGAGCCTGAAAGACAGATCATGTTCAGAGTACCGTGGGTTGACGACAACGGTAAGGTTCAGGTAAACAGAGGTTTCCGCGTACAGTATAACAGCGCTATAGGACCTTATAAGGGAGGACTTCGTCTTCATCCTTCGGTATATCTCGGAATCATTAAGTTCCTTGGCTTTGAGCAGGTATTTAAAAACAGCCTTACAACTCTTCCCATGGGCGGAGGTAAGGGCGGCTCCGACTTTGATCCTAAGGGCAAAAGCGACGGAGAGGTCATGCGTTTCTGTCAGAGCTTTATGACGGAGCTTTGCAGACATATAGGACCCGACTGTGACGTTCCGGCAGGCGATATCGGAACCGGTGCAAGAGAAATAGGATACATGTTCGGACAGTATAAGAGGATCCGCAATGAATTCAGCGGCGTACTTACCGGAAAGGGACTTACTTACGGCGGTTCTCTTGCCAGAACAGAGGCTACGGGATTCGGCCTTTGCTACTTCACAGATGAAATGCTTAAAGCTAATGGCAAGAGCTTTGAGGGTAAGACAGTTGTAATTTCCGGTTCGGGAAACGTTGCAATTTATGCTACAAAGAAGGCTACCGAGCTTGGAGCAAAGGTAGTGGCTCTTTCCGACTCCAACGGTTATATTTATGACCCGGACGGAATCGAGCTTGATCTTGTTAAGCAGATCAAGGAGGTAGAGCGCGGCAGAATCAAAGAATATGCCGACCGCACTTCTCATAAGAATGTCACATTTACCGAGGGATGCAGCGGAATCTGGAGCATTAAGTGCGATATCGCTCTTCCTTGTGCTACTCAGAATGAAATAGACGGAGCAAGTGCTCAGAAGCTTGTTGATAACGGTTGTTTCGCTGTTGCCGAGGGTGCAAATATGCCCTCTACTCCCGACGCCATCGAGGTATACCTTAAAAACGGTATTCTTTACGGACCTGCAAAAGCTGCAAATGCAGGCGGTGTTGCAACCTCAGGTCTTGAAATGAGTCAAAACTCCATGCGTTACAGCTGGACTTTCGAAGAGGTTGACGCAAAGCTTAAGGGAATTATGCAGTCTATATTCAAGAGCTGCGACGAGGCTGCCAAGGAGTACGGTATGCCCGGCAACTATATGGCGGGTGCGAATATCGCGGGCTTCCTGAAGGTCGCAGAAGCTATGAAGGCTCAGGGATGTGTGTGAGCAGCTTTTAACCGAAATTTGAGTATGGACTGAAAAACAGGTTTTTTCTACATACCTTATTTCTTGCAAATCAAGGCGTTACACCTGAAAAAAGGTGTAACGCCTTTTTGTATAGTAGGATTAAAATTTCCGATTTTCTGAAGCTTTAGCTTAATGCCGTATAAAATCGAAAGTAATGCAGAATATGAGGCATATACCGATCTTTATTCAAGTTATAGATCTGATTAAAGATTGCACCCTAAGTACTAAACTTCGGTCTTTCATATTATTTGTCTATACCTTGACCAAAGATTAGGGCTTGCTTGAAAAAAACGGAAACGTCGTTTTTTCGCCCCCAAACGGTCATCTTCTGTGTCAAAAAGCCTCGTCAAATGAGGGCTTGACTGCGTTTTTTCCTTGAAGCTAACCATTTGGAGTCAAAAATCCGTTATTTCCTCTATTTTCAAACAAGCCCTAATATTAATTTGAGAATAGTATAAATCTAACGTTTCTGATAGAACGGAAAATTACTTGTTTTTTTATTCAGGGATGATAGCCGCAATTTGTTCGCCGTTATACTCAACAATTACCGTTTTTCCGTCCTCCGAGAGCAGCTGCGCCGAAGAGCCGAAAATATTCTCTTCAAAGCCGCCGTAATCGGTTTGGCCTCCATCCTTATCAATGACCCTTAGACTATTTCCGTCAACAATATAGCACAGGCGTCTTCCGTCGCACATAAAGCAGTCCGAAAATCTGCTGTCGCCGCTGTATGCCAAGAGCTTTAATTTACCGTTTTCATAGCGGCATATCTCAAAGCACAGCGGTCCCTCGTCGCACTCATATCTGTAAGCTTTAACGGCGAAGCCCTCGTTTTCTCCGGTGGAATAGCACTTAACGCTGTCGAGCACGATATAACCGCCGTCCTCAACAGTGTTTATTCCGTGATAGTATAGCTCACCGTTATAGTTATAGACCTTTTTAAATGCTCGAACCTTTTTGTTTTGATCAATGTATTGGGGAATACCGGTTATTCCCTCGGTGTCAAAGGTCGGGCAGGTTTCACCGCTCCAGACAAGACTTTGATCGGAGCGACCGGACTTTTCGGAGGAATTATCAAGCTCCACAGCGCTTCGTACTATGGGCAGCTCTCCGTTAATGCTTATGTCGTTCTGCGAACCAAAGTAACCGTATTGTTCTATTACAATGCTATTTCCTTCGGCGTAAAGCTTTATTTCCTCCAAGTGATATCCAAGATTAATTTTTTCGCAGTCAAAGGCGTTTTCATAGTCGGTTCTTCCGCCGTCCTTTTCCAGCACTCTTAAGGTGCCGTCGGAAACGAGATAGCAAAGGCGCTCGCCGTCACAAAGGGCGAAATTGCTGAAAACATTGTCTCCGCTGAAATCAACGAGTCTTTTTTCCGTACCGTCAAAATAGTAAACTAAGGAGCAGGAGATTCCCATAGCTTGATTTGCTCCATAGTGTCTCATCTCAAACCGGCTGTTTTCCCCCGTACTGTAGCACATAGGACTTTCCCAATCTTCGATAATGAAACAGTTTTCTTCAACCGTTAATTCTCCGCTTTCGGATTCGGTGAAATATTTTATTTCCGAGAGAAAATGCGGGACATATGCTTCGAGTCCCAGTTCTATAGTGTTGTCTTTCCACTGTGCTTGTCTGATCGAACAGGATGAAGCGGCAACCATAGCCGCAGCGGTCAAAAGAAAAAGCGGTAATCTGTTAAAAGCCGTACTTTTCATTATATGCGCCTCCGTCCTATTGATTAAGAACATATTATATATCCTTCAACATTACTTATGCTTTTTAGTATTTCATTAACAGTGACTCCTCTGTTTCTGCCCTGAAGCTCGGTTACATATGTAGGGTCAACGATATTAAATGTATTTGATACAGCATCATATTCATCTATGACAACGTAATGTGTTTTTGTTTTTGAGGCTCCATCACCAACATAATACTTAAACGCTTTATAAGGATTACACCATAATATAACCGGCCTGTTAGCAGCAAGGCTGAGTTTAATTTTATTGGTTAACTCAACATCTGTCGGCAAACTGTATTTTCTGTAATAATAATATTTATATTTATTTACTATCAACATGCTGTTTAAATAATCAACAACTTTATGAACAACAGCTGAATTTTCAGAATTTATCACATTATTTGCAATCTGCTTCTGAGTAGGTCTGACATACCCGCTTTTCAAATGGTTTCGGCTATAATTTTCAATTCCCGTAAGCGCCATAAGCGTACTTGCGACTCCACACCAGGTATTTGTTTCTTGGACAATAGTCGAATCAACATCACAGTAAAAAACACTCCGTTATAATTTACGTCAAGGGGAATTATTCCTTCATCGGCAAAAACCACACCATTTACAAGAATAGACAATGCCAGAAATAAAGATAATCCGATTTTTGCAATACGTTTTATAAAAACTCCTTTTAAATGACTGTAAAATATTGGAATAAATATATTATAGCATACAAAAAGGTAAAAAGCAATTACAAAACGGTTACATTTTTTTATCATGAATTTTGCGGGCAAGATAAACAACGGGAGTGTCAAGAAGAGAAGTAAAAATATAAATGACATAGCTTGAAAAGAAAACAGAAATAAGGGTGGAGGTATCATATTTACCGAAAAATGCAAGAAATGTGAATAGCATAGTGTTTATAAGCTGGCTTACAAGTGTTGATCCGTTATTTCTTAGCCAAAGGAAACGCCGTTTGTCACCGCATCTTTTTTCTGTGAAGCTCCACCATTTGTGATACAGCCAAACGTCAAACATCTGACTTGCCGCATAGACAACAAATGAAGCTATAAGCATACGAGGAGTATTTGAGAACACAGTGTTTATCGAGGGTGACGCCCAGTCATTTTCATTAGGGACATACATAAGCCAGCTTTGGCTTAACAAAAGGAAGAACAGCGATGTAAACATTCCAATCCATACTGCTTTTCCCGCTGCTTTCTTGCCTTCGCATTCCGAAAGGATGTCGGTAATCAGAAATGTTGAAGCAAAAAGCACATTTCCGAGAGTCTGTTCCGCCCCAAAAGCGTTTATAAGTATTAATACTTCTATGTTGGCAAGCACCGTTGCGATTGCGGAAAGGCAGTACAAGCCTGTTTTTCCAAAAAGCCTGTATCCGAGAAGCACCGCGCCGAAAATAAAAATTAAGGATCCTATAAGTAAAAGCTCATTTATCATAATATCATTTTTCCTTTCATTTTTCATTTATATATCAGATTTGTAAATCGTTTAGGAAACTGACAATGGTATCGTTAATCTCCTACTCCGAAATCGGTATTATTAATTAAAATATCAATTCTTTTGTTGTTTTTATATTTCGGATAAAGTCTTTCCATAAACTCATTTACAGCATTCTTGTCAGGTGAAATCCGCGTAGAATTCGGACACATAAGATTTATGCATATTCGGTCGAAAAATAAAAGCCCGAGTTTAATATCATTTTCCATTGAATCAGCAGTTTGTCCCTTTATGCCGAAAAGAAAATTGGCTTCGTCAAAATCAACGCTTATTTTTTCTGGGTCGGAATCGGGTATGCCTTTTTTAAGAAATTTTTCCCGAAGCTCATAGTCAAAGGTCTCAAGACCTAATTTCATCTTAATATCAAATCCTGAAAACTGTTTTCTTAACTCCGGTATCCGGTCTTTATAAAAATAGTGAGATTCAAAATGGATCACCGGTATTTTTTTGTCAAGACATATGCTTTTTATCAGCTCAAGCGTTCGATTGTCCAGTTCAAATACAGAGCCGCTGTTTATTACTTCCAGATCTCCGTATTCACCCGTTACATTATCAAGCACTTTTCGGTTAAGCAGGAAATTCAAAGTTTCGTCATCGCATCTGTCCAAATGATAATCGCAGAACGCACATTTTTTATAAATGCATCCTTTGCCCCGAAGCAACACGATTTCTCTTTTTCTTTTTTCATTGATTTTACTGTATCTTTCCATAATAAATAAAAAAGCGTCCCTAAGGACGCAAGGCACATAACCGTTTATTCCGAATAACATTGTGAATAAACAGTCGTTTTCTTATACTTCCTTAGTTTTGTTTTAGGGATTTTTCCCAAGGCAGGATGGTTACGAACTGCCGGAAAACATTATATATCTTTTTTCGTTATATGTCAATACCTTCGTGAACATGCTTGACGAGCTTACCGCAGTCTTGGACGCTTTGACGGAATATAACACGTGTAAAAGCTTCGATAAGATGATCGGCAGCAAGTGGCAATCTATATTTTCCGCAGATTTTCTTAAACAAGCTTCCGCGGCGGCATAGCTATGCTCAAGTCGGGAAGCTTACCGAACAGAGATATCATATTGAGAAATGAAGTGTCCCTCAAACATATATGTTGGATAAATGCCGTATAAAAATAAAAAAGAATTTTTATATTTTACCGCTTTTAAAAATATCTGACTAAAAATTCTTCTTTACCCCTTTATTTTTCTTCCAAAACGTGGTACAATACTTTTAACAAAATCAAAAAGGAAGGATCGTAATATGGAAATCACAAAGGATATAATCTACATCGGCGTAAACGATCATAGCGTTGATCTTTTTGAGGGACAGTACACGGTGCCTAACGGTATGGCATATAATTCCTATGCAGTCGTTGATGATAAGATCGCAATTTTTGATACGGTCGACGCTCATTTTACTCATGAATGGCTTGATAATATTCAGAATGCGTTGGGAAGCCGCAAGCCGGATTATCTTATAATTCAGCATATGGAGCCTGATCACTCCGCAAATATAGCCAACTTTATGAAAAATTATCCCGAAACCACCATAGTATCCAGTTCAAAAGCATTTACTATGATGCAGCAGTTTTTCGGCACTGATTTTTCTGACAGGCGAATAGTGGTTGCCGAGGGTGATACTCTTTCTACGGGAAAGCATACGTTCACCTTTGTGGCGGCTCCGATGGTTCATTGGCCTGAGGTAATCGTTACTTATGACAGTTATGATAAGGTTTTGTTTTCCGCAGACGGATTCGGAAAGTTCGGAGCATTGGACGTCGATGAGGAATGGGCTTGTGAGGCACGCCGCTATTATATCGGTATTGTGGGTAAGTACGGCGCACAGGTACAAAGCCTTTTGAAAAAAGCTTCGGGACTTGATATACAAATTATCTGTCCTCTTCACGGACCGGTACTTAAAGAAAATTTAGGCTATTATATCGGGCTGTATAATACGTGGTCCTCATACGAACCCGAAAGCGAAGGGGTTATGATAGCTTATACTTCCGTGTACGGCAACACAAAAAAGGCGGTGGAACAGCTTGCGGAAAGGCTCCGAAATAATGGCTGCCCGAAGGTGGTGGTTTGTGACCTTGCGCGTGAGGACATGGCTGAGGCAGTAGAAGATGCGTTCAGATACAATAAGCTTGTTCTTGCGACTACTACCTACAATGCGGGGATTTTCCCGTTTATGCGTGAGTTTATAGAACATCTTACGGAGCGTAATTACCAGAACCGCACGGTTGGCTTTATAGAAAACGGTTCTTGGGCTCCGCTTGCCGCAAAAACCATGAAGCAGATGCTTGAGGGAAGCAAAAAACTTACGTTCGTTGAACCAGTAGTTACGATAAAATCCGCACTTGGCGATGAAAGCAAGGAAAAGCTTGACGCTCTGGCAGAGGCTCTGAGCACCGACTATCTTGCCCGAAAAAGTGATACGGCAAATAAAAATGATCTCAGCGCTTTATTCAATATCGGATACGGTTTATATGTAGTTACCTGCAATGACGGTAAAAAGGATAACGGTCTTATTGTAAACACTGTTACTCAGGTAACCAATACTCCGAATCGTATTGCGGTTACGATAAATAAGGAAAATTATTCTCATCATGTTATTAAACAGAGCGGAGTAATGAATATAAATTGTCTTTCGCAGGATGCCCCCTTCTCGGTATTTCAGAGATTCGGCTTCCACAGCGGCAGAAATGTTGATAAATTTGAGGGAGAGGAGATATTCCGTTCGGATAACGGAATGGTATTTCTCTCAAAATACATTAATTCGTTTATGTCTCTTAAAGTAGAACAGTATGTGGATTTGGGCACTCATGGAATGTTTATATGCGCAATAACCGAATCACGCGTTATTTCAAACGTTGAGACCATGACGTATACCTATTATCAGAAAAATGTTAAGCCTAAGCCTCAGACAGAGGGCAAAAAAGGATTTGTATGCAAAGTATGCGGCTATGTTTATGAAGGAGACGAGCTTCCCGATGACTTCATATGTCCGCTTTGCAAACACGGAGCAGCGGATTTTGAGCCGATAGAATAGTAAATTTCCATAGCGTTACAATGTGTTTGAATTCTTTTTGTAATTTTTAAAAATCGGAGTCATAACTTTTTATAACCTTCCGGTTTAATAAAAATCGATCTCGTAAGAAAAATAAACGATATCGCGTATTTTAAAAAACAAGCTCTCAAATCATAGGGCTTTTAGGTTTATTTATAAATTTATCATATGATCACATGATCACAGCCCGGAGAAAATATTTAACGGTTTTCTCCGGGACTTTTTGTGAAAAAAGTTTTTTCCCGGGATAATAAACGGTTTTATCATTTAAGAAAAACTTATTTCGGTATATTTTTCAGTATGATCAGGTAACCTCAAATAATCGAAAACCGGTATGTAAAATATAAATAACAATTAATCACATGAAGCATGAAGTTGCCGGGACCGTATAATGTTGGTATATATGCTCAGGAGATCGGTCGCGCTTAAAAAAGTTGGGCGTAAACGGAAATGATGCTATTAAAATTGCACAAAGCGATATGTTTAGGTAAATCCGAAGTAATATATCATTTAAGCGTGTCGGGAAAGATAATTGTCCGGATCTTTATAAATAGATATTTATATATTCGTTTAAGGATATGCAAAGGAAAGGAATCAAATTTATTAAATGATGATAATAAAAATATTAAGCAGATCGATGATATGGAGCATAATGGATCGTTTAGATATCGTTAAAAATAAAAAAATGCCGGGACGTAATTGACCCGAATAATACATGATCTTCATTTAAGCCGATATTTTAGAATATTGAGGAGCAGTTTAATGAACAAGCTTTTGTTAGTGTCATAATGTATTTCAAATACAAAAGAAGGCCGATCATTTTTTATTTTTATCTGCAAATCAGAAGACTATGCCGGTGAATTTTTATCCGTCTTTATTGTTTATAATGCTGAAACGGTTATAATTTTTTTATAACCGTTTTTATACGCGAGGATCATGACTGCACACATTAAAAGCGGAGTTTGCATTTTTTTCCGCGATATGTTATCATATATACCGATATTTTCCGGAAAGGATATTTTTTATGCATTCTGAATTTATAAAAGGCATAAGGCATGGAATACCCATAGCCTTAGGATATTTTTCGGTATCCTTCGGATTTGGCATAATGGCCGTAAGGGCAGGCTTGTCTCCTTTGACGGCATTAATGATCTCAGCAACCAATTTGACTTCTGCGGGACAGGCGGCGGGAGTATCGGTAATTGCCTCGGGAGGATCTCTTGTAGAAATGGCGCTTACGCAGCTTACAATAAACATACGTTATGCATTAATGGGCATATCGCTTTCTCAAAAGCTTGGGGATAAATTTACCTTTCTTCACAGAATATTCGCTGCTTACGGAATTACAGATGAAATTTTTGCGGTGGCTTCCTCACAGCCTCATAATTTGTCGCCCTCATATATGTACGGCCTTATTCTTGCAGGCTTTTCCGGATGGACTTCAGGTACTATTTTCGGAGCGCTGGCCGGTTCGGTGTTGCCTCAAATGTTTACTGATGCATTGGGAATAATGCTTTACGGAATGTTTCTGGCGATCATATTGCCCACTGCACGGAAGAGTCTTAAGGTGCTGTTTGTAATAGCAGCCGCCGCTGCAATCTCGATATTATTCAGATATGTTTTTACGGAAATAAGCGCCGGATTTTCCGTTATCATAAGCGCTGTTGCAGCTTCGGCATTTGCCGCCGCAATATTTCCTCTCAAGGAGGAAAAGGAATAATGAGTATTGCAATTTATATTGTTGTTATGGCAGGCGTTACCTATCTGATACGTGTTATTCCTTTTACCGTTTTTCGTAAAAAAATCAAATCGAGATTTTTCAAAAGCTTTCTTTATTATGTTCCATATGCGGTTTTAAGCGCTATGACAATTCCTGCCGTTTTTTATTCAACAGGAAATATTATAACCGCTGTTATAGGTACGGCGGTTGCCGTCGTACTGGCATATTTTGATTTGCCGCTTATTGTGGTGGCATTGTCGGCTTCCGCCGCAGCGCTTATAGCGGATTTTCTTATATAGGCGTATAAAATGCCTTACGAAAATCGTCGTGGGTTGCTTAAATGAAAAAGTATGGAAGGAAAGGTGAATAATGATGCAATGCGATAAAATATACCTTGACAATGCCGCCACAACTAAAATAAGCGATGAAGTATTCGATGTCATGCTTCCGTATTTTAAGGATTTTTACGGTAACCCGAGTTCAATATACAGTTCGGGCAGACAGGCATCAATAGCCATAAGGGATGCACGTTCACAATGCGCCGGGGCAATAAATGCAGAACCGTCGGAAATATATTTTACTTCGGGAGGAAGCGAAAGCGATAATTGGGCAATATATTCGACGGCGTATTCAATGCTTGAAAAAGGAAAAAATCATATTGTCACATCGGCTTTTGAGCATCATGCGGTTTTGAATACACTTAAATTTTTGGAAAAAAAGGGTTTTCGGATCACATATCTTCCGGTATATAGAGGCGGTATCGTAAAGGCCGCAGATCTTAAAGCCGCTATAACGGAAAATACGGCGCTGGTGACGATCATGTATGTCAATAACGAAATCGGAACAATTCAACCGATAAAAGAAATAGGCGCCCTATGCAGAGAAAGGGGAGTGGTTTTTCATACAGATGCGGTTCAGGCCGCACCTCATCTTTACATTGACGTGAAAAAGGACAATATAGATCTCATGTCAGTTTCCGGTCATAAGCTTCATGCTCCGAAGGGAGTAGGATTATTGTACTGTCGAAACGGAGTAAAGCTCACCCCTATGGTAAGAGGAGGCGGACAGGAACGCGGATCAAGAGCCGGAACGGAAAATACTGCGGGAATTGTAGCGTTGGCAGAGGCTATGGTAAATGCTGAAAAAAACAAGAAGGATGTATATTCCCGTCATTTGAAATTATCAGAATATATAATCGAAGAAATGATGAAGATGGGCGGGGTCAGTTTTAACGGTGATATCGAAAAACGAGTACCGTCAATTATGAATTTCAGCTTCGATGATATAGAAGGTGAGTCGTTATTATTGCAGCTGGATTTAAAGGGAATTGCCGCAGGCAGCGGTTCAGCCTGTACATCCGGAAATTCTGAACCGTCTCATGTCCTGCGGGCCTTAGGGCTTTCCTGCGATGCCGCACGAAGAAGCTTAAGGATAAGTATGAGCAGATACACGACTTACAATGAAATAAATATTTTTCTTACGGAACTGTCGGAGATAATAAAAAGGTTAAGGGAATTGCGCTTATAAATTTTTATATCAATAAGAAGCGGCTTATAAAAAGTTATGTAAGAACCGTAATGATCGAAAAATCGACTGAATAAATTTATTTAAAATCCATTTAATTAAAAATATAAACGGGTTTAAGCTATGGGCTGTAAGAAAAGTCATAATTTGAACAATTTCTATTAGGGGGCTATGTGAAAAGCCGCAAATTGCACGATTTCCGCTAATTTCAGACGCTTTCCGCGTCAAATAATGCGGATAGTTATTCTAAGGGGATAACTACGAAACACCCTTGTGTTTCTCCGCCATTTTACTTGAAATCCCCATGCTTTCAGCATAATTGTACTAATTTGCTTTGTTTTCAGATTCGCCCTGACTTCGGGCGCTTTGTTAGCCAAAAAAACCCGAAATATTACTACAACCCTTCGCTTTATTCCTTGAAAACTCCGCTTATTCAACAAAATCTCTTAGTTTTCAGATATGCTTTAAATTAAAAATGAATTTTAAGTATGCTGCGGTTCAAATAATCGAAAATCAGTTAGAATCTGTTTTTGCGGAATTTATATTGAGGCTTTTATAACAACTCTTTTTGACATTGACTTTTTATGGATTCTACGGTATAATTGTTATGTAGATTTTGCTACGGAAATAATTTTAACAGGAGTATTTAAAATGAAGAAAAGTTCAATTATTGCGTGTGTTGCAGCATTTGTGTCTGTAACGGGGTTATTGGCATGCTCATCTTATGCCGCCGCGTCTGACCCCGGAGTGACAATTAATGAGGAAAATTTCCCCGATGCCGCCTTTCAGATCATATGTCAACGACTTTGATACAGATAAGAACGGAATACTTGACGCTAATGAAATTGCAGCAGTTAAAGAAATAAATGTTGTCGGAAAGCAAATTAAAAGTCTTAAGGGCGTTGAAAATTTTACCCGTCTTATTACTCTTTATTGTCAGGATAATGAGATAACCGAGCTTGATTTGACGGCTCTGACTGATCTTGTAAATCTGAATTGCGGCAGCAACAATTCTGTAAACGGCGGCGGCAATTACATAAAAGAACTCGATTTAAGTCAAAATATAAATCTTAAACAGCTTTTGTGCGACGAAAATGAGCTTACCGAACTGGATTTAAGCAATAATACTTCGTTGATTTCTATTTCCTGCGATAAAAACATGATTTCAGAACTGGATCTGAGCAGGAACGCTTTACTTCAGAACCTCAGCATAAGCGATAACAATCTTAAGAGCCTGGATGTTTCCGCAAATAAGGATCTGAAAACTTTGTACTGTTCAAATAATGACTTGCTTGACAGTGTTATAATAGGAGAAAACGATAATTTGACTTTTTTGGCATGCCATAGCTGTAATCTGTCGGAAATTGACTTAAGTCAGGTTCCCAATCTGACTTACCTTTACTGTCAACAAAACAATTTTGAATCTTTTGATATCAGTCATAATACAAAATTAACAAATCTGACCTGTTCAATTAACTCTCTTAAAAGCCTTAATTTAGATAATAACGTTGAATTGGTCAGCTTAGAATGCAGCTTTAATAATCTTACCTCCGTTGATGTAAGCAATAACACGAAGCTTGAAATTCTGAATTGCGGTTATAACGAACTTAAGTCTCTTGACGTATCCTCAAATTTAAAGCTGAGACAATTGAATTGTTCCGCTAATCATATTACATCCTTGGATCTGTCAAAAAATACTGAGCTCGATACGGAATCGTTCTATTCACATGAAAATGTATATGATATCGGTCAGTGCTCAAGCTTTGACCTGAAAGAGCTCCAGAAGTACGGATTCGATATAAGCAAGGTTACGGATGTGGTGAATGCCAAATTAAATGACGGTATACTTTCCGATTTTACTCCCGGCGCTTTGGGTGAAGATGATACGAAAATAATCTATCATTATGACTGCGGTCTGGAAGAACCTGTTATTTTCTGGCTTGAATATACTTATTTGCCCACTGAAACAACCACTCCTT
The DNA here is from genome assembly GCA_910579265.1 of uncultured Ruminiclostridium sp. Classification (GTDB taxonomy): domain Bacteria; phylum Bacillota; class Clostridia; order Oscillospirales; family Ruminococcaceae; genus Ruminiclostridium_E. The sequence goes on along the minus strand of CAJTTE010000005.1, from coordinate 80,417 downwards.
CCGATGAAATTACTACTACTCCCGATGAATTGACGACTACGCCCGGGGAAACCGATCCCGGAACGGAAACCGCCGATCAACCAACCTCTGTTACCGATAAGGATGATGATTCCGATAAAAACAAACCGACAGGTGTGGCATTAACGGTTATTCCCGTTTTGATGGCAGCCGCGGCGGTATCAATAGCAGCTTCAAGAAAGAGAAAGTAAAAACGCTGATATTATAAAATAAAAAGACGGTTATTAAAAGTAATAATCGTCTTTTTATTTGTTAAATCATTCGTGGTGTTCATGAAGTCACGATAATAATTTAAGGCAATACCGCACAATGACCGCCTGACAACTTTGCATGCGGCTTGCTTGCATATATTCCGTCAGCTTACACAAATTCTCCTTGAAATACGTCAGTATTCCTGCGTCGAATTTATGCAAGCTGACGAAATATCTGACTGCGCAATTCACACGCAATCA
>CAJTTE010000005.1:40781-79937 GCA_910579265.1 uncultured Ruminiclostridium sp. | reverse complement strand
AATTTATGCAAGCTGACGAAATATCTGACTGCGCAATTCACACGCAATCATTGTGAGGTGTTGCCTTAAAATTACCGGACGGTTATGAAAAAGCAGTTATCAAAAACACCATTGTCTGATCACTGCTGCCAGTTCAGAAGCCATTTCCGCCTGCTCGGTAGCTCTCGGGTGTCCCGGAGTAGCTTTGCCGCAGCGTGTAAACATAAAGTGCCTGATATTATCGTCCTGCATTTCCTGTTGAATCTCATCAAGGTATCTGTCCCACCGCTCATCGTGCATAAGCACCGTAAGTATCATCAGTACCTTTACAGGTTTTCCGTAGCGTTTTCTCAGGTCAAGAATTATTTCTTTATATTTATCCTTCCACATTTTAATGTGTTCAGGTGATTCTGTTTTTTCCGGAAACGGATTAGGATCATTCTGACCTATGGCCATAATAATAATATCCGGAGTAAAACGGGAGAAGTCCCATGGAGTCAACCCCTCCTTTGAGTATTTAACATAACTCAATTTGTCATATGTAGTTTCGACACCGATAAGATTTTCCCATTCGGGACCGTTAAAAAATCCTGTTTTATCCAATAAGGCGATACCGCCTTGTGAATTGTTATTTACCCTGGCATTCAACATACGGCTGAGAATAAGCGGGTAGCTGAACCAGCTGTTGTCATGTATTCCGTTCGTGTGGCCGGGATTGTCGGTAATTGCTTCGTTATATATCGCTTCGGTTATTTCACCGGCGGAAACGCTGTCACCGAATACTTCAATATTAATATTGTAATCCTTTTGACAGGGTTCGACCAGACCGTCATCATCTATCTCTATGCCTCCGAATCTTATATAATTTGCCGCCCCCTGGCGTTTAAATACCGTCAGACTGTGCCAACCGTTATTTTGGTCGGAATGCCAGTTATTCTCAATGCTATCAGAGATTTCAATATAAATTTCATCGTCATCAGTTTCGATAGGAAATTTATATTGTACTCCATCCAAAACAGCTCCTACTGAGCAATAATTTCCCAGTTTTTCATTGGTGATGTAAAAACCTGCTTTCTTACTTTTAAATCTGATTTCAACCATACTTCCCGCATAAATAAACAACGGTTTTTCCGGTTGTGAAAAATCAATTCTTCCCATATAGGAAAATGCGCTGTTATCAGGTAAAATTCTCATTTTTTTAACCTTTCCTTATAGATTTTATGCCGCGTAATCAAGTCAATACCGCAGATTATATATTCCCGTATTTTATGCGATCTCAGATTATCTTTTAAATAGGCCGCCGTTATATGCAGACCTTTGTGAGCAGTAAAATCTGATCTTATGTTATAATAGGGCAATATTAATTTGCGGTGCTGCTTTAATTTATATTATCACAAATGTGGAGCAAATGCAAGAGACTTCGATTCATATTACTCTTTTCTCTTGACTTTTTTCATTGTATCTGCTATGCTATAATATAAAAGCAAAAAGCTGAAAAAGCTTATATAATATGGAGGAAAAAAATGAAGCTGAAAAAAATTACGGCGTTAATGCTTGCTTCCGCACTGCTGCTGGCAACTGCCGCATGTGACAACGGAGGCGGTGAAAATAACGGTGAAAACACTTCAACCGCTCCTGAGCAAACCGGTTCACAGACATCCGTCGAAAGCGGAGAAGAAACAAATGCTCCTTCTAAGCTCCCGGATAATACGGAAGAGCCTCCGCCATCGAATGTAACGGATCTTAACGATTACAGCTATGCGGACGGAGCGGCTGATGCTCCTTATTCACTGGATGGTACGATCACCGACAGGATGATCGCTTTATCAGAACTTAATAAAGGTAATCAGGTACGTCTTGCATCGGTTATGAAGAAAGCCGGAGAGGGAAACGATATAACGGTCGCTTACATCGGCGGATCTATTACGCAAGGTGTAAGCGGAGGTGATAACGGATGTTATGCAAAGCTCGTTACGAATTGGTTTGAATCTACGTTTTCAAATTCAAAAATCAATTATGTACGCGCCGGCATAGGTGCCACGGGATCGTATATAGGAGTCCACAGAGCTGATCGTGACGTAATTTCACAAAAGCCGGATATTGTTTTTGTTGAGTTTTCCGTAAATGATACAACGGAAAATACCCGTCGTGATGTGGACAGCTATGACAGCCTTCTCAGAAAATTGTGGAACAGCGAGAGCAAGCCGGCCGTGGTTTGTATAGGAATGACGCAGGAAAACGGTACCTCCGTTCAAAATTATCATTATGATGTGGCCAAAAATTATGATCTTCCTTTTATTTCATACAGAAACGCTATTCTTGATGTTATAAAAAACGGGCATATTAAATGGAAGGATATTTCCGATGATAATATACATCCAAATGCCGCAGGACATAAGGTCCTTTCAGAACTCATTATTCATTATCTCGAAAGCGTAAACAGCAGCAAGGACGATATAAGCGGGGATGAAAGCGATTTTTCATCGGCATATACAAAGGATCATTATTCCGAAGCAAGTCTTATAACTCCCGCAAATTTTGAAGCTTTTGATGAAACGGGCAATTTTAAATGTATTCCGGACGCGACTTTCGGTAACTTTACCGGATACTGGCTTTTGAGGAAGCAGGGCGGATTTAACGGAGCAAAACTTGTATTTAAGGATGTTGAAGCGAAAAATTTCGGATTGCTTTTCGGTAAGACCACAAAAGCGGGAACAGTACTTGACGTATATGTTGACGGTGAGCTTGCCGCCAATATTGACACACGTTTTCCCGGAGGTTGGGGTAATTATGCCGAAGCGGCAAAAATCGTATCATTTGAAGAAAAGGGCAAGCATACTATAGAAATAGTTCCGCAGGATATGGAAGACGCTTCCATGATAACGATATGCGGATTGCTGATAAGTTAATTAAAATGCGAATCAAAATCACCAGTTAAGTGGTAGATTCGTTGCCCTAAATGGGTGAATTAAAGGTTCAGCTCCTGAAGGTTCATTGAAGATATGACATAGTATTATTACAGACAGCCTCTGAAAAGGCTGTCTGTTTTTTATCCTTTAATATTTGCTTACTAAACGGGTCAATAATTCCTTAAATGTAATGTCATTCGATCATATTTATAATTTTTTTATGCTGATTTTAGGTGATTCATGAAAAACCGCTAATTTTACAATTTCTGCTAACTTGGGACGCTATCCATGTCAAATCAAAACCACCACCGAAGCGGTGGTTTGCACACGCTCTAAAAGGACAAGTTACAGGCTCAATCCTAAGGGGGCATTGACGATCTGACATTTCATTACTGCTACAGACAGACGCTTAAGCGGCTGTTTATTTTTGTCCTTAAACGGGTCAATAATTCCTTTAATTCTTGCTGTCCGTAAATGGATCAACATATTCCTTCAATGCCATTTGATCATATTCATTATCTTTTTCAGCTGATCTTGAATATATTGTTTTATCGCGGTTTTATTTCTTCCCATCGTATCCGTAAAATATCCTCCACACCAAAAATGACTGTTTCCGTATTTGTACTTTAAGTTCGCATAACTGTCAAATATCATCAATGTACTTTTATCTTTGATAAATCCGACAAACCGTGCTATTGTTTGAGCATGGCGGTACTATTACAAGGATGTGAATATGGTCGGGACAAGCATTTGTTTCTATTATCTTTACTTTTTTCTACACACAGCTTTCGGAGTATTTTCCCTATATCCCTATACTCCCCTTGTCTATCCACATATCGCTTTTCCGCGGTATTTGGACGCGTATACTATGTGATACTCACATCCTTATGTTGGATGTGACAATGTTTTTATTTCATTTTTCATCTGCTAATGACCTCCTTTATGTTAAAGTAATAGTAATGCGGCTGCCAAACCGTTACTATTATACCATAAGTAGAGCGCAGCAAAGCGGAGCGATTCCTCTGAAACGGTAAAATGTTCTCAAACATTTAAAATAATTTCTTCCTCTTTATTCCGTTTGAGGTTATTATACCATATCGGAGGTCGTTATTTTGCTAAAGCTTTTTATTCCACCGACCGAGTCGGTGGTTTTTACGCTGAAGCTCCAATAAAAATTCCCGGCAGAACTTAAGTTCTGTCGGGAATTTTTATTATTGTTAATAGTCAGAATCCGTGAAAAACTTTAAAAAATAACCTTTTTTAAACATCTGAAAATCCGAGTTATATTAAATGTGGTCAGTATTAGTTTAAAAAGCTTAAATATTCTTATAATTCTACGCTTTTTCTTTAATTCTATGCGTATTTTTCGCCGCTCTTTTCAAAAAGCATGAAACCGCTTTTTAATATTTCAGCGATATATGATTGAATTGGTTTTTAAAAGATACTTCATTCTCCTGTATGGAGAAAAAGTTATCGCAAAGATAAATACCGAGTCCAATTTACAGTATTGAAGCCATGCAAAATTATTAAAGCCAGATGTGTTTATAGTAATATCAATTGACAGTTACATTTGAAGAAGCAAAACCTGATGTACCAAAGCGCTGCCCTTTTTTACAAATTCGAGCTTTTCCGATCCTCCCCATACAAGCGCAGGAGCAAAATAAAAGATTTCTTTTTCTTCCAGCTTACCCAGTTTTTTTATTGCCTCGTTAAAAAGCTTTTTGTTTAGTATTTCTTCCGTTTCTTCATCCGAAAAAAAGAAGTTGAAAAAATTCTCAAAACTGTATGCGCAAAGCATTGTATTACGGTAATGGATATTTACCATGCATACATCATCAACATCTTCGGAAATTTTTCTGTAGTATATTATATTACCAAAACCGGTAAGCATGATCGGAATACGATCGGAGCTTTCGCCGCATAACCATTCATTCAAATTATCCTTATATTCATCGGGATCAATAATTTTAAAAAAACCGTCTCCATAATTTCCAAAGCCGTATTTCTTCCAAAAATCCAAGAGACTTTGAGGAAGAATACCTTGGTATTTTTTCAATAATACGGAATCTGGTTTTTTCAAATTTTCGCATGGCGGATACCTGTTTAAAAAAGCGTTAAATAATTCCATCTGGACTATCCTTATAAGTTTATTTCTTATCACCCGAGGACGCGGATTTTTTTATTTTTAACAGCAGCAGTATGATGCTTACTCCCATTATAACATGACCTATGCCGGCAACTCCGGAAATAGAAGCGTCTGCGCCTTTACTTAATTCGCTTTGAAGGGCCTGGGTCAAACCTCTGGCAAAAAAAGCGGCTCCGGTTATGTTTAAGCCTATGTGATATGTAAATATTATTTTTCCGGCGTGCTTTTCCGACGAGAATCCTATGCTTTTTTCAATCAGCATAAGTATCAAAAAGAACATCATACCCAAGATAAAATAATGTGTGTGGATGACCGATAGTCTTGTATCACCTTCAAAACCGTTGAATTTTGTGAACTCTCTGTAAAATACTCCGAATACCATAGCGATCACAGCGTATATAAGCGCGGAATTTGAACAACGTTTTATCATTTGTGATATCCTCCTTATATTGTTTACAATAATTGTAGCATAAAAAATGTCTGATGGCAATAGCTTGTTTTATATAATATGAAAGACGTACAATATAAATTCCTTGCGGCAAGCCGACGTATTCGCCTATAAAAAGATGATTTGATACCGCAAAAAGAAAAGCCCGCCCCCTTTTAGCTTTTAATGATCAGGTGCGGGTTATTGAAAAATTATTCCTCTGTAATATTTATTACTTCGTAGCCGGCATCTTCAATTGTGCGTTTAATGGTTTCGTCGGTTATTCCCCCGGCAATTTCAGCAAAGGCTGTTTTGGAATCGAGATCGACCTTGGCGGTAACGCCGTCAAGACCATTCAACGCTTTTTCCACTCTTGCGGAGCAGTGTCCGCAGCTCATGCCTTCAATAATGATTTTTTTCTTCATAATAACATTTCCTCCTTTATTTTTGGTATTTTCATCGGCAATAATGGGATCGACTACGGTTATTGCCGCTTCATTTACAATATTATCCGAAGTTTTTTCTTCTATCAAATCAACGTGCCTAAACTTAAAAAGCTTCAGACGAAGGGCGTTCATTACTACGCAAAAGCTTGACAAGCTCATGGCCAATGCTCCGAACATAGGATCAAGATGCCATCCGAAAATGGGAACAAATGCTCCGGCGGCAAGAGGTATACATAATACATTATAGAAAAAAGCCCAAAATAGATTTTCTTTAATATTTCTTATAACCGCTTTACTGAGTTTTATGGCACCGGAAACATCAAGAAGGCTGTTTTTCATAAGAACTATATCGGCGCTGTCTATAGCTATATCTGTTCCGGCGCCTATAGCCATACCCACATCGGAACGGGCAAGAGCCGGAGCGTCGTTTATTCCGTCGCCAACCATCGCTACCAGATTACCTTCGCTTTGCAGCTGTCTTATAATTCTTTCTTTATCGGCAGGAAGCACTTCGGAAATGATCCTGTCTATGCCGAGCCTGCGTCCCACAGCTTCGGCAGTACGTTTATTGTCTCCGCTCAGCATAACTACCTGTATTCCCATTGATTTCAACTCGGAAACAGCTGCTCTTGCGGTTGGTTTTACCGTATCCGCAACGCCTATCATACCTGTTACAACTCCGTCTTCGGCTATATAAAGCGGAGTTGAACCGTTATCCGCCAATCGGTCAAAATGTATCTGCCATTGTTCGGCATTTATGCAGTTTTCATTAAGCAGAGCGAGATTACCCGCAAGACATTTTTTTCCGTCGATAATACCGGTTATACCTTTTCCGAATACCGCCTCGAAATTTTCCGAAGTTAAAGTTTCAACGTTATTTTTTTTGGCGTAGTTAAGAATCGCTTCGGCCAAAGGATGCTCCGATTTTTCTTCAAGGCTTGCAGCAATTGTCAGCACATGACGCTTATCGGTATTGTTGGCTGTAATTATTTCAGTTACGGCAGGTTTACCTGTTGTTATCGTTCCGGTTTTATCCATAACTGCAACATTAAGTTTATGAGCGGTTTCAAGAGCAGTTGCGGATTTTATCAATATACCGTTTTCTGCGCCTTTTCCCGTTCCTGCCATTATTGCCACGGGAGTAGCAAGTCCCAGTGCACATGGACAGGATATTACCAAAACGGAGATGGCGGTTGAAAGTGATGTTTCCATATTTTCACCCGAAATAAGCCACAGTATCCCGGATATGACCGCTATCGCAATTACAACAGGAACAAATATGCCGCTGATTTTATCCGCAAGCTTGGCAATAGGAGCTTTTGACCCGGTTGCGTCTTCTACGAGGCGAATGATCTGAGAAAGGGTGGTTTCGCTTCCGACCCGCTCAGCACGCATTTTAAAGTAACCGCTTTTATTTATTGATGCCGCGATTATATTGTCGCCTACGGTTTTCTCAACACCGATACTTTCGCCTGTAACTGCGGATTGGTCAAGAACGCCTTTTCCCTCTGTTATTATACCGTCTGCGGCTACGCTTTCACCCGCTTTAACTATGATTATATCCCCGTTTAATATTTCATCCGGAGAAATCGTGAGCTCCTGTCCGTTTCGTTCCACTACTGCGTTTTTAGGAGCAAGATCAAGAAGTTTTTCAATTGCCGATGAGGTTTTTCCTTTTGCACGTGCTTCGAGCATTTTTCCTATTGAAATAAGCGTCAATATCGTACCTGCGCTTTCAAAGTACAGATTCATTGAATAATGCTGCACCAGTACGGTATCGTCATGTCCCAGTCCGTAACCTATACGGTATATTGCGAATATTCCGTATACCATAGCTGCTCCGGAGCCCAAAGCAATAAGCGTGTCCATATTAGGGGAGCCCTTTATAAGATTCCGGAAACCGTTTATAAAGTAATGCTTATTGATAATTACTATAGGGAAGGTGAGAAGAAATTGAGTAAATGCAAATGCATGCGAGTTTTCGGTACCGTGTAAAAAACCCGGAAGAGGCGCTCCCAGCATATGTCCCATGGAAATATAGAAAAGAGGAATAAGAAATACGAGCGACCATATAAGACGGGTCTTCATTTTTTCAAATTCTTTTTTACGTATTTCCGCAGGACTTTCCTTTTTGGTCCTGATATTTTTTTCTCCCGTTCCAACCGGCAAGGATGCGGTGTAGCCGCTTTTAACTACAGCCTCTATTATATCGTTTTTTGTGCAGGCGGTATTGTCATATACTACGGTCATTGAATTAGTCAGAAGGTTTACTTCCGCTTTATCTACGCCGCTTACCTTTGTTACCGCTTTTTCCACGTGAGCGGAGCATGCGGAGCAGGTCATGCCTCCTATATCATATCGCTCTTTAATAAATTTCGAGGAGTTATCCACTTATTTAAATCCCCCTATATCCTATTTATTCACTTTATATCGCATTCTTGATACTAAAGTTTTTATGGAAGAATATACCTCGGTTTTTCCGTAATTAAATCATACCATATTTATCCACTTTTTGCAAGTGATAGATTTAAAGTGTGATTCTGTTTCTGCGGATTTATATAAAATATTATTTATCGATATATGTTACGAGCTTATTCATATTTGTTCTTTCTTTTCCGTGCCTTTCCGGATCAGCCGGAATGTCGTTCGCATATCCTATAGCCAATATGTTTATCGCCTCAATATTATTTGGCAAATTAAATTCTTTTTTTATGACATCAGGTTTAAAGTAGCAGATCCAGACGCTTCCAAGGCCTAATTCTGTTGCTTCAAGCATCATATGATCCGTTAATATGGAGGCGTCTATATCCCCTGTTCTTTTTCCGTCAAAAGGTCTTGTCCAGGCTTTTGAACCATCAGCACAGACAATGATTGCAAGGGGCGCGCCATAAATATCCGCCGCTTTTTCTATTTTTGAAAGCCCGTTTTTCCCCTGAACCGCAATAAGATGTACAGGCTGTCGATTGGCGGCAGTAGGTGCAACCCGCGCCGCCTCCAATATTAAATCCAGCTTTTCCCTTTCGATCTGTTTTTTCTTATAGCTTCTTACAGAATATCTTTTTTTGGCTAAATCAATAAAATTCATGCTGAAACTTCCTTTCATCAAAGTATAAAGTAGATTACTCATAGGCTTGAATTTTGGATCGATCCTTGATATAATTATAGCAAACGATTTGAGAAAATCAAGAACGCACTTTAACGGTATATACTTACCAAAAGGATAGTTATGGGAGGGCTTTATGAAGGTTTTGGACCTCAGCGGTATACTGTGTCCTGTTGAAGCGGCTTTACAGCTTATTGGAGGAAAATATAAAGCTGTAATTCTGTGGCATTTGATGCAGGGTACGCTGAGATACAGTCAGTTACATAAGAAAATGCCTAAAGCAACCGATAAAATGTTGACTCAGCAGCTCAGAGAATTGGAAAGGGACGGACTGATAACCAGGACGGTATATCCTGTTATCCCCCCAAAAACGGAATATTCGCTAACGGATTTCGGAAAAACCATTTTTCCCGTATTGGACTCTATGTGTAATTGGGGGAGGGAATATATTTTAAAGAAGGAAAAACCGAATTAGGGCGTATCTTAAAAGGCAGGTTTGTACAATTACGCTAAAACGAGGCAATTTTAAGGAAAAAGCGGATAAATACGAGGGCATTTCACCGTTATTCCTTTGAGAAAACTATCGGGGTTCTTTGAGGTGAGGAGAGTTCGCAGTCAGTAGGTATTAATATGCGACTTTTCGGATAATCCCTAATGATTAAAAAACAATTAAATATCATTATATAAAAATGATGATTTATTTTATAGCGTGTTTCGAAATATAACCTTTTACTTTTATTTATGCTTTGTGTTAAGCCTTTTATTTTCTGCGCTGAGATCATTTTATATTTATGAAGCATGTCGTATATGGATCAACTTCAGTGATAGTTTTTTCGGGACTTACGTATTTTGGTATTTATATGATGTTTTATAAAAAAATTATACTAAGGTAGGGTATCGTATATCGACCGTGGTTTTTTTCAAAAAGCCGCTGCAAGATCGAACAGCTCTTTTTAAAGATTTATAAGAATTAGCAGTATCGATAAAAATATAGATCACGGCATTATTACCATATAAGCCATAACTATGATCTATATTTATATAGAACGTGTTCACATAAAGAATGACACTCGACTTTTCGGCAGATTTTGCCGTATGTTTCGTTAAATTTTTTTGAAATACGCAAGTATTCCTGCATAATTTTGCCTCGTCTACGGCAAAATTATGCTCAAAAATCCGAATATCGTTTTTATGTGAACATGCTGTAATATACAGGTATGAATAGTGGAGAGATAATATTGTGATCATAAAATTGAAGTACGGAAAAACAAATACATATTTTGTACGCGGAACAAGCGGAGGTTTGTTGGTAGATACGGATTATGCAGGTACTTTGCCTGCTTTTTATAAATCGCTTAAGATGAATAATATATCCGTGTCGGATATAGCTTATTTTTTGGCAACGCATTATCATCCGGATCATATCGGACTTGCGGGTGAATTGATGAAGCTGGGAATAAAATTGCTGCTTATAGATATCCAATGTAATTATGTGCATTTTGCCGATAATATATTTGCACGGGATAAACATTTGTTATATGAGCCTGTTGACGAAAAGGACGCCATTGTAATTACCTGCGAAGAAAGCAGAGATCATCTCGCAAAAATAGGCATTAAAGGAGAAATCATCCCGATAAAAAGTCATAGTGATGACAGCATAGCCTTGATCCTGGATAACGGGGATTGTATTGTGGGAGATTTGGAGCCGATGGAATATCTTGATTCATATGAGGATAATATGGCTTTAAAAAGCGATTGGAAACACATTATGAACCATATGCCTAAAAAGATTTATTATTCCCATATAAATTAAATATAGTTTTGTGTCGTTGATCGAAACGGAAAGGAATGGATTTGGATTATATAATTCGGGAAATACGGGAAGATGAATATCCGATCCTGTCTGATTTTCTTTATGAAGCAATTTTTATTCCGGACGGAATGGATAAGCCGCCTAAATCGATAATTGAACGATCTCAGCTTCAAGTATATATTGCCGATTTCGGAAGGGCGGATGATTTGTGCCTGGTAGCTGAAACAAAGGATATGATAATCGGCGCGGTTTGGGCGCGGATTATGAATGATTACGGACATGTTGATGATAAAACACCGTCGTTGGCTATATCGCTTTATAAGGATCACAGGCATCAGGGAATCGGTACAGCGCTTATGAATGCTATGCTTGGGCTTTTAAGGGTCAAGGGGTACAGTAAAGTATCGCTTTCCGTACAGAAGGCAAACTATGCGGTTAATATGTATAAAAAAGCGGGATTTGAAACGATTTATGAAAATGAAGACGAATATATTATGATCTGTAAATTGTAATAAGGATCCATTTTACATATACTGCTTTTTTAAAAGAGTTTTAAACTTAAAATATATTGTTATTGACCGCTTTCAAAGCCAGTGTGATTAAAGGCGGAAATAATGTTTTATATGCGATGATAAGGATATATATTAATGACAGATGAGAAGAAATCCGATGAAATTTAGAGGCTATCTGAAAAGCCGGAAAACGCATATTTTTACTAACATCGGACTCTTTTCATGTCAAAAAATACCGATAGTTATCTCGAAGGGATCTATGAAATACACTCCTATTTCTCCGCTTTTTTCTTAAAACCTCCGCGCTTTAGCGTAACCGTATAAATTTGCTTTGTTTTCTTATACGACCTATTAAAAATAATTCGCTGCTTACATAGAAAGAGTTTTACCGTCATCAAAATGTGACTCATAATGAAAAACGTTTATAAGAAAGTAAATTTATGAATATACAGATTAAAAAGACGAAGCCGTTCAAAAAAAACAAGCTTTACAAGGGCTTTGGCATGGTCAGCGGAAATAATTCATCCCGATTGCTTATGGACTATAAGTATGAGCATCCTGACCGTTATAATGAGCTTCTGGAGCTTATTTTCGGCAAAGAGCACTTGGCAGTTACACATCTTAAGGTAGAAATGGGTTCGGATATCAATTCATCCTCGGGTACAGAGCCTTCGGTTATGAGGCATAGGGAAGAGAAGGCGGATGTTACAAGAGGAAGCGCATATATGCTTGCTTGTGATGCAAAGAAAGTAAACCCTGATCTTGTTCTCGATATGCTTTACTGGAGCGAGCCGAGATGGGTCACAGATTCAGATGACGTTTTCGATGCAAGATACATCTGGTATAAGGAAACTCTTATACAAGCATATAACGTTTACGGTATCAAATTCGACTGCGTCAGTGTAAACCGCAATGAAAGAGCCGTGGAGGCGGAATGGATAAAATATTTTGCGAACAGGCTCAAATCGGAAAAAAATTGTCCCTATGATTTTTCGAAAATACTGATAGTAGCGGCGGACGAGGAGGGTTCCTGGCGTATTTCCGATCTTATGCTATCAGATGAAAAACTGAGAAATTCTGTGGATATTATCGGGAGCCATTATACAAGTCATTCTACCGAAAATACAAGAATACTTTCGGACAAATACGGCAAGGAGGTGTGGTTTACGGAAGGGTGCCCTCCTATGAGCTATTCCGAAGGGACAAGGCGGTTCGACGCTACGGGAATGTCGGGTATCAACGGAGTTCTTGATATTGCAAACAGGATTATTGCTATGTACCCCTTGGGAGGAATGACTTTATATGAATTTCAGCCTGTGGTTTCCGCCTATTATGACGGGGTTACTTATGGGCATAAACGTCTTATAGAAGCTTCCGAGCCTTGGAGCGGCTTTTATTCGCTTGAAAGCGGTTTTTATATGGCTCTGCATTTTTCAAAGTTCATAAAAAAGGGTTGGGCTTTTATAGACGGCGCATGCGGCTGTGACGGAGAAAAAGGCGGGGACGGACATGCGATCATAAATACGGTTCATAGCTATATAGCCGCTTATGATCCCGATACCGAGGATTACAGTATTGTTATTTCCAATTCAACAAACAGAGAGATCAGATATGTTTTTAATGTCTCCGGATTAAAAAAGTCAGGCGCCGTGTTGAATTTGTGGGAGACTACCGGGAGCGATCTGCCGGATTATAAAGAGAAGTATTTCAGAATGGCAGGCAGTGTTGCACCCAAGAACAAAAAAGATTCCTTTGAATTTGAAGTAAACATCGCTCCATTTTCGCTGGTGACCTTAAGTACATTGGATGTTAAACGCCCTTGCTATCCCGCTTTACGTTCAGAACTGCTTAAACTCCCTTATTATGATGATTTCGCATATGAGGATAAGCCGGAAGCGTTTCTTTCGCAACGGGGAAATGCCCCTAAATATACTACGGATCAGGGAGGGGCTTTTGAAGCAGCGAAGGTAAACGGCAAATTTGCTCTAATGCAGATGATAACACCGGATATAAAAGCGGAAGAATGGGGCTATACACCATTACCAGTTACTAATTTAGGGGATGATAGATGGTTTAATTATTCCGTATCGGCCGATGTGGCAATTAGCGAAAGCAATGCTCCTTCCGATAATTATATAGGTATAGGATTAAGATACAGTCAGGCATGTAAGGAATTCAGCGGATACTCATTAAGGCTTTACGAAAACGGACTTTGGCAGCTCTTAAGAAACTCCGGAACCAAAAAAGAGGGTTTTATCGTTACAAGAATAAAAAACTCGGTCAATATAAGAATAACGGCCGTAAATGACAAAGTAATCTGTTATATTGACGGTGAAAAAATATGTGAGTATACATCCGCGGAGGAGCCTGTGCTTTGTGCCGGCAGGGCGGCATTGTACAGCTCATATAACAGAAACTGTTTTTGTGATCTTAAAATAACGCCTGTCGAAGGGCAATTTACATATATCAAGCGTTTTGATAACACGGATCAGGAATTCGTATATTCCGGAACCTGGGAGCACAAGCTGATGAGCGGATTTTCCGATTATAAAAGAACCGTATCCTCAGGTTCGGCAGGGGCGTCGGTCGGTTTTCGTTTTAAAGGAGAAGCTTTCGGAATATTCGGGGAAAATAAAGAAGAAGCCGTTATTTCACTTATAATTGACGGAAAAATCGTTTGGAACAGGAAAGAGATCAAACCGTCTAAAAGTCGCGAAATGCTTTGTTTTATAAGCGGTCTTGATGATAAAGAGCATATTGCGGAGATCACCGTGCTTTCAGGTGAATTGGCGGTGGACGGTGCTGAGACGGCGGCTGCTCTTACATAAAAAATAAGGAGAATGATAAATGGTAGATATAAAAGAATGGATGAGGGTTTTAACCGAAAAAGCAGAGGCATTATGCGGTGACAGAATCAGATTTATAGGCCTCCAGGGAAGCTACGGGCGGGGAGAAGCAACTGAGAACAGCGACATAGACGCAGTATTAATTTTTAAAGAATTTAACTGCCGTGAGATTGACGAATATGAGAAAATAATTTCCTCAATGCCTTATAAAGAGCTTGTCTGTGGGTTTGTTTCGGGAGAGGAGGAGCTTAGGAACTGGGATAAGGGCGACTTGTTCCAGTTTTACTATGATACGACGCCTGTTAAGGGACGGCTTGAGGAAATAATTGACGTGCCCGGCTATGAAGCGGCAAAGCAGGCGGTCAAAACGGGAGCCTGTAATATATATCACGGATGCGTTCACAATCTGCTTCACGAAAAATCTTCGGAAGTCCTCAGATCGCTCTTTAAAGGAGCGGTATTTGTAATACAGGCGTTAAATTACGTTCGTACCGGGGAATATGTCAAATCAAAATCAGAGCTTATGAAAAAAGCGGATTATAATGAGCGGTTGATTCTTGAGCTTTCGGATCAAATCAGAAACAGATCTGATATTGACGGAGAGCTTTATGAAATAATGTCTCATAGTTTAATATGCTGGAGCAGGGGACTTATCAACGGTAATCATGAACCTATCGTTGTATGTGGAAAACACGTCCCCGGTGTTGACAAATAATGTACTGAAAGGAAATCAAATGCATTACGACGTAATTGTCATAGGAGCAGGTCCGGCAGGTTGTACAGCGTCCAAAATACTTGCGTCCAACGGGATCAGGACGCTTCTTGTTGAGCGTCATAAACTTCCGCGCTATAAATCATGCTCCGGTGTTCTGATTAAAAAAACAGTTGAGCTGACCGAAAGGATTTTCGAAGAAAAGATCCCGGCGTCAGCCGCTTGCGCACCGACCGAAAATCACGGTATGATTTTTACCGATGATAGCGGAAGGGAATACCGTTTTGAGCAGGAGGGGCTTAATGTATGGAGAAGCTCGTTTGACAACTGGCTGGCTGAGGCGGCGGCGGACAGCGGAGCGGAGCTTCTGGACAACTGTGCCGCTGTTTCGGTAACACAGGACCAAACTTTTGTCGGTGCAAGCTTAAAGAACGGCGCTAATATCACGGCATCATACGCTATTATATGTAAAGGTGCGGCCGGACGGATCAGAACATCTTTGACCGGTGAAAGACATGAATTTATTACCACATATCAAACCTTTAACAGAGGTGTTAGCGACCTTGATCCGCATTATTTCTATGCTTATCTTCAACCTGAATTATCCGAATATGACGCATGGTTTAACATTAAGGATAACCTTTTGGTTTTAGGGGTTTCGGTAAGGGATATAAGCAAAATCTCCTTTTACTACCAAAAATTCGTTGAATATATGGCGGTGCATAACGGTTTGAGGATAAGTGAATTCGTTAAAGATGAAAAATGGATAATGCCGTTGATAAAACCAAACGATAGAATTGAACTTGGTTCAGGAAGAATCCTTTTTGCAGGAGAAGCAGCGGGTTTTCTTAATCCTATGGGTGAAGGAATATCATCAGCCGTCGAAAGCGGGGCCTGCGCCGCGTGTTCGGTTATAGAAGGTTTTTCGAAACCTTTGGACGTATTGCACAGATATAAAGACAAGACAGAAAATCTATCCGCCTATATGAAGAGACAATGGAATTTCTTGGGAAGCATTTCCCGGAAGTTTAAAATGCAGGGTTTTAATCAAACAAAGTGTAATTTATAAATAATATTATAAATATATTGAAAATTATCTATTGGCATGCGGAAAAATGAAACTTTGATTTATATGGGGTTAGTTTAGGGAAACTTTATTTTTTTTAGTTTTTCTTCAATAATGTATGCGGTAAAATGCGGGTTTACAGAATCAAATTTTTAATTTTTTTTCTTAAAATCACCGCAAAAGGCTTGGATTCGTTTTGGTTAGGCATGGCTAACAGCGGCTTTTTTACAATAAGGTAGAAAAAAAGTTGATGTTTGCTTATGCTTGAGAAACCAACGGTTTAAAAACGGAATTTTTTTTATGGCAACACCGCACGATTATTGCGGGTTTGCACTGTCAGATCGTTTTCCTGATATTCGCTTTCTTTGCAATGAGCTCTGCACCGCTTTTGGAAAAAAACTATGACATCCTGTCACATCTGATCGTATAAATATAGCGAATCAAGTAAACCGCTTTTAAAAAAAGCAATTATCGACGTGTTTTAAGATGGATTTGTGCAATACGGCGGAAAAATGCAAGCAGGGTAATGGCAAAGCCGTATGCGATCATTGTGGGGTGTTGCCTTAAAAGTACTCTCGATGGGATATAAAATCGGTCGGTTATATCAAGATCGCAATATGGATCTTAAATTATAATGATCGTTGCATTTTTAATAACTATAGTTAAAAACAGATTTAACAGTATTAAGATAAAAATAAATTCGGTCCTTATCATAATATACGGATTTTATCTCCGGAATTTTATTTTTATCGGAATCAGCACGGGAAGTTATATGTGTGAAAGGAAGTCAAGCATATGCAGACAGGCATGACGCATGGAGCTATAATGAAATCAATGTTGCTTTTTGCCGCACCTATGATACTGGGAAATCTTTTACAGCAATGCTATAATATCGCGGACACATTAATCGTCGGAAGGTTTCTCGGCTCGGACGCCCTTGCTGCGGTCGGATCATCGTTTACACTGATGACTTTTCTGACCTCGATCCTTTTGGGGTTATGTATGGGAAGCGGAGCCTTTTTTTCAATACGTTTCGGAGAAAAAGACCATAAGGGATTAAAGGAGGGGATATGCGCATCTTTTTTTCTTATTTTTTTCCTGACAGTTATCCTC
Source organism: uncultured Ruminiclostridium sp. (assembly GCA_910579265.1). Classification (GTDB taxonomy): domain Bacteria; phylum Bacillota; class Clostridia; order Oscillospirales; family Ruminococcaceae; genus Ruminiclostridium_E. The sequence goes on along the minus strand of CAJTTE010000005.1, from coordinate 62,865 downwards.
AATGTCTCGGCATTTGCGTTTTTGGATAAGGCGGAGGAGCTTATGAATATACCTCCCGAGGTCTGGGATCATATGCGAGGTTATCTTGCGGTTATTTTCTGCGGAATACTTGCGGTATTTCTTTATAACTATTTTGCATCGCTTCTGAGATCGTTGGGTAATTCTGTAGTACCTCTTGTATTTCTTGCGGTTTCGGCTGTGCTTAATATAATACTGGATCTTTGGTTTGTGGTCGGTCTGGGACTGGGTACGGCCGGTGCGGCTGCGGCCACAGTTACGGCACAGTATATTTCCGGGATCGGTATATCCGTATATTCGTTGAAATCGGTTCCTTATCTGAGGTTCAAAAAAGACGAAATCAGGGTCAGCAGCAGATGTATGCGAACAATTGCAGGGTTCTCCGTACTTACATGCATACAGCAGTCTGTTATGAATCTTGGAATACTGCTGGTCCAGGGAGTGGTAAACAGCTTCGGTTCGGGGGTAATGACGGCTTTTGCCGCTGCGGTAAAAATTGATGCGTTTGCATATATGCCTGTGCAGGATTTCGGAAATGCCTTCTCTACTTTTATTGCTCAAAATTACGGAGCAAAACGACCTGAACGAATACAAAGGGGATTGAAGGGCGCCGTTGCAGTGTCTATGATATTCTGTATCGTGTTATCCGCCGCAGTATGGGTTCTTGCGCGCCCTCTTATGCTGATGTTTGTAAATGAAGAGGAAGATTTTATTATTTCTGAGGGAGTACGTTATCTTCGCATAGAAGGAGCGTTTTATTGCGGGATCGGGTGTCTTTTCTTATTGTACGGATTTTACAGAGCCTTAGGCAAACCGCGTATGTCGGTGGTACTTACAATATTTTCTCTCGGAACACGGGTGCTCCTGGCATATATCCTTTCGGCCGTTCCGGAAATCGGCGTTGTCGGAATATGGTGGTCGATACCGATCGGCTGGCTGCTTGCTGATATGATAGGGATTATCTATTATATAATCAACAGAAAAAAACTGTTGGGTATTAATATACAGACTTCGCCGCTGACCGGATAGAATAAAAAGAAAATCGGATTCAGAACCTGTCCTCATAGGAATCAGCACGTGTTTTTTGGCATATTTTACCGACGATTGCGTTAAAATTTCTTGACTTGTGACAGCAAGCCTGTGGGATTTTGTCTTGTCCTTGGCAAAATTTGCCCGAAAAAACACCTGCAATTCCTATGCAGACAGGTTTTTAAGTGTACTGTACAATATACAGAATATATATTTCTTCAAAGCTCGGGGTTAAAATATATCGGCTGAAACGGTGTTTGTCAATCGCTAATGACAATAACTGTTGTTGCCTTAAATAATCGTTTCCGTTTGCCCAAAAACGGAGCAGTCAAATTTAACGAGCTTATCGATAACACCGTAAGGATTTACCGGAATATGAGAAAATGGGGTTATAATTCTTCAGCGGCTTAAAAGAATCTTCCTTTAAAGGCTTTTTTCGGTAGGCGGAGGGGACATGAGGATATCCAAGTGAATTATGCCTGATAAAAACAAAAATAACGGTGTAAGGGCAGCGGAGACAGTAATCCGAAAAAGAGGGAACGCCCCTTTATATTCGCGTTAAAATAGCCGGGGAAAGCTGTTTATTCAAAGAAACCGATTAATCAGCCGTTTCAGCGGCTGTCTGTGATAGTGATGATATGTCAGAGCTGAGCCTGTAATCCGCACTTTTAGGGCGTGTGCAAAGCACCTTTTCAGTGGTGGATTTGATTAATTCTATGTCAGACCTTTAATTCTTCTTTAGGGGTTGAGCCTGTAATATGTTTTTTAGTTTGCAACCCATCACTTCAGTGGAGAGTTTGATTAACAGCGCAAATTTCATAAAATAACCGCACCTGTATTTTGCATTGAAAATTATGCAAAACACAGGTGCGGTTGAATAGATGAGCATTTTAAATGCTGCATTTTTGTTTTTTCTTGTCAAATAATAACATAAGGCAACTTGCGCACCTTATAAATGTATGTTTAAAATAAATGTATGTTTAAAGTTTTGATTTAGTATGAGAAAACAGTGCTTTTTTTATGAGGAACTCCATAGTGCGGAGAATAGTATGTAGGTATTTCTGCATTTACTCCGTAGTACTTAGTTCCATACGAAGCTATGCTATTCTTTACGTTTCTTGGCGTGTCAGGCGAGCCGGGGTCTAATTTATCTGAACATACGGCATTCCAAACATTAGTCGCGAACGTTGAGCAATTTTCGGTATACGACCATTTATCGCTGTCCTTAATAATCGAACCTACTTTATCAAGCGCAGACTGGCTAAGCATTACAGCCATAGAATAAGAACCGTCGTAATCGTCATCACCGTTCTCATATTTATACCCCTCTAAACCGAACCAAATCCCCTGATGCTCTCCGGTTTTCTGCCATGTCCCTATTGTTACGCCTTTACCGGGAGCAATAGCAAACATTCCCGCATTGATATATCTGTCTATCAGATTGGTTACCACTATAAAAGCGTGTCCCGAATACCAACCGCCGCTGCTGCCGCTTCCGTCGCCATCCCATGCGAAAATTTGCAGCCGAGCAACATAATCATAACCATAGGACTGCGGCGAAACATCGGAAACGGCATGAGAAAGTTGAATTGAAACATCATCGGTATTATAAGATGCTTCATTTGTAAGATTGAGTTTATCTGTAACTTCAGCTTCACCAAAAACAACCGATCCATTAAAAGCTTCAAATTCATAATTATCAGCTTTCGGCACTGCTATAACATTATCTTCAGCCGCATAAACCGGAGTATATAATAATATTGAAGAAATCAATATACCCGATAAAAACGCTTTTAAATGCTTTGCCTTTTCATTTTTTATCTCCTTATTTCATTTGCTTTTTTGATCCGTATCAATCGGTATATAACCAAAATCACCCCCGACAAAAAAAGATAAGGAATCATGTATATACTCTCCGCTGCAAGAGCATCAAAAAAGGAATTGCTGTAAGACAAGCGTGGCCATTCGTCTTCAAATATATATATATAATTCAGAAACCCGGCAAGCAAAATAATCAAAACAAGTATATATATGATTTTTTCCGATTTGGATCTGACAGACTTTTCCCGTGAAGACGAACCGTTTTCATTATTGCGCGTTAAAAGGAGAAGCCTGCTTATAACAAATACCGTTGCTGCAAGCCATATATAAGGGATAGTGTATATTATGGAAAACAGTAATGCGGAAAAGGAAAAAGAAAATTCAGTCAGTTCAAGTATAATGCCTGCTATATAATTCGCAAGCCCTGCCGTCAAAATCGCCAAAATCAATACATAAATCCATTTTTCAAATTTGCTTTTTGGTACTTTATCCTTTAAACCGTCAGTACTCTTTTTTCTATACAGCCGTAATATCAGACGGCTAACACCAAAAACAGCTCCGGAAAACAAAATGACCAGGCTGTATGTCATAAGCTCAACCGCAGGATGACCTACATGCATACTGCACCCGTGACAATTCAAAGAATGATCCACGTAAGCAACTATACAGGGAATCGCCCCTATTGCTAAAATCAATACGGTGATTATATTTGATATTACTTTAAATTTTTTCATTACCCATCTCCACCCATCTCCTAAGTACTATAAAAGTACTATAAAAATCAGTATTATTTGTCATCCTATATTTACTGTTTATATTAATCACCAAGTAATTTGGCTGTCAAGATATTTATAAAACTATGGCGTATCTGAAAAGTCGCATTTTACCCAATTTCTGCTAACTGCGGACGCTTTCTGCGTCAAAAATGCTCGAAATACTATTGTATTCAGGCTGTTTTTCTTAAAATCGCCGCGCATTCAGTAAAAATATATTTGAATATTTTTCAGATATTATCTAAATCCATCCGGTTTTTATACGGTTTAAAATTTTGTAGGTATATTTTATAGCGTTATGGCGTTACAGCACCAGCTTTCCCAAATTGTGCTCTCTTCTCCATTCCACATACTCTTCATAGGTGCCGACTTTATCATAACATCCGTCGGGGGATATTTCGATTATTCTGTTGGCTACGGTCTGTACTATCTCGTGGTCATGGGAGCAGAAAAGTACATTGCCCTTAAATTCCGAAAGACCGTTGTTGACGGCGGTTATGCTTTCAAGATCCAAGTGGTTTGTGGGTTGATCAAGCATAAGGACATTTGATTTAAAAAGCATCATGCGGCTGAACATACATCTCACTTTTTCACCGCCGGAAAGAACATTTACGGGTTTAAATACATCATCGCCGCTAAAGAGCATCCGGCCTAAAAAGCCGCGGAGATAGGTTTCGGTTGTATCCTCGCTGTATTGTCTTATCCAGTCCAATATGCTCAGATCGCAGCCGTTAAAGAAATGATCGGAATCAACCGGGAAATAGCTGAGGGAGGTGGTGCTTCCCCATTTAAAGCTTCCTTCGTCAGGCTCGATCTCTTCAGCCAGAATTTTAAACAAAGTAGTCACGGCTATTTCATTTTCAGCCAGAAAGGCTATCTTGTCCGTTCTTCCCAATGTAAACGAAACATTATTGAGTACCTTAACGCCGTCAATTGTTTTCGAAATACCCTCTACCTGTAGTACGTCCTTTCCAACCTCACGGTCCGGCTCAAAGCTTATGAAGGGGTAGCGGCGGCTCGAAGCGGGCATTTCTTCCACCGTCAGCTTATCAAGAAGCTTTCGCCTGGAGGTAGCCTGCTTCGATTTGGATTTGTTGGCTGAGAACCGCTGGATAAAGCTTTGCAGTTCTTTTATTTTCTCTTCGGTCTTTTTGTTCTGCTGCTTTATCATGCGCTGGATAAGCTGGCTTGATTCATACCAGAATTCATAGTTTCCAACATACATTTTTATTTTATTGTAATCAATATCGACTATATGCGTACAAACATTATTTAAGAAATGGCGGTCATGTGACACTACGATAACGGTACCGAAATATTCAGCCAGAAAGTCTTCAAGCCATGCCACCGCATCAATATCCAGATGGTTGGTCGGCTCGTCCATCAAGATAATGTCCGGGTTTCCGAAAAGGCACTGCGCCAACAGTACCTTTACTTTATCATTACCGGTAAGACCGCTCATCTGGCTATACATTATTTCTTCGGGAAGTCCCAGCCCCTGAACAAGCTTGGCGGCGTCGCTTTCCGCTTCCCATCCGTTGAGCTCGGCAAACTCGCCTTCCAAAACGGAGGCTCTTTCTCCGTCCTCGTCGGAAAAGTCATCTTTTGCGTACAAAGCATCCTTTTCCTTCATTATGTCATATAGTTTTTTATTTCCCATTATTACGGTATCCTGAACCGTATATTCGTCAAAGGCGAAGTGATCCTGTTTTAAAACCGACATCCGTAAGTTTTTAGGGATGGATATTTCTCCCGTCGTAGGTTCAAGCTCTCCGTTCAGTATTTTCAAAAACGTGGATTTTCCCGCACCGTTAGCGCCAATAACGCCGTAGCAGTTACCCGAAGTAAAAAGCAGATCCACATCCTTAAAAAGCGTAGCTCCCCCGAACTGAAGGCTTACGTTGGAAACAGTTATCATTTAAAATTCCTTTCTCTGATCATATTCGGACGGCTGTCAGCAAATAACAGAGCCGTTTTTCTGTAAATCTATACCGTAATATCATACCATAAAGTCTACTGAAAAGTCAACAATAATAAAAATTATATTATAAAATTACTTTTACTTTTCGGTATAATCCTGTCCCAACGGAATAAAATGTACAAAATGCTTGTATATTCGGAAGGAAAGATGTTATGAAGGGAAGATCCGGTTTTTTCAAAAATACTGTCATATTGTTTACCGCAATGTTTATAACAAAAATAATCGGAGCGGTTTTAAAGATCCCTTTAACAAATATGATGGGCGGTACGGGAATGGGTTATTTTTCAACCGCCTACAGCTTTTTTAATCCTGTTTATACCGTATTGGCGGCAGGACTTCCGACAATTGTCACAAGAATGACCGCTCAGAGCATCGCATGCAGAAAATTCAGGGAGGCCCGGAATATAAAATCCACGGCCGTTATGCTGGCTTTTGTAACGGGAATGCTCGGTTCGGTCTTTATGGCGGTATTTGCTTCTCCTTTTGCATGCTATGCGGCAAGTTCGCCGGAAAGCCTGTGGGCGGTCATTGCCATTGCGCCTTCCGTACTTTTTTGCTGCATCGCTTCGGCGTACAGGGGTTATTATGAGGGACTATCAAATATGCTTCCCACCGCTGTTTCTCAGGTGGTCGAATCGGTTGTAAAGGCCGTACTGGGATTGGGACTTGCCGGTCTGGTTATTTATCTGGGCGAGCAGGGAAGAGTAGCGGCGGAAAACGTGCTGCCTTACGGTGCGGCGGCCGCGGTGCTCGGCGTCAGTGCAGGCGAACTCTGCGGCACACTGTTTTTGATGTTCAGGAGCAAATTTGGAACAGACCATATATCAGATGACGAATTATCAGAGAGCCCGGCTTCATTAAGCAGACGTCAGCTGCTAAAAAAAATTATTATTCAATCCTTGCCTATTTCGGTGGGAGCGGTAATTATAAATCTGGGATCGTTTATCGATCTTTTAACTATTTCAGGAGGCATTCAGGAATGCTTTGTAAAAAATCAGGAGTATTTCAGCCAGTTTTATGAAAAAGCAATAAACGAATCCGGAGCGGAGTCTTTCGGTACTTTTGTTTACGGAAGCTATACAGGAATAGTACTTTCGATGTTTATGCTTATATCCTCTCTAACGGCTTTGATAGGGAAAAGCGCCCTCCCCACAATAACGGCGGCTTATGAATGCGGCAGTAGGGATGAGGTCAAAAGAAATATAAGTATCTTATTAAGCGGTATTTTTGTTATAGGTTTACCTTTATGCATTTGTCTCGGGATCCTGGCCGAACCGATCCTGAACATACTTTATCCCGTCAGGACAGCGGAGATAAGCGTAAGCATCAATCCTTTAATTATCCTTTGCGCCGGGGGGATACCGATTGCTTTATGCGGAGGGCTTTTTTCGGTTTTCCAGGCCATAGGACGCTTCGATCTGCCGATAAAGCTTATGATGGCGGGATCGGCTTTAAAGCTTATACTTAATCTTATTTTCCTTCGCATTCCGATCCTTTCAGTTCCCGGAGCGGCACTCTCGACAGTTTTGTCTCACATACTTGTTATGATACTCGGTATAATATCGCTTAGATCCGCCGCCGGCATAAGCATAAGAATTTTTCCGTTATTTGTAAAACCCTTTGCGGCTTCCTTCGCTTGCGGCTTATCGGCTTTAACGTCATACTATCTGTTTTTTGATAATTTCGATCCTATTATAAGAATACTGTTTACCGCCTGCGCGGCAGGGTTTGTATACATACTTCTCATTCTTATGCTCGATAAAAGAATATTGGAGGAGGGAATATTCACAAACTCGAAAAAGCGCAAGATAAGTGCAAAATAACAGATTATAAAAACAACGGCTTCGGCAGTTAATATCCTTGTGTTTAACACAGATCAATTTAACCGGCAAAGCCGTTTACTATTTTCAGATATATCGGTGTGTGTTCAAATAAAAGTGCGGCACATATTTTTCGGTAAATTTCGTCGTATATTTCGTTAAATTTTTTTGAAACACACAAGCATTGCCGAAAAAATCCGGCTCTTTTACGGCAAAACATACCCGAATATCCGTATATCGGTTTTATGTGAACACGCTGATGCGATTCGTGTACACTGAACGCTTTAGCGTGTTCCAACTGTTTTGATCAGTCACTTTCAATATTTTTCTTTTTTATGCTTACATCCACCTTATAATCTCCGTTTATCCATGCGGATGTAAGGCTTTGTCCGGCTATCCTCAGAGTTACGGTGAGATTTTTAACTCCTACCTCGGCAGGTGTTCCCAAAAGATTCACCGTACCTGTGATATCATCGGATGAAAGCCTGTAAAGCAGATCCGACGGACCTACCGCCGTTATGTCAAGCTGACTTGTTATTAAACTGTAGTCGAAGGTCGGGTCGCCGTTAAGGACGGTGAAATTCTCCGTTGATACGGAAAAATCTCTTTTCCCATAGCTGTCCGTATCTTCAAAATTGATCTGGGCGATGCCGATATTACTTAAATTTTTATAACCTTCGGCAAGGGCTATCGTAAGCTTTATTCCTCCCTGAAGATCGCGCGAGGTTATATCCGTAAGATCGATTTCACCCACGTCGATACGTTCAAGATTTTCTATGCTCATGTCATCGGCAGGTGCGGCAATGGTTATTTCCTTTGGATAAATCGTGTATTTAAGACTGCTGCTGTCAAAGTTTGAAGGGCAGGACAGCGAAACATTCAGCGGCAGAGTCTTTACACGGTATAACGGTATGGTTACGGAATAATTATCCGCAGCATATTCCAAAGCGGGGTTTTCTATTTTTGCGCCGTTTCTGTCATAAAGTCTTACATTTCCCGAAAGCCTTGTGGTCTCAGTCAATACGCCGTTGGAAAAGGGTTCTATAACGGCCTTCGCCACGGAATTTACAAGAGATTCCTCGCCGCTTATTTTTACGGTTTCGGCGGACAGCGTAATCTCTTCCTCCTGTATTTTAAGTGCGTCGTCTATTACAAGGTTTCCGGTATTTACCTCCAGAGGTATTTCTTTCGTAACCGTCCGTTCGATATTTACGATTGCGGTAAGGCCCCCGGTGATTATTTCATAGTCGGAAGAGGCCTGGACCTTATTTACGTCAACATTTACGGTATGCTCTCCCGGGGAATTTATTCCGGACAAGTCCAATGAGGCAATAAAGTCTTCCGCCTTCAGAGTACCGATCACATACCGCTTTCCTTGTATCTGAATGCTTATTTCCTTATTGAAATCCGTTACAGTCAGGTGCTCCTGCTGCATAAACACCGTTGGCTCGGCGGTGACTTTTATTCCGTCTATATGGTCCGTTTCGTTTGGAAAAACCTGAATGGACACGGCAAACCAGATTATTACCGAGAAAACTACCGACATAATGAGGGTTTTTAATTCGCGTCTAAAGAAGGCCCCCGCTTTTTTAAGAAAATTTTTCATTTGGCATATTATCCTTCCTTGATAGGAGGTTTTTACTTAGCTTTTTTATTTTTCTTTTCCGAATTACTTTTTTTGGATTTTTTCTGGTTTTCGGGAGCAATGTGTATAAGGCGTTCGGTAAGATATTTCCTTAATGTAACTCCGGAAAAATTTCTTTTTAGGTTTCCGTCTTCGGCAACGGAAATAACCCCTGTCTCCTCAGATACGACTATTACTATAGCGTCTGAAACTTCGCTTATGCCGATGGCGGCACGGTGTCTTGTTCCGAGTTCCTTCGGAACAAGCTCTTCCTTCGCCGGCTTTGGAAGATAACATGCGGCGGCGTGTATCAATCCGTTTCTCATAATTACCGCTCCGTCGTGGAGCGGGGTATTCGGAACGAATATGTTACCGAAAAGTTCGGCGCTCGGTGCGGCATTTATTATCGTACCAGTTTCTATTTGTTCCCCCAGCTTAGTCTGACGTTCTATAACTATAAGTGCTCCTGTCATGGTTCTTGATAGATTTTCACAGGCCTTTACGATGCTGTTGATAGCCAAATTGTTTTTATTATTTTCCTCGTCGGTAGTTGTTTCAAGAAACGGAAGGCGTTTAGACATTTTTGTTCTTCCGACACGTTCCAGTATACGGCGCAGTTCAGGCTGAAACATTATAATGATCGCGAGTATACCTATGTTGAAAAAGGCCTGAGCCACTATGCCCATTACTTTAAAGCCCAACTGATCCAAAAAGAACAACAGTATGGCCAATACGGCAACGCCTTTTATAAGCTGCTGCGCCCGGGTCTCACGCATCAGCTTTATACAGAAAAAAATGATAGCTGAAAGAAAAATAATATCGAATATGTCAACAACCGTGATATAGCTTATCACGCTTCGAATATTATCCCAAATATCGATAAGATAGGCAAACAAAATAACACACCCACTTTGTATTACCGCATAAAAGCGGTCATTCTCATAAAAATAATTCTAACATAAAAAAAGAGTATTTGCAATATCTTTTTTCAGGGCGTATCTGAAAACTAAGCAATTTTGTACGATTTCGCTAAATGAGCGGCTAATTTAAGGAAAAAAGCGGAGAAATATGGTAAGATTTCATGCATTTTTGACGCACAGGGCGCCCGCTATTAGCAGAAATTGTGCAAATTGTGACTTTTCGGAGCAGCCGGATAATTTTAAACATCGCGGAATAAATACTTCAGATTAAAATTATGACAGACCGGATTTTATACCGCCGTGTATATTCTGCGGCAGTTCCGGATCGCATACGGGGATATTAAAGGGATGATCTTATGAAGATACGACGATATAATACACGATCCAAAAAAATATTGGAGCGTATTCATATAAAATCCCACACTCGGCCTTTCAGAAAAATTTATCGTATATTTCATTAACTTTCTTCGAAATATGAAGGTGTTCATGCAAAAATTTGTCTAATACACCGCAAATTTATGCTCAAAAATCCACATATCTTTTTATGTGAACACGCTATAAAAGGAGTTTCAAATAAAGTCAGGTCATGTCATTTCGGTATATCGTTACGTATACTTCGGTATTTTTTTAATACATAAGTGCTCCTGCGAAAATACGGCTCAGCAAAAGGAAATCATTGTATATATCGGTTTTATGAGAGCATGCTTTAAAAGCTATACGATTTATTAATAGAATGTCATGTTTTAAGCTGCGGTTATTTTATGATTACATTTTCCTTTGATGCACAGCATATAAATTAAAAGGAAATAAAAAACAGGAGGAATGATTTATTCCTCTTAGGAAAGGAGTAAATTCATGAGAAAAAAATATGGAATACGTTTAACAGCGGCGGCAGTGGCAGTGGCGGCAGCCCCGTTTCTTGTGACGCAGGCTTTTGAAAATCCGCCGGATATGAACCGACTTATGGCTGCCGCAGTAAATTTTACCGCCGATTCCGGATTTGCAACGGAGACGGTGGATTTCGGAAACGGAAGCCTGATACTTTATAAACCCAAATCATCTGAAGCAGCTGTTTCAACCGTTTCAGGGGGAGAGACCCCGGAATCATCCGGCACATATGAGCAATCCGAAGCGCAGGATACTTTAAATGAAGAAAGTTCCTTAGCTCCGATAACGGAGCCGGCACAGGAAAAACCGGAGGATGGTAAAGATCCGGAAACGACCGGTCAATACATAATTACTCAAAATATAAATCAGGACAGCGAGGATCTTACTGTTTTTGACAGCAATGATCTTGAGGTTTTTAAAAACACCTTCGGATCGGTAAACGGAACTAATTATATATGGCTCGAAAAGGGAGGGCAGGTTCGAAATTGCACCGAATTAGACAATGATTTTGTCCGTGAGCAAACAAAGATAAATACGGATATCAGTCTGAAAGCCTTTTCGGATCAGCCTCAGGTTCTAATTATGCATACGCATGCATGTGAAAGTTATCTTGTAGGCAGCGGTGATTATCAGGATGAAAGCTATACATGCCGCACAACCGATCCGAATCAAAGCGTTGTGGCCGTAGGACAGAAGATATCAGAAAAGCTGGCGGAGAAGGGAATATGTGTTATACATGACGGCACGATGCATGATTATCCCGCGTATAACGGATGTTATGACCGCGCAGAGGATACGGTCTCAAGTATTCTTAAAAAGTATCCCACAATAAAGGTAGTACTTGACGTTCACAGAGACGGGATAGTTGAAAGCGACGGTACTCCGGTAGCGGCGGTAAATGAAATAAACGGCAGACAGGCGGCACAGGTAATGATCATTTCCGCAGCCTCGGACGGGTATTATTATGTACCGAATTATTTAGACAATTTCCATTTTGCATGTTTACTTCAGGGTCAAATGGAGAGTGAAAACCCGGGGATAACCCGCCCCGTACTGTTTCAGTACTGTCAGTACAATCAGCATCTGACAACAGGTTCGCTTCTCTTGGAAATAGGTTCTCAGGGAAATACCTTAGAGCAGGCGCTTTATACCGCCGAGCTTATAGGAGACAGCATTGGAAACGCGCTGCTTACCCTTTGCAGTTAATACTAATCCCTTTTAAAACTATGGGTATTACGTCACTTTAAAAAGGGATTGGTATAAGTATAAATACATATTCACCCGCTTGCCGTATCGTTGCAGGCGGGTTGTCTTATAATCGGGAATATTGAATTTTCGATCAGAAAACATTTAAGGCAATCCACACGCAATCATTGCGCGGTGTTGCCTTAAAAGCCGTAAGGCGGTCATTATGCGGGATCGCCTTAATGCAGCCTGGCAGGATTTTCTTTTATAGTGTGATTTCAAATAAGAATTTTGTTTTGACCTTAAAACACCTTTCAAACAGCCCGTCTTTTTTCAATTCGTAACAGTGCATGTTTCAGAGGTAAATAGCCCATGCTTTACGCGCAACATCCCTGTGACTGACAAGGCGGCAGATCTTAAACGTTGAAAAAATCCGCCGGATATTATTTTATGCCGTTCCCAATATATAATATATACTTGCGTCCGTGTCTGTTTAAGCGGTGCTTTTCATTTTTTAAAGCAATATCATATGATGCATGTGCTTTTGCTATGTATTTGATTCCCATTTATTTTACATATTCTTTCGCATACCTTGTTGTTCTCGGTTGCCGGACCATGTTTAAAACATAGCTGTACAAAGATGGTTGACGGTTCGCCCGGTTTGCCTATACCGGAATATGGGCAAATGCGGCTATTCACCTTATCAGGTACATATGCTCATTTAATCCCGGTACAGCAGGGAATCATTCTTTTACACGCAAATACCCGCTTACCGTGTTAATGCGGTAAGCGGGTATTTTCTCATAAGAGCAGACTGTTTATTTTCCACCCTTCTTTTTGAATATCATAACGGCGGCAGCAGCGGCGGCAGCGGGTATAAAGGATATTATAAGCCCGGTTTCCATATTGCTGTCGTTTTTGTCTCCTACATTTTCAGGAGCCGTTGTCATAACGGCATCGGATGTGTCGGACGGAATAATTACATCGGGATCGTTTTTACTGTCGGTGGTTGTTTCCGGATCCTTGATGTCAGGCTTTGTAATCGCAGGATCTGTCAAAGCCGGTTCGTCAGGATCAGTTTCGTCAGGATACGTTTCGTCGGGAGACGTTACATCAGGATTAGTTATTTCGGGGTCGGTTGCGACCGGATCTGTTGTAACGGGTCCGGTCACGACGGGAGCCGTAGAATCGGGTTCTGTTACCGGTGCGGGAAGTTTATCGATTTTTTCCGATTTAGTGGTCAGGCATACCGCGCATGTGTAAGTCCTTTTTCCTTCGCTTTCAAAAGTAGGAGCTACCGTAATTTTCCCTTCATCCCATTCATGAGCTTCATGAACGCTTTCGGAATCACAGCCCTTTATCTCACATTTATGCCAGTGTTCATTTTTGTCATATGTGAAATTGGGTGAGAAGCTGTGTTCGCCTGTCGCCTCGTCCGTCGTTTCAAAAAACGTATTTGAGCATTGCTTACAGGTATATATCATCTTTCCGCTTTCAATACAGGTAGGTTCGATTATTTCTATATCGTATTCATGCTCGGCGGGTTCGCCGTATTCTCCGCATATGTCGCAGATCTTACAATGTCCCTCTTCTTTTCCGAGATCCTTATATTTTCCGGTAAAGCTGTGATTTTCCGTTGCGGGTATCGTTTGCTTTTTTATGTATTCGCATTCGGTGCAGAAAATTGTTTTGAGTCCCTCCTGACCGCATGTCGGATCAGTAAGGCTTTCATCCAGAATATGCGTTTCTACGTCTTTCTTAACGGCGCAGAAGGTGCATTCGCGCCAATGCTCGGTGTCGTTAAACGTGGTTATATAATTGTGATCGACTTTTTCAATAAGAAGGTCCTTCAGTAAAATTTCGTTTTCACAGTTTTCATCTTCAAAGTATTTATCACATCCGGCGCAATAATAATGCTCATTTATACCGTCATCCATACATGTGGGATATTTTGTATCGACCTTCTTAAGGTCATGACGGTGTTCAAAGCTTTCGCCGCAGACGCTGCATGTCTTGGAGCCGTCGTCGAAGGTATGATATTCTCTGTCGGTCTCCTGTCCGCATTCGGTACACAGATTCCAGTGCTGACAGTAGTTGTATTCATATTTGCTGCCGGGAGTATGAGCCGTCATGGTAATTACGCTGTAATCCATTTTGCCGCAGTCCAGACATTGTCTTACGAATATTCCGTTTTGCGAGCAGGTCGGTTCTTTTTTTACTTCGCCTTCATCAAAATTGTGAGTGCCTTTTACTTCGATTTCAGTTAGAGCAGATTCCTCCAGAAAATACTTGTCGCAGTTTTCACAATGCCAAACTTGTTTCAATTTATTATATCTCGTACACAGAGAGCTTACGTCGTTTATTTCGGTGACGTCGTGGACGGGAGAGAAGAAGATGGAAAGTTCCGAGCTTATGCCATTTCCGCTGTTATATGAATATCTAATAACGTCGTTTATCTCAAGATTTTTAAAAATTCCGTCTTTATCGGGCAGGATATCATTCGTCCATGTTACTTTAGAGATATCGAAGCCGTCCGGAAGTTCATTAATGTTAAAATCAAACGGCGAATCTTCACAATGTATCGGTTTTGTATACGGAAGATAGCTGCCGTCGGAAAGGCTGCTAATCTTAGTATTGGTGAAATCTATATATGCAATCGGATTAATGTAGCATTGAAAGGAGCGCAGATTTGTGTTTTTGCTTAAATCCAAAGAAGTAAGCTTATTGACGTTGCACCACAACATTACAAGATTTACATTATTGGATACATCCAAAGACTCGATTTCATTACCTTGGCATTGCAAGTATTCAAGAGCCGTATTTTCTTTCAGATTTAAAGATTTCAGAATATTTCTGTTGCAGCTAAAAGATTTAAGCTTTGTGTTGCTACTTATATCAATAGAGGTAAGCTCGTTTGTATCGCACTGAAGTTGTGTTAGCTCGGAAAAAAACTCTATCCCTTTAATAGATTTTATTTCCTTATCAGAAACATTTATTTGTGTTATTTGTAAAATCTCATCCCGGCTAAGACTGCCGTCCGAATCCTTATCCGCTTCGGCTTTCAGATATGTACGGAAATTTTCGTCCGGAAAGTTTTCTTCGGTCAATTCAACGGGATAGGTTATGTCCCCGTCCGAAAGAGGCGTTTTTTCGGAATAGCGTTCGGAAAGAGAAGGAAGGACGCCTAATGCGGCAGGCACTGCCAAAGCTAAGGAAACAATCAAAGAAATGATTTTTTTCTTCATAAACATCACCATACCTTTTCTTAAGGCAATACCGCACAATAACCGCCTGACGGCTTTGCGTGCGACTTGCTTGCATATATTCCGTCATCTTACACAAATTCTCCTTGAAATACGTCAGTATTCCTGCGTCGAATTTATGCAAGCTGACGAAAAATCTGACTGCGCAATTCACACGCAAACATTGTTCGGTGTTGCCTTAAATTTTTTAACTGAGCATAAATAAAATTAATATTTGTACGATTACGCTGACAGCGTATCCTTATCTATAATTTTAATACATTCGGTAAAATTTGTCAATGGCAAAAACACAAAAGATTTCCTTTTACAAATTTTGGAAAAGCTATTGACATTTGACGATAAGATTGATATAATTATAACAGTGAAAACAGTAATCATTCCTATTATTGATTTTTCGCTTTAAAAATGCTTAAATTTATTACATTTAAAGGAGAAAAACATCTATGAAGAAGTATATTTGCCCCATATGCGGTTATGTTCATGAAGGAAACGAGCCCCCCGAAAAATGCCCTCAGTGCGGATGCCCCGGAGCAAAATTTGAGGAACAGAGCGGCGAAGAGCTTGTTTTTGCAGATGAGCACAGAGTAGGCGTTGCCAAGGATGTTGATCCCGAGATCCTTGAAGGACTCAGAATGAATTTCAGCGGCGAATGCACAGAGGTAGGTATGTATCTCGCAATGTCAAGGGTTGCCGACAGAGAGGGTTATCCTGAGGTTGCCGAAGCATATAAGAGAATAGCATACGAAGAAGCTGAGCACGCGGCTAAGTTCGCAGAGCTTCTCGGCGAGGTGGTCACTGATTCCACCAAAAAGAATCTTGAACTCAGAGTATCCGCCGAACACGGCGCCACAGCCGGAAAAATGGATATCGCCAAGAAGGCAAAGGCTCTCGGCCTGGACGCTATTCATGATACGGTCCATGAGATGGCGAAGGATGAAGCAAGACATGGTAAAGCATTTAACGGACTGCTCAAGCGTTATTTTTAAGAGCTGAAGCATTTTTATATCTGCCGGAGTTTCCTTTTTTCGGAAGCTCCGGTTTTTATTGATGCTTTCTCAGAAACTGTCCACATAGGAATTACACGCGCCCTTTCGGCATATTTTACCGATGATTTGCGTTTCGTCATTTGCTCTTCTGTCAGCGAATTCTTGCATCGACTTCGGGCAAATGACCGAACATATCGTGTGTTAAAATTTCTTGGCTTGCAACGTAGGGTCTTTTGATTTTTGCCTTGTCTTCGGTAAAATCTGTTTAAAAATCCACGCACGGTCATTATGGGGACAGATGCTTATAAGCTTCCGGTTTACTGTTGCTTGGATATGGCTTTTGTTTTTCGAAACGGTGCCAAGAAAATGAATACGCACTTACAGACGCTTTTGGATACCTGCTGATTTAACTGCAAAATATATCGCACGATGCTTTGTACCGTTTAAATCCGGATCGTTTCCCGGATAGCTCAAGGCATTCGATTGCTGATCTTCCTGAGCCGGGAAAACAGCTTTTGTAGGTACGCATGTTTTTTACGTCGGCATTGTAACAAATATGATCATTATTTTAGTGATAAATATATGGATGTTTGCCGCATACAGATACGTATGAATTGACGGCTACAATGAAACAAATCATATTATAAGCCAATAACGGTATGTGATTAAAATGAACATATCCGTATTTTTCTGCTGTAAAAACGAAATATATCAACGAAGTTTTTAAAGCATATCCTTATGATTCAAAGCGCTATCGTTTTTTAAGGCAATACTGCACAATGACCGCCTGACGGCTTTGCGTGCGGCTTGCCTGCATATATTCCGTCAGCTTACACAAATTCTCCTTGAAATACGTCAGTATTCCTGCGCCCAATTTATGAAAGCTGACGAAATATCCGACTGCGCAATTCACACGCGATCACTGTGCGGTGTTGCCTTAAAAACATCATGTCTGACTTTTTAATATATGTTGACTTTTTTTTTGAACGGAGTTATAATAAAACCAGTATAAAAAGGCGGTCGGGGACCGTATGTGCGTTCCCGATGTTTCACAAATAAAATTTTTTTCGGAGGTAGCGTTATGGCTGTTTTGGTTACGGGCGGTACGGGTTTTATAGGTTCTCATACTGTGGTCGAGCTTCTTGAAGCGGGAGAGGACGTAATTGTCATCGATAATTTTTTCAATTCCAAACCGGGGGTTATAAACGCTATACAGGACATTACCGGTAAGGGATTCGGTTTTTACGAGGGGGATGCGGCGGATAAGGAGCTTCTTCGCAAGATATTCAGGGAAAATTTTATTGAAGAAGTAATACATTTCGCGGGATATAAGGCCGTAGGTGAAAGCTGTGAAAAACCGGTCATGTATTATCGCAATAATATCGATACCGCAATTTCCACATTAGAGGTTATGGAAGAATTCGGATGCAGAAGGTTTGTATTCAGCTCTTCCGCTACGGTATACGGCATTCCCGAAAAAGTACCCGTTACCGAGGACTTTCCTTTGTCATCGATAAATCCTTACGGAAGCACGAAACTTATGATAGAAAATATGTGCCGGGAGCTTTGCGCCGCCGACAGCCGGTGGAGTATAGCGCTGCTGCGTTACTTTAATCCTATCGGCGCTCATGAAAGCGGAAAGATCGGTGAGGATCCCAACGGTATACCGAATAATCTTATGCCGATAATTCTTAAGGTCGCATCAGGAAAAAGTCCTAATCTGTCCGTGTTCGGAAATGATTATCCGACCCCCGACGGAACCTGCATAAGAGATTATATCCATGTTGTGGATCTGGCTAAGGGGCATCTGGCCGCAATCGATTCGGTACGCAGAAATACCGGTGCTATCGCTTATAACCTCGGTACCGGCAACGGTTATTCCGTGCTTGAGATAATAAACGCATTTGAAAAGATAAACGGAGTAAAGGTACCATATGTCATTGCTGGAAGACGGGCCGGAGATGCCGCAGCCTGCTACTCAAATCCTGAAAAGGCCAATAAAGAGCTTAAATGGAAGGCAGAGCGGGGTATCGAACAGATGTGCCGTGATGCGTGGAACTTTGTAAAGAATCAGTAAAAATTTTACCAGTCGGTTTGTGGAGGAGCATATGCTGGATATTGTTGCTTCCTGTAAGCTTACGGCGGATGAAACTGCGGTTATAAAGAAAAACCGCCTTGCTCCTAAGGAAGATGCAGAGGGACAAAAGAGAATAGCCGTTGTAACGGGTATACACGGCGACGAGCTTGAAGGACAGTATATCTGTTATGAGCTGATACGCAGGATCAACCGGGAATTTACCGAGCTTAACGGTATTGTTGACGTTTATCCTATGCTTAATCCTTTGGGAGCTGACGCTATTTCACGTCAGATACCTGTATATGAGATCGATATGAACCGTATTTTTCCGGGAGGTGACGACGGCACTCCTTGGGAACGTATGGCTAAACAGGTAGTTGATGATATTAAAGGCGCCGATCTTTGTATAGATATACATTCAAGCGATATTTTCCTCAGAGAAATTCCACAGGTCAGGATCAGCGCGGAGGAATCGGTAAAGCTTCTTCCTTACGCAAAGCTCCTAAATGCTGATTTCGTATGGGTGGGAAACAGTCCGGCAGTACGTATGTCATCTTTATCGGCTTCTCTAAACGCTTTGGGCACTCCGTGTCTCGTGGTTGAAATGGGTGCCGGCTCCAGAATAACAAAGGAATACGGAGACAGGATACTGGACGGAATTTTTTCTTTGATGTCTCATCTCGGAATATGGTCAGGAAAAGTCGGAGAAGTTTCAAATCCCATCGTATCCAGTGACGGCGAGGTAACATATATCCACTGCAACAAGAGCGGGGTTTTTATGCCTTCGGTAAATCATTGGATAGGGATCTGCGAGGGCGATCATATAGGAGATGTTCTTAATGTGTTTACGGGTGAAATCGAGGAGGAGATATTCTCTCCCGTGTCCGGGATGGTATTTACGTTAAGAGAATATCCCGTGGTATCCGCGGGAAGCCTGATAGCCCGGATTCTCGGAGGGGGAAGATGATAAAGGATATTATTTATAAATTTACGTCGGCATACCGCGGGGATTTTAATGTCAGCGCTTATCGTTTCAACAAAGGTGAGAAATCATGCTGTATCGTGGGAGCACTGAGGGGAAATGAGATCCAGCAGCTTTATATATGCTCAAAGCTCATAAAGGCTTTAGGCGAGTTGGAAAAGCAATGTAAAATAAGCTATGATCATGAAATCTCGGTGATACCATGTGTAAATCCTTTTTCCGTAAATATCGGAAGCCGATTCTGGTGCAATGATAACAGAGATATTAACCGAGATTTTCCGGGAAATATATTCGGCGAGCCTACTCAGAGAATTGCGGCCGAGCTTCTTAATGCCGTTAGCGGTTATCAATACGGTATTCAGTTTGCATCGTTTTATGTACCGGGTGATTTTGTCCCACATGTGAGAATGATGGAAACAGGAAAGGAAAATACCAGTTTGGCCAACCTTTTCGGGCTTCCTTATGTTATACTCAGAAAACCGCGTTCCTTTGACGAGGCCACATTGAATTACAACTGGCAAATGAATAATACCAGCGCTTTTTCGGTTTATACCAACGAGACCGAGAATATAGACGATAAAAGCGCAGAGGTTGCCGTAGCTTCTGTTTTAAGATTTCTTTCAAGAATGGGTATAATAAAGTATCAGTGTCATGGCGGCTATATGGCAACTACTCTTGAGGAAGATGCCCTTATGCCTGTTAGATCGTCTATGGGAGGCTTTTACAGAAGTATAAAGAAACCGGGTGACGAAGTGACACAGGGTGAGATCATGGCCGAGATACTTCATCCCTATGAAAATACGGTTCTTGAAGAAATCAAGGCTCCGTGCGGAGGAATTGTTTTTTTTGCTCACAGTTCACCGTTGGTTTCAGAAAGTGAGGTTCTTTATAAGCTTATAAAAAGGTTAAGAAATTGAGTTTCACGGAAAGCATATGATGCCAATGACCGGATAAATGTATTTTATGTTGAATATAAACGACAAAAGCAGATATCAACAAAAAGCTTGCGAAAGTTTTATCGGGTTTCGTGTCGGGGCAAATCAGGGAAACCGATAATAAGCTCCGCATCGGACATAGTGACAAAAAAGCTCTTTCACAGGTGAGATCGGCAAAACCACAGTATATCCCGATAATATTGTCTTTTTTGCAAGGCGCTGATCCATCAAAGTACAAAGACGGTATACGTCCATTGATAGAAAAAGGATATGGCAGAAATCGAAAAGGCATTGAAAACGCTCTGATTATTATGAAAGTGTGCAGGTACATGATGAATCCTATGTTAGTTGTAACGGATATGGATAAAAGCGTTGAATTTTATAAAAGAGTTTTGGGGCTTCGGGTAGTCACGGACTTTGGTGCAAATAAGACCTTAACAGGCGGTTTAGCCTTGCAGACGCTGGAAACATACAAGGAATTTATTGGCTCAAAAGATATTTCTTTCGGAGGCAATAACTTTGAAATTTATTTTGAGAAAGATGATTTTGATAGATTTGCGGAAAACCTCGGGAAATGTGATGTTCAATATGTTCACCCGATCAAGGAGCATTCGTGGGGACAGCGTGTGGTCCGCTTCTATGACCCGGACAGGCATATTATCGAAGTAGGCGAAAATATGAAAGCGGTTTGTAAAAGATTTATAGACAGAGGAATGACACCGGAGCAGGTAGCAGAGCGCATGGACGTACCTATGGAATATATAGATGAGTGTTTGCGATAGAGAATATAGTTGCATAGTAAATATAGGAAATTAATATAGAAAAAACAGGGATTTGCCAGTCTGATAATATGAAAAATTTTAGACGTAAAAATCAATTATTTTCTCTTTGCGGATTGAATTGCGGATTGTGTCCTATGTTGTTAGGAGAGTACTGCGGCGGTTGCGGTAATGGTAATCAATCCTGTAAGATTGCGAAATGCAGTTTTGAACATGGAATGATTGAATATTGTCATGAATGCAAACAATATCCATGCGAAAAATATCAACACATCGATGAATATGATTCTTTTATCACTCATAGGAGGCGAAAGGCAGATTTAGAAAAAGCGCAAAGCATAGGAATCGAGCAATATAATCTTGAACAACAGAAAAAAAGACTTATTCTTTCCCACTTGCTTTCTAATTATAATGACGGACGCAGAAAAAATTTCTTTTGTGTGGCGGTCAACTTATTAGAACTTTCGGAGCTACAAGAAGCAATGAGGCAAATACAATCCAATAAGGAATTGTCTGCACTACCATTTAAGGCACAATGTTCGTATGCGGCAGAGGTGTTCCAAAGGATCGCAGACAGAAGAAATATAAAACTAAAGCTTATAAAGAAAAAATAATATTTCCTGTTTTAAGGGAAAACAGCAAAGCCGGACGGGACGGTCAACGGTCAGATGTAGGGCGCATTTCATGCACCGCCGTTTACGGTTCTGATCGTCTCATATTTATGCCTTCAGGCATAAGACGGTACTTCTTTAAGGACGGATGTAAACCACCTCTTAGGGGTGGTTTTTTGTTAAGGCTCAAAAAAAGCAGCCGTTTCAGCGGCTGCTTTTTAAAGTGATCTATGTCAAGCTATTTATGCTCTTTTAGGGAATGCAGAACATAAATAGTGTTTCGCTTCTTTATGTTAAGCATTAGAGGAATAACCGTATATCTTTGTCAAACGTATGATATTATATCATCAGAAGAGCGAAGCGAAGCGGAGCGATTCCTCAAAAAAGATACA